>NHBR02000089.1 GCA_002167435.2 Allomuricauda sp. TMED12
CCAAGCCGCTGACGTGATCAAGGAAACTACCTGCAGCGCACCCCACATCTGCGACCGTGCGGCCCCTTACGGGCTCTGGCCAAAGTGCTGCTAGATTACTCAGCTGCAAAATATCATGCTCGGAAAAGAAACCATCCGCATCGGTCGGCTGATGGAGCAGCTCACGGTACGCCGCAGTCTCGTAAATCTCCGCATCGGCGCAGTCGGCTTCCCGCAGTCGTTGCACACCACATCCGGCACATTGCCCAACGATCGCGGGCTGTGGGGAAAAATTCCCGAACGAGCCGTGACGGATCGGACCCTCATAGGTCGTCTTCCAATCGTTCGTGCCGCAAATCTCGCAAGGTTCAAACACTGCTAGCCTCATGCAGTCCTTTGCCACAATCGCTGAATGTGTAGTGTAGCTTCTTCTGAACCGAAACCGGCTGCTTCGCGAGTAATTCTGCGATCCTCAAACCGGCATCACCACTACCGAAAATTTTTGAAGGCGCAAAGCGCCCGTGGTTCATCTGGATCTCAACAGCCTGTCGAATCTGGTCCCGGTCATGATCGACGTGTACTATATTCTCGCCATGCTCTCGGCCCTGTTGGCGGGTGCCGATATTCACCGCGGGAACGCCCAGAAATGCGCCCTCGCGAAGACCAGAGCTTGAATTTCCAACTATGCACTGCGCATTATTGATCAGGCGTGCATAGTCCTCAACAGCGAAATTCCGGTAGAAGTGGATATTGGCCGGGCGTCGTCTCTCGCGGAAAACTCGAAGCCCTTTAGAGACATCGTCTGATCCAGCATCCACGTTGGGCCAGAGCCACACGGCCTGTATATTCAGCGCGGCAATAGCTTCCAGGGTTTCACTGATTTGATCGAAGCCGCGCCCATATTCGGTGGTCACAGGATGCTGCAAAACGACGAGATACGGCGCCTTCGGATCAATGTACGCACCAACACCACCGTAAATTTCGAACAGATCAGTCGGCAGCGACAGATCAATCGAGCCAACCACATCCATTGCAGGACAACCGGTCCAATGAACTGTTGTCGGGTCCTCGCCCATGCGTACAAGATAATCGGCGGCAAGTTCCGTGGCAGGGAAATGTATGTGAGAGAGCTTGGTAACAGCATGTCGAACGCTCTCGTCAATTGAGCCGGTAACCTCACCGCCCTGTGTATGTGCCACGGGGATATTCATGTAGCTCGCGGCGATAGCGGTCGCAATTGTCTCGAACCTGTCAGCCACTGTCAAAACGATATCCGGCTTGAGGTTCTCGAACAGCGTTGCCAACTCCATAATCGCCATGCCCGTCGATTTGGCCATAGTTGTCGGAGTCTCGCCCTCGACGATCGAGTAAACAGTGGCCGAAATCTCGAAGCCGTCGCGTTCGATGAACTCGCGGACGTTGCCAAAGCGATGTAGCAAAGCAGAGGCGCCGACAACCAGCTGTAACTCAAGATCATCGCGCTGTTTGATTGCGCTGAGGACACTCTTTATGCGACCGTAGTTTGCCCGACTGTTGACAACAATGCAGACTTTCCGTTGATAGATCATGGTGCGCTAATTCTTCGTTCCCGCTATTTCAATATCCTCCCAGACGAGGAGGCGGTCAGCAGATACATCACGGGTAAGTACGCAACCGACTAACTCGCTCTCTTGATCAGCCGTAATACCTGTACCTGGCTTCTTGACAGTAAGCATCTCGGCGGTCAGCTCCGTACCCGCAGTCTGGTCCATGCGCAACGCAAGGCTTTTACTAAAAAGTCCTCGCATTTGCAAAAGCTCATTTGCCAGAGCGTCTTTGTCGACCGGGGTGTCACGCATCTTGGCGAACGCGCGATTGGACGCGACAACACTTGCTAGTTCTTCAAAGGTCAGAGACGCAGCCGCGTCGGGCCCATACATCGTGCGATCGAACGTCACGTGAACCTCTAGAAGATCAACTCCGTGTGCCAAGGCCAAAAGAGAAGGATGAACGGTACCGCTATGGTCAGACAGACCGACAGGGCAGTTGAACTCAGAACGCAGCTCTGAAATCACATTAAATCCAACCTGTTCAAGAGGCGTTGGATACTTACTCGTGCACTGGAAGATCGCAGCCGGAGCACCGCGATCGATGACGCGCCGGTATGCAGCATTTATCTCATCCCAGTCAGCCATTCCGGTACTGACCATTACCGGCTTTCCTGTCGCCGACATTGCATCTAGTAGTTGGTCATTGAAAACTTCTCCTGAGCCGACTTTCCAAGCGGGAACGCCGACTTCCTGCAGTAGCTGGACAGCATCGACCGAGAACGCAGAACTCAGAAACATCAGACCACGTTCTGAACTATGTGCTGCCAGCTCGTGCCATTGACTGGGTGTAAACTCCATACGTTGCCAGTAGTCGAAACGATCTGCGTCCTGCCCACTCATTCGAATGCGGAATGGTTCATCTCTGGTAGATTCTGCTAACGCAATATGAGTCTGGAATTTGATAGCGTCAGCACCGGCATTTGCGGCAGCATCGATGAAACTGTGAGCCAACCCAAGTGAACCCTCGTGCGCTTGGGCAATCTCAGCGATGATAAAAGTTCCCTTATTCCCATCGATTGTTCTATGACCTATGCGCAAACCCGAGCTCCTTCATGCCGAGCCTTGCAATTGGGTCATCTTAGCGAACCAACCGGCTTTGACCGCCATCAACTCATCCCAGCTTCCGCTTTCGATGATCCGTCCCTGCTCCAGCACATAGATGCGATTGCAGTGCTTTAGTGTCGACAACCGATGAGCAATGATAATAAGGGTAGAGATTCCACCAAGTGCATCGAGTGTTTCCTGGAGAGCCGCCTCGGTATTTACGTCAAGCGAAGAAGTACCTTCGTCAAAAATTAAGATCTCTGGCTGGCGGTACAGTTCGCGGGCTATTGCGATCCGCTGGCGTTGACCGCCCGAGAGACGAAAGCCACGTTCACCGATCTCCGTATCGAATTGGTGCTCCGTAGATTCGATGAATTCCAGGCACTGTGCTGCCGCGGCCGCGCTTCGCATTCGCGAATCCCGCTCGCCGATCGGCAAATCACAAGATTCCCAAAGTGTAATATTGTTGGCGATCGTATCGTTGAAGATGACCGGATCTTGGGTCACATATCCAATGCGGGATCGTATCGAACGTGGGTCGAACTCGCAGTAGTTGGAATTGTCCCACGTTACACTGCCAGTGCGTGATGGAAGCACAGCGCAAACCAAGTCAACCAAAGTTGTCTTGCCGGCACCTGTCGGGCCAGTCAAACCAACGACGGAGTTACGGGGAATGTCGATGGAAACTCTGTCAAGCAACGGCTTGTCGGAGGTGCCCCACGCGAAGGTTACGTCTCTTAGCTGAATGGATTTGCGCAATTCTGGGCAGGGCAAGCCTGAAGTCGACTCGGCTTGATCGGCGAGCGCATCCCAGGTCTTGGTGAACGACGCGACTGAGCCTGCGGTGCGCAAAAAAGATTGCCAAGATTTTTGTATCTCACCAACTTTGGAAACTGTGCGGTAAAGGAACAGTAACGGCAACACAGCTGCGCCAAGCGTTCGTTCTTGTCCTGTAATTGAAAGTAAAATGAAGATGGCCGCCACGCAGACCGCGATTGGCTCAATCGAAGCTGCCACGAAGGCTCGCAGCACATGAATAGAAATCAAATCCTTGCGCCTTTGATTGAGGGAGGTGCGCAAGTGTCTGATTACGGGTGCCTTACTTTCTGTCGCCTTGAGATACTTAACGTTGTTTAGACCCTGTAGAATCTGATTCTGAATGCGTTCATTATTGCCGGCAATCTTGAATGACAGCTTCCGCGTCATGCGGTTTATCCCGCGAAACGCCCACAACAGAACCACTGCCAAACCGATCATTGCCAAGCCCATCAGCCAATTGGCCGAAAGCGAGGCAGAGAAATACACCAAGAACAGGATCACGGCACACGCGAGCATACTGAGTGCCTTTAGATTGCCGACGGTTTGCTGGATCTCTGTCACAAAGACATTCGCCGTCTCACCGACTCGCGTGCGCAGTAAGTAAGGCAGATTCGCAGCGAAGACCCGTTCGGTCAGCTGCATTCGTAGAGCCTCCTGAACGGTTGTCTGTATTCGAGCTATAGTCTGGTCGGCGGCAAAAACAATCACGGCTTTCAGAAGGAAAATGAGTACGACCAACGCTAAGAGAAGTTTAAGTGTCGGCGTAAGGCCAACGGCAAGCAAGACGCTCGACACGGCATGTGATATTGAACTTTTTCCGCCTTCTGCATTGATACCGATTTCGAGTATTGGGACTATCATCGACAATCCGATGATATCGACAAGTCCCATGATAAGCGTCAGTACGACAAGTGCGTAGAGCCTCCAGCCTGCCAGCCACAGGAAAAGTCTACCGTGCGTTAGTAGCAGCGTCATTGATTACAAAGTTCACGCGTCAGAAAGTTCTTCGCTAGACCGTTTACCTGTCAGAAATTGTGCTCGCCGCTGCAATGCCCGGTCTTCGCGTGGCGCGACACAACAACAGCCTGCACGTCCGGCCGCGTTGTTCTCGCCTCGAACCACAGCATCGCAAGAGAGTCAGCATCGCGTCGACCAGCCGCAATTCCCCTTAAATCATCAGGTGAGAAGATCGCAGCACCACCAGCAGGTAAATTCTGTTCGAATTTGGTGACTAACCCGTCCACATCATAGATTCGCAATTGTAGTTTATCATCATTGCCGTCGGGTTTCGCCAATACGACGCCAAGCCAACTGTCTATCTCCGCTCCAACTGGAAGCTGTCCCCAGCCCATGCCAGTCTTGCCTTCCGGTGTGAAGATATTGGGATTGAGAAGACCAACACTAATCGACGATTCCAGCGTGTCTGGCCGCTCAATATCACCATAGACAGCCTGATGCGCGATCCGTGTTGGCGTATTGCCTTCTATCGGCACAGCGCGAAGTGCCCACGTCTTGCAACGGTCACCAAGTTGGGCGTTTTCGACTAGAGCTGTCACATCAATGTCGAGATGGCGTGCCCCAGGGCTCGTCAGTTCGCCAGCTGCAAAAGTCTCCAGCAAACTTCCTCTATCATTGAATACATCGATAGTTATGCGAAGAGTAGATGGAGACACGATTGGATAAATGCGCGCCGAGGCGCGAAGGCCTGGTAGCAAGGGATAAAGCCTTAAAGATTCACGAGGGTCTCCCCAGTACTCGCTGACCTGTGAGCTATCATAATAGCTATGATTGGCCGAAAAGGCGCCGTTTGCTTTGATCTGGCCGGTAAGCATACGGCCGTAGAACATGGCCTGCTCCGGCTGCCGTACAAAGAGATTTCCTGAGCCGGCCGGAGCACTCGGGAAAAGTTCCCGCAAGCGAATAACGTTGTTCGTGAACCGCGGCTGGCTGACTTCTAGAAATTGCTTAAACTGGCCGCCTTCTTCATGATCGAAGGTAACTTCGATCGTTCCTGAACAGTGCTGCGGACCAGTTGTGAACATTGCGAACGTGTCCGTGTCATCATCAATCTTGACATCTATAGAGGCTTCGCAAACCTGCACTCCATTTACTGTGTCTTCCTCGAACACGTCGTTTAACACCCTATTGTACGCATGGACCGTATTGATGAAGCCATCACCAATGTGGTTCACCATTACGGCAGGGAATGGAATATAGAGGTTGTTGGCCGAAAAGAACTCGACCATCCAGGTTGCAACCTCTGCTTCAACCATTCCGCTGAGTGGTATGCGATAGACTCTCGGCTCGTCTATGACATGTAGGCGCGATTCGATTCGCTTTCCTTCATAGTCGATTGCTGTAATCCGGCAGCCAACTTGTTTGTAGCCTCGCTTAATAAGAAAATGGTTGAGGAAGCTTATCTCGGCTTCCGTGCCGGCGAACGCTGGCACAGTTAGTGAAGCACGATGGACACTGTTTAGTGTTGCCTCGGCATGATAAGCGCGGCGGTTCTCTTCAACAGATCTTACGGATTTCATATCAGGTCTCCGTTAGGCCTCATAAGCGTAAGGCGAAAAACACTCTTCTTCGAGCAACGGACGAAGCCTCTGGTTTGTTGAGCGATAGTGATCTTCAAGCGCAGTCCTAATTGTAGTTTCAAAAATCTCGTAATTGGGGCCAGGCATGCGTTTGAGAATTCGTCTTGCGCCTCGCTGAAGACGCGTCGGTCGATCGATCCGCCCAAAAGCGCCGACGACTTTATTTATGGCTAAGAGCAGATGAGTATTGGCCGCTGGCATGCTACCATTCGCTCTATGATCAGTTATAGAAACCTCAAGGTCATGTCCGAGAACCTCAGACATTGCGATGCGGAAGCTCTCCGGTCGCGAAATCAGTTGCTCATAGGTTAGCACATGAAGCCTCTTTGGCCCGAAGCGTTCGACGACGGCTTCACAGAGCCTGGACCAGTCAAACTCGAGAGAATTAATGCGATCCCCGCGCGATCGGTTGGCACTATCTGTCCGGACGAACTGCTGCCCATTCCAGCCGAGAAAACTCCGAGGCGATGCAGCCATCCCGTTAGCAACACGATATCTGTAGATTGAAGTCAGCCAACCAACCTGTTCGCGCAGGATAATAAGAATGTCTGCGTCAGGCCAGATGCGATGGACGATGCCAATTGCCTGTTTCGAATCATTGAAATCCAGCCACCAACGCCCACAAAGTCTCTCCCACGAAACGAATACGGTTTCACTCGGCGCTTCAGTTATGGCCTGACGCAGTCTTTCGATGACCACTTAATCTAGATCTAGATCGCAAATGACCTCGGCACCGGTCTGCCGTATGTATTGTTTAAAGACTTCACGGAGCATGCCCTTAATACCATTAGGCTGATAGCTGATAGCGTGACCGTCAGCCTGCTCAAATACCATGCGCTGCAGGTAGGTCGAAGCCGCGCGAGGGAGGCCGATATGAAAAATCACACGTTTGCTTGATGTACTCATTTTGAGACCGCGGCAATCGCTGTACTGCTTCCGACTGCGAGTCTTGTCCGCACCGTTTCGTAGAGTGGCGTACAACTTTCAGCAATGATGCGTTTCTCCTCGTCGTCGAGGACGCAAAGTCGATCTTTGCGATGGTTAGTAAGTCCATGAGTGGTTACTTCGAAACTACTGTTGGCCTTGATTGCTCGCCCATTAAACGTTGGCATGAGTAAGCTTTTGTCAAAGTCCAAGCCAAGGCGGGTACACAGATGGGTCATCGTTGAGCGAGTTTCTTGCGTCAAATCTTCGAAACAGACCACGGTTAGGCGGTCACCATACTTGCCCGCATTGCGCAACATTCCTTCGGCTGACGCGCGCCAGAATCCTATTGCTTGGTCAAAACCAGTGAACTCGGTTTCCTGATACTTGCGGCCATACTGCTTTGCGGAGGCATAGAATGAGAGTGGATCACGCAGTACCGAGATCATATGGCCGTCTGGCCATGTGTCAAAAAACTCGTCAGTTAGCACCTCACTGCTCGACAAGCGTGGTAGGAATGCGCTGACATAGCGTGTGTCCTCGATAAGACCGCGATAATTGAGCCAGGCGTTGAAATAGGATGTGAAGTAAGCATCAAAGATGTCTCGGTTAGTCTTGACTTCAAAACGCTCGCAGTACTTTTCAAAAACTGCCCTTTGCAAAGAAGGTACTAACAAAAAAGGGTGGCTCGAGGCTTCATCACGCTCACCCTTCGAGTAACCGCGCTTCAATAGTGTCAGCGTTGTCAGTTCAAACAAATAACGAAAGTTCTCGCTGGCGGGCTTGCTGGGACTGATAGGAGGCCAATCCCACTTTCCCGGATAACCGGTCTTCAACTCAAAGGGGTGCATTAGCACCTGCGGATGATCATCAAATAACTGACTAAGCAGCGTTCCTCCTGAACGCATGGCTTGCGAAATCATGATCATTGGTTGTCGAACAGGCACAAAATTGGCGACGAGATAGTGCTCGATCGTTGCCAAGTTTGAGGCCTCACCAGCCAACGCCTCTACCAGGTTCAACTCCTTGAGGTTTCGGCGTTCACCTAAGAGAGCGCGTGCTGCCGGTCGTATGCCACTTGGAATAATAGCGCGAGCCGCAGATCGCAATGAGCTCAGTTTTTTTAACTTTTGGTAGATCATTTTTTTCGTTTTACTAAGCGTTACGACCGCTCCAGCTGATCTGCGGTGCAAAAACATCGGCATCGACGTGATCGCAATTCGCCCTCACCGTCGTCAACATTTTGCTGAGCACCTCGTCGCTCAGGAACGTGGGATTAAGACCCAGATCTGTAAGCAGTGTATGTTTGGCATTGTAGTAGTGCTCTTCTGCCTCGATACGCGGGTTGTCCAAGTGTGTGATTTCGACAGACAGCCCTTGGGACTTGCTAACCCGTGCAACCATCTCTGCAAGGTCATTGATCGAGAACTGCTCAGTAAATTGGTTAAAGACACGGAATTCACCGCGTTCAGCAGCATTGTCGACGGAGATTTCCACGCAGCGGATTGTATCTCGTATGTTGAGGAAGCCACGCGTTTGGCCGCCTTGTCCGTAAACAGTCAGGGGTGCCCCTACAGCTGCTTGAACAAGAAAGCGGTTAAGAACCGTCCCGAAAACATGATCGTAATGGAACGAGGTTCGCAAGTCTGAGTGAAGCTCTGTCGTTGATGTATCAACTCCATAAACGACACCTTGATTTAGATCAGTGGCTCGCATGCCCCATATTCTACAAGTGAACTCAATATTAGCAGAGTCATGAACTTTCGATAAGTGATAGAAGCTGCCCGGTCGTTTCGGGAACAGAACAGTGTCTTCACGCCCGTTATGCTGGATCGTTATCCAACCTTCTTCAATATCGATGTTCGGCGTTCCATATTCCCCCATCGTTCCGAGCTTGATGAGATGGGCGTCGGGGCAATGGCGCCGCATGGCAAACAGAAGATTCAGCGTGCCAGTTACGTTGTTGACCTGGCTGTAAACTGCGGTCGTTCTATTTTGCATCGAGTAAGGCGCTGAAGGTTGCTCGCCATAGTGTACAATCGCATCGGGAGAAAACTCGCGTAAAACATTGTATACGAAACGGTGATTGCAAAGGTCACCTATGAACGGCTTTATTTCGTTACCTGTGATTTCCTTCCACCGCTTAGCGCGCCTCTGGAGAGGAGGCGTTGGCATGAGCGGTTCAACACCTTCCTCAAGTTCCCATCGACGCTTGGCGAAGTTGTCTAAAACCGCAACTTCATCTCCGCGCTGCGAAAAGTGCATTGCGGTTGGCCAGCCCAGGTATCCGTCTCCACCTAGAATCAAAATTTTCATGTCATTTGCGCTCCCCACGCTCGATGATCGCGGCAACTGTGTCGCCGCTCACATAAATTGGGTTTGTTGAACAGAAAAGTATCAGGTTGTTTGATCTAAGTGAGAAAGATCCACAGCACCCGCAGAGATCAACGCGCGTGCGATTACTAGATCGTCTGGACCGTCGAGATCAAAGTCATATGGTCTGTCGATTTCAACACCGATGCTGGGCTCTGCATAAACGCCCTTCCCAGACAAATAGGCCTCGCAACGAGTGACCAACAAATTCCCAAGGATCTTGAGATCAGGTTTATCTTGCTTCTGGCGGACTAGTTTTCTTTGCTCGGGGAAGATGTATTCTATCTCGCCGTTTTCGTTGATCCACCGTTGATTCCAAGCATGAGCAATGGGTGGCACGGCAACGACATTGTGTGCTGAAAGCGCATCTGGTCGGGCTTCAAGCGCATCGAATAGCTGTACGAAGTGCTTTGGCAGAAGAAATGGACTAGTCGGCTGGATCAGAGCCAACGCATCAGGCAAGGATGATGTTGTGGAGGTTCTCTCTAGAAACTCCTTTACAACATTGTCAACGAGTACCTCGTCGCCCGAAAGTTCGGTTGGTCGATTGTCTACATCAACACCCAGCAAACGCGCCCGTTGCGCAATTCGGTTGCTATCAGTGGAAACGATAACGCGCGACAGTCTTCCACTGGCCATTGCCGCTAGCACAGAATAATCCAGCATTGGCCGGCCACCGACATCAACAAGATTCTTCAACGGGATGCTCTTTGATCCCCCTCTTGCGGGAACAAAGCCCCAAATATCCATTTGACCACTCACACCTGTTCTTTTTCTCGGAGAGTCCCGGCCACATGCTTCAACCGCGCAGTCTTCCCCTGTCGGGTATTCAATTCAACCGTCGAAACCAACACGTCCTCAAACGCATTGGTCGACAAATTGACGCCGCCAACGGTCGTGTATCTCTTGAGGAAGGCTTCGCGTTCAGTTTCTTCAACTTGCCATTCATACCGCAGAACACGATCGAAATAGATGATCAGGTCAGCCTCTGACTCTATGTGTCCTACCAAGTTTGGAAAGTCATGAAAGAACGACCATGGCTTACCTTGAAAAACGTTACTCAATTCCGGCACAAATACCGGCTTTCCAGCAAGTATAGCTTCGACCGTAGTCATCGAGTTTAGGGAAATCACCGCGGTAGCTTTGCGAATAAGATCTTCGGCTACCCAGTCGTCAGTCCAACTGACATTGTCCATGGAGAAATCTGAAATTGGACTGCCAGTAACATCCACAATTGCTTCATTGAGAAATTCTTTTGAGCGACAATTTCTTTTTGATTTAAAAACAATATCAACATCTGGGCGGGAACGGGCAAATGCTATGATGGATCGATAAATCTCGATCGCATTCTCAGACAGTGAATCCATTAATTTGCTGTCCGCCCCAGAGACCTCGTTGCACCGCAATTGAAACCTTTCATCCTGTGCCCATAGCTCTTTGAAATAGAAGAACGCAACATGAGGATCAAACGGAAAGACAACAAGCGAAGGTCTTTCGCTCTTAACCGAGGGCTTGATGCGATAACTATCAAGTCGCGGGGCACCTACAGCGTATATGTTTTCAGGGAGAAGACCATTTATGGTCATCCTAGATATCATTTCGGCGCCAGTCGCGCTATTGACCAGCACTGCATCGGCAAAAATGCGTTTCGGCATGTAGCCGGCTTCGTACAGTGCGCAATACTCATCTAGCCGCTCCGGTATCGGTATGCCTTCCTTGAAGTAGATGATATACGGCAACTCAGAATTATGGACGGCACGACTGAATTCCTGCAACGCAACTTGACCAAAGTTGCAACCAATCACCGCATCGAATTTCATCAGGCGATTCAGAACCTGCAGGAATGATGTGAGGAAATCGTAATACCTTTGCCGTGCGGCCTGACCAGCCTCTGTCTCATGATAGTTGTCGCCGCGCACTCCGTCCAAGTCTTGACCGACACAGGCAAACAGCACGCTACGCAATGTATTTATGGAGAGGACATGATATTGAACTTGATTGCCGTATGCAGCAAGCGCGTCGAGGTCCTGTTCAAACACGTCCTTGGCAATGGCTAGTACATTCAAACGCTTTCCCGTACCTTTGCGACGAAGCATGCCTGAGGCAACCATCGCGGCCAAGGTGGGACTGCCCAGTCTTAATGCGAATGGAAGCAGTCGCTCACAGGCCGCACGTCGAGCTCGGATAAGCCAGGAATCGCGCATGCTATGCGCTCCTATTCCGACAGAGTTTCGAATGGGAGGAGGTGGCCGGCTCAGTGAGGGCTTGCGTCAATGAGACTGACTTGCAGTAGTCCCTTAGATCAACGGCGTGCTCATCTTTGTTGCCATCACGCACAAGGTCTCGGAAGGCCGCAGCCTGTCCAGCCAAGCCCGGCTTCAGAACTAAATCTCTACCGGTTGGCAACAACGGCTCTGGCTGTTGATTGTAACGAGCAATGATACCTTGTTCGATCGGCTGGAAAACCAGACTGAGATTTTCTGCATATAGCGCCAGGCGCCAACCACCCGGCGCGTACCAGTGACTGTGGAACACTCCAATTGCGCCGTTGGCGAAGCGTAGGCTGGCGGCACATCCGCGTTCCACGCTGGACGGATTGGTAAACTCGCTATGGACCACCTCCGGCTCACCGGCGAAAAACCGAAACAAGTCGGTCATATGAATGGAGTTTGCAAATGCCCACTGGTCGCGCAGGCGCGAGACCGTTTTGGAGGGAAGATTTGCCGGGCGTTCCGGCAAGTGCACCTCGATAGCACGCAATCCTCCAGCGTCGGCAATGATCGCGCGCGCGCGCTGCAAAATTTCGTAATAGCGACGGTTAAGACCAATCATGTGCGGTACGCTGACTAGCGACGCCGTATGCGCTACCTCTTCGGGACAAAGACCGACCGGCTTCTCCAAAAACATTGGTAGCTCACACGAGCTGAAGTGCGTTGCTGCGTCAGCCATTGCAGTTGCAGGCGCCACGATCCAAAGCGCATCGGCTTGCGGCGCCTCCAATACTTCCTCGATCAAGCGTGGTCGAGCAACTTCGTGTTGACTTGCAAAGGCCTCGGCACGTCCCATATCGCGCGACGCGCATGAGACGAGGCGAATACTGGGAGTTGATGCAATTGCTGCGGCATGTTTGGCCGCCATTGGCCCAACACCGATCAGTGCTACATCGATAACGCTGGTGCTCATCGCTCTTAAGTCGATTTCAGGGAATGGCGTAGCGCTCAGCCGCGGCCTCGCCAATCAGTGGCAAGGCGACGGGCGCTCGCGTCGTATCTGACCAGCGCGCTGCAGCGAAGAACTCGAGCGCGTGGATCGCGGTCTCAATGCCGCCTTTTGGCAC
>NHBR02000090.1 GCA_002167435.2 Allomuricauda sp. TMED12
AAATTTCACTAGCTGATCATTGTGATGCTACTTTTCTTTACAATGGCCATATTATCGGTTCAACTTATATTGAGATTGATTTATTTGGCAAACGGTTGGTTTTTTCTGGCGATGTTGGCCGACAGGTAGATGAATTGCTCGACCCTCCTAAGCAACCTGAGTGGGCCGATTACTTATTTGTGGAAAGTACTTATGGAGACAGGCAACATCCAGATGAGGATGTAGGGCAGATTTTAACGAATCTGATAAAAGAAACCCTTTACAAGAAAGGCACTTTGATCATTCCTTCCTTTGCTGTGGAACGCTTGCAATCCCTAATGTACCAACTATGGAAGCTCTACAAGAAAAATCGGATTCCCAACATCCCCATTTTTGTGGATAGTCCCATGGGAAATAATGTATTGGAAGTTTTTAAAAATTTTCCAAATTGGCACAAGCTAACTATTGAAGAGTACCATAACATGTGCAACCACATTACTTTGGTGAGTTCTTATGCCGAAACTTGGGAAACCATTGATGATCCAAGGCCTAAAATTGTGATTGCGGGAAGTGGTATGGTTACAGGTGGACGTGTGCTTACCTATATTAAACAATTGGGAGATATGGAGACCACATCGATTTTGATTGTAGGGTTCCAAGCAGAGGAAACCCGCGGTAGAAAGCTGCTCGAAGGAGCTACTGAGCTAAAGATTTATGGAAAATATGTGCCTATCAAGGCAAAAGTGAATCATTTGGAGAGTTTATCGGCCCATGCAGACCAAGATGAACTGTTGACATGGATGGGAGCTATCAAAAACATTCCCGAAAAAGTGTTTTTGGTTCACGGAGAGAAAGATGCCATGGAAATTTATAAAGATAAAATTCAAGAACAACTCGGATGGCATTGTCACATTCCCATGATGCACGAAGTTGTTGAGATTTTACTGTAGGAACCGGGCATTATAATTTAACTCCATAACTTAAGTCTCCTGCATCACCCAGTCCAGGAATTATATAGCCTTTACTGGTATGATGCTCGTCAACGGCAGCAATCCAGAGATGTGTATCCTTGGGAAATACTTTTTCAACCTTGGCTACCCCAGACTTAGAACCGATTACGGATATAATGTGGATTCGTTTTGGTGTTCCATGGCTTTTGAGTGCATCAAACACATTTTCGAGTGTTTTTCCTGTGGCCAACATGGGATCCGTTAAAACCAATATTTTATCATCGAGGGATGGGGCCGCAAAATATTTCACGATTACTTCGAAAGCATCATCATTGTTAGGGTGGTGTCGGTATGCGGAAATAAATGCATTTTCAGCTCTATCAAAATAGCTTAAAATACCATGATGAAGTGGTAGTCCTGCCCTAAGTACAGAACAGAGCACCAAATTATCCGAAGACAAAAAGGATTTTTTGGTTCCAAATGGTGTCTTGACTTCGGTTTCCTTATAATCAAGCGATTTACTCAATTCGTAGGCAAGTACCTCACCTATGCGTTCAATATTACGTCGAAAACGCATAGCGTCCTTTTGTATTTCCACATCTCTAATTTCCGAAATAAAAGTATTCAGCACGGAGTTGGTCTGGTCAAACTGATGGATGATCATGTTGTTATGAATTGATTCTTCTTAAAGGTAAATGTTGTTGGTAACATATAAAAATGAAAGACCTTCATAAGAATAGTTGAACCGGACACTGATAAAGATCATTGGAAAAAAGGAAGTTTTTTATCGAAATTTGAGAGAATCATTCACCCTATTGCAATTCGAATGATATAAGGTTTTATAAATTCAGATTTCTGTATCGACCTATGGATTTTATTGATTATTACAAAGTATTGGGCGTAGATAAAAAAGCTTCTGTTGATCAAATCAAAAAGGCTTATCGCAAGCTTGCCAGGAAATATCACCCCGACCTGAACCCCAATGACAAGGAGGCCGAAAAAAACTTTAAACGCGCAAACGAGGCCAATGAGGTACTCTCGGACCCCGAGAAAAGAAAAAAGTACGACGAATACGGAAAAGATTGGCAGCATGCCGAAGAGTTTGAGAAGGCCAAACGTTCAAGGGCGCAACAAGGTAGACAAGGTGACCGTTCTGGTTACACTTATAGCCGCTCCGGAAGTTCTGCTCAGGATTTTTCCGATTTTTTTGAGTCCATGTTCGGGGGTGCATCCGGATTTAGTTCACGTGGTCAGCAGGTTCGTTTTAGGGGACAGGATTATAATGCCCAGCTTCAATTGTCCTTAATGGATGTATACACCACCCAAAAACAGACCCTAACGGTTAATGGTAAGAATATAAGATTGACCATTCCAGCCGGTATCGAGGATGGACAGACGATAAAGATAAAAGGACACGGTGGGCCGGGAATTGAAGGCGGCCCTGCCGGCGATTTGTATATTACTTTTTCCATTGTGAACAATACTGCCTTTAAACGCGATGGTGCAAATCTTTATAAAACGGTTCAGGTTCCTTTGGTAAAAGCAGTGCTTGGGGGAGAGATACAGGTAGAGACCTTAACTGGGAAAGTTAAATTGAAAGTGGCACCCGGAACCGATAATGGAACCAAGGTGAAGTTAAAAGGGAAAGGGTTTCCAAAATACAAGAAAGAGGGCCAGTTTGGAGATCTTTACCTGACATATACGGTAAAAATACCCAAGAATTTGACGCAAGAACAAAAATCACTTTTTGAATCTTTGGAAAAGACCAACCTAGAATAAAAAGACATGAAAAAAGAAAACTACATATCCATAAAAACGTTTTGTGAACGACATGGGGTTGGTGAATCTTTTGTTTACTCCATGTACGAGTACGAGATTTTGCAGGTAGAGCACGAAGAAGATGATGGGATGCTTCATGTTGAAGATCTGCCCATTTTGGAAAAAATGGTGCGTTTACATAATGAGTTGGATATTAATCCTGAAGGATTACAGGCCATATATCATCTTTTAGGTCAGGTGGAAAGTTTACAACAAGAAGTGGCTTCCCTAAAAAAGAAATTGGACACATTGAAGTAAACAAATTCAGTTTTTAAACCTCATTACCAACCTCCGGATATGACCAAGGTCATAGGAATAAAAACACCCAGACGTTACTTTTAAGGAAAACGTAACAAATGGGAATGGCTCAAGGAATAGGAGTTTTGGGAACTTCCTTTCTATTTCAGAAGGAAAGCCATTTTGTTTTAACATTGGATGTCATGAAAAAAATATTGGTACCTGTCGATTTTTCGAAACATTCTGAGTACGCCCTGGAAGTTGCTTCAAAAATAGCGAAGGAGCATGAGGTTGGTATTGTTCTGTTGCACATGATCGGATTATCCGATTCCGTTTTGGCCAATTCTGAAATCGCCGAAGAAGCAGAAGCTAAATACTTTCTGAAGCTGGCGAAAGAAAAAATCAAGGAATTTACGGAAAAGGAATACCTCAAAGACATTTCTGTAGAGGCTATTATTCAAAATTATAAGGATTTTGCCGAAGTAAATAATGTGGCCCAAGAACAAAACTGCGATTTGGTGGTAATGGGATCCCATGGAACCAGTGGGTTAAGCGAGCTGTTTGTGGGTTCCAATACCGAAAAGGTGGTGCGTACTTCAGACCTGCCCGTAATAGTAATCAAAAAATCGCATGTTGACTTTACTATTAAAAAAATAGTATTGGCCAGTGACCTTAGAAAAGAAAGTATTCCGGTTTATGCCAAAGCAGAGGCATTTGCAGAACTATTTTCAGCAACTTTGGACGTTGTTTATGTAAACACGGCCGGTGCAAATTTTATGGGGTACGACGATATTGAAAAAAGAATCGAATCCTTTAAAAATGAATTGGGTAAGGAAATCAATGTAACCTTTTATAACCACCACAGTGTAGAACGTGGAATCCTGAGCTATTGTTTTGAGAACGATGCCGATTTATTGGTGATTCCAACCCATGGCAGAAAAGGGTTGGCGCACTTTGTTGTGGGAAGTTTGGCCGAAAATGTATCCAACCACGCTAAAATACCGGTAATGACCATTAAGTTGTGATCATTTTTCGAAAAGTAACTGTAAGCGCCCCAATAAAATCAACTCCGATTTATTGCTGCCAGAAAATGAAGATGCAATCGCTCTGGATGTAGACATGGTCAAATTTTTGATTTCAGGAGTGAACAATATTTTATGGTCCATATAAAAGGCTTCAAATTCCTCATAAATCTCTTCGTTGTCTTTTTCATACTCCAATAGCCAGTCAAAAACAGAAATTATTTGGAAAGCGGCATCGGTACCGTATTCATCCTCAATATCATCCACTTCCAACCAATAATCCCGTACCACTTCATTGAGTTTTTCCATCTCTTTCATATGGACACTGTGGTCCGCCATCGCTATAGCGTAGAATAGTTTACCTAAATTTTGATAAAATTTCTTACCAAGGTTTTTTTTGGATTCCAACATTTTCTTAAATTTTAATACTCAAAGAATAAATATACTCATGTAAATAATTTCCCCCCATGATCTAAATCAGTAAATTTATTTACCATTTTGGAACGATTCGAAAAAAGCAACGTACTGGGCATTTTATCGGAGGCAATCTCCGAAGGTATTCTTATTGTCAATGAGCAGCAGAAAATTACCGCCAGTAATAGTGCCGCCAATAAAATGTTTGATTATGCCGATGGTGAACTTAACGGTGAACCATTGGAGATTTTGCTCCCGGAGCGCTTCAGGAATAAGCATGATAATCTGTTTTCAACCTTTATGAGCCACGGCAAAGCGAGGCAGATGGGACCAGAAGTGGATTTAGTGGGAATACGAAAAGGCGGTGAAGAGTTTCCTTTGGAAATAAGTCTCAACCCATTTAAACTGCTTCGAAAAAAATATGTGCTTGCCTTAATAAAGGATATTACCGAGAGAAAGAAAGCCGAACAGACCATAGATTACTGGTTTCAGATTTTTGATGAATCACTCAACGAGATTTATGTGTTCGATGCGGAATCGTTTATCTTTATCAATGTGAACCATGGCGCTCAACTTAATTTGGGTTATAACATGCAAGAGTTGAGCCAAATGTCGGTTATCAACATAAAACCAGAGGTGACCACAGAAATAATGAAGCGATTAATCTCTCCATTACTGTCGGCAAGAAAGGAAAAGGTAATTTTTGAAACGGTACATGAACGAAAAAATGGAACTAGATACCCCGTTGAGGTTCACCTGCAATTATCGTTTATAGGAAAACGAAAAGTATGCGTTGCCATAGTTTTGGATATTACAGAGCGTAAAAACTACACCCAACAATTGGAGAATACCGTAGAAGAGCGCACCAAACAATTGCAACAGGCACTTAAAGCGGAAAAAAAGCTCAATGAATTAAAAACCAAATTTCTGTCATTAGTGTCCCATGAGTTTAAAACACCTCTGACCAGTATCTTGACCTCTACTTCGCTACTAACAAAATATACGGAAACCGATCAGCAAGATAAAAGGGACAAGCATATTTCAACTATCAAGTCCAAAGTAAGGTATTTGGATAACATTCTTACTGATTTTCTATCCATAGAGCGCCTAGAGCTAGGGAAGGTAAACTATACCATGTCTTCCTTTCCGTTGAGCAAATTAATCAACGAGGTGGTCTACGATTCCAACACCTTACTTAAAGAAGGACAGCGCATACGGTACCCCGAGAACATTGATGGGATAATGGTTGAATTTGATGAAAAAATAATGGGATTGGCACTTTCCAACCTTATGCACAATGCCATAAAATATTCCCCGGAAGATACCGATATAGAATTAAACGTATCTCCTGAAAAAGACCAACTTAGAATTGATATTATCGATCAAGGGTTTGGAATACCACCCGAGGATCAGCCCTTTGTTTTTGATAGATATTTTAGGGCATCCAATGTACTTACCTTTCAAGGAACTGGTATTGGATTAAACATTGTTAGGCAACACATGCACAACCTCAACGCCAATGTAACTTTTAAAAGTGAATTGGGGAAGGGTTCCACATTCACACTGTACATACCTATAAATAACAAGGAAAAAAATGAAGAAAATTTTACTGGTGGAGGATGACACCTCCCTGCGGGAGAATGTAGCCGAACTGTTGGAATTGTCCAGTTTTAAGGTATGTTCGGCATCTAATGGAAAAATGGCTGTAGAAATGGCCAAAAAAGAACATCCAGATTTGGTGCTTTGCGATATTATGATGCCGGAAATGGATGGTTATGAAGTATTGGAAGAACTCTCAACATTCGAATCTACTCGTCATATCCCTTTTATTTTTGTTTCTGCCAAAACAGAAAAACAAGATGTTCGAAAGGGAATGAACCTTGGAGCAGACGATTATTTGACAAAGCCATTTGAAGAGGAAGAACTTTTGTCAGCCATCCAATGTCGTTTGAAAAAGGCGGAACAAATGGAAGCTATGCTGGCGGAACATCCCAAAAAAGTACATCAGGAGCACGAAATAAGGAATTTGAATGAGCTAAAAAACTTTTTTGATGATCATGGACAGTTGTTTTCCTACAAAAAGGATGAGACCATTTATTTTAAGGGAGATCATTCCAATATGGTGTACCTTATTTTAAAAGGTGTGGTAAAAAGTTGTGGATTGGATGAAGAGGGTAAAGAGTTGATTACATCGGTTTATGCTGAAGATGATTTTTTGGGCTTTACTTCATTGACGGACCATCTACCATACCAAGAATATGCGGTCGCCATGGAAGATGTGGAGTTGGCCGGAATATCCAAAGAAAAGGTAAAAGGGATTTTAGAGGACAATAAAAGTGTTTCTTTGGAACTGATGGATGTCATAACAGGAGATTTGGAAAATATTAAAAAGCAATTGCTCCAAATGGCGTACAGTTCGGTCAGGAAAAAAACCGCCCAAACCCTTTTAATGTATTGCACCGCTATTAACAAGGACAAACAGAGGCCTTTAAAAATAGCACGGAGCGATCTGGCAGGAGTGGCAGGCATTGCAACGGAAAGCCTGATCAGAACGCTTTCTGATTTTAAGCATGAAGGACTCATTGCCATAGAAAACAGAAACATTTTGGTACTGGACAAAGAAGCATTACAACAAATTCACTAAAAATATGGGTCATAAATAGGGCAAGTGATATTTATCATTCCTTTTTTTTTCATGAATGATAACCTTGTACTATCAATTTATGACAAATGAAGAATATTCTGGTCCCAACAGATTTTTCCGAAAATTCCATTCAGGCGTTGAAATATGCCCAGGTACTGTTCAGTGCTATGGAATGTAATTTTTATTTGCTGTATGTGGGGACATTGTTAGATACGAAAAATGATGCTGAAACTTTTCAGGAAACAGAAAATGAATCCAGTGAAAATACAAAAAAGAAGCTTACAGATTTGGTTAAGGAAACCCGGAAGCATAGCACGGAAGCGAATCACTTTTTCTTTGCTTTGCACGAGTATGGTTTTTTTATCCCTACCATAAAAAAGCATGTAGAGGAGCAAAACATCGACCTAATTGTTATGGGAACCAAGGGTGCTTCAGGTGTCAAGGAAAAAGTACTGGGGAGCAATGCCGGGGATGTTATTACCAAAGTGCAGTGCAATACCCTTGTTGTCCCTGTTAATGTTGATCTTTTAAGGCCAAAGGAAATAGCCTTTCCTACAGATTTCAATATTTTCTATTCCCTGCGGATTTTACGCCCAATGGAAGAAATGGTGACTTTGGGTAAAGCGAATTTTAGGGTTATGAATTCCCTGAAAGAGGGAGATCATCTTAATGAAGAACAAGAAAAGAACAGGGAACACCTTTTGGACTTTATGGAGGATACATTTCCTGAGACGTACAGTTTTCATACCATTACAAATAAAAAAGTAAAGTCTGCCATACAATGTTTTGTGGAAAGCAGAGATGTCGATATGATTGTTATGGTGGCAAAAAACCTAAACTTTATTCAGCAAATACTATTTGATTCTATAGTGGAACAAATAAGTTTTCATACAAAAATACCATTCTACGTAATTCACGAATAAGTTTGGTTTTTCCATAGTTTTTAATTTGTAGTTACACTTTAGAATCGATTTTTATCACTCTGAAATTTATTCGATTTGTGATGTAAATCATAGTATAAAACATGTACTGTGAATAGCTTTGTTATTAGTAGGTTTTTTAAATAATTAAGCTATGTTCAAAGTAGTATTGCCCACCGATTTTTCCGAAAATGCGTTTCATGCCATTTCCTATGCAGTTAAATTATTGGAGAATTCCACCTGTATATTTTATCTGGTGCATGCATATACTCCAGCTATTTATCGGGTAGATTATACCCTTGGAAGCCCCGGACAATTGGGATTGCCAGATGATGAAAGATATAAGGCGGAAGAAGCTCTTGAAAAAACAAGAAAAAGAATAAAGACTCTGTTCAATGTGTCAAAGCACACCTATGTTACACATGCGGCCTTTAATGCTTTGGGAGATGAAATCGAGTCCATTTCCCAAAAAGAAAACATAGACTTTATTGTAATGGGAACACAAGGAGCAACGGGTGCCAGGGAAATACTTTTTGGCTCTAACACAGTACATGTTATTCAAAAAGCAGGGATTCCAGTTCTGGCTGTCCCATCGGATTTTGAATACAAGGCACCTAGCAATATTTTGTTCCCAACCGATTATGAGGTGGATTACAAAAAAGCCAATCTTGATTTTTTACTTAAGTTTTCCAAATTGTGGCATTCCAAATTACATATTATGCACGTGACCACACCAGATGGACTTGATTTAGATCAGGGCAATCACAAAGCCTTTTTGGAGGGTAAGCTGTTGGAACAAAACCATGAATTTTACGATTTACCGGATCAAGAGTTGATAGAGGCCATTAATGGATTTCAAAAGGAAACCCCTGTAGAGATGTTGGCCATGGTCAAAAACAAACATACTTTTTTAGAGCGCCTTTTTGTGGAACCTACAATCAAAAATATAGGTCTCCATACCAAAGTTCCTTTTTTAGTACTTCCATATCAACAATAAGCAAAAGCCATGTCAAAGATTTTAGTGCCCACCGATTTTTCAAACAATTCATACAACGCGTTGTACTATGCAGCACGATTGTTCCAAAACAAGGAATGCACATTCCATATTGTCAATGTATGCACAGGTGAGAATAATCCCTATAGGGAAAAGGCTAAAATGGAGTCTATGCAAGAAATGGATGCCTTGGTGCACCGATTGGTAAGGGATGTTGGAGATAATAAAAAGCATGCCTTTAAAAAAGTTCCTTTGTGCTCGGAGATGACAGAAGGGGTCGCCAAATATGCAGAAAAGCACCATGTGGACCTAACGGTAATTGGAAATAAGGGTAAGGAAGAGATAAAGCACATACTGTTTGGTAATAATGCTATGCAATTAGTTCGGGAGATAATCAGTTGCCCCGTGCTTATAGTTCCCTTGGAAATCGATTTTAAGAAAGTGGACAAAATTGCATTTACGTCCAATTATGCAAATCCGATAGCACATGAAAATATTAAAACGTTGCAGTTTTTCAGTGAGGTATCAGATAGTGTTATTGTGCCTATGAGCATAGAGGAAAACATAGATGATGCCCTTGCAGAAAAAAACAAAGCCACATTTCTTAAGGCAATTGCTGAAAACAGCTCTAAAGAGGTTGAGCTCCCTGTTTTTGATGGTAAGGTAAACACCATTTTGGAATTTGTAGACCTCTGGAGTATTGATATGCTTTGTATGGTTTATTATCCACATCATTTTTTCTTGGAGTTTATTGGTAAGGGAATTATCAAAGAGCTCAATACTAAATTGAACGTACCCTTTTTGATTTTGCCCAATACCCCAAATTGACCAAAATCATAGTATATCATTTAGAGGAAATATAACTTTCATAAAAACCAAAATCGTCATGGACAAGAGAGTTTTGTTACCCACGGATTATTCAAAAAATGCATTGAACGCCATTAGATATGCGTTGGAGCTATACAAAAATGTGCGATGCGATTTTTATATTCTTAACGTCTTTCACATTTCAGGGTATACTTTGGACAGCATGCGGGTGCCCGAATCGGGTGAACCCTATTATGAAGCTGCAAAACAGGAGTCGGAAGAAGGCATGGAGAAATTGATGCAAATGGTAAAACTGCATCCCCAAAACGATAAACACGAATTTCATACCATAACAACCTTCAATAGCTTGACCGAGGCCATAAGAAATGTAATCGATAAAAAGGATATCGACATCATTGTTATGGGAACTAAGGGAATCACCGAATCCAAAGCACGGATATTCGGTACCAATACCGTCAACGTAATGGAGCAAATAAAAGAATGTCCTGTTATTGCCGTTCCCAACAATTATATGTTCGAAACACCAAGGGAGATTGTTTTTCCAACAGATTATAAAGCTCCTTTTAAGAAAAAGGAAATAGGGGATTTGATAGAAATATCAAAATTGTACGATGCAAGAATCAATGTAGTTCACATTGACAAGGACAAGGATGGAAAGCTCAGCAGAAAAGAAAACGCCAACAAAGAGTTGTTACAAGAAATTTTGCAGGGTACGGACTACCAAATGCATTTTTTGCCCGCGGACAATATTAGCAGGGGAATCAATAAATTCATTGAAGATCATGGATGCGATATGGTAGCTTTCTTGAACAAAAAGCATTTGTTTTTTGGAAGTATACTATCAAACCCTTTAGTGAAGAAAATCGGGTACGAACCGAAAGTGCCCATTTTAGAACTGAACGATAACTAAAAAAATGGAACAATGAAGCAAGTAGGAATATGGCTGGATAAACAAGAAGCCAATGGCGTAGTATTGAATAACGGCAAGGAAAGTCTTTTTAACATTCCTTCGGAGCTGGATTTTTTCAACCCCAAGGGCGGGGCGCGATCTAAAACCAAGTGGGGACCGCAAGATGTGGTGCAGGACAGCAAGTATCTGGAACGGGAAAAACACCAATTGAAGGATTATTTTGACAAGATTGCCGGACAGATTTCCGATGCGGACGAAATTGCCATTTTTGGACCAGCTGAAGCTCCGGAAAAATTTGTCGATGCGCTTAACGAAAGGTACCCAGGATTGGCGGCCAAGGTAAAAGCAACCAAAACAGCCGATAGTATGACCAAAAACCAGTTCAAGGCATTGGTAAAACAATCTTTTGGAATGGATGATCGGTATCCGGAGGCCACCTAATTTAAATCATCAAAATGATTTAGATCATTTCATAATAACCGACCAAACCATACATTCATAAGCAATTTAAAAAACTACCGTGATGATGGTAAGGGAGAGGAAAATAGAGGTAATGCACGATGAACTGCAAAACTGGAAATCCTATTTGCGGTTCATTGAGGATGAAATGGTCTTTATACAGAGGTTATTGGACTCCTATGTTTTTGAGCCAAGAACACCGAACTTGTTCGAACGGTTGGACACGTTCAAACAGCACTTCGATACTTCTAGAAAAAATAGAAAATCCTTAGCGGAATCCATAAAAAAACATGAGAATGGACTAGGGGGCATTTTTGAATGCGCCCAACATGAATGCGATAACCATTATTACGAAAAGCACCATAACCTAAAGGAGCAAATAACGGATTACATCAAGAACTACATAAACCTGAAAAAAGAGGTTTACAATTATGCAGGTTCCGTGCTTAAAAAGAAGAAGCCGTTGTACTGACTAGGCTGTGCTTTGCAGCGTAAAACATGGTCTTTGTCGGATTGTTACATATTCATTAATCAGTAAATTATATAGTTATGTCACTTGTAAAATTAGATGGAAAACGATTTCCATGGAACGAGAGTCTGATTGATTTCTTCAATCGGGATGCATTTATCGATGATGACTTTTTCAATTTGGAAAAAACCCATCCATCAATGAATGTTAAAGAGCATAAAGATGATTTTGAAATTGAGTTAGCCGCACCTGGATTTGAAAAAAAAGATTTCGAGATCACTATGAAAGATGATGTATTGGAGGTTTCTGCCCAAAAAAGTAAAGAAGAGACCGAAGAGGATGAAAACTTCACACGAAGGGAATTCAATTACAATGCATTTACACGAACCTTGCAATTGCCCACTTCTGTTGATTATTCAAAAGATGTTAAGGCAGTTTACGAAAATGGTATTCTTAAGCTAAAAGTCCTAAAATTGGAAGAAGCTAAGGAAGAGCACAAAAAAGTTATCGAGGTAGTATAATTAAAATTTGCGGCAGATGTATGCCATCTGCCGCTTAATATATTACAGTGATGGAAACAAAATCAAACAAAAGAAAATTTAGAGAATGGTTCAGTGCAGATGAGCTGCACGAAGAATCCAAAAAATGGTTCTCCGAATTAAAATTCGCCAAAGACGAACAAAAATTCCTCAACAATATGGTAAAGGACTATACTTTGGACATTATTGATTCAGATATGTTCAAGACCATTCAACCTGTCGTGGAGTCCTTGAACAAATCCGAAAAGGATTTGGTAGATCTATTTAAAAAAGTGCAATTGCACGAAAACCAACTTCAGATCATGGTTGATGATGTCAATCAAGAAAAAATGGAGGAAGCATATTTGGATACCCATAACGACCTTGCTATGGAGGTGCAGGATTACTTTGAAACATATAGAGATTCCAAAACCAAAATATTCGACATTGTATCCAACGTGATCAAGCGCAAAAAACAAAAAAGATTACTTAATTAAACTTTACTAGAAGCAACAAACATGAAAGTACTGGTGTATAGCGCCAAGGATTTTGAGATAAAAAACTTGGAAAAATCAAACAGCGACAAACACAAAATTAAATTTGTGCCTGACGCCTTAAGCCCCACTACGGCGGTTATGGCGGCAGGGTACGATGCCATTTCCATTTTTTCTAATGATGATGCATCCTTGGTTGTATTGGAGATTCTTCAGGAGATGGGTGTAAAGTATATTACCCTTCGTTCAACCGGATATAACAATGTAAGTGTTAAATCTGCCAAACGAATAGGGTTGAAAGTGGCCCATGCTCCTGAATATTCTCCGCACGCCATTGCGGAGCATGCTGTTGGACTTTTGTTGGCCCTTAACCGGAAGTTGATTCAATCCAATGAACAAGTCCACCGGTACAACTTTTTGTTGAACGATTTGGTAGGCTTTGATCTAAACGGCAAGACCGTTGGGATATTCGGAACCGGTAGGATCGGTTCCATTCTGGTTAAGATATTTCATGCTTTTGGATGCAAGGTAGTTGCCAATGACGTGAGGCGGAACCAATATTTGGAAAACCATTACGATTTGGAATACCTTCCTTTGGAAGAACTTTGTAGAACATCGGATGTCATCAGTATAAACACACCCCTTAATTACGAAACCCACCATATCTTTCAAGAACCACTGTTCAAAGCAATGAAGAAGGATGTTATTTTGATCAATACGGCAAGAGGTGGCATCGTTAAAACCGATGATATCATTCAAGCGCTAAAACAGGGAGATATTGGAGGGTATGCCACCGATGTTTATGAGCACGAAAGAGGTGTTTTCTTTATGGACAACAGCAAGAAAGGAATCCAAGACGAACAACTCAAAGAATTGATTTCAATGCCCAATGTTCTCTTGACGCCGCACCAAGCTTTTGCAACAAAAGAAGCACTTAAAAGGATTGCGGAGACCACCATTTATAATCTTGATTGTTGGGAAGCGGGCAAAACATGTAAAAACGAACTGGGTTTCGAGTCCATTATGTTATAAGAGGGGACTCAACAATTTCGCGAAGCCTTCAATTAGCTTTTCACCCCAAGGCCTTTCCTTATATTTCGCATAATCACTGAGGAGGGTAGATTTTTCACAATCTTTCAAGAAATCGGATTTCATGCGTTTGCAAAGGGCTGCATCATAAACAAAAACTTGGGCTTCGTAATTTTGTTGTAGACTTCTGTTATCTAGATTTGCTGTGCCAATGCTTGCAATTTCATCATCACAAAGCATTACTTTACTGTGCAGAAAGCCCTCGGCGTATAGGTATATTTTAATGTCGGCCTTTAGGTAGGACTCAAAATAGGCCCGCACACACCAGTCCACAAGTTTAATATCTGTAGTTGAAGACATTAAAATCCTAACATCAACACCGCTCAATGCAGCCGTCATAAGGGCTTGTAATATGGCGTGGTTGGGAATAATGTATGGGTTAACGATATAGAGGTATTTTTCTGCACTGTTGATGATTGAAAAATAAACCTGCTCCATTACATCAAAATCGTCATCTGGTCCACTGGGAACAATTTGGAGCGAGGTTCCTATTTTGGGAGATCGGTAAACCTTGAATGAGGAGAAATCCACTTTATTACCACTGGCAAGAAACCAATCGGTAACAAAAACCCTATTTAAAAAATCAACTGCTTCGCCTTCGATTTTTAAATGGGTATCGTGCCATTTGCCCAGCGCTGGGTCACCTTTCAAGTATTTATCAGAAATATTTATACCTCCCGTAAATCCAATTTTATTGTCGATTACAATAATCTTTCGATGGTTCCTGTAGTTTAATGCAGAAAGGAACCTACCAAACTTAAAGGGTAGGAATTGGGCTGTTTCCACCCCAATGCTTTTCAGTTTTTTCAGATATTTTTTACTTAGGGAATAACTGCCAATTCCATCGTATAGAAGTCGGATGGTGACATTCTCGGCTATTTTGCGCTCAAAAACTTCTAAAAGTTTATCTGCCAAAAGTCCATCCTCAAAAATGTAGTATTGTAGGTGGATATGCTCTTTGGCTTCCTCTAGGGCTGAAAAGATGCTTTCAAAAGTGTTTTTTCCATCTTTTAATAAATCAAGATCATTATGGCAAGTAACAGGACACCTTGAAGTCTTGTTGATCAGAGATGTTATTTTTTGTTTGTTCCCAGAAATTTCTGGCTGGCAAGTTACATGCTCGAGCTTGTTTATTGGACCAAACTGATTTTTTAAGGAGAACATCTTGCTTTTTCTTCTGTTTCGTCCAAATAAAATATACAGAAGAAAACCACCCACGGGTATGGTGAAAATGGCCAACAGCCATGCCAAGGTTTTGCTAGGTCTAACCCCATTCAACAACAAGCTTATCACCATAATCAGGGCAATAAGAATATAGAGGGCGATAAGAATGGATATAAGCATTGTAATTAACTAGCTAGGTTTACAAATATAAACTACTTATGGTACGTTGGGAATGAGGCATATCACTATCGGAATCAAAGCCCTTTTCGATTAAAAGTTATGATTTTCACTTAAGTTTACAGGCTTTAACTACCGAAAACAAATTCACAGCAGATGCGAGCTATTGTTTATGAAAAATTCCAGGGACCGATTTCAGTACAAAATATTGAAGATCCTGCTCCCAAAAGTCATGGTGTTGTGGTAAAGGTATCGGCTACTGGACTTTGTCGGAGCGATTGGCACGGTTGGATGGGACACGACCCCGATATTGAACTTCCCCATGTGCCTGGTCATGAGCTGGCTGGCATTGTAATGGAAGTGGGCAAAGATGTGAAGAATTTTAAGGTGGGGGATAGGGTTACGGTTCCTTTTGTATGCGGATGTGGGACTTGCCCGGAATGTCATTCTGGAAACCATCAGGTGTGTGACAACCAGACCCAGCCGGGTTTTACACATTGGGGCTCATTTGCGGAGTATGTTGCCCTGGACCATGCTGACATCAATTTGGTGAAGATTCCTGAAGAGATCAGTGATGTTACGGCAGCAATTTTAGGATGTAGGTTTATTACATCGTTTAGGGCGGTTGTGGATCAAGGAAAGGTTCAGGGTGGACAGTTTGTTGCGGTTCATGGTTGCGGTGGTGTAGGCCTATCTGCCATTATGATTGCCGATGCTTTGGGTGCAACCGTAATTGCTGTGGATATTGATAATGAAACCCTAAGTTTGGCCAAGTCCCTTGGAGCAGCTGTTACAATAAATGGATTAAACCATAAAAACGTGGTAGATGAGATCAAAGCTATAACCCATGGGGGAGTGCATGTTTCCATAGACGGTTTGGGCAGTCAGACTACCTGTTTCAATTCAATAGCCAATCTCAGAAAACGGGGAAAGCATATTCAAGTAGGTTTAATGACGGGTGACCATAAACACCCAATAATTCCAATGGATCAAGTTTTGGCCAACGAATTGGAGGTTTTTGGAAGTCATGGGATGCAAGCTTATAAGTACCCGGCCATGCTGGAGATGATCAAGGAGGGAAGATTAAAACCAGAGAGATTGGTGGAACGGACCATATCCTTGGAAGAAGCTACCATGGCCCTGCCCAGAATGAACCAGTTCGAAAACAAAGGAGTCTTGGTCATAAATGCATTTTAAGGCAAGACAGGTAGAAAATTTAGTATAAAGAAAAAGCCCTTCTTTTATAGAAGGGCGTGTTTTTAAATAAAGTCTTTGATGTTTTCACCGAGGTCGTAAACCTGAACATTTTCACTGACACTTTCAACAATACTGCTACCTGCCGAGCTGCGATAACCGCCCGCGCAGTGAACAATTATGGGTTTGTCCTTAGGTATTTTTGCTGAAGATGCCCTTAGGTCATTCAGGGGTATTGTCAAGGCGTTTTCAAAAAATTTACCTTCCTCGATTTCACTTTGGTTACGGATATCCAAAATAGTATACGCATCTGGGTTGTTTTTAAAATGGGTCAAATCAAGTTTATCACTTGGTACAAGACCGGTTTCATCCAGCGTCAATACTAATTTTACTTGTTTCTCATATCCAATTTTGGCTACCCGCTCCAATATGTTTTCCATATCCTCAGGCTTATCAATGACCAGGCTAAAAGGTTCTTCGGGGTTGACAATCGCCCCAAGCCATGTTTCAAATTTGGAGTTTTCAGAAACTGCCATAATATTGATGCTTCCCGGAAGGTGTCCTTTTTTAAATTCAATCTCATCCCTTACATCCACAATTAATCCACTAATGTTGGTATTTAATTGTAGGGGCACTTTTGCTATGGATGTTCTTAGGTTTTCTGCACCTTGTCTATTGGTATCAACATCAAACCCAAAATAGGATGGGATAAAAGGTTGACTGTCCAAAAGGGTATCTACAAATTCTTCTTTTGATTGTGTTTTAAAGGCCCAGTTACCCATTCTTTCGTTGCCCAATGTACTACTGTTGTCAGAACTAAGGTTTTTTCCACATAAGGACCCGGCACCATGTGCAGGGTATACCAAAGCTCCATCGGGTAGGTCTTTGAATTTATTTTGGATGCTATGGTACATCATTTCGGCCAGTTCTTGACGCTTTGCGGTCATATTACCGGCTTTTTCACGTAAATCTGGTCGTCCAACATCACCAATAAAAAGGGTGTCGCCTGTAAAAAGAGCAGTCTTTCCATCTTTTTCGGCAACAATGGTAATGCTGTCGGGAGAGTGTCCGGGCGTATTTAAGGCAGAAACCTTAATATCCCCAACCATAATACTTTGACCTTCATCAAAAGGCTCATGCTCATAGTCGGCACCTAAATCTTTACTGTGATAAATAGGTGCTCCTGTTTCTTTATGTATTTGCAAGTGAGAACTCACAAAGTCAGCATGTGGATGGGTTTCAATAACCGCTATTATTTTTGCCTCATGTTCTTGTGCAAAAGCATAGTACTGCATAGGATTCCTTTCTGGATCTATAACGGCCATTTCACCATTGTCCACAATAGCATAGGAATAGTGGGCTAAAGGTTTATATTCAAACTGCTTTATTTCCATAAAATAGGGTTTAAAGGGCACCTTGTAATAAGGCGCCCTGTATTCAACATTGTTTTAAATTTCTTTCTTGGCCAAGTACCAATCCACTTTTTCCAATGTATCGTCTGCAAGTCTTTCATTAAGTTGATCTAGAGTCTTTGGAGGGGAAACGATTACTTTGTCCCCTTTTTTCCAATCCAAAGGCATGGCAACTTTGTACTCATCCGAAGTTTGTAGCGCTTCCAAGGCTCTTAATATTTCATCCATGTTTCTACCAACATTTAAAGGGTAGTACATGATCAATCTGATTTTTTTAGCTGGATCGATAAAGAAAACAGCGCGTACTGCTGCAGTTTCGCTTTCGTTGGGTTGAAGCATTCCGTACAATTTGGATACCTTCATGTCCAAATCTGCAATAATTGGGAAATCGAAGTATACCCCGGTATTCTCCCTCACATTTTGAACCCATCCCAAGTGGGCATGGATACTATCGATGCTTAAACCTAGAAGTTCGGTATTTAAGGCATCAAATTCATCTTTTCTTTGTGCGAACCCGCTCATCTCCGTTGTACATACAGGAGTGAAATCGGCAGGGTGAGAGAACATTACGGTCCATTTATCCTTCGCAAATTCCGAGAACTTAATCTTTCCTTTAGTGGTTACAGCCTCAAAATCTGGAGCCATATCTCCAATTCGTGGCATTTGATTTACTTTTTCGTTTTCTGAATAAGAATTTTCCATATTATTATAAGATATATTTATTGATATTTAATTCGTGATAAAAATAACTTATAATAAAGGTGTTTGCAGTAACGATTGTTACACAGTGGAAGTTTAACGCTTGTTTAACGATCACCCCTGACTTTAAATCAATTTACTATTTATTTAAGATAAAGTCAACCGCCATTTGCGCATGTAAATTGGTGGTTGCCAAGGTCGGAATGTCAACATCTTCTTGTTGTATCAACAAAGGTAATTCTGTGCAACCTAAAATTATTCCATCTGCACCTCTTGCTCTAAGCAATTCAATTTGTTGTATAAAAAAATGTTTGGCTGCATCAGAGAATGTTCCCTGTGTAAGTTCTTTGGACACATATTCATGCGCTTGGGTAATAAACTCTTCTTCGGGGATTATGGTTTCGATTTTATAATTGTTCTTTAAAACTTTGGGAATAAAGCTTCCGGTCATTGTTGGCTTGTTACCTAAAAGGCCTAGTTTTTTTAATCCTAGCTTTTGCGCTTCATTTCCTGTGGCATCTGCAATGTGCAGGATGGGAATATCAATTTTAGGTTGGACAAAATCATACACCATGTGGGGAGTATTGGCACAAATTACGATGGCTTTGGCACCAGCTGTTTGAAGTTTCAAGGAAATGTCCAAATACTTCGCGTTGATTTTCTCCTTGTTCTGTTCCCGCATCAATTCAATGTTGATACTATGTATGATCAGGGGAGGGTTTGCCCAATCACCGATTTTTTTTGAGGCCATTTGATTGATGAGTTTGTAGTATTCTATAGTGGAGTGCCAAGAAGTACCTCCAATCATTCCCAAAGTATTCATGCTTTTTGTCATTTTATTCAAAAATTATCAATGATATTGTAACAATTTACAGAAAAGTGGTACAAAAAAGATGTGGAGTTGGTTTTTATTGAATAATGATGATTTAAAAAGAAAAAATCAACCCCCTTTTTTTTGCGAGTAGTTAAATAGAACCCTTCTTCTGGTATTTTAGGTTAAAATTAACATAAAGCTAAAAGAGCACTACTTAATTTTAAGACCCATGGATTCAAAAAACATATTCTTGAAATATACTTACCTTTTATTAACTCAAAGTAAATCAAATAACTAACATATGAAAAGAAGAGATTTTGTACAGTACGCTGGTATGGGTGCAGGGGCAATGATGATGCCCTCGCTTCTTTTGGGGAACGATATTCCTGCAGAAGCATTGCTCGAACCGGGTATGGATACCGTCCTTAAAAAGAAAATGGCCGACGTTGCCCTTAATACGGCGAAGTCTATGGGTGCTACCTATGCGGATGCCAGAATAGGAAGATATTTGAACCAATATGTATTCACACGAGAGGATAAGGTCCAAAATGTAGTAAATACCGAATCTTTCGGAATTGGTATCCGAGTGATTGCTAATGGTACTTGGGGTTTTTCCTCCACAAACGATGTAACCGAAGATGGTATTAAAAAGGCCACACAACACGCTGTAGCCATTGCGAAAGCAAATTCCAAAATTCAAAAGGAGCCCGTTGTTTTGGCCCCTGTTGAATCTTACGGAGAAGTTTCTTGGAAAACTCCAATAAAAAAGGATTTCAAGGAAGTACCTATCTCGGAAAAAGTTGATTTGCTTTTGAGTGCAAACGGGGCAGCCATGGAAAACGGAGCCAACTTTGTGAACTCCGCACTTTTTATGGTGAATGAGCAAAAGTATTTTGCATCTACCGATGGATCATACATTGATCAGGATGTTCACCGTATTTGGCCAACCTTTAATGTTACGGCCATTGATCGTGCCGCTGGAAAGTTCAAAACCCGTCAGGCATTGAGTGCTCCAATGGGTATGGGCTATGAGTATATGGATGGATTGGAATCCGAAAAGCTTTCAGGTCCAGAGGGCATTAAACTATACAATAGAAGTTATGATATAGTGGAAGATGCTACCATGGCCGCCAAACAAGCCAAGCAAAAGCTAACGGCAAAATCTGTAGAAGCCGGTAAATATGATTTGGTTCTTGAACCTAACCACCTTGGATTAACGATTCATGAATCCGTAGGGCACCCATTGGAATTGGATCGAGTATTAGGTTACGAAGCCAATTATGCCGGAACCAGTTTTGCAACCATGGACAAATGGGAATCCAAAAACTTTAACTACGGCAGCGACATTGTAAATATTGTAGCCGATAAAACCCAAGTTGGATCGCTGGGGGCCGTAGGGTATGATGATGAAGGCGTGAAAACCAAAAAATGGGATTTGATAAGAAACGGAACCTTGGTGAACTATCAGGCCATACGTGATCAAGTGCATATGATCGATCAAAACGAATCCCACGGATGCTGTTATGCCCAAAGTTGGGAAGATGTGCAGTTCCAGCGTATGCCCAATGTTTCTTTGGAGCCAGGAAAAGAAAAATATTCCTTGCAGGACATGATCAAGGATGTGGACAAAGGAATATATATTCTAGGTCGAGGTTCATACTCCATTGACCAACAGCGTTACAACTTCCAGTTTGGAGGAACCTTATTTTACGAAATCAAGGATGGTGAGATTGTAGGTATGCTCGATGATGTAGCGTATCAGTCCAATACCCAGGAGTTCTGGAATTCTTGTGTTAAAATCTGCGATAAGGACGATTACAGATTGTTTGGCTCCTTCTTCGATGGAAAAGGGCAGCCATCACAGGTAAGCGCCGTTTCCCACGGTAGTTCTACATCAAGGTTTAATGGAATCAACGTAATCAACACAGGTAGGACCATTTAAGGTTTATTCAAATTAAATAATAAGACAATGGCTATATATACAAGAGAAGAAGCAAAAAAGATTTTGGAAAAGGCATTGAGTTTTTCCAAGGCCGATGCCTGCGAAATAAACCTAAGTGGAAGTAATAGCGGTAATATCAGATATGCTAGAAATACCGTGTCCACTGCAGGATATAGATCAACCCAAAGTTTAGCGGTACAGTCGAGCTTTGGTAAAAAAGTGGGTACTGCGACCATAGATGAGTTTGATGATGCATCATTGGAAAAAGTGGTGAGAAGAGCGGAAGAACTCGCTCAGTTGTCACCAGAGAACCCCGAGTTTATGCCACCCTTGGGACCACAAGAATATGACGAAGCTATCACGTTTAAGGAAGCTACGGCTAACGTAACACCCGAATACAGAGCAGAGGTGGCCAATAGCAGTATAGTTCCTGCAGCAGCAAAAGATGTGACCGCGGCTGGGTTCTTGGACGATTCGGCCCAATTTTCGGCCATGATCAACTCCAACGGACTGTTCGCTTACAATCAATCAACCGATGTGGACTTTACCGTAACCATGCGTACCAACGATGGTACAGGTTCGGGCTGGGTAACCAGGGATTATAACGATATTTCTAAGTTTGACGCTGATGAGGCATCAAAAGTAGCTATCGATAAAGCTGTTATGTCCAGAGAAGCACGAGCAATTGAACCAGGAAAGTACACGGTGATATTGGAACCTGCGGCATCGATTGGTCTGTTGAGAAACATGTTCCGGTCTTTTGATGCAAGATCTGCCGATGAGGGCAGGAGTTTTATGTCCGCCAAAGACGGTGGAACCAAACTTGGTCAAAAAATAGTGGACGAACGTGTTAATATTTGGTCAGATCCATTGAATCCAGATGTACCAACCTCTACATGGAACGGTGCTGGACAACCGCTCAAAAAAACCAGTTGGATAGAAAATGGCGTGGTCAAAAATTTGGCATACAGCCGTTATTGGGCAGAACAAAAAGGTGTAGACCCTGTACCTTTCCCCAGCAATGGTATTATGGAAGGTGGGGATGAAAGCCTTGAGGATATGATCAAAGGCACCAAAAAAGGAATTTTGGTAACACGTTTTTGGTATATCCGAAGTGTTGACCCACAAACTTTATTGTACACAGGTCTGACCAGGGACGGAACGTTTTACATTGAAAACGGGCAAATCAAGTTTCCCGTTAAAAACTTTAGGTTCAACGAGAGCCCTATTATTATGTTGAATAATTTGGAATCTCTTGGACAACAAGTACGTGTCAACGGAAACTTAATACCTTATATGAAGATTCGTGACTTTACGTTCACCAGTCTCTCGGACGCGGTATAAAAACAAAAAGTGAAACAAACTGGTGGTCAGGTTATCCTCGACCGCCAGTTTTTATTTTGGCAATTATTTTAGCCTACGACCCAAATGGCATTGGATAACGAATTCTTTTTTACACGATTACAATACGAATCAGGAGATTGGGATGTTGATCAGCGTATGCCCTCCAATTTGTTGAATTCCTTGGTCGAGTACACCACCTTAAAGGTGGATACCCAGGAAAAGATTATCACATTGTCCAGTGACGATATTTTTAAAAGTCCGTTCTGTTATATCTCGGGCCATAAATTGGTTCAGTTCACCAAAAAGGAACGGGAAAACTTCGAAAAATACGTTCGCAATGGTGGTTTTGTTTTTGCCGATGACTGTAATCACGATATTGATGGATTGTTCGCCAAATCCTTTGAACGTCAGATGG
>NHBR02000091.1 GCA_002167435.2 Allomuricauda sp. TMED12
CCGCCCCTGCGTTTGTTTATGTTTGGAGTTCGCTCTATAGCATTTACCAAGACCTTGGCAAGTTTTTCGGACCGAAGGGAGAGGCCGAGCAGGTGTTGTTGCACTATAGAACCCGCCAACAAATAATCGGCCATTGTAGTCTTCCCAGGCCAGAGCTTTGCCTTTACGACAAGATGTAGCAGTACTTGTTCGTGGGCATCGAGACTATAGCGTGCATTTTCCAGTTCCTTATCAAAATTTTTGAGATAAGCTTCGGGGCGTGGTTTCTTTTCTTTCACGGTTTTCTCCACTTTTTTCCATTGGGCCTGCGTCGAAAAACGCGCTGTTAAATAAGCTATGGAGAATCGGCCATATTCCCATTTTCGGTATGACGTAGCTTGGTCCAATAGTTCCATTTCTACAAAATCCGCTAGCGGTTCATTGGACAATGGCCGTTTCAAATCACATTCGATATTTTGGAGTGCTTCCAACTGTAACATCGCAGGACTATCCAGATTGTTCATCAGATGTCTTACAAAGGTTTGGGATAGGTCGAACAGTGGTTGTTTGCCTTCCAGAATTGCCTTTAACAGCAGTTCCCGTTGCCCTTCGGATACCTCGTCATAATGAAGCCCATACGTAAAGATGGCCGTGATGAGGGTTTTCAGTTGCTCGTCCGAAAGCGTGGTCTTTTTGTGGGAAGGGGAAAGACCATCCAGTTCACTGATGACCTCAACGAAAGACTGTCGGTCTATCGGCCGACTGAAATCCAGTACTTTATATAGGGTTTCCGACATGGTATAAATTTAATCAATATAGATTGTTCTCAACTTTTAGGCAAGGGAAATTCCACTCCCATTCTCCAATTCAAAGCGTTCATCTTTTCTAAAAATCCTTGGATTCCTTTGACCAAATTTTCATAGGCTGGGGAATCCCCATAAATCATTTGCTCTTGCATGGTTTTATAATCTGCCTTCCAATCGTCCTCATACTCAGGGGGTGGGATGGGCCGTATATCCTGAGGTCGATGCAGATTATAATCGACCCCACCAAGTTTTGTGAATACATATCTATGATTTACAATGGTTTCATATAAACCTTTGTCGTGGATGGCATTGACCGCAAATTCCGTTTTCGATAATTGGAAAATATCGTACAAATGACGGCTTAACCTATCTACCCTTATCTTTTCCTTGGGACGTTGGAATTCCTCATGCAATAGGAAAAGTTTTTCCAAAAAAGTCCTTTCAGGGGTTACGGATGGGACATTTACTGGAGACTCGACAAATTCGGCATCGGGATATTCTTCGTCAACAAAGGAGTTTATCGGTTTTAATCGAAAAGGTTCCCTTAAGGAGCGACAGCCAATCTCGACCTGTACTCTTGGTTGGATGTATCCGGGGGATTTGGTAAGATAGGGATAGTAGATTTCTATGATACGGGGGTCTTGGTCACTTGATTCGGCCTGAATGATATTGAAACCCACATCCTTAAATCCATTGCTCTTGAATCGCTGCTGCAACTCTGGATAAAATTTCCCTGAAATATAGGAGCTGGTTTCTTTTCGGAGCTTGGTCAATTCTTTTTTTGATAGTTCCCCAGAATATCCAAAAAATCCACGGTCAGCGGCAAGGTCGATATCTTCGCTAAATCGATCTATCAGTTTCCAAGCCTTGCTTAGCGACGTCCCGCCTTTAAATACCAAATGTTCCGCTATCCCCATTTCAAATATTATTCCCAATGTACGGACGACCCACCAGTCCTTTTCAGCAGCAAAATCGGGGATACCCGTTTTGTTTTCTACATTTTTAAAGATGGCAAGCCGATCTTCTTTGGGTATATCGTAGAATGTCATTTTATCCATTGTCCAAGCTCTTTTCCATAATTTTCCGTATCCATGCCGGAGCCAATGCTATATCGTGAAGCAGGTCTTTTTGGTCTTCTTTTTTCAATAGGGCAATAATCTTTGCTTCTTCCTCGTCCGTTAATTGTTCCTTTCCGATCTCGCGAAGGGCCTGTATGACCAGTCTGCTTATCTCGCCCTTGGCCGATAAATTCTTGGGGGTGGTCTTCTTTAGTTTTATGCTTCGCTTCCCCAATTTTATTTCCCGGGGAGCTCCATCGGTAAGAAAGACAAGTTTCATGGGTACCTGTGTGCTAAGCCCCAATGCACTTAAGGCATACACTCCGGTAGGCACCAACCTGATCTTGTCCCTTTTGGCTATTGCCCTAGCAATTTCCTCTGCCGTTGGCAATACCTCTCCCGCATATTTACTTGTCTTGGGGCGTATATAGATTCCTTGGGCCACTCTTTTTATATAACCTTCTTTTTCAATCCTGTGGAGAGCTAGCCGTATGGCTTCAGGGGAACCCAATCCCCGAAAATCATCGGGGAACACTAATTCTCCCCGCTCCTTTTTGGAAATGGATTTTTTTATTTTGGACTCAACACTCTGCATAACACATTCATCTTATCTGTAACAAATTTAGTAAATTTTTGTTACAGAATACCTTTGGCTATTAATCTATTCCTACAATAGTTGCCTTCAAATTTGTTTGCGTAAAAAACGGTAAAATATCTTAAATACGGGAATCAACGGTACACACACCGAACAAAGTTCTCGTACACTATGGAACTACAAAACACGTTCCGCAAAGGTATGGGACCCCGATAGGGGCTTCCATACGTTTGCGTCCCGTTTCGAGGGGTTTGAAAATCAGTAGCCGGAAAGACGACCGAATGCGAGCCAGCGCAGCGTGCTCGCTTGGTCAGGCTTGAAGGTGGAGGGTTTTCAACTCCCGCAGAAACCATGGGGAGGGAGAGAAAAAGACGGACAAATAAGATCGATCAGTCCAATGATATGGTCAGGAGTACGACCTCGGCCATCTTTTAGCGATATAATATCCCCAGACCGATAGTTCCATTGCCCCGAAAAGCCATATCAAGTCCTTGATAAATGGAATGCCGACCATGATGAAAAGAAATAGCAGTAACGGTATTCCCAAAAAACGTTTGAGCCTGAGCATTCCCTGTAGAATGATCCACATAAAAATGATGAATCCCAAAAAGGGAAGCTTTTCGTATAGAATTTCAAGCGATAGCATGCACATTGGATTTTATGGGGAGCGGATTCGTCCTGCCTGTTTCAAGGTTTACGAATGCCCCGTGATATTTGATTTTTTTGTTCACTAAAAGTTCGTAGAGGCAATGGACGGCCATTGACGACAGGGCATCATTGATGAACAGCGATTGTTCCTGCAACTTGTCCGCATAGCTACACCCTTTACCCTGTTCCACCTCATCCTCCATTTTTGATAGGTCGGGGAACAAATCAACTATATGATCTAACTTTTGGTTTTGCACCTCCCTATTCGAAGGCCGATCATTGTGTTGCAGATTTCCGAGGACATACTGACCAAAGTATTTCCCGTTGCCCAAATCCAACCAATAATGTTGGTTCTCATAGGGATAGGAACTTGAGTGTGGGTGTTCCAACACCTTTGCCAGTTCCAACCTAAAATCGGCACCGTCCACACAGCTAATGATCAAATTGGCGTGCAATCTTTTATCGTCCGCACCTATCCGTTCGGGAACGGCATCCCATTGCAGTCCGAAGGTATGGTTGACCTTGGTTACGGCACAAATGGCCTTGTTGCCCCCAACATCCTGTGGGGCGTACAATTGTCGGCCCACGTTCGAAGGCTGTACCATATCCCCGTCGAAAACGGTCACATAGATGCCTGGATGCCCCAACTGCACCAAGGCATGGTCGAGCCTTGCCAAACGTGCCAACACGAGGGAACCATTGCCCCCTGCCCCGACCAACGCAATGGTTATGGGATGGGTGGGAGCGAAAAAATAATTCGGGGCGTAGTGGTAATCAGTTTTCATAGACATGCTGTAAAAGTTGGTGGTTCGGGAGTAAAAGGGCTTCCTCGAAATGCATTGTCTCGTGCATCTGGAGCATCAACTCAGTGTAGTTTCCGTTCAGCAGATGGTCGTGGTTCGTATGGGTAAACACGGACAGGAAAAATTGCTTTTCCACAAAGGCCATGATGTCCTCATAAAAGTCCAAATGGCGATAGTGCAATGTCGCATCGCCCATGCACACCTTTCCAGAGGCGTATACATTCATAAAAGGGGCATGGTAGAGTTCCGTATCGTCATGGATCGGCTTTTTTCGTGTTATCGCGAAAACGGACAGCGATTCCCCCGAAAGGGAAAATACCAATTTGGGTATGGGGTATGTTCCCGTAGGTATGTCCAATTGCTCTTTAAAAAGTAGCCTTTCCACGGGTCGGTCACAATACCAGACCAATTGCAATGTCCCCTTGTCCCTAAAATAGAGCAATTGTTTGGGCAACCGACCCTTAAAGGAAAACTCACTTTGGTCCACATCGACCAATTTGAGCATGTCCCTTACCATATCCATGGTAAGCGGAGACCCTGCCCCCAATTTCCCGTTTCGAACGGTATGCCTTGAAAAGTAACATTCGTCTCGTCCGTAATACCCGTTTATGGCCTCATAGCCTATGATGGCTATTTTGGGTTCAAAATGAAATTTCGGGTCGTGTAGGGTGTTTTCTTCCATCAGAGTTTTTTTAAGAGTTCGTTCAAACGGTCCATAAAATTGAAAACGGCATTTACCTGCCCTTCCTCCCGCATAAAAAAGGCCTTGGTCTCTTTACCAATGGTAAGGGAGGTATCGTAGATGGCATGGGAGTAGCCATACTGCGCAATCTCGTTTACAAAGTTGATATAGCCGTTTTCCAGTTGGGAATCCTCACTATCCAAAAAGACGATCAGGTCGTCAACTTCCATATCCATATCGTCTTCCAAGAAACAAAGGTTGGCAAAGGCATTGAATTCAATGGCAGGGGCTTCCAACAGCAAATCCCGCATCATTTTGAACAAGGTGTTCTTTGGACGGTAGCCACGCATACAGGCCAGCCAATCGAAATCCTCGTACTCTGCATAATCGGAAGCATGTGCCTCGATAAAGCACAGAACGCATGGCTCCTCGGCACAGCAGTCTGTCTTGGGGTCGGATTCGGATTCCGAGACCTCGAATGACCATTCGAGCAAACATTCCAAGAGGTAGCCCATCCGTTTGAATACATTGTCAAAGGGCAATGAATGCACAAAGGACAGCAGGCTAGCGAACAATTTTGGACTGCGGATTCGCAGCGAAAATATCGGGGCCATTGGAATCGCCCAAATATGGTGCGCCTCAAAAACGGGTTTCATGACAAGGATGCCATTATTTCCCTCTTGTGTACATACCTCCTTTACCATAGCATCCGGAATTTCCCTGTGCAATCGTTGCAATTGTTCGAAGAACCGCATTTCAGGGCTACCGTTCATCAATGCGATTTCTTTGCCCGAAAGCGTGTCCAACGCATTTTTCGTTAGTGTGCCTAGCGTGTCCCATCGATTTTCGTCCCCATCGGCGAATACCTCGAATCGGGGCAAGATCGGTATGGTCAGGTCAGAAAAAAACAATCCCCTTGTTGGATGTGTTTGGGTCTTCGTGTTCCCGATGACGGCTTCGTCCGCGAATCCAGAATGCCGAACAAGGCCTTGTGGAAGTGTGACAGTTCCTCTTTTGATGGTATGTGCTTCTTTTTCATTCATCGCTATCCTTTGGTTCCCGCTATGGTCTTGAACATAATTTCATGACGACCCTCGACAATGCCATTGTCCACGATCTTGGCGTTGGTCAGTTCGGGATACACCGAGGCATAGTGGTCTTTGATTTGATCCGGTGTCCAGTTCGGGTCGATGTCGTCCAAGACGGATTCACCCGAAACGTTCTTTAGCATAAATTTTCGTTCCAATCCTAATACTTCCATAATGCTTGTGGGTTAAAAAAAGGTGGGTTGTTGATAGGCTTTCATATCCTCGATGGTTTTTTTTGCCAAAGCGTCGTTTTCATCGAGTTCCAGTACTTTGTTGGCCAGATCCACGGCCTTCTCGTGTTCGACCATAGGGTTAAATTTCTTGCCCTTGACCAGTTCCTTTAGGTCGGACAGGGCCTTTTTCTTTTTCTCCTTGCGGTCGTTCGCCATTTTGGTCTTTTCTTCGGCCTTTTTCAGGTTGCTGAGATAGCCGTTGGCATTGTCGAACAGGACTTTTGTTTCCTGCATGGGTTTCCCCAACCGATCCAAAAAGACGGTATCGATTTCCTCGATACTGCCCTTGAGCGTGAAGGGCCTTATCGCTTTCAGGGCGTTGTCGCCCTCCGATGCCTTTGGGAGCAGGGAGACCGCACAGTTCGTACCGTGAAAGGAGACCGATATGGAGAATTGCCCGATGCCCGTCCTGCCCAAAGATTTAAAGAATGTTTCCATAGGTATTGCTTTTAATTGTTGTTACAAGATACCCCCAAGAACCTTTAAAACATTGAATATTAAGGGTTTAAACCACAATCAGCTTCTCCTTCCCCTAACCACAGAATACGCCCCGAAGGGGCGTTGAAACCGGTGTCTGCCTATTGGAGTTGGGCGGTGTAGTTGTACTTATCTGGATGAGCTTTGAGCGCCTATTAAATTTTTATGGAAATAATTGGCGATAGCTTTCTGGAGATCGAGGAAGTGATAATGTATTTATCTATTAAAATGTCCTATAAAAGGTCAATTAACGAGAATACTAAAAAAGACCAGGGTTGGGACACCTTGACAGAAGCAATAGCATTACGTTTAAACAGTCCCGTAAAATTCGCCGTTTTCTGGAACACTTACTGTTATCTTCTTCAACTCAATTAATTGGTTTTTATGTCTGGGAGAATTATCGCATTAATTCAATACTTTTATTGTAGGTATACTGCGTTTATATTCAATGATTGATGATATATTCTTGTTGTGCCTCATACAAAAGAAACTAAATGCAAGAATTAGAATCATTACAGAACATATTTAAAAACAGGATTTTCAAAATCCCGGACTACCAACGTGGATACGCTTGGACTACAAGACAATTAAAAGACTTTTGGGAAGATGTGGTAAACCTGCCACATGACAGATTTCACTATACAGGACTTCTATCTTTGAAAAAATTGAATAGACAAACTTGGTCTTCTTGGAATGACGAAAAATGGCTGATTGAAGATAGAGGCTATAAACCATTTCACATCGTTGATGGACAACAAAGGCTGACAACCTTTGTGATTTTTATTCAAGTTATTTCTGAATTGCTGAAAGAACTACCTTCAAATTCAGAGAATAAGGAAGATGATATTTATTTAGGTTCTTTCAGCTTGAAAGCTATCAAAGAATCATACCTTGTAATTGAGAAACCACCACAATTTATTATCAAGACATACAAATTTGGATACGAAACAGACAATCCAAGTTTCAAATTCCTAAAGCATAGGATTTTTCTTGAACGTAACAGCGGAAGTATTCAGGAAACCTTTTACACACTAAACCTTGAAAATTCTAAGAAGTTTTTCAAAGAGAATCTGGCCGAATTCTATAATGAGTATGGTCTGTCCGAAATTGAATCACTCTTTAAAAAGCTGACGCAAAACCTAATGTTTAACGTCTATGAAATTAGTGATGACTTTGATGTTTTTGTCGCTTTTGAAACAATGAACAATCGAGGGAAAAAGCTTTCCAACCTAGAACTACTAAAAAACAGACTAATATACCTCACAACACTATATGAAGAGGATGAACTGAAACCAGACGAACGAACTTCACTTAGAGAAAAAATCAATGACGCTTGGAAAGAGGTATATTATCAGTTAGGCAGAAATAAGAAATATCCCTTAAATGATGACGATTTTCTTGTAGCTCATTGGATCATGTATTTCCAATACTCAAGGGAAAAAGGAGACGATTACATTCGTTTTCTTCTTGAACAAAAATTTACTCCTCAAAATATCTACGCAAAAACAGAAGTAAAAGTAAGTTCCATACAAGAATTTGAGGAAATCAAAGAGAATGAAGAAACTGACCAAGAAGAAGTTGAAACAAACGGAAATGGAGAAGAAAAAACCGTTCTTCGCTCTAAACTTACACCGAAAGAAATTGAGGACTATGTAAATAGTCTTAAATCCGCAGCAGTTCATTGGTACAACACAAATCATCCAGTAAATAATCCTGACCTACCAGAGATAGAACGACTTTGGATTGACCGTTTGAATCGTATTGGAATCATTTATTTTCGTCCATTAGTCACAGTTTCTTACTTGTCAAAGATGGAAACTGTTGATAGAGTTGGACTTTTTCAAGCAATTGAACGTTTCATATTCGTAACCTTCCGACTCAGTAGAGCTTTTTCAACTTATAGAAATAGTGAATTCTATCGAGCAGCAAGACAATTAAGGAATAATGAACTCTCGATTGATACGATAATTGAAAGATTGAATGAACGAATGAACTACTGTTTCTACACGCCCCAAGAATCAGAAGAAACCTATTTTGACTATACATACTTTCAAAAATTCATTGAGAAGAAGTTTAAAAGTGGCGGTGGTTTCTACAATTGGAACGGCTTAAGATATTTCCTCTATGAGTATGAAATGGAAAAAGTACGACAAAGAGGTAGCCAAAAGATAGATTGGAAACTGTTTGTAAAAGGAGAAAAGGATAAAATATCAATCGAGCACATTTACCCTCAAACTCCTGACAAGAAGTGTTGGAAAGAAAGTTTTAGAGAATACAAAAAACAAGAACGACATTATTTTCAAGGCACATTAGGAAATCTTCTCCCCTTGTCTCAAAGCATCAATTCTAGCTTGCAAAATGACTGTTTTGTTAACAAGAAAAACCCAAAATACAATGATAGAAAAGACAAAATCAGACAAGGTTATTCAGACGGTTCACATTCAGAGATAGAAGTTTCAAATTATCCTGATTGGAACGCAGACACAATTTTGGAAAGAAGCATAAAGCTATTAGAATTTATGGAAAAGAGATGGGACTTAAAATTTGAGGACGAAAGGTCAATGGCGGAACTGCTTTTCTTGGATTTTATGTACGAGGAAGAAATTGAAGAAACGAAATAAAAGTACGAGGGACATCGATGGCCATGCGTAATGCTGGCGGAACTGCTAACATGAAACCGAGAACATTTAATAAACTAAGTGCTGAACGGAAAGGAAAGAGTCTTGAGATTCCGCACTGCGCATAGCCGAAACTTTTCTACATATTGTGTAAATCGTGCTTCTAGATTCAATGACTTAAAGCATAGGCAGCACATTCGTTTTTTTGCCGACAGACACAATCCAACGCTAAAAAACAAAAGAACTGCTTCTTTCCTTACTTATGGTATTTTCAAACAATCAAGAAAGGTTTTTTAACTAATCAATATACTTCACTAATTTTGTCATCAACTGACAAGTCAAAATATTCAAGTCAAATGAAGAAACATTTTGGAGAATACATCAGACAACTAAGAACCGATAAGGGATTTACGTTAACTCAGTTAGGTGCAAAACTCGAATTAGATTCAGCAAATTTGAGTAAAATAGAGAATGGAAAAAGGGATTTTGATGAAAAACGATTAAACCTTTTAGCCTCTGTATTTAATTTAAACTTAGATGAATTAAGGATTGAATTTCTTAGTCAAGTGATTGCAAAAAAAATTTACGAAAGTAGTTGCTCACTTGATGTTCTTCAAGTAGCAGAAAAAAAAGTTAATTATTTACGTCAAGCTAACTTAAAACAAAAAAGTTTAAAGTTTTAACTAATAGTAAACCAAGAAGTTACTGCAAACGACAATTTAGCGAATGAGAAATAAAATATTTATAAGTCACGCAACACCCGATGACAATGATTTTACTAGATGGTTAGCGTTAAAACTAATTGGATTAGGATACGAAGTTTTGTGTGACATTCTTTTTTTAGATAAAGGGGTTGATTTCTGGAG
>NHBR02000092.1 GCA_002167435.2 Allomuricauda sp. TMED12
AGATGGTGATGTGATTGATTTGGAAATGCCCCTCCAGTTCCATTTGGACCCCGTGATGGACCAACAGAATATCGCAAGCCTTTTTTATGGTCCTGTATTGTTAGTGGCACAGGAGTCCGAGATGCGAAACGGATGGCGCAAAGTAACCCTGGATGCCAAGGATATCGGAAAAACAATCAAAGGTGACCCTGAAACATTGCAATTTACCATAGATGGTGTAGTTTTTAAACCATTCTACGAAACCTATGGGCGCCATTCGGTGTATCTGGATGTAAGCCTTGAGTAAAATGGGTGCTATCAAACCAGAAAAACACAAAACCATTCACTGCCTTTGGGTAGTTTTAAAAACAACTGAATATGAGCAAAATAGCGTTGAAAAGAATTGGGATTATTATTATACTATTAGTAGGTGCCATGGCTACTGCCCAGACCAGCAAAATGGCTGATGTAATTGATGAATTTAGAGCAGATACCAGAGGGCTGCGACACATTTACATTATGGAGGAGTCGGAAGAATACTATCAGCGGTTTTCTACCTTCTATGATAATTGGATGAATAGATTGGACGCTATGGATTTTAATTCTCTTTCTCAGCAGGAGAAAGTGGATTACATCCTGTTAAAGAATTCAGTTGCAAAGGGAGATTACTTTTTAAATCAGGATTTTGAAAAGTTTAAGGAGGTTTCGGATGTTGCCAATTTTGCAAAACCAATGTTGCCATTTATCCAGCAAAGGCGAAGAGGTAAAAAACCTGATGCTAAAATGTTGGCCCAAAGGATGCAGAATGCTTCAAAAATTCTTGACGAACAGATGGCAGCAAGAAAAGAGAAACCATTCAAGGATTGGCAAACGGCCGATAAAGCTTCGTCTACTGTACTTTCATTTCAAAAGGGATTAAAGAACGCATATGAATTTTATTATAGTTATGATCCTGATTTTACTTGGTGGGTAGACCAACCGTACAAGGCTCTTGATAAAAAAATGACCGAATATGCCGAGTTTCTAAAGGAGAATTATTCGCAGAACAGTATAAAGGATGATGGTAGTGGTATTGTTGGGAAACCTATAGGCAAGGAAGCTTTATTGGAAAGTTTGGCCATGGAATTTATTCCATATACTCCCGAGGACCTTATCAAAGTAGCTGAAGAGCAATTTGCATGGTGCAAAAGTGAAATGATCAAAGCTTCCCGTGAGTTGGGCTATGGTGATGATTGGAAAGCTGCACTGGAACATGTAAAGAATACCTACGTGCCTGCAGGCGAGCAACCGGAGGCCATTATGGATCTATATACCCAATCGGTGGATTTTATTGAGGAACGTGATTTGATTACTCTTCCCGAGCTGGCCAAGGAAACTTGGGGCATGGAAATGATGAGTGCCGAGCGACAAAAGGTCAGTCCTTTTTTCTTGGGAGGTAGGGACATCATTATATCGTATCCTACCCAAGAAATGGACCACGACGATAAAATGATGAGTATGCGCGGAAATAATCCCAATTTCTCGAGGGCGACGGTTCATCATGAGCTTTTGCCTGGTCACAATTTGCAATATTTTATGACTAGCAGGCACAAACCTTACCGAAATGCTTTTTATACTCCTTTTTGGACAGAAGGTTGGTCACTATACTGGGAAATTATTCTTTGGAACAAGGAATTTCCTCAAACCCCGGAGCAAAAATTAGGAATGTTATTTTGGAGAATACATCGGTGCGCTCGAATCATTTTCTCATTAAAGTTTCATTTGGGCGAAATGACACCACAAGAATGTATCGATTTATTGGTTGATGAAGTAGGGCATGAGTATGCTAATGCCGAAGCCGAGGTCAGGAGGTCTTTTACTACGAATTATCCACCCTTATACCAATTGGCCTATATGATGGGAGGGTTACAATTTTATGCGCTTAGGCATGAGATGTTGGACAAGGGATGGACAGAAAAACAGTTCCACGACAGAGTAATGCACGAGGGGCGAATGCCCATAGAAATGTTGCGCGCATTGTTACAAGACCTTCCCCTAAATAAAAATTATAAGACCAAGTGGAAGTTTTCCACAGAGTTTAATTAAGGTAGTTCCGCCAAAACCTAAACCGAAGTAGAGGAAATTGAACAGCGGGTTTATAGTTTAAAGATAAACCCGTCTTCCTCAACTTTTTTCTCATACTTCTCTTTGTCAAAAATGTAGAGATAGGCTCCTTTTCGGGAAACACTCATGTCTTTTTCATCAAGTTTGACAAGAACATCCAAAGAGTTGATTTTGTTGATGAAGTTTCGCTTATCTAACTTTTTGTCCAAAATAGATTCGTATAAGTTCTGAAGCTGCCTCATAGTAAACTTTTCAGGTAACAGTTCAAAACCAATGGGTTTGGTCAGCGCTCTTCTTCTTAATCGGGCTTTTGCCTTTCGCACCATTTCATTGTGGTCAAAAATCAAGTCAGGTGCATCTTTAATATCAAACCAGTGGGCCGAGTCTATTTGTATCCCATCAAAACGGTGGCTGTCCACATCAATTAGTGCATAATAAGCAACGGAGATAGTTCGCTGGCCAGGGTCCCTGTCAATTTTACTATAGGTATGGAGTTGTTCCAGATAAATATCGTTCAACCCGGTCAATGTTTCCAAAACACGTACGGCTGCTTCGTCCAAATCTTCATTTTTCTTAAGGAATCCACCAATAAGGGACCATTTGCCTTTTTCTGGTTCAAAATTTCTTTTGATCAATAAGATCTTGAGGTTTTCTTTGTCGAAGCCAAAGATGATACAGTCGACAGCCAGTAAAACCTGATCTTCCTTTTGATAATAATTTAGATGCATATTAGGGTTTTCTGACACCTTCAAGTCTTCTTCCAACATTTTAATAAGTATATAAAATCCTAAAACAAAAATATAAACAATTATCTAATAGAGCATCCCTGAGAAATATTTATAAGTGTTAAAAATACATTTTTTTAACGAAAAATTTGCAAATCCAGTATTTGTTTTATTTCTTTATATGTGTAAAATGCACACTTAAAACAAAATAAACTAAACAAAATGCTGAAAAACAAACAATTACAGGCGGAGAGGCTGTGGTTTCCTAAAAAACCTTGGATGCTTTTTATGTTCTCTCTCTTCCTTGGGCTGCAAATAAATGCTCAAGATGTGAAAACTGTTTCTGGTACAGTATCCGATTCTGGTACTGGAACACCAATTCCCGGTGCCAATGTTATCGTTAAAGGAACCACGAATGGTACGGTTACTGATTTTGATGGTAACTACACTATCGAGGCATCTTCTAATGACATATTGGTATTTAGTTACGTAGGATTCAGATCTCAAGAAATTGAAGTGGGCGAACGCACCACAATCAACCTCGCCATGATTGAAGACGTATCCACGCTAGATGAGGTTGTGGTGGTCGGATATGGTTCCCAAAGGAAGGAAGACCTTACTGGCGCGGTAAGTTTGGTGGATCCCGAAGAAATGACCAAACAAGCCACAAATGATGTTACCCAAATGATGCAAGGCCGTGTTGCCGGGGTATCTATTACTTCTGATGGTCAACCAGGTGCAGCACCAAGCGTACGTATTAGAGGTGTGGCTACTTTTGGTATAGGTGCGAGCGCAGAGCCCTTATATGTAGTTGATGGTGTTCCCATTGATGGAATTAGAGATATTAACCCTAATGATATTGAGTCCGTTCAAGTACTGAAAGATGCATCTGCCGGTGCTATTTATGGTAACAGAGCAGGTAATGGGGTAATCATAATCACTACAAAATCTGGTAAAAGGTCTCAAAAGGTGAGCTTTAGTCTTTCATCATATTTTGGAATACAAAACATAACGCAGAAACTTCCACTTCTGGATAGAGTGGGTTATCAAACCATTAATAGAGAGTTGATAAATAACGGTGGAAATACAGTTCCAATACCTACAGGGAATGATCCTGACTCGCCCGATTTTATTGATGATATTGATACGGATTGGCAAGAAGAAGGTTATGTTACAGGTTTTATCCAAAATCATAACTTTAATGTAACCGGTGGTACTGAGAGCACCAAATATTTTATGTCCCTGGATTATTTGGACAATGAAGGTACTCTGGTAGGGCAAGGTCCAAATTATGAGCGTTATTCTTTTAGGGTTAATTCGGAAGCAGAATTTGGTAAATTCACAGTAGGTGAAAATCTCTTTTTTGTACGTTCGGACGAGAATCCCTTATTTGACACAGCTACTATCAACTTACCTGGTGGAAGACCGACATTGGTGAATGACTTGCTTCAAGCTGCACCAACTATTCCAGTAAAGGACCCAAATCGCTTAGGTGGATTTGGTGGTGCAAATTCTGTAATACATCAATCAATAACACTTAATGTACCTGGTATAAATACATTGATTGATAACCAATCAAAAGTAAACAGATTAAATGCTAACCTGTACTTAAGTTACGAGCCAATTGACGGGCTGGTTTTAAAATCCAGTGCATCATACAACACTACTAATATTGAGGGTCAACTATTTGTTCCAGAATATGATTTGGGTTACTTTTTCCCGAATCCTTTGGCTCAGTTACGTGTAGTAAATACTAGTATTGACCGATTTTTAATTGAGAACACGGCCAATTATACCAAAGAGTTTGATAAGCATAATCTATCCGTATTAGTTGGACAAACGTACCAAAAAGATAATTTTAGAGCTATTACGACTGTGGGTGGAGGTTTAACAGAACCCTATATCTTAAACTTAGAAAATGCCACCGAATATAGTGTTTTCGATAACATCCAAGAATCGGCATTATATTCCTTTTTAGGACGTGTGAACTATTCCTTTAATGATAAATATTTTCTCACAGGAAACCTTAGATATGACGGTTCATCAAGGTTTAATCCTGATGTTCGGTACGAAGTTTTTCCATCCGTTTCCGCGGCTTGGAAAATACATAACGAATTTGATTTACCAGACTTTATAAGAAGCCTTAAATTAAGAGGTGGTTGGGGTGAAGTTGGTAACCAAGAAATCGGAAATTATCTTTACCAAAGAACCGTAAACAGGGGTATTCCTTACCAATTCTCTGGAGGGCCAACTGTTGTGGGTGCGGCTGTAACCCGACTTATCGATGAAGATATCAAGTGGGAAACCCGAAGAACGAGTAGTGTGGGTATTGATGCTGTCTTGTTCAATGGAGGACTTGATTTTACTGCGGAATATTATAGAAATACATCCGAGGACGTTTTAGTTAATATTCCCATACCATTGACGAACACGGTAGGAGCATTTAATTCTGAAATATTGTCCAATGCCGGTTCAATTAGAAATTCAGGTATAGAATTATCCGCTGTTTATAGACAGCCAATTGGTGATGATTTCTCATTTGAAATTGCTCCGAATTTTTATACTGTAAATAACGAGATACTGGAAATTGGAGGTCAAGAATTCATTACCGGTACAGGAAGCAGAAATATTGTAGGCCGTTCCTTAGGGGAACACTATGGTTGGGTGTATGATGGTATATTCCAAACGGCTGAGGAAGTAAGCAATGCACCTTTTCAAGCTCCGGGAACGGCTCCGGGAGATATTAGATTTGCGGACATAAGCGGTCCTGATGGAACTCCTGATGGTGTTGTTAATGATGATGACCGTACTTTCTTAGGTCAAGGATTGCCTACCTATTACTATGGTTTGAACATTACGGCCAATTACAAAAACTTTGATTTCACTATTTTCGGACAGGGTAGTGGAGGAAACTTGATCAACAGTAATTTGTATCGTGGTTTAATGCCAACTACTGGATATACCAACTGGCATGAGGATATTTTAGATCGTTGGACACCTTCCAATACAAATACCGATGTGCCACGTGTGGTTTTCGGAGATCCAAACAACAATCAGCGTGATTCCGATAGACCAGGATGGTTACAAGATGGAGATTATTTTAGGATAAACACCATATCGTTGGGGTATTCATTACCTAACAACATTCTCGAGAAGATGCATATGTCCATGGCGAGATTTTTTGTTACATTCCAAAATGTAGCTGTTTTTTCAAAATACAAGGGGTATAATCCTGATTTCCAGGCTGGAGTCTTGAACCCTGGTTTTGATTTTGGAACATATCCAAGACCGATGACTAGTATGTTAGGCCTTCAACTAAAATTTTAAAAGCTAAGAAAAATGAAAACATATTTCACAAAAGTATTTTTACTTGCAGTTGTTACTACATCACTTATTTCGTGTGATAGTGAACTAGACATTAAAAACACAAACAGGCTTGCTACCGAAGAATATTATCAAAGTCAAGAAGAAGCACAAGCTGCAGTGGATGCCATTTACAATGGGCTTATTATAGATGGTAATTATCAAAGAATGACTCCAATTATGGGTGATGCAAGAGGAGATGAAGCACGATCAAGGAGTCCATGGATATTTTTAGCTCAAACTGCTAATTTTACTGTACCTTCTACAGATGGAGCACTCGAAATAGCTTATTTGGGTTATTTTACAGTAATCAACAGGGCTAATCAAGCTTTAGAAGCTATTGGTCAAATAGAGGATATTGAACCAGAGCTTAGAGACCGCCTTATTGGCCAGGCTTATTTTTTAAGGGCGTTGGCATATTTCAATGCAACAAATGTATACGATAATGTTCCTTTGGTTTTAGAGGTGCAAACTGGAGCTGAAACTTTTTTCCCTTCTAATCAAGAAACTACCCAAGCAGATATATATGCACAGATAGAATCAGATTTAAATGAGGCGATAACCAGACTTCCTGTGAGCTATGATAACGTTTCTGGCCCAGATATAGGTCAAGCAGCACGTGCTACTGTTGGAGCGGCCAATTCATTAATGGGGAAACTCAAATTATATCAGGGCGATTATGGCGGAGCATTACCGTATTTTCAAGCTGTTGTCAATTCTGGGGAATATGATCTAGCTCCCAATTATGGGGATCTATTTTCTCAGGATCCTGCAATCGAAAATGCAAATCCCGGTAGAATATTTTGGGCAGAATTTACACAAAGTGCAAATGTGGATTTTAATTGGGGAGGCGACCCTACAGTTAACTGGAGACAATTTTCGGCAATCGCTCCAACATATTCGGGTGCCGATTTTTACGACTTTATCCCTACTCAATTCCTTGTTGATGAATTAAAACAAGAAAGAACTATTAACGATGAAATAGATCCGAGATATCCTGCTACGATTTTGTCCTATCTTCCAGATGAAGGACTAACACAATCTTATGGTCAACCATATTTCTTAGATCAAAATGAAAATTATATTGCTAAATATACTTTGGCAAATACTGGAGGAGATCCTTTTGTTTGTGGTATTAACTACCATGTTATACGTTTTGCAGACGTCCTGCTTATGTATGCGGAATGTTTGGCAAATACCGGTGATATTCCATCGGCGGCAACTCATGTGCAACGTGTAAGGGATAGGGCAAACCTTCCTGATAGAGAAGCGGAATTTGCTGGGTATAACCTAAATCAATTTATGGATCAGTTGGCACACGAGCGTGTTACCGAATTGGCGATAGAAGGCTTAAGATGGTACGACATAAAGAGGTGGGGATGGTTAGATGATCCTGCAAGATTGGCGGAGCTTGAAGCTAATGATCCAGATTTTAGCACCTATGCTGCAAATAGAAATTATCAACCATTTCCTCAAACTGAATTGGATCGGAATCCAAATTTAGTGGGGAACTCGGCAAACGATTAGTCTCAATTGTTTATTATCCCTTGGACGCTGTTCTTTTTGGGCATCGATCCAAGGGATATTTTTTAAGAATTAAATCAATATCATGGAGCAAATAAGAACATATAGCTGTTTATTTCTATTGGTATTGATGCTTTCATGTAGCAAATCTTCCGATAAAAACACCCTATTCCAGCTATTGCCATCAAAAAAGACCGGAATTGACTTCATAAATAGAATAACCACTAGCGATAGTGTGAATCTACTTACCTATGAGTACCTATACAACGGCGGTGGAGTTGGTGTGGGCCATTTCAACAAAGACAGTCTGCCCGATTTAATATTCACTTCCAACATGGAAGAAAGTAAAATCTATTTAAATAAAGGAAACTTACAGTTCGATGACATTACCCATAAATCAAATATCAATACTACCAAGAAGTGGTGTACAGGGGTCAGTGTAATCGATATCAATGGTGATGGCCTGGATGATATTTATATTTCTGTGGGAGGTATGGGGAATAAAGATAACTTTCCCAATTTACTGTACATAAACCAGGGGGATGCAACCTTTGTGGAATCCGCAAAGGAATACGGTCTTGCCGATAAGGGTGAATCCATCCAATCCATTTTTTTTGATTATGATCTGGATGGTGACCTCGATATGTATTTGCTTACTGGTGGTGGGTTTGAAAATTCGGCCATAATGGTGAGGCCAATGGTTACCAACGGAACTTACAGAAACACGGATAGACTTTACAGAAATGATTACAATGAGGCCCTCGGTCATCCGGTTTACACCAATGTATCCAGAGAAGCAGGTATAAATTTTGAAGGATTTGGTCTGGGTGTTTCCGTAATAGATGCAAATAATGATACGTGGCCGGATATATATGTCTCCAATGATTATTTATCAAGGGATTTATTGTACATCAATACTAAAGATGGATCTTTTTCGGAAGAAGCATCGACGTATTTTGGACACACAAGTCATTTTTCCATGGGGAATGATGTTGCCGATATCAACAATGATGGTCTGATGGATGTCATCACGTTGGATATGCTGCCCGAACAGCATAAAAGAAGAAAACTCATGTCGGGTTCTCATTCTTACGATATGTTCCAAATGGCAAAGAAGTTTGGCTATGGACATCAGTATATGCGAAATATGGTACATTACAATAATGGCAATGGCACCTTTAGCGAAATTGGGCAACTGCTGGGAATCGATAGAACAGACTGGAGTTGGGCCCCGCTCATAACTGATTTCAACAACGATGGAAATAACGACATTTTCATCACCAATGGCTATGGCAAGGATATTACCGACCTGGATTTTGTAAAGTTTAGGCAAAGTGGGGCTAAAACATTTTCTGATCCCGAGGAAATTCGAAGATCTGTTCTCGACTGTCTGGTTGTAAGGCCAACGATAGAGATGAGCAACTACATTTTTGAGAATAAGGGACAATTAAATTTTCAAAAAAAAGCCAATGATTGGGGACTTAATCAAAAATCCATTTCCAATGGGGCCTGCTATGCAGATTTGGATTTGGATGGTGATTTGGAACTTGTGGTAAATAATATTGATCAGCCGGCTTTTATCTATAAGAACAATACAAGGGAATTATATAAAAATTCGAATTACATACATATTTCACTTGTGGGCAATAACTTCAACTCACAGGCTATTGGTGCGGAAGTTACCCTTTATTATGGAGGTGAAAGTCAGAAAAAGATACTTCAGTCGTCCAGAGGATTTCAAAGCAGTGTGGAGAAAGACCTTCATTTTGGTTTGGGAGAAACAAGTCAGATTGATAGTGTTGAGATAATCTGGCCAAATGGTGATATTTCCATGCAATCAAATGTATCCGCAAATCAGCGTATTGAAATTAAACATGCAGAGGTAGAGCTAGTTGAAGTAGCAAAAATTGATAAATGGGAACCTATTTTCGCAGTTGATTCCTTGGTAGCGTTTGATCATGTGGAAAGGGATTTCAGTGACTACAACATACAGTCCTTGTTAAACCATGGTTTTTCCAATCAAGGGCCAGGGCTTGCTGTGGGTGATATAAATGCAGATGGCCTCCAAGACGTATTTGTTGGGGGTTCGTATGGTTTCGCTTCAACTATTTTTGTGCAGCAGAAGTCAGGAGGATTTGAAAAAAATGAAATTCCTGATAGCCAATTGTACGAGGATTTGGGGGCATTGTTCTTTGATGCCAACGGAGATGGCCTTCAAGATTTATATGTTGTTAGTGGTGGGTCTGAACGCTATAAAGGTCATCAAGCCTACCAAGACAGATTGTACTTGAACGACCCCAATAATGTTGGAACATTCGCCAAAGGAGATCTGCCCATAAATAACGAAAGTACTTCGACGGTTGCCGGGGGCGACTTTGATAGTGATGGGGATATTGACCTGTTTATAGGAGGTCGGGTTGTTCCGGGACATTATCCGGAAGCACCAACAAGTTATCTGTTGGAGAATAGAAACGGACAATTTGTGGATGTCACCCAAGAGGTGGCACCTTCAATCAAAAATATTGGAATGGTTTCATCGGCAGTGTGGACGGATTTTGATGACGATTCGCACTTGGATTTGGTACTGGTGGGCGAGTTTATGCCTATAACCATTTTTAAAGGGGATGGTATAAAATTAAAAAACATAACCGCTCAAACTTCAATTGCCGAAACCAATGGTCTATGGAACAGCATTGTTGCAGAAGATTTTGATAATGATGGCGACATTGATTTTGTTGTGGGCAATATCGGGCTCAATTCAGCACTTAAGGGGACTGCGGAACATCCTTTAAGATTGGACTACGCCGATTTTGATGCGAATGGTTTTATAGACCCTATACTTTCAGTGTATGAAGAAGGGGAATACTACCCTTTGACTTCCTTGGATGAATTGACCAAACAATTACCACAGTTAAAGAAATATATATTGCATTATCGAAGCTATGCCAAATCCACAACAAAGGATATTATGGACTTTTTGGGGTCGCAAGGGCATAGTACTTTAGAGAGTAAAATGATGCAGTCTTCATTTATCCAAAACAATGGAGATAAAGGCTTTTCAGTTTTCCCATTGCCCATTGAAGCCCAGTTTGCACCGGTCTATGGCATATTGGCGGAAGACTTGAATTTTGATGGATTATTAGATCTTATCCTGGTAGGAAATTCATATAACACAGAAGTAGTCTACGGAAGATACGACGCCTCGATAGGTACTGTATTAATGAACAAAGGGGGTACTTCTTTTGAATTGGTCGATCCTACTTTATCAGGTTTTAAAGCATTGGGGGATTCTAAAAGTATGGTGCGTTTGGATAGTTATAACGGACAGTCCCTGGTACTTGTTGGAAAGAACAATGGTTCACTGGATAATTTTAGTATTGCGGATTCTGAAAAACAGAAAAAAATTGACTTCCAAAACGGAGAAAGGACAGCCGCAGTTTTTTTGAACAATGGAAAGAAAAGAAAAGAGGAAAATTTGATGGGCGCAGGCTACCTCTCACAGACTTCCAATAGTATCATTGCTTCAAGCGTTGTCGATTCCATTCAATTTTATGATGAGAACAAAAAGCTTGTCCGAACCGAAATTCCAATTAAAAACTAGGATCACTGGTACCGGGTATGTTTTAAAATTTTACAAACAGTTTACAATGTTAAAAACACAAGTTCTATTTCGAATAAAAATGATTAGATATAAAATTTTTGTAATAACCCTAGCATCTTTTTTGGTGGCAACGGTTTCTTGTTCAAATGAAAATCTTGAAGATACTCCCCCCGAAGTAAGTGAGCCAAACCCTGAGCCTAATCCAAACCCTGAACCTGAACCTGAACCTGAACCCAATCCGGCCCCTGTATACACCGTGGATAATATTACGGACACCTATTTTGGGGTCGCCGGTGAGGAAAATGCTTCGCAGTGGGGACCTTATAATGTGCATGATCCATCGGTGATCAAAGTAGGGGAAACCTATTATTGCTACAATACAGATGTTTCATTTGGTTCAGATGTTCGTCCGGGAATCCAAATAAGAAAATCCCAGGATCTGATCAATTGGGAGTTTTTAGGGTGGGCTTTCAATGGTCTGCCTGCTAAAGGTAGTTCCTATATTCAGAGTCAAGGTGCGGAACCTTTTAATTCCTTATGGGCTCCATATGTTATGCAAGTTGGCGATGAATTCCGTTTGTACTATTCGCTCTCTTCAAGTGTAGGAAGATTGAGTGCTATTGGTTTGGCGACCTCTAGTTCACCAGAAGGTCCATGGATTGAAAAAGATTTGGTAGTTACTTCAGCTTCCGACGGTACCATTCAAACCAACGCAATCGACCCCTCTGTTGTCGTGACCCCAAATGGTGAACATTGGTTTTATTACGGATCGGCCTATGATGGTATCTATAAATTAAGATTAGATCCAGCAACAGGTTTGGCCATGGTAAACGGAGATAAAGGTGTTAGGATTGCGCAAAGGGGATTTACCAATGGAACTGTAAATGGAAATATCGAAGCACCGGAAGTAATTTACAATGAAACCCAGGGCATGTACTATATGTTCATTGCCTACGATTGGTTAGAAACCAAGTATAATGTTAGGGTCGGAAGGAGTGCAGATCCAGAGGGGCCTTTTTTGGATATAAATGGACTTGACATTAATACCGAGGCAGATAATGCCCCGATGATTCTAGCACCTTATAGATTTAACGATCACTCAGGTTGGCAAGGGGTGTCGCACCCGGGAGTTTTTAAGGATGAAAACGGCCAATATTATATGGCACATCAAGGGCGGCCCGGTGAGAACCTTTTTTTTATGGTGCTTCACGTTCGTAAAATTCATTGGACCGAAAATGGTTGGCCTATAGTGTCACCGGAGCGATATGCCAATGTAATCCAAACGGATATTTCGGAATCCGATATAGTGGGTAGTTATGAACAAATTGAATTTGACTATAGAGTGGTTCCGGGCTACGCTAACGAACAAATCTCGCCAGATTTTCAGTATTCGGAGGATTTGGAATTAATGGCAGATGGAACCATTAATGCAGAAGCTGTAAATACATGGACTTATGAAGCTCCATGGCTCACTATAAGCCTAGATAACGGACAAACCAGTTACAAACTTTATGTTGAACGAGGCCGCGATTGGGAAAATAGGGTTGACTCTACCATTTTGTTCAGCGGATTGGATGAAACTGGTACGGCAATTTGGGGTAAAAAAGTAGATTAAGTATAAAAATTATACATAATTAACTGAAAATCAATTATTTATTAATTATGTATTGCTGCCGGATAATATGAGTAAATATTTTTTTTGTTTTAACGGGAAAACTTTCGTTATTTTATAAATGTAAAAAAAACACTTATAAGGTTTTTACGTAGCGTAAAGTTGATCTTATTTGAGTTAGTTTAAGTTTAGTAATTTTTAAAGACCACGATTTGGGTCGTGGTCTTTTTTAAACAAATGCACATGAAATTTTTTAACCATTCCACGGTCGTATTGGCCTTTTTGTGTTCGGTCTTTGCTTCTGCGCAAGAACCTGTTCAAGTAACTATAACGGAAGATGCGGAAGCCCCCATAATCAGTAAACACATTTACGGACATTTTTCCGAACACCTTGGAAGATGTATCTATGGTGGACTCTACGTTGGAGAAGAAAGCATGGTTCCCAATACGGCCGGTGTAAGAAATGATATTATTGAAGCCCTTAAGGAGCTTAAAATTCCCAACCTAAGATGGCCTGGAGGTTGTTTTGCGGATACCTATCACTGGAAAGACGGTGTTGGTCCCAAGGATGAAAGACCATCTATGGTAAACAGATGGTGGGGAGGTGTGACCGAAGATAACAGTTTTGGTACGCACGACTTTCTTAACCTCTGTGAAACCCTGAATGCTGAACCTTACTTGGCCGCCAATGTGGGAAGCAGTACCGTTAAAGAATTCACTGAATATGTGGAGTATGTACTTCATCAAGGAGGTAGCCCTATGGCTGAATGGCGCAAGGAAAATGGTAGGGAAAATCCTTGGGATGTGAAATATTGGGGCGTAGGAAACGAAATGTGGGGATGCGGTGGAAATATGACTGCTGAACATTATGCGGATATATATCGTCAATATGCAACTTTTATGACGGATTGGACCAATAGTGATGGTTTGTTCCGTATCGCATCTGGTGCCAATGTCGATGATTATCACTGGACCGAGGTATTGATGCGCGATATTCCCAAACATCTGATTGAAGGCGTGGCCTTACATTCCTATTCATTCGTGGAATGGAATGAAAAAGGGTCCTCCATTGACTATAGTGAAGAGCAATATTTTTCTACCATGAAGACCGCCCTTAAAATGGACACCTTGGTTACAAAACATTCCGCCATAATGGATAAGTACGATCCCAATAACACTATCGCATTGGTTGTAGATGAGTGGGGTGGTTGGTATGATGTAATGGAAGGGACCAATCCTGGATTTCTCTATCAGCAGAATACAATGCGCGATGCTATGATAGCTGGGACAAGCTTGAATATTTTTAACAATCACGCAAGAAGAGTGAAAATGGCCAACCTGGCACAAACCGTTAACGTGTTGCAGGCTGTTGTTTTAACCGAAGACGAGAAAATGTTGTTGACACCAACCTACCATGTCATGAAGATGTACAACGTGCATCAAGATGCCAAATTGCTTCCAGTTGACTTTGATTCCCCTACCTATAGTTTTGAAGGAGAGGAACTGCCAGCTATTTCAATATCGGCATCCAAAACCGATGCAGGACAAGTCAATGTTTCCATGGTAAATATAGATGCCCACAAATCACATACTGTGGAAATCAACCTTGGTGATATGGATATCAAAGATTTTTCGGGTACCATTTTATCCTCTGAAGATCTACAAGACCATAACACCTTTAATCAACCCAAAAAAATCACACCAAAGGAGCTCAAGAAAGTAAATTTCCGCAAAGGGATTTTGGAAGTGGAAGTGCCACCATTTTCTGTTTTGGTGGTAACCGGAAAATAAATTTTTAAATACAATATCAGATGCATATTTCCATTTCATTAAAAGCTCTACGAGTATTGCTCCTGTTTTTATGTATTACAGTTGGTGCATTTGCTCAAACCGATATAGTTGTCCACGATCCGGTAGCGATCAAAGAAAAAGGTGTATATCATCTGTTTTGTACAGGTAGGGGTATATCACATTTTGTATCCACCGATTTGAAAAACTGGGAGAAGTTGGACCCTGTTTTCGCAGAGAAACCAACTTGGACCAATTCCGTTGTCCCCGAGTTTAAAAACCATATTTGGGCTCCAGACATTATTGAACATAACGGAAAGTACTATCTGTACTATTCAGTTTCTGCATTTGCCAAAAATACGTCGGCCATTGGTTTGACGATAAATACAACACTCGACCCAAATAGTGAAGACTATCTATGGGAAGATCAAGGAATCGTAGTGCAATCGATACCCAATAGAGATCTGTGGAATGCCATCGACCCAAATATTATTTTTGATGATAATGGTACTCCATGGATGTCTTTTGGATCTTTTTGGAATGGTCTAAAAATGGTAAAACTGAGCAAAGACCTAAAATCCATTGCCCAACCCGAAGAATGGAAAACCATAGCCAAACGGGAACGCAGCTTCGATTTGGATGATAAAGACCCTGGAGATGCAGCACTGGAAGCCCCTTTCATCTTCAAGAAAGGTCAATATTATTATTTGTTCCTATCGTGGGATTTATGCTGTAGAGGAGAGAACAGTACATACAAGGTGGTTGTGGGACGTTCAACATCTGCAACAGGACCGTTTATGGATGCAGATGGAAAAGCGCTCAATCAAGGAGGTGGAACGCTCTTGATCCAAGGAAACGAAAACTGGTACGGTGTAGGTCATAATAGTGTTTACACTTTTGATGGTAAGGATTATTATTTCAGTCATGCTTACGATGCAAACGATAATGGTACTCCAAAACTCGTAGTAAAAGAAATTACATGGGATAATGGTTGGCCTGTGGTAGAACCCATGAATTGAAAGGGCTGGATTCAAAATTTTTATTGATGTCAAAGATGAGCATAAAAAATACTACATGGATAATTGCACTGGCGCTGCTACTTGTCAATTGTAAAAACAAAGCATTGGTGTCGGCCGATACTGAAGATTCAAAGGGGTATGAAATAGAACCTGTAAACATTCAAAACGTAAAGATCAAGGATGAGTTTTGGCTACCAATAATAGAAAGGGTACAGAACAAGACCATTGAGTATGCCATAGAAAAATGTGAGCAGGAAGGAAGATTTGATAATTTCTTGATTGCTGGCGGAGAACTGGATGGTGAGGTTAAGGGAGCCATGCCTTTCGATGATACTGACGTCTATAAAATTATTGAGGGAGCCTCCAATTCCTTAATCAGTGCTCCAAATCCCAAACTGGAATCCTTGGTGGACTCTTTAGTAGCCATTATTAAAGTGGGACAAGAAGAGGATGGTTATTTGACCACTTGGCGAACCATTAATCCTGCAAAACCTCCGGCTCCATGGGTGGAGGTCAAAGAAGCTAAACGTTGGGACGGTCTCTTTATGAGCCACGAACTCTACAATGCGGGGCATTTATATGAAGCTGCAGCGGTTCACTATAAAGCAACAGGAAAAAGAAACTTTTTGGACATCGCTTTAAAGAATGCCGATTTAATGGTAGAGACCTTTGGTGATGGCGAAGCTAAAATTGATGCTGTACCTGGACATCAGATTATTGAAACTGGGCTTATCAAATTATATCAGATTACAGGAGAAGAGAAGTACCTAAAACTTTCTAAATACTTTTTGGACAATAGGGGCAACCCGGAAAACCATGAACTGTTTGGTCCTTATTCCCAAGATCATGTCCCAGTTGTGGACCAAGACGAAGTAGTGGGTCATGCGGTACGTGCTGTTTATATGTATGCTGCAATGACGGACATTGCTGCTATTAAAAAAGATACGGCCTATCTGGATGCGGTAAATGCACTATGGGAGAACATGGTAAACAAAAAAATGTACGTTACAGGAGGCATAGGCGCCAAACACGATGGTGAGGCATTTGGTGAAAACTATGAATTGCCCAACTTAACCGCCTACAACGAAACATGTGCAGCTATTGGTGATGTATACTGGAACCATAGGTTGCACAACCTTACAGGTGATGTCAAATATTTTGATGTGATCGAACGAACGCTGTACAATGGATTGATCTCAGGACTTTCTTTGGATGGTGAAAAGTTTTTCTACCCAAATGCGTTGGAATCGGATGGAGTGTATAAGTTCAATCAAGGTGCGTGCACACGAAAAGATTGGTTTGATTGCTCATGTTGCCCTACCAATGTGATTCGTTTTATTCCAGCTATACCCGGTCTGATCTATTCCAAAACGGGAAATACACTTTACGCAAATCTCTACGCAAGCAATGAGGCAAGGGTGGAATTGAAGGAACAAGATGTGTTGGTCACACAGGATACTTCTTACCCATGGGATGGAAAAGTGAAATTCACGGTAGATCCAGAAGAAACAGGAGAGTTTACCATAAAATTTAGAATACCGGGATGGTCGAGGAATATTGTGTTGCCGGGAGATTTATATCAGTATGCATCCAGAGATGAGGCAAGCAATAAGATAACCTTAAATGGTGAAGAGTATAATGCGGTTACCGATAACGGTTATTACACAATGACCAGATCATGGAAATCAGGGGATGTGGTGGAACTGGAGTTTCCAATGTCCGTAAGAAGAGTGATTGCCCATCCTTTGGTTGAAGAGGATAAAGGTAAAATGTCGCTCGAATATGGCCCCATAGTTTATGCAGTGGAGGAAATCGATAATAAAAACGCTTTTGACAACATTCAACTAACGGCAAACGAAGAATTCAACGTTGCCATGCAGCCCGAATTATTGGGTGGCGTCAACACTATATCAAACGAAAAATTAACCGCAATACCGTATTACACATGGTCCAATCGCGGCATTGGAAAAATGAAGGTATGGTTGCCCGTGGAAGAGAATTAGAATCTACAAACTAAACAACATGAAAAATATGACTAGAGTACTGCTTTTGGCACTGGTTATGGTCTTGGGTTTTTATAGCTGTAAAAATCAAGAGGAAACCAAAGCCGACGATAGCGCAATAGAAATCGACAGGGAATTGGTGGTCAGCATGGAGGATACCGGCATAAAAATACAACCCACGATGTACGGAATCTTTTTTGAGGACATCAACTTTGCTGCGGATGGAGGTTTGTATGCCGAAATGATAAAAAACCGTTCTTTTGAGTTCACTCTGCCTAAAACAGGATGGGTTGAACCTAATAGCGATAGACATTCCTATAACAATGAGTCCGGATTTTTATCGGTTATCAAATATTCGGACGAAGGAACCAATCATAATTTTGCCCGTGTTTCGGTCAAGAACGATGAAGGTTATGTGCTCATTAATGAAGGCTTCCGTGGAATGGGAGTTAACGAAGGCGCTCAATACGACTTCTCGGTAGATGCTGCAAAGCGATCCGGGGATATCGAAAAAATCAAACTACAAGTCATAGATTCTTTGGACAATGTGCTTGGAGAGACAGTAGTTTCACCTGATAGCGATTCTTGGAAAACCTATGAATCCACATTTACCGTTAATAAATCAGAAATGAAAGCAAAGGTCAAAATCACCTTCCAAGGAGAAGGTGAAATTGACTTGGATATGATTTCCCTTTTTCCTCAAGATACATGGAAAGGAAGAAAGAAAGGGCTTCGTAAGGATTTAGTTCAGTTACTTGACGATATGAACCCGGGGTTTCTTCGTTTTCCAGGTGGATGCATTGTAGAAGGAAGAACCTTGGCCAGAAGATACCAATGGAAAAAAACCGTAGGGGATATCGAGGATAGGGAAATATTGGTGAATCGTTGGAACACCGAATTTGCGCACCGACCAACTCCGGATTACTATCAGAGTTTCGGACTGGGATTCTTCGAATACTTCCAATTATCGGAAGATATGGGAGCGGAGCCCCTTCCGATTTTGGGATGTGGGATTGCTTGCCAATTCAACACTGGGGAATTGGTTCCAATGGATGAATTAGATCCATATGTACAAGATGCCCTTGATTTGATAGAGTTCGCCAATGGGGACACCGACACTCCTTGGGGCCAGGTACGTGCAGATATGGGCCATCCAGAACCCTTCAACATGAAATACATTGGAATTGGAAACGAGCAATGGGGACCGGCATACATTGAAAGATATAAAGTGTTCGAAGAAGCCATTAAATCCAAGTATCCAGAAATTATTATTGTTTCAGGAAGCGGACCCTTTCCAGAAGGAGATTATTTCGAATATGGTTGGGAACAATTGAAACAAATGAATGCAGAAATTGTGGATGAGCACTACTACAAACCACCAAAATGGTTCCGTGAGAATGCAAATAGATACGACAGTTATGATCGTAATGGGCCCAAGGTTTTTGCAGGGGAATATGCTGCTCAAACCGTAGCCATAGCGAGCCCTGATAATAAAAACAACTGGGAGTCCGCACTTTCCGAAGCAGCCTTTATGACCGGGTTGGAAAGAAATGCAGAGGTAGTTCACCTCACATCCTATGCACCTTTGATGGCGCATGCCGATGGCTGGCAATGGACGCCGGATATGATTTGGTTCAATAATTTGGAATCCTTCGGAACGCCAAACTACCAAGTACAGAAAATGTATTCCACCAATCCAGGAACGGATCTTTTGAGGATTACCGAGAATGGAGATAAAATCATTGGAGAAGGAGGGCTTTATGCCAGTGCAGTAAAAGATAACAATACCAACGAATTAATCATCAAAGTGGTAAATACATCAGATGCTGTAAAAAAGCTTTCCATTTTGGTGGAAGGTGGCAGCACACAAGAAAATGTTGAAGTGTTGACCATGGCCATGGATGATTTACAAGCTGAAAACTCCTTTGAAGACCCTTTGAAAATTAGTCCAAATGGAAGCTCTGCAACTATGGAGCGAAATATATTGGGGGTTACCATTCCAGCTCAAGCTTTCAGTATTTACAAAGTAAAGATTTAGGGAAACGCAACGTTTTGCCTGCGAAATAGATAATGAATTGAAGATAGCACAGGATTAATGAAGAAATATGTAATAGGACTCGATTATGGTTCCGACTCGGTTAGAGCGGTGATGATTGATGCCCAAAACGGAGCAGAATTGGCATCAGAAGTGTTCTGGTACCCCAGATGGAAAGCACAAAAATTTTGTAAGCCAGCCATCAACCAGTTTCGTCAGCATCCCTTAGATCATATTGAGGGGTTGGAACACACAATTAGTTCTGTAATGGAGCAAAGCGGGGTATCCCCAGAAACTGTAAAAGGTATTTGTATTGATACCACAGGTTCTTCCCCAATGCCGGTGACCAAAGATGGAACTGCACTGGCTTGTGTAGAGGGTTTTGAGGAGAACCCAAATGCAATGATGGTCCTTTGGAAAGATCATACAGCCGTAAATGAAGCCAATGAAATCAATGAATTGGCCAGAAACTGGGGAGGGGTTGATTATACCATGTTTGAAGGTGGGATTTATTCTTCAGAGTGGTTCTGGGCCAAAATACTTCATGTGGCCCGAGAAGACAAAGAGGTAATTGATGCTGCGCACACATGGATGGAGCATTGCGATTTTATCACCTACCTTTTGGCAGATGAGAAAGACTTAAAAGCATTTAAAAGAAGCAGATGTGCGGCAGGACATAAGGCCATGTGGCACGAGAGCTGGGGTGGACTCCCTGATAAGGAGTTTTTATCCAGATTGGACCCCTATTTGGCATCGCTTCGAGATGATTTGTATGAAGAAACATTTACATCCAACGAAATAGCAGGTCATTTAAATGAAGAATGGGCAGGCAAATTGGGTCTAACCACCGGTACGGTGATTGCCGTAGGTACTTTTGATGCCCATGCAGGAGCTGTTGGTGCCAAAGTGGATCACCATGCACTGGTTAGGGTAATGGGAACATCCACTTGCGATATCATGGTGTCATCCAATGAAGCTGTGGGGGACAAAACCGTTAAAGGAATCTGTGGACAGGTTGATGGTTCTGTAATTCCGGGCATGGTAGGATTGGAAGCAGGTCAATCTGCTTTTGGCGATGTGTTGGCATGGTTCAAAAGTGTATTGCAATGGCCAATGGACAATCTTGTTTTAAATTCGAAGGTCCTTTCGGAAGTTCAAAAAGAAGAACTTAAGGCGGAAGTGGAATCAAAATTTATTAGAGCTTTGGCCGAACAAGCAGAGGGTATTCCTCTTTCTGAATCCGTGCCGGTAGCCTTGGATTGGGTAAATGGAAGAAGAACTCCGGATGCCAACCAAGAATTAAAAAGTGCTATTTCTGGAATCTCTTTGGGAACCAAGGCACCACATATTTTTAAATCCTTAGTGAACGCGATTTGCTTTGGAGCCAAAATGATCGTAGATCGTTTTGAGGAGGAAGGAGTAAAAATCGAAACTGTAATCGGCATTGGCGGAGTGGCTAGAAAATCGCCTTTTATTATGCAGACATTGGCCAATGTATTGAACATGCCCATTAAAGTGGCGGAATCGGACCAAGCCCCTGCTTTGGGTGCGGCAATTTATGCCGCTGTAGCCTCAGGAATCTACGAAAATGTGATTGAGGCCAGTAAAGTAATGGGAAGTGATTTTGAAGCAGAATATTTCCCGCAATCTTCACAAGTGGAAGTATATGCCAAATTACTGGAAGAATACAAACAACTTGGAAGTTTTGTGGAAGAACAAACCAATAAAAATAAATAAGGATGAGCTCAAAATATAAATCGCTCAAAGAAGAATGCTATGAGGCCAACATGGAACTCAATGCCTTGGGACTGGTTATATATACCTTCGGTAATGTGAGTGCTGTGGACAGGGATAATGCTGTTTTTGCCATAAAACCCAGTGGCGTACCTTATGAAACTCTTAAAACTGAAGATATCGTGATCATGGATTACGATAATAATGTGGTAGAAGGTGAACTTAGACCTTCATCCGATACAAAAACACATAGTTATCTTTATAAAAATTGGGAAAACATTGGAGGCGTGGCTCATACACATGCCATGTATTCCGTTTCTTGGGCACAGGCCCAAAAGGATATTCCAATTTTTGGAACCACACATGCAGATCACTTGACACAAGATATTCCTTGCGCGCCACCCATGGCAGATGAACTCATTGAAGGAAACTACGAACACAATACAGGAATTCAAATCTTGGATTGTTTCAAGGAAAGAAATTTGGACTACAACGAGGTCGAAATGGTGCTGATCGGAAACCATGGCCCATTTGCATGGGGCAAAAATGCAGCTAAGGCGGTATATAATACCAAAGTATTGGAAACAGTGGCCCAAATGGCCTATCTGACCTTACAAATCAATCCGCAAGCTCCTAGACTAAAAGATTCACTAATAAAAAAACACTACGAGCGTAAGCATGGTAAAAATGCCTATTACGGTCAATAAATAACTACAGTACAATGAAAATATCCAACAAAGAAATCTGGTTTGTCACGGGAAGCCAACATCTATACGGGCCAGAGACTTTAAAACAAGTGGCCAGCAATTCAAAAGCTATTGTTGATGGATTGAATGCAGCGGGTAAGTTGCCGGTTACATTGGTTTTTAAACCCATAGTTACCACCCCTCAAGAAATTACTTCACTTTGTCGTGAAGCCAGTAATAATCCTTCATGTATTGGAATAGTGGCTTGGATGCACACCTTTTCTCCGGCAAAAATGTGGATTGCAGGTCTTACGATATTAAGTAAACCATTATGCCATTTGCATACCCAATTTAATGCGGAAATCCCATGGGATAGTATTGACATGGATTTTATGAACCTGAACCAATCGGCGCATGGTGACCGAGAGTTTGGATTTATGATGTCCAGAATGCGCAAAAACCGTAAGGTTGTGGTAGGTCATTGGAAAGATGAACGCGTACAGAACAAATTGTCCATTTGGGCACGCGTAGCGCTTGGAGCTGATGAACTGAAACATATGAAAGTTGCCCGTATCGGGGATAATATGCGCGAGGTTGCCGTTACCGAAGGTGATAAGGTTGCCGCCCAAATGCGTTTTGGTGTAGCGGTGAACGGTTATGACTCTTCTGACGTTACCAATATTATTGCTGGATTAGACCAAAAAGCAGTTGATCAATTGATTGAGGAATACGAAGCCAGCTACAATTTGTCAGAATCTCTTCAGAAAAATGGAGCGCAAAGACAATCTTTGATCGATTCAGCTAAAATAGAACTGGGACTTAGAACCTTTTTGGATGAAGGTGGGTTCAAGGCCTTTACCGATACTTTCGAGAATCTTGGCGCTTTGAAACAATTACCAGGTCTGGCAGTACAGCGTTTGATGTCAGATGGTTACGGTTTTGGTGGAGAAGGTGATTGGAAAACCGCAGCCCTTACCAGAACGATGAAGGTAATGGCCGAAGGATTGGAAGGTGGAACCTCGTTTATGGAAGACTATACCTACCACTTTACTCCGCAAAAAGATTATGTATTGGGGTCCCACATGTTGGAGATTTGTCCGTCCATTGCAAGTGCAAAACCATCTTGTGAAGCACATCCTTTGGGTATTGGGGGTAAAGAAGACCCTGTAAGATTGGTTTTTGATTCGCCAGCAGGTGATGCATTGAACGCTTCATTGATTGACATGGGCAACAGGTTCCGATTGATCATTAACGAAGTAGAAGCTGTGGAACCAATGGCCGATTTGCCAAAATTACCGGTTGCACGTGTGCTATGGGATGCTAAACCAAACTTGGATGTCGCCGCAACCGCATGGATTCATGCAGGTGGAGCGCACCATACCGTTTATACCCAAGCTTTGACCACAGAATATATGGAAGATTTTGCCGATATTTTCGGAATAGAACTTTTAGTCATAGATTCGGACACAAAACTTAGAGCATTTAAAGATCAACTCCATGCCAACGAAGCATACTACCATTTGTTTCAGCATGGCATGTAATCAACTAACATAAAATTATGATGATGAGGATAACCAAACCTTCAATATTTTACGCTGTTTTACTTTTGGTCTTTATCGTTACAGGCTGTAAGCAAAGCAAAAAAGAAAGCCAGTCAGAAATGGAAACTGTAAAAACCGAGAGCAAACAAAATCCGATTGAGGAAACCATCTTTGGCGAAATGCCAGATGGTACAAAAGTGAAGAAGTTCACCCTAAAAAATGAAGCGGGAATGGAAGTTGATGTCATCACCTATGGTGGTATCATAACCCGTTGGACAGCTCCAGATAAAAATGGACTTTATGAGGATGTGGTATTGGGCTTCGAATCCCTGGAACCATATTTGGATGGTAACCCCTACTTTGGAGCACTTATTGGTAGATACGGCAACCGTATTGCCAATGGTGAGTTTGCCCTAGAAGGTAAAACCTACACATTGGCCAAAAATGACGGTGATAACCACCTCCATGGAGGAGAAAAGGGTTTTGACAAAGTCCTTTGGAACGGTGTTGCCAAAAACACGGAAGAGGGTGCGGTTGTAGAACTTACCTACACCAGTCAAAATGGGGAAGAAGGATACCCCGGAAAATTGGATGTAAAGGTTACGTACACACTCACGGATAACAACGAATTGGACATCCAATATGAGGCTGTAACGGACAAGCCGACCGTGGTTAACTTAACACAACATAGTTATTTTAACTTGTCGGGCCAACTTTCAGAGCAAATCTTGGACCATGAAATTTATCTGAATGCAGATACCTATTTGCCTGTTGATGGGGGACTGATTCCCACTGGAGAGTTGAGACCTGTTGCTTCCACTCCTTTCGATTTTAAAGAGTCAAAATTAATTGGTAAGGAAATAGAAGCGGATAACGAACAACTGAAACTTGGTAAGGGATATGATCATTGCTGGGTGCTCAATAAAGGAGAAGAAGGTTTTGGGATGGTAGCCTCGGCATATCATGGAGAAACAGGCCGCTTTATGGAAGTTTACACCAATGAACCAGGAATGCAATTTTACAGCGGAAACTTTTTGGATGGCACTTTGCCTGCAAAAGGTGGAGGGACTTATGGTCAACGTTCTGGATTTTGTTTGGAAACACAACATTTTCCAAATAGCCCGAACCAAGCCGATTTCCCTTCCGTTAGATTAAATCCCGGAGAAACATATACATCCCGGACAATGTTCAAACTATCAACCAAATAAAAAACTATTATGCAGACACTGGATACTTTTGATTGGATTGCCATATCCCTATACTTTTTGGTCCTTCTTGGAATTGCATTATGGGTAATTCGGAAAAAGGAAAACAATACCGAAGACTATTTTTTAGCCGGTAGAAACGTAGGGTGGTTTGTTGTTGGCGCCTCCATTTTTGCCTCCAATATTGGTTCGGAGCATGTTGTGGGACTGGCAGGAGCTGGTGCTGGAGACCGTTTGCCCATGCTCATCTATGAAATACAGGCTTGGGTGGTTTTGATTTTGGGATGGGTATTTTTGCCCTTTTATGCGAGGGCGGGAGTTTTTACCATGCCCGAATTTTTGGAAAAACGTTTTGATGCCAGGGCTAGATGGATTTTATCGGTATTCTCCATTGTAGCCTACGTGCTTACCAAAATATCAGTAACCATTTATGCAGGTGGGGTAGTAGTTTCAGCACTTCTCGGAATCGATTTTTGGACAGGGGCTATTGCAACCGTTGTACTGACAGGTATTTATACGGTACTTGGGGGAATGCGTGCAGTTGTTTATACCGAAACGCTCCAAGCTATCATTTTGGTTATAGGTGCTGCGGCATTGACCATAATCGGACTCAATCATGTGGGTGGTTGGGAGAGTATGAAAGAAACCGTAACCCCAGAATATCTAAATATGTGGAGGTCGGCTTCTGACCCCGATTTTCCTTGGCCATCACTTCTGATTGCCAGTACCATTACGGGTATTTGGTACTGGTGTACGGACCAGTACATTGTGCAACGGGCATTGACCGCCAAGAACATAAAAGAAGGTAGGAGAGGTACCATTTTTGGGGCTTTGTTGAAATTGTTGCCCGTATTTTTATTTTTGATCCCGGGTGTAATTGCGCTTACATTAAAAATGAGAGGGGAATTAGATTGGGATAGTCCAGATCAGGCATTCCCTGTTTTGATGAGTAATTTATTGCCATCGGGCCTCAGAGGGTTGGTTGCAGCGGGACTATTGGCTGCTTTGATGAGCTCCTTGGCCTCTGTATTTAATTCATGTTCTACTTTGTTCACAGTAGATATCTACAAAAAATTAAGGCCCAACACACCAGAGAAAAAGCTCGTAAGAACTGGCCAAATAGCAACGGTAATCGTTGTGATTATAGGTATTGTTTGGATTCCTATAATGGCCAATATTTCTGGGGTACTTTATGAATACCTACAAAGTGTCCAATCATACATTGCTCCTCCAATAACTGCCGTATTCTTGCTGGGTATTTTCCATAAACGAATCAATTCACAAGGTGCGTTCGTAACCATGGTCGTTGGATTTATTGTTGGTGCTTTGAGAATAATTCTTGAATTGGTCAAAGATTCATTAGATCCAGAAAGTTTCTGGTTCCTTTTGGGCGATATGAACTTTTTGTCCTTTGCGGCATGGTTCTTCCTTTTCTGCATTATTCTGATATTAGTTGTGAGCTATGCTACCGCACCACCTTCAGACGAAAAACTGAAGAATCTTACTTATGCTACCATTTCTGATGAAGAAAGAAAGAAGAACAAGAGCAGTTACAATTGGAAGGATATTGTTATTTCGCTCGTCATCATTGCTATCGTCATCTATGTGATGATATGGTTCAATGGTAAATGATACAATTAAAAAATATGATGAAAGTAATGCCCCTTTTAAGGGGCATTTTTTTATCAATAAACTGACCTCAAGGTTTTTATTTAAAAAGATGGATTGACCAATATCATTTTTTACCAGCTTGTAGGGATATATCTTTGAGAAAAGCGAGACGGTCATGAAAACCATATTGATTCCTACAGATTTTTCTAAGAATGCCTTGCACGCATTGGAATATGCACAAGAACTTTTCAAGTGTGAACGGGCTTGTTTTTTTGTGTTACATGCTTACGCGGAAGAAGTTTATGGACAATATAAAACAGCAGAAAAGGAAGATATAGAAAAACTAAAGCAAGATAAGAAGGAGGAGACGGAGAAAAAGATGGACCAATTATTGGATACTGTCATCGGTGAACCACCTAACCCCTTGCATAATTTTGAGACCGTGGCATGTTTTGATAATCTTGTTGATGGAGTAAACAACTTTGTGGACGAAATGAACATCGATTTGGTGATTATGGGGACCAAAGGGGAGACCAGTAACCATAAAACCACATTTGGTAGTTATACCATCGAAATCTTTAAATATGTAAAGTGTCCTGTATTGGCAGTACCCGAAGATTTTGAGTATAAGCAGCCCAAAGCCATCCTTTTTCCAACAGATTATCTGCTTCCCTACAAGCGCAGGGAACTAAGGCTTTTGGGCGACTTGGCCGGTAAGTTTAAGTCAAAGGTGCATTGTTTGTACATTACCGATTTTGATGAACTCAGTCCAAGACAAGAGGATAACAGATTGTTTTTAGAAGAGACCCTTACCAAGCCATATCTATTTTTTGAGACAACCCCAGTCAAAAATAAAGCAGAGGTTATAGTGGAACAAGTAGAAAAGAAAGAAGCGGGAATGCTGGTAATGATGAACTCTAGACACTCTTTTTTTGAGGATATGCTCTATAGGTCAACTGTAGATTTACTTGGTTTGAAGATTAAAATACCATTTATGGTGATGCAAAACTTAAATCGGTGAACAATGGAAAAGAAACGGATTATATTACCAACGGATTTTTCCAAGAATTCATGGAACGCCATTGATTACGCTTTGCAAGTCTTCAAAGAAGTTCCGTGTGATTTCTTTCTTCTGAACTCTTATCAGGTAGGGGCTTCGGGCTTGTCAACAAAAATGGCAGGAGCCAACGACACCCGGTTGTATAATTTAATCAAAGAACAATCTGAACGCGAATTAAATCGGGAACTCGAGAAAATCCAGGAATTGGACAAGAATCCCAAGCATAAATTTTTTCTTAGGTCCGTTGCCGGTACTCTTGTCAATGCCATTGGAAAAACAGTGTATAATGAGGAAATTGATTATATCATAATGGGGACCAAGGGAGCATCCGGATTACAGGAAGTTTTTATGGGAAGCAATACCTATAAAGTTATCAAAGAGATAGATTTTTGTCCGGTTATAGCTGTACCCGATGATTATAGACCCGATGGAAATATGGATTCCATATTGTTGGCAACAGGATATGAACACCTATTTGAAAATTACGAATTAAAGCCCGTGTTGAACTTTGCGGAACATTTCAAAGCCAAGATATGGATTACTCATGTAGGCAGCTTGGATGAGCTCACTAAAGAACAAAAAGCTTCTAAAATCGCATTGGAAAAACGTTTAAAATCCGTCAATTTTGAGTTTGTAGAGGTAGAGAAAGATACCTCGGTGAACCAAACCATCCAGAAAGTTGTGGATATGGATAGATCCATAGATATGGTGGTCATGATCAATCAAGACCATTCTTTCTTTGAAAGGTTGACCAGGGAACCTGTGATCAAAAAAGTGTCTTTTAATACGACGGTCCCGTTTTTGGTCATTCACTTATTTGAATAAAAAAACGCAAATCATAAAAACGATTTGGCCAACTGTACAATCTCTCCTTTTTGGAGCACGCCGGATTTTCTCCAGAGTTGTTCACCATTTTTGAAGAATATCATAGTGGGTACACCTCTAACTTGGTAGGTATTGGCGAGATTTTGGTTCTTGTCAACATCAATCTTTACAATTTTTAAAGAATCCCCCATTTCATCTTTTACCTGTTTTAAGATTGGTGCCAACATTTTACATGGACCGCACCACTCGGCGGAAAAATCGATAAGCGTTAATTTATCACTATTGATCAATTCTGCAAAATTTCCTTTCATCGCTCTAAAAATTATTTATCGCAATTTAGAAAAACCCTCATTTTTTTAAAGTGACTTATGTCACGTTTGTCATTAAGACCTTTACCAGCATGCGAGCAGGAGTTTGATCGAATACTTTTTCTATCTTTAACCACTGCACAACTAAACAAACTGCTTTGCACATGCATACAAAAATCCCTGGATTTATTATCGCGCTATTGGTATTGGTCTCTTGCAAGAATGAGAAGAAAAAGGAAGAAACCGAAATTTGGCGAACCAAAAAAGCAGCCGTGGAAAACGCTGTCCATAACCAATTGTTGGATGTGGAAAAGGAGCAAGGCTGGGAGTTGCTCTTTGATGGTAAAACCATGGAAGGATGGCATTTATATAATGACCCGAATGCCGATTCTGTTTGGGAGGTGGTTGATGGTGAGCTTCATAGTAATGCCAACGATGAATCCTTAACGGCCGGCGATTTGGTGACGGATAAGTCCTATACAAATTATGAACTAATGCTTGAATGGAAGATTTCCGGAAACGGGAATAGCGGGGTTTTTATCAATGTCCAAGAAATGCCCGAAGTGCCAACGGCATGGCAAAGTGGACCTGAATATCAAATATTGGGTGCGGACCATATGGATTACGATGTTCCTGAAAAGCGACCAGGCTGCCTTTACGCTTTCTTGCCCCAACAGAATAAGGTCGAGATAAAACAAGGGGAGTGGAATAAAACCCGTATAAAACAAGTGGACGGTAAAATAGAATTCTATTTAAATGGGGTCCTTACTGCACAAGAAGATTTAAGCTCATCTGAATGGAAAGAAAAGATAGCGGAGACCCATTTTTCCAAGTACCCTGAGTTTGGCAAAACAACCCAGGGCAAAATAGCATTGCAATATTGGTATTTTGAAACATGGTTCCGTAATATAAAAATCAGGGAATTATAAATTTCGATTTGATATTATAATATGCCCAAGGACTATTACGTGTGCGGTTCAATTATTTTGATTCAATAATTCATATAGCCCTTCCAGTATTTCGTCTTTTTCGTCCAACAAATGATCTTTGATATAAATATCAGGGATTACACCTTCTTCATTAGTACTTCCACTGACGCGTACCATTTTTCCTTTGGAAACATGTACAACGATTCCAGTATTTGGAAGTGAATATTGAAATTGCGAAGCATATAGTGAAGCGTATTCTCCAGTTTCTTCACCAACAATGGTTCCAAAGCCGTAATCCTGAATTTGTGCAGCAGTAACCGTAGCTTGCGAGTGTGATTGGCGGTTGACCAAAACAAAGACCTTGCCCTGGAACCTTTTGGAAATCAGTTGAGGCTGGTAGGGTTCGAACTTATAATCGTAGACTTCACCACTTTCATGATTGAGTACTTTTTGCCAAAAGGTAGTGGTCGTATCGTAGTTTTTTCGGGCGTGTTCCTTTAAAAAATCACTGGTTTTTAGCTTAAAGCTTGAATTCCACTTGAATGGCCTGTTGGCAAAATGGGAAACCAAATAATCACTAAAAGAATCATCTCCACCGCCATTGTTTCTTAGGTCTATGATAAGGGATTCGCTCTTTCGTTTTTTTATCTCAGCAAAGGCTGAATCAATAAACTTTTGATATTTTTCTTCATCCCCGCTAAAGTTTCCGGGCTTGATATAGGCTGATTCATTGATGAATTTCAATTTTCTTTCAGAAGTAATCAATTCTGTTCTTTTCATTTCAAAACCTTCTATTAGGTCTATAGCGTCCACCATATAGGTTTTTGTAAGGCCATTTGAATTGATTGCGACCTCAAAATTGTCCTGTTTGCCATATATCTGCCAGTAATATCTTGGAAAGGAGTACAGCTCTAGTTTGGCATTTTTAAAATAGGCACGTTCGGCAGAGATCAATGGATATATGTCCGATAAAATTTCGTCCATAGCCACACCATTGATACTAAGAATTTCTGAACCGATTTTGATGTTGTCGTTGGAGGACCAATTTTTTCGAATCAGCGATCTACCACCTTCAAAGGCAATTTCCAATGGAAAAACAGTACCTCCGGAATTTGCATACTCCCCATAGGATTTTCCTGGAAAACCAATTTCGGTATGACCATTGTTTGCCTTGGAAATAACTTTTTGAAATAGGGAAGTAGCTTCCAATAAGCTAAAGCTGTCTTTTTTTATTTCTTGTTTGATTTGGTCATAGTTTGCATCAAACTCCGGTTTTGGCGTATAGGCATAAAGATTAAAATGTGTTTCTTCCAATGATTCCTTCAAGAATGCCATGTCTTCCAGTATTTCCTTTTTCGTGAAATGATGTTGAGCAACAATGTTTGTACAACAAAATAGGCCTGCGGCAAGTAAAGGTTTATACAACGGGGAGGAGAGTGAAAAAATAGTTTTCATCAATTTCAAATTTTCCGCAAAACTAGAGGTAACCTAACTACGGGACGACCGAATGCTTCTTTTCGGACTCTTTTTTTTGTTGATTCACATATTGGCTTGGGGTTTTGCCCGTAGTTTTTTTAAAGGCATCGTTGAAAGTGGATTTGGATTTAAACCCGCATTCAAAAGCAAGACCCAGCAAGGTCAGTTTTTTGTTTTCGGGGTCGGACGCCAACTGCTTGAATGCTTCAACACGATAGCTGTTTATGTACTCGTAAAAGTTTTTGGAAAAACTGCGATTAATGGTATGGGAAACTTGTTTTGGGTTGAGGTCCACAAGTGCGGATAATTTTGCCAAATCCAGCTCTGGATCAAGATATGGTTTTTGGATTTCCATCACCTTAGTGATTTTATTCGCCCATTTGGGGTTGTGTGCGCCATCATCAGATTTTGTTTTTCTTGATGAGTAACCCGAAGTTTTGGTTCGCGCTTTTATGTAGCCTTTGAAACCAATCCAATAGCTTACAATGGCAAGTCCCACAAAAGCAGGTAGGAAATATGCATCTCTCAGGCCTCGGTCAAAAACAAAACGATCGATTTCGGTCAAAATATTCCACCCGATCCAAAAGCCTGAATAAATTATTATTGGAGCCTTTAACCAATTCAAGGATTTGTTTTCCAAATTGGAAAAGCGTTGCTTCAACCAATTTTGATATCGGAACAAGACCAAAAGTGATATTATGGTGTAAATAGTAATGGATAAAACACCCAACCATTGCTCGGCCAAATAGTATTTGGTATAGGGATGGGAAGGTGTATCGTAGAGTCCATCGGAACCAAGTCTGTAAAATGCAGTTCTGTAGAAAATAAATTCCAGTACTACCGGAACAAAATGAATCAGGTCTTTTTTGGAAAACCTAAATTCATTGTCGGTGATACTCTTGGTATAGAAATACAAAGCTGGGCCAATACCATAAAGCATTTCCAATTGCACATACCTAAATGTTTCCATCATTCCATAGCTTCTCATTACATTGACCAAGGCAATATTCAGTGCCATCAAGGCAAAAAAGAAGATTAGGAGGGATAAAAAGATGTTGGACTGGCTTCGTGGGCGTTTGATCAGTAATAAAACGCCCAATACAAGGGCCTGTGCGGCAAAAACAAATATAATTGTTGTTAAAATTGGATTTGGCGAACTCATCAGGGCGCTAAGTTAACCAATTCCCAAGGTAACTTAGTATTCCAATCTTTTGCGGTTCAGTAATATTTTAGCATAGTCACGTGCCATTCTATCCCCGAACTCTTGATAGGCGCGTTGGGCCCATTCCAATGCCAAATCGGTTTCCCCTTTGACTTCGTAAGCCACGGCAAGATTGTGCGCGGCTCTTCCTGCGGATTTACCTCGATTATTGGCTACATTGGTCCAGATTTCAATGGCATTGTCCCAGTTGGCCACTTCGCTGCTTCTCCAGCCAGCGGCAAATTGGTTTTTGTCCCTGCCTTTGCCTTTTTTGTACATATCGCGTCTTACCCTGTAATAACTGGTAAAAAATCGATGGGTATAGTCCATACCAGCGGCATAGGCCGTTTCTGGAAGTGCCGATAACGGTGCGGCTCCGCTAAAAAGGTCAAAATCCATGAAATAGGTCTGTTGATATTGATCCATAATGGTCTTGGAATATGGATCGTAAAGTCTCCAAAAACTTCTAACGTTGACCCTTGCACGTCTTGGAAATCGGGTGTTGGTACGCCCTGTCTCCAAGACCGAAGTAACCTGATTCACTGCATTCGCAATTACAAAATCTGAATTGGAGTCAAAGTTTTCCAATACCAAGAGTACATCGGCATTGGCCGATTCACAAATGTCGTTTACTTGGTCCCAACTCAAAATTTCTGGTGTTTTTCTGGTACCTGTACCATAAAGGCGAACGGTTGGAGGTATTACAGCTTTCAGGTGATTGCTGTTTTGTAACCCATCAAAAAAACCTTTTACAGCCTCGTCGGAAGCCAATTTGTCCGATCCTGCAATCTCTCCCGTTGCTATGGATTCCAGGGTTTTATTGCCTTTATCCTCTTCTTTGGTAAGTGAACGGTTGACTACAGCTATATTATTAATACTCTCGGGCAAAATGAGCTCGGGTTCTTGGGGGTAATCAAGGTAAACAAACCCTGAACTGGCACAGGAGACCAAACTACAAGTAATTACAGAAAGCAGTAAAAGGTTAAAGTTTTTCATAATTGTAAGGTTTTGGGAGATGGTAAAACGCAATAAACGTGCCATTGCAAAATATGAATGGTTTTTCCATATTCTACAACGTGGAAGTATTTATTTTATTATCAAGGTGTTACATGTTTTTAGGATCAAAAAAACCTGTAAATTTTCATTTACAGGTTCCACGTTCAAATCAAACTTGCTCTTGCTAATTGAGAACAATCGTTTATACCAGAACTTCTTCCGGCATGTTTCTTCTTGGAGATATTTTAGCTTTTACCTCCTTGTCCTTGCATGTAGATGTCCATTTTCCATCTTCATTATAGCGATAGAAAGTTCCACCTTCCAAAGGATCCATAATTATAAGATAAATCCAACCATTATCTGCCAATGCTTTTATGTTTCCATTTTTTGCCAATATGGATTTGACTTGGTTCAAAGGTGCTTGAATAACCACCGAAAGACGAAGGGGTGGGTGGTAGGGCTCGTCCTTGAAAGTGTAAAGCGATTCCCAAGGAAGACCTGTTTTAAGGTCGCCACTGTTTCCTTGGACCACTCCAAATTTCCCCGTGATATTATGGGTTACCTTGGTTCCTCCACCAAATTTGTCATTGTCTACCGTGGAGAAATAGTAATGGTTGTTTATCCATTGTGTAACTACCATGGGACCTTGCATAATGGTTTCTAGGACATGTCCTTCTTTATCGGTTTTCCAATCATAGGAGTGTAGAAAGGAACGCCCATCCAGTGCTAGGTTTTGGGTTGCTTTTCTTGGTGCGATGATAAAACTCGCATTTTTTGCCAATCCCCATTCCGGTCTTGTTTCGCCCCAGTTACTGGCATTGGTTTGGGCATGCGAAATACTGTTTCTGGTGGCTCCCAATCTTTCTTGAGTAGCTGTTTCTTGTACTTTTTGTAAATCTATTTTCAAAGCTTCCACTTGTTTTTGATGCGATTCGGGTAAACTGGAATCAAAAAGCACTATTTCGTCTGTTGTTGTGTTGTGTTCTGCACCTAGGAAAAAAGTAGTTTCTGGAATTTCCATTTGGAACTTTTCTTTTAAAATCTGCCTTACCTCGGAGTCGTTGGCTAATTTGGCCAACATTCGCGCATTATGCCTGCCTGGACTTGCGGCACACGCACCGCAATCCAAACTGGAGCCAAAAGGGTTATTGGCCGAATGACTTCCATGGCCTACGAACAAGATAAGTGGGGCAAACTGCTTCCATCCCATTAATTCAAAAGCCGACTTAACAATCGTTGCTTTTTCTTCTGCGGGAATATTGAGGTCTTGCTCGTTGCCCCAATTGGATTGATGCAGTTGAGGTTCGCAAACAGACTCATACCTGGAGTTGTTTCGTTGCGAAAAGCGGTAAAGTGGTGCAGGTGCTATTGTCCTAATCAATAATTGCATTCCATAAAAAAAACCTGAACCTTCCACAAAACCAAATGTAGAGGGCAACATATTCTTCATTCGCTTTAGAAAATAGTTCCAAAATTTTCGTACTTCATTTTTTCTATCCTGGACTTTTTTCTCGTCACTTTTGTTGTTCTGCGCTAATTCGGTCACCGAATAACATGAATCTACAATCGGGGGGCACGACTTATGGGAAATACCGTCTTTTGAGCTTTCATAATCCATGGGAATACCAAAAAAACCGGCATAACCAAAAGTTTCATAATCTCCGGTGGATTCCACATGCCTTCGAATGAGTTCCGATCTGGTGTCGATACAAAAGGCAAATTGGGCATAGGGTGTATAATTAGAAAGCTGATTTTTTTGCGTAGAGATGGATTCTTTTTCAAGATGGGACATAAGTCGCTTCTGCCAACTTTGCTCCCATGCCATAAGCCAAAGGTATTGTAGCTTCATTATTTCCGAATCGCCCTTGTTTTCAATAACTACGGGAAAAATTTCCTTTTTCAATTGCTTGGCGGTCAATAGCCTGACCGCTAGGTAGTCTTTTAGCTCAATTGGGTAGGCCTCTTGCCACGCTTGTGTGCTTCTATGTTTAATGTAACCCGTCCAACCTGGCAATGCGGCCAATTGATGGGTAAATATAGTTAGGACCTCTTGTTCTGAATACCCTGATAATATTTCAGAAAGGGCCTCATCACTGGTTTTCGGAATATCCTTACGTTGTATTTTTCCAATTTCAGCATCATAGGGGGCCAATTGCCTCCACGCCTTATAAAAACCTGATTTTTTATGGGGCATTTCCCATTCGGCAAGACCCTCATCCATAAAGGCGGATAACCATTTTACCATGATCCTGTCTAAATCATGGTTTTGGTTTAGGATTTGAATCGGCCGCTCGGATTCCATTTGTTTCAAATAGGATTCCGGTGTTGCTTCGAATCCATTTTCTTTCAATATGTTAACGAGTTCTACTTTTTCTATCTCTTCACTTTCCCAAGCCTTACGATAAATTGATGCGTCCGGATATACCCTGGCATTCAATATTTGTTTAGCTTGACTAACAGCTTCTGAAAATGGTAACTGTTCGTAACCACTAAGTGGATTGGATGTTACAAAGGAATATAGGGGCCAAGTATTTCCAATAAGCTTGGAGGCTTCTTCAATTTGGTTTTTCAGGTTTATTAGCTTCATTGAAATTTGGATTTATACATTAAAATTGTACGATTTTTGGGCTGTGAGAGGTTGAGCAATTTGACATATATCCACGGAATTTTGCGATAGATGCCAAGTTTCATTAGAAAAAAACCGATCAAGAACACAATACCAAAAACAATTTGGGTTATTGATAGCTGAGTAGGCGAAGCCACTAAAGGCATGTCTACCATAAGTTCGGTAACACCATTATAGATCAACGAATACACACCAATACCTGAAATAAAAAGAACAGGTGGAAGTATGATTCTCTGAATTCCTGAAAGCGGATTATGCTTTAGGATATTATAAGTAGCCTGTCCTATTGTAATCGATACGATGAGCGTAAGGAAGATACCGCTATCCAAATGCATTCCCTTGCCAGTGAACAGGACAAAGAGGTATGCGCCCATTAGACTGAACAATAGAACAATAAGCGCTTGAAACCATTTTATCCGGATTACTGGTGGTTCGGTGGGTCTTGATTGTTCAATTTCTTCACCGGATGAAAGAAAAAGATAGGCTTTGTAAAACCCGTGCAGGATCAAATGGGCAATTGCCGCATTGAAAAATCCCAATCCACATTGCATAATCATAAAACCCATCTGGGCAATGGTGGAACACGCCAAGCGTTGCTTAACGTTGACTTGAATCAATTTGGTGAATTGAGCCAGTATCGCTGTAAGTCCACCAATAACCAGCAGTATTTCCAATGTATTGGAAGCAATCAGTAGAGGCGCAAACAAGGTCAGTAATATCCCGGAACCATTTACAAAACCCGCATGCATCAATGCGGATGCAGGGGTAGGTGCGGTCATGGCGGAAAGTAACCATTTGTGAAATGGAAATATAGCTGATTGTATCAGTGCAGCCATAATAATGCACAAGGCCGAAATGATTTTGATATAGCCTGGTGCTTGCCCTATTGAAGCGATCCATTCACTTATCGTGATGGTATTGTTAAAAGATGCCGGTAACAGAAGGCCTATACTTAAAAAAACACTGCTGATGATGAAGTATTGCCGCGTAAATCTTTTGGCTTCCCGCGCATCTCCCCAATTGGAATCCAGACCTATCAATCCAGACATGATGGTGCCCATGAGCAACCAACTCAGCAGCAGTAAAACAAGGTGCTCGGATACTACAAAAAGCATTACGCCCAGTGTGAATCCAAGGGACAAAAACATAAACTTTGTTTTTTGGTCCTTGTCTTTGAAGTACGCGTTGGCGTATGTTCCAATTATCGCACTAAAAAACGTTATGGTGGTCCATAACAATGAGGTAAATCCGTTTATTCTAAAAAGATTTTCCCATCGCCAATCAGGAATATTTGGGTAAAAAGAGATGGCAAAAGTCAGATTGGCCAAAAAGAATGCCCAAAATAAAACCGGGATTGTCCCGGTAATATCAGTTTTTTTGGAAGAGATTTTGATGGTACTCGTTATTGGTGTCATTATCTTGGTGGTTTTAAAGAATTATCTATTCTTTTTTTCCTCTTCTGGAATTATTCTTCGAACCCCACTTCGCATATTTGCCAATAGAGCAACGCTTAGAATAAAGCTGCACAATAAAATACGATCAAGGAATAGGGATTCGTTCCAATAAGAGAGCGCAATAAAGGATACTATCAATAGCATACCTACAAGAGTTATTGTTGTTTTTTTTGATGATTGCATAGAAATTAAATTTGTGTTTTGGTTTAGTATGGCTTATTTATCAGGAGGTTTATTCCCGGATGGTCATTTATCAATCTTCCAGCGTAATTTCTAATATGCCGTTTATTGTTACATTTTTACCTTTGCTCCTTGCTTGGTTTACAATGTCTCGAGCAGTTTGTTTTTCGAGCTCCAACTCTTGTATGCGGTTGTCCAATAAATTGGTCTTGCCATGATGATTTCCTTCCCAAATCTTTAATCTTTGAATCTTGTGGAAGTTGATTTTTTCATCAATTAGTGAGGTAATAACATCGGAAGCTTCGATTGGGGTGAATTTTCCGTCTACTAATTGAATTTTTTGTTTGTCGATCAAGATTTCAGCTAATTCTTTTGTTTCCATGTTTTGGTTTTAACAATGATTTCGATTGCAAAGGTTATAGATATTTATCATTAATTTTTATTTATATTTATAATAATAAACATTAAAAATATTTATGAATTATACGTTGCATCAACTTCAAATATTCCTTAAAATAACTGAATTACAGAGTATTACGAAGGCTTCGGAAGAGCTTCATTTAACACAGCCAGCCGTATCTATACAGCTTAAAAATTTTCAAGATCAATTTCCAATTCCATTGACCGAAGTGGTCGGCAGGCGACTTTTTATCACTGATTTTGGTAAGGAAATTGCTCAAGCCGCCCAAAAAATCATAAATCAGGTTCAAGAAATCAACTATAGGACAATGGCCTATCAGGGCAAGCTATCAGGTCGCCTGAAAATATCGGTGGTATCAACAGGAAAATATGTTATGCCATATTTCATGTCAGGTTTTATGAAAGCGAATAGTGGAGTGGATCTAGTAATGGATGTGACCAATAAAGCCAAGGTAGTAAGAAGCTTGGAGCTTAATGAAGTTGATTTTGCCTTGGTTTCCGTCCTCCCCGATAAATTAAATGTTCAGGGAGTGGAATTAATGCCCAATAAATTAATTTATGTATGCAATTACAATAGGGAATTGTCCAAAAGCCCGACCAAAAAAAAATTGTTCGAACAAATACCCTTGATTTACAGGGAACCGGGCTCTGCTACACGAAATGCAATGGAGGGATTTATAGAACAAAACAATTTTAAGGTCAACAAGAAGATGGAGTTGACCTCCAATGAAGCTGTTAAGCAAGCTGTAGTTTCCGGACTCGGTTGTTCAATAATGCCGCTAATCGGAATAAAAAATGAATTGTTGAACAAAGATTTAAAGATTGTCCCAGTAAAAGGTTTACCAATAACTACTACTTGGAACCTAATCTGGTTAAAGTCAAAAAATCTCTCGCCAGCTGCAGTTGCCTTTTTGAATTATCTGGAAGAAAAAAAGGAAGAAATAATCAAGAATAAGTTTGACTGGATAGATGATTTTTGAATTTGAAATTTTCGATTCTTGTAAGCATCCTGTTTGGATGTGACAATCTGTAATAAAGTTACATTGGGGGAGCAATGGGAACCTGCAAAATTTGTAGATTTACTACAGCTATTCCAAGAATAATGATGGATACAACCTTTCCGCTGACTGCCGGACTTATCGCTTCTATTCTTCATGTTATTGCTGGTCCCGATCATTTGGCGGCTGTGGCACCCTTTGCCATTGAATCGAAAAGAAAAGCATGGAAAATCGGACTTTTTTGGGGTATCGGACATTTGGTGGGCATGATTGCCATCGGTTTGCTGTTCGCCGTATTCAAGGAAATTATTCCAGTTGATGAGATTTCTAATTACAGCGAGCAATTGGTAGGCTTGGTATTGGTAGGTATAGGTTTTTGGTCATTGTACCGAATATTCAGAAAAAGAAAAAAGCACAAGCATTTGCATGTTCATGCCGAGAATTCCCCGGTGATTCACACACATGAACACCATCATGACCATACTGGGTCGCATCATCATGTACACAGCGAAAAACTGAAGCAGAACAACTTTGCTTCCTTTTCCATAGGCATTTTGCATGGTTTGGCCGGAATTTCCCATTTTTTATTGTTCCTGCCTGTTTTGGGTTTTGAAACACAATCGGATTCAATTGCCTACATTATTGGTTTTGGGATAGGAATACTCGTGGCAATGATCACATTTGCCTTTGTCATCGGCAAGGTGTCCTCCATAGCAAAAAATGGTTATAGCGATATGTTTTTTAATGGAATCAGAATGGCAGGCGGACTCTTTGCCATTATAATCGGTGTTTATTGGATTTTTAGTTTTTAACAGATTCTTGGCAATTGCTCTCCAATCATGGGAGTCACCATGCGCTTTCCTCCAATAACACTGTGCATCACAACTTTTTTTGGGTGTTCTGTGGTAAATTCACCAATACAGGAAGCCCTTGGACTTTTTTCATGTTTTTTCATGAGCTCCAAAACACCATCAGCAATGCTAGCATCTACAATAGTTACAAAAATGCCCTCATTCGCTACAAAAAGGGGGTCCAAGCCCAATATTTCGCAAGCTGAAGCTACTTGTTCATCCAAAGGTATTTCGGTTTCCTTGATGGAAACTCCCAATGCTGTATCACTGGCTATTTCTGAAAGTACGCTCGCCAGTCCACCTCGAGTTGGATCTCGAAACAAATGGATTTTGTTTCCGAAGGAATCCAGAAGGTCGTTCACCAAAAAGTTGAGATTGGTCGTATCACTTTCAATGGTGGATTCAAATTCCAGACCGTCCCGTTGCGACATAATGGCCATACCGTGCTGCGCCACGGGGCCACTGATGATTATTTTGTCTCCAGCCTTTATTTTATCAACTGAAATATGTGCTTTGGGGTGAACCTTTCCAAACCCCGTAGTATTGATAAAGATTTTATCCCCCTTGCCGCGTTCCACCACTTTGGTGTCACCTGTGATGATTTGTACCCCGGACTGATCAGCTGTTTTTTTGATGGACTCCACAATCTTCACAAAATCTTCCATGGGCAACCCTTCTTCCACCACAAACGCCAAGGATAAAAATTTAGGATCGGCCCCGCACATAGCCACATCGTTCACGGTGCCATTCACGGCTAGCTCGCCAATATTGCCCCCTTTGAAAAAAATGGGGGATACGACAAAACTGTCCGTGGAAATGGCCAATTCACCATCCACCTTTATTATGGAACCATCATGTTTTTGATTGAGATAGGGGTTGCTGAACGTTTCGAAAATTATGTGGTCCAATAAATCGCGGGTCATCAATCCGCCGCTTCCGTGTCCTAAGTTTATGGTGTTGTATCCAAGGTCTTTATTGCTCATGGTCAGGATGTGATTAGGTGGTTTGAAAAATGATAATATGCTGCGCATGCACCTTCAGATGATACCATGGGTGCTCCCAAGGGGTTCGAAGGTGTGCACGCCTTTCCAAATTGTTCACATTGGTGTGGTTTTTTGATTCCTTTTAAAATTTGCCCTGCTATGCAATTCGAATTTTCGGGAGTGGCAATGGAACTTATTTTGAATTTGGTTTCGGCATCAAAATCAATAAACTCTTTTTTAAGACGGTATCCACTATTGGGTATGGAGCCGATGCCTCGCCATTCGCGATCGGAAATTTCAAAAACGGATGCCATCATTTTTTTGGCCTCAACATTTCCCTCTTCCTTCACCACTCGAGAATATTGGTTTTCCAATTTATACTCACCTTTTTCCAGTTGCAAGAGCGCCATATAAATTCCTTGTACAAGGTCCAAGGGCTCAAATCCGGTTATGACAATGGGTATTTTAAATTTATCTACCAATGGATAATATTCTTTCATCCCCATGATGGCACAAACGTGACCTGCCCCAAGAAATGCATCGATGGTACATAGTTCATCGTCCAAAATACCTTCCATGGCCGGGGGAACAAGCACATGCGAAACCAAAATGGAATAATTGGTAACGTTTTCTTTTTTGGCATGCAAAACAGATAGGGCATTTGCAGGGGCCGTTGTTTCAAATCCGACGGCAAAGAACACCACCTCTTTATCGGGATTCTGTTTGGCGATGTTCACTGCTTCCAAAGGTGAATATAGAATACGAAGGTCGCCACCATCGGCTTTTGCTTCCAAAAGACTTTTTTTGCTTCCGGGTACACGTACCATATCACCGAACGAGCAGACGATAACTCCATTTTCCAACAATTCAATGGCTTTGTCAATCAAGTTGAGCGGGGTAACACATACCGGACAACCTGGACCATGGATCATTCGTACATTTTCGGGCAACAAGTTAATGATGCCGTTTTTCACCAATCCATGGGTCTGTCCACCACAGATTTCCATGATGTTCCATGTTTTGGTCGCGGTTTTCGCTATCAGGTCCAAATATTTTTTGGTGTCCTCAAGATTTCGATATTCACTCAAATACTTCATCGCTCAATTTTTTATATGTTGGTGGTACATCAACTGCCCGAAAGAAATGTTTTCATCGTTTGGACTTAAGTTACGATTAAAATATAGCTTGTAATTATCTCTCGATATTTCTTTTATCATGTCTACCAAGACAGTATTTTGGAATACACCTCCGCTCATCGCAATCTTATGGATGTTGAAATGTTCTGCCATTTTAATGATTACCATTGCCAGAGTGTACAGAAAGTTCACTATGATTTCCTCTTTCTTTTTCCCGGTTTTAAAATCTAAGTATAGATTGTTGAAGAGCTCTTTCGTGGGAACTACTCCGTCGACAATTTTAGATACGTAGGAGTTACAATCTTCAAGTTGATAGGACACAATTTGATTTTCCAATAGAATGGCAGCTTCACCTTCGTAAGTATTAAAATCGCAAAGGTCCAATAGGGATGCTACGGCATCAAATAGTCTGCCCACCGATGAGGTTTTCAGCGATTCATTTTTCTTTACATGATCGTAAACCGATATTTCTTGTTTAGAGAATTTTTGATCGATTTCAGGTTGCATTGTTGTGTTTGACAAAGAGTAAAAGGAAATTCTCGGTTCCTTGGCCATTTTGTCCCCGGCCAACCAATCGTAATAATCAAAATGGCCTATACGTTTCATTTCTCCCTTTTGATAGCTAAAGAACTCCCCACCCCAGATTTGGTTATCATCTCCGTACCCAGTTCCATCCCAAACCACACCCATGATGGCCGATTCAGTATTAAAAAGGGAATACTCTCCCAAAACGGAAGCAAAATGGGCTTTGTGATGTTGCACTTGATGTAAATCCACTTTTAACGAGTTGGCAAGCTCAATGCCATGACGAGTGCTATTGTATCCTGGGTGTTTGTCCACTAAAACAATTTCAGGTGTTTCTTCAAAGAGTTTCATGAACCTTTCTGAGGTCTGTACATAGCGCTCAAATACATCAAAGTGATCGAGATTTCCCAAATATTGACTGATATATAGATAGTCGTTGGGCAAAAAAGCAATCGTACTTTTCAGATGGCCACCCATGGCCATAATCTTTTTGGTGGTATGGATATCGACATCAAAATTTGGACTAAGCCCCCTCGATCTTCTAAAGATTATTTTTTCGTTGTTGCGTGGACTGAATTTGACTACTGAATCATCTTGTGGATTGGTAATTTTTAAATCATGGTCCAAGAAATAATCAGCGACCTCTCTCAACTCTCGATGTGCTATTGTTTCATCATTGATAATCGGCGATGCATGTATGTTACCACTGGTGGCAACGATTGGAACCTTCAACTCTGCAGCCAACAAATGTAAAATTCCGGAGTAGGGGAGCATAACCCCCAATTGGTTTAGTTTGGGAGCGAGCTCATTTAAAGCCAAATTACCTGTAAAGTCTGTTTTTGGAATTATTACAATAGGACTTTCTGGAGAAGTGAGCGTTTTTTCTTGAACCTCGGTTAGTTTTAATTGCTGCTTTAGCAACTTCAATGAGGGATACAAAATGGCAAATGGTTTTGTGGGCCTGTTTTTTCTTTCCCGAAGTTTATTGATGACTTCTGCATTACTGGCATCGCAGCACAATAGGTAACCGCTTGTGTTTTTAATGGCAATGATATTGCCTTCCTTAATCAGGTTTGCGGTTTTTTCAATATGATATTCTGCTGAAATGATGTTGCCTTTAGCTGTTGATAGTTTGAGCGCTATACCACAATTGGAGCAAGTATTGGTCTGTGAATGAAACCGTCTATCGAAAGGGTCTTCATACTCGTTGGCGCAGGTCTGGCACATTTTAAAAGCTTCCAAATTAGTGTTGTCCCGCTCAAAAGGAAAGGAATTGGTAATGGCCCATCGTGGGCCGCAGTTTACACATGTGGTAAAGGGGTAGTGATAGCGCCGATTATTTTTATGGGTGATTTCCTCCTTGCAGTCATCACAAATGGCAAAATCGGGTGTGAGCTGCAAGTTCAGTTTTCCTGTTTTTTGGGAGGGAACAATATAAAACCCATCAAAGTGCTTATGTTCCTCTTGATAAAGATGGTGTTCCTTTATTTTGGATGCCTTGGGAGGGTGTTCTGTCAATATTCGGTAAAAGGAGTGGACTACATCTTCATCACCGTTAAGATAGATGACAACACCTTCCTCATTATTGGAAACTGTACCTTTTAATTGAAAGGTGTTGGCCAAGTTGAAGACATGGGGTCTAAACCCAACCCCCTGAACTCGACCGGTCACTAATATTTTGTAGGTTTTGGGCACTTTAAGGAATTTGTTCGCGCAAAGTCTTGCTCAGACTTATAATCTGTTCAATGGCCTTGGGTATTGCATTTTTTACTTTAGGTGCCAGTTCGGTGGTCATGGGAACCACTTTTTCTATGGAAATTGTAAAGAGATATAGGTCAGGCTGGTTTTCCATAAGGTAGACCGCTTCGATCATATCTTTTAAACCAACGTCATGAACGCTTAAGGCAGACGGAAAGTCACTGGCGAATTTTGGACGTAGGAGTGAGATGGTTCCCACTTCTTTTCCATCCATGGTGGCATCAACAAAAATTATTTTGTTATAGCTTTCAAAACAATTGAGCAATAAAAACCCACCAGTACCGCCATCGAGGATATCAACATAGGAGGGCAACTCCAATTTGTCCATTTCCTGAATCAAATGTACCCCAACACCTTCGTCTCCCATTAAGAAGTTGCCCACCCCCAAAATCAAAATACTCTGTGATTTGTCCTTTTCAAAGTAAAAGGCATCACTGCTGATAGCAATAGGTTTTTTATCCAAATCCGTTTTGGTTTTCGTTGATTGTGTCATTTTTTTGGTTATTCTATGATTTCCAACTCCTCTTCATCGACAGGCTCTTCGGTTTCTTCTTCTTCCTCAATTTTTTTGAGGCGTTCGTCACATACAAACTTATAACCTCCGAACATGGAAGAAACCTCTCCTCTTCCTTCAAGCCAATCATGATAGAAAACAAGATAGACATGTATCAATGTGAAAAGAATAAAAAGCCATGTAGATATATGGTGGATGGTTCTCACAATAAAATCACCTCCTAAAAAGGGAACCACCCAACTGAACATTTTTGGCAACCACCAACTAGCGGTCGAGGAATAAAGCCCAAAACCCGTGAATACTTGTACCAAAGCCAATAAAAATAAGACCACATAGGAAAATGCGGCCACACTGTTATGACCTATGCTGATATCTCTAATGTCCGGTTTTTTTTCATTGGCAAGAAATACATCGACTTTGATTACGTGCAAAAAATTACGCCACATCTTCTTGCTGAAGGGCCAAAAGGCGCGCCAACTGGAAAACCTGTTGCCGACAAAAGACCAATAGACCCTAAGAATCATATTGAAAAAGAAAACATAGGCTGTGGCAAAGTGAATAAAACGAACCGTTCCGAACCAGTAAGAATCACTGGCCTCTGCGTTGGACATAATGGCTGGCGGGTCGGCGATAATAAACCCGGTTACTGCCAATATGGTTATTGAAAATGCATTGATCCAGTGGAAAATCCTAACAGGGAGTTCCCATACATATACCCGTCTAAATTTACGTGTTTCCATGGCCTGTCATTTTCTAGATTTCGCAGCTTGAAACGTTCTGTACTTGAGAAATATGCTTTCCGTGCTCATCATACAAGTGGACTGCACAGGCAATGCAGGGGTCAAATGAGTGGATGGTACGTATAATTTCCAATGGCAATTCTGGATCTGCAACAGGAGTTCCTAAAAGGGTGGATTCATATGCGGAACGTTGTCCTTTGGGGTCTCTTGGTGATGCATTCCAAGTAGAGGGAACCACCAGTTGGTAATTTTCGGTCTTCCCATCTTTAATTTGTATCCAGTGTCCCAGTGCGCCCCTCGGTGCTTCGGCAAAACCGACTCCTTTTGATTCGCTTGGCCATAATTCCGGTTCCCATTTGTCCATATTGGCCATTCGGGTATCGCCGTTTTTGATGTTTTGCAATAAGGTATCATAAAACTCCATGGTCCAATTGGCGACCAACTGTGTCTCTATACCCCTTGCTGCCGTTCTTCCCAAGGTAGAGAACAATGCCTCTACAGGAACATCTAAATGACCCAAAGCACCATTTACAGCTTCTTGGATTTCCTTATTACCACGCGCATAGCCCACCAATAATCTGGATAAAGGGCCAACTTCCATTGGCTTACCTCTCCAACGAGGTGTTTTTATGAAACTGTATTTTTGACTGACATCCAATTGGTCATAAGGTGGTTTGGGACCAGAGTAATTGATGTTGGTCTCCCCGTCCCATGGGTGTTTCCCATGGTCCTTTCCTTCGGAATAATCATCGTACCAAGAGTTATTGATGAACTCCGTGATGTCATCATTTCTATGGTCAACATCGTACACTTTGGATAGGTCTCTATCCAAGATAATCCCTTGTTGGAATTTGAAGGATGAGATATCGCCATAACCATTGGTCGGGAAGTCACCATAGGACATATAGTTGCCAAATCCTTTTCCAATGGCACCCCAATCTTTGTAGAAAGAGGCTATGGCCAACAAATCAGGGATGTATACCTGTTCCACAAATCGTTTGCCCTCTTCCAACAGTCGTCCAACATAGGCCAAACGTTCTGCGTTTATCCCTCCAGGGCTTTCCGTGTTGATGGCACAGGCCATACCGCCAACCAAGTAGTTGGGGTGAGGATTTTTACCACCGAAAATGGTATGGACCTTAACAATTTCTTTCTGCCATTCCAGTGCTTCAAGATAGTGGGCAACTGCCAAAAGGTTAACTTCCGGGGGCAATTTCATTTGGGGATGGCCCCAATAACCGTTTGCAAATATTCCCAGTTGCCCACTTTCAACAAACTTTGTGATTCTTTTTTTGATATCTGAAAAGTACCCCGGTGAACTTTTGGGCCAGCTCGATATACTTTGAGCTAGTTTTGAAGTTTCTGCAGGGTCTGCTTTTAAGGCATTTACCACATCTACCCAATCCAATGCATGGAGGTGGTAAAAGTGAACCGTATGATCATGCATATAAAGTGCACCTTCCATAATGTTCCGAACCATTTCGGCATTGGGGGGCACTTCGATTCCCAATGAATCTTCAACTGATCGTACAGAGGCCAATGCATGTATGGTGGTGCATACCCCACAGGCACGTTGAACAAATGCCCAAACATCCCTAGGGTCTCTTCCTTTGACAATGTTTTCAAGACCCCTGACCATTGGGCTGGAGCTATAGGCGTCGGTTATCTTACCATCTTTTACCTCTACCTCTATTCTTAAATGCCCTTCAATCCTGGTAATGGGATCTACTACTATTCTATTTGCCATGATACTTTTATTAAGAATCTAGTTTCTTTTCATTTTGTTTTCCGCGTGTTGTACGGCTACGTAGCTCTTTCCTTTTGGAAATATTGGCTGCAATGGCATGCGCGGCCAATCCTCCTGCAACTACACCTGCTGCAACTTTACCTATGGTATCCGCAGTGCTTTCGATGCCAAATCCGGCCAACCCTGTCAATCGTTCATAAAATGGCCCATTGTCCCAGAAATCCTCTTCACTACAGCCAATACAGCCATGACCTGATTGGATTGGGTAGCTGACCCCGTTGTTCCATTTGATGGTACCACAGGAATTATAGGTCATTGGACCCCGGCAACCAACTTTGTACAAGCAATAGCCATCTTTGGCATTTTGGTCATCAAAAGTTTCTGCAAAAAGACCAGCATCGTAATAAGGTCTTCTATAACAGGAATCGTGTACCCTTTTTGAATAGAACGCTTTTGGTCTTCCCAGTCCATCCAATTCGGGCAAACGACCAAAGGTGATCATATGAACTATGATGCCTGCCATGACTTCGCCAATAGGGGGACAGCCCGGAACCCTGATAATGGGTTTGTTTTTGATTATTTTGTGTATAGGGGTGGCCTCTGTTGGGTTTGGGTATGCTGCCTGAACGCATCCATTGGATGCACAGCTTCCCCATGCTATTATGGCCTTAGCACCTTCCGCGGCCTCAATCAAAAGGTCTTTGGCAGACCTACCGGCAATACAACAATAATTGCCATCGTCGCCAAGCGGAACGGAACCTTCAACGCAAAGGATATATTCCCCTTTGTATTTCTCCATTGTAGCATGTTTGGCAGCTTCAGCTTGATGCCCGGACGCGGCCATTAAGGTCAAGGTGTAATCCAATGAAATTTTGTCCAGAATGATATCGGAAACAATTGGGTGGTCCGATCTAATGAACGATTCACTGCAGCAGGTACATTCTTGATAATGTTCCCAGATGACAGGGATTCGGTACGTGTTTTCCAAGGATTTGGCCACCTGGCCGATCATCGAAGTTTCTAAGCCCATATAAGCAGCGATATAGGTAGCAAACTTCATAAAGTCCCTTCTGCTATATCCCTGTTTTATAATGCTTTCATAATAGGTTTCTTTTACTGATTTTTCTGTTGCCATGGCCCAATTATTTAAACCTAAGTATTCTTTTTAAAGGGTTTAACACTAAAAGTACCTAATTATCAATGCCTTGGAAATGACAAATATCATGTTGTTGAAAATCAATTTTGAATAATATTGTGTCTTATGTTGCTAATTGTCAACAAACAAAAGAGAGTCGTATGCATGAGCTTTCGGTAGCAATGGGAATTGTAAAAATCGCCGAGGATGAAACCAAAAAGGCCAAGGCTGAAAAGGTGACGTTAATCGAACTCGAAATAGGAAAACTTGCCGGTGTCGAGTTTGAATCGTTGGATTTTGTATGGCCTGCCGCGGTTAAAAATACAGTTCTTGAAAATGCCGAACGAAAAATTGACGTTAAAGTGGGCTTGGGTAAATGTGCGGATTGTGATTCGGTTTTTGAAGTTGAGCATTTTTACGATTCGTGCCCTACATGTGGCAGCAATTTAAAAGGAATAATACAAGGCAAAGAGTTAAGAGTAAAGGCTCTTGAGGTAGTTTAAATTAAAAGGATATAGTTATGTGCGGAACCTGTGGATGTGGAAGCGAAGAAAATGGGCCAAAAATATTGACCCCAACGATTGCCAAAGAAAATCATGACCATATGCACGGTCATACCCATGATCACCATCATCATAATGGTCATCACCATCACCATCACCATCATCATGACCATTCACATGATCATGATCACCATCAAAAAACGGTTTTGGAAGTGGAGCGTGACATCTTGCAGCAAAATGAAATCATGGCGGCAAGAAACAGGGGTTATTTTGATGCCAAGGATGTATTTGCCCTTAACCTGGTCAGTTCACCTGGTTCTGGTAAAACCTCTATTTTGGAGCGAACCTTGAAGGATTTAAAGGATAAAATTCCATTCTATGTAATTGAGGGGGATCAGCAGACCTTAAATGATGCTAATCGTATAGCAGCCTTGGATGTTCCCGTGATTCAAATAAATACAGGAAAAGGATGTCATTTGGAAAGTGATATGATTCATGATGCTGTAAAGAAATTGAGCATTAAAAACGATTCGGTCTTGATGATTGAAAATGTAGGGAATCTCGTTTGCCCATCCATGTTCAATTTGGGAGAGCATAAACGCGTGGTTATCGTGAGCACTACCGAAGGCGACGATAAACCTATCAAGTATCCCGATATGTTCCATACCTCCGACATCTGTATCATCAATAAAATTGACCTTGCGCCTTATTTGGATACCAACATTGAAGAGTTAAAAAAGAATGCCCTCCAAGTGAATCCGAATTTGGAGTTCTTTGAGGTTTCTGCTACGAAAGGGACAGGTATGGAAGCATGGTACGATTGGTTGGATAAAAATATGAAACTGATTCCGGAGAATTAATAAAATAAAGAAGGATGTGTTTGGCAATACCCGGGAAATTATTGGAAATAACAGCTTCGCTTGACGAGACCTTCCGAATGGGAAAGGTTTCTTTCGGAGGTGTAAAGAAAGATGTTAGCCTTGCTTTGGTACCAGAAGCAAAGGTGGACGATTATGTGATGGTACATGTGGGTGCCGCCATAAGTGTGGTCGATGAAGAAGAGGCAAAAAAGACATTTGAAGTGCTCTCGCAATTGGGAGAGCTGGACGATTTGAACCAACTACCGGAAAGTTCCGGTTAATTACACAATAAGGTGCCATATTTTGAACTTAAAAAGGACGATAAGAGTTTCCCGCCTGCCTATTTTGCAGATATAGAAGGATTGTTGGCCGTTGGTGGCACCATGTCCGTTGAACGTTTGCTCTTGGCATATAACAGCGGAATTTTTTATTGGCACTACCCCCTCAAACATATCAAATGGTGGTCGCCAGACCCTAGGGTTGTGGTAAAGCCAGCAAGTTTTGAAATAAACGAATCGCGATGGGAATCTTTAAACAAGGAGTTCACGGTAACGACCGATTCGGATTTTGAACAAGTCCTGCGTGGCTGTCAGCAGGTATACAATGTTGATGGTCAAATGGACAATAGATGGTTGACAGAGCGTATGGTGCGAATATTTTTGGAGTTGCGCTCAAAAGGACTTGCCCATTCCGTTGAGGTATGGAGAGATGGAGGACTTGTAGGGGGACTATTTGGTGTGGCCATCGGAAAACTGTTTTTTGGAGAATATTTGTTTTCGACTATGGAAGGTGCCGATGAGCTTGCCGTATTACACTTGATCACTAAACTGAAGAATCAAAATTATAGGTTGTTGGACATGCAAAAAGCGACGTTTTTCTTTCCAGGTATCGAATATGACGAAATACCAAGATTGGAATATGTGGATATCTGCAAAGAGAATGCTTTGGAATACAAAGATGTCCCCACTGAATTTTAACTAAAACCTTACAGTTATGAGACTTTCCTTTGCAGAACAGATACAAAACGCCAATGTGCTTTTACACGAAAATGAAGTTGAAAAGTCCATTGAAAATTATCAAGAAGCATTGTCGGTTGCTACGACTCCGGAACAAAAATTACATTTGTACAGCGTACTGGGAAGATTGTACCAAAGAACAAAAAATCCTGTGTTGTCCATTGAGGCCTTTGAAAATGCATTGGGTTTGATGGAGTGGAACGACCAACTCGGAACTCCGATTGATAGGGCATCCATTTTAAACAATATTGCAGCCATACAATCGGAAATGGATAAGGCAAAGGCCATTGACCATTATAAGAAAGCTCTTTCCATTTATGCCGAAATTGTGCAAAACGGGGAATCGGATTATGGTCCGCATTTGGCAAATACCCAATTTGCCCTGGCAGAGGTATTTGCTAAGAAGAAAGATTACTATTTCGCTAAAAAATATTACAAAGAGGCGATCAAAATATATGAAGGTCTGAAGAATCCCGAGTATTTGAAATTACGCGCCAGTGCACATTATCAATTGGGCAATATTTATACGGAGGAGTTTAACCTATTTGATGCCAAAGTACATTATACGAAGGCGCAGATCCTTTTTGAAAACTTAATAGAGGATGGGGACGATGCTTTAAAGCCTTATTTGGCTGCCGTACTCAATAATTTAGCGGTTACGTTAAATTCGATGGAGGAACCTCAAAAGGCTTTACAATTTTATGGCATGGCGCTAAAAGCATATCAGGAATTGTCGGACCTTAATTTTGATATCTTTCAACCATACGTAGCTTCCACTTTTAATAGCCTGGGAATTGTTCATTCCGAAATGGAGGATTTTGATAAGGCCATTCAAAACATTGGTCAAGCTGTAGATAGATATAATGAGCTGGCGGATGCCAAACCTCAGGAGTACACACATTATTTGGCCACGGGTTTACACAATTTGGGCTTGTTCCATTTTGAACTCAGAAACTATGACAAGGCTGCGGACTATTTTGGTCAGGCATTGGAAATCAGAAAAGAACTGGCAGCGAAACAACCCGAGGATTTTGATGCTGACTTTTGTGCGACTGCGTTGAATTTGGTCGAACTCTATCAATCCGAGTTGGAAAACAAGGTGGATTTCACTTTCAAGACTAGGGCTTTGGAGCTGCTGGCCGATGTAGAGAAACGTTTGGGAAAATATGGCGACAATTTACCGGTCATCAAGAACATGAAAACCGACCTCCAACATTATTTGGATTACTTTACCGGAATCAATGAGGAACATTTGTCCGTGCACCACGTTTTGCGAAAGGTCAATAATCTAAAAGAGGAGATAGACGAAACCATTTATCCTTCCGAGAAAATGGTCTTTCAACAAGAAATTATGAATCTACTCGAAGATAATTTCAACAAGTACCCCACCATTGACCGTCTTAAGTTTGAACTTGCCCTGGCCCATGTGAATATGAGTTGGCTTCAATTAAGGCTGGAAGAGTTTGGGGATGCGGAGGAAACCATACTTAAGGCACCAATTCTTGAAAGTCCGCTGCTTTCTTTGAGCTGTAATTTGGCACACAGTTATCTTTTGAGAGATGACATGGATAAGGCTATGGCGCTGTATGCGGAACTTTCTGAAAAAGTGAACGATCTGAATGAAAGTTATATGGAAATCATTTTAAAGGATTTTGAAACTTTAAGGAGGGACGGAATCGACCATGCTGGTTTCAAAATAGTAGCGGAGCGTTTTAAATAACCCAAAGGAATAAAATAAAAACTGACCAAAAAGTGTTGCTGTTTGTTTAGAACAGTTTGGCACCTTTTGGTCAGTTCCCGTTAAATATAAAAAAGGTATTGTTTGTCGATACTCTTAGATGAACAGCAATTGGGTTCCATCTTGGTCTGCCCTACTGTAAAAATCTCCAATGGTAAGGATACCGTCCAAATCATCGATAAGATCATCTTCTTCTAAATGGAACATGTCAACTGCCAATTTACATGCCCAGAGTTTACATCCGGAGTCCGATAGGATTTCCAAGAACTCGCCTACCGGTGGCATGTCCAATTTGTCCATTTCTTTCTTCATCATTTTAGAAGCCATGGCTTCAACACCTGGTAGTCCACCCAACATGGTGGGCATATGCATGGCCGGGTTACCGACGGTTGCAACGTGCAAGTGCTCCAGTTTTTTCTTTTGAATGGCTTCCAATCCAAAGAATGTAAAGAATATTTCAGATTCTATGCCTTCCATTCGTGCTCCATTGGCCATCACAAATGCTGCATACACATTTTCGAGTGTGGCTTTGGAAAGTATAAAAAGCATTTTTTTAACTTTTGTATCGCTCATAATCTTAAGTTTGATTTTGTTCTTAAATCAGATTAATTGAACCTATATCTGTAATTAAATACAGCTTTTTGGTTTTGGAATTCCTGCGATCATGGTCGCTTTTTTCAATGGTCCACCGGGGAAAAGTGCGTAGAACTCCTTAATGTTGATGACACCACTTTTTTTGATACCTCTAATGGATAGTGGCTCTTCATTTTTATATTTCTCCTGGATGTAATCTATGATTTCCCAGTGCTTATCGGTCATTTCTATACCTTGTTCTTTTGCTATCTCTTCGCCAACTTCTTTGGTCCATTGAGAAAAATCGGTTAGATATCCTTCTTGATCCACTGAAATTGTTGCTTGTCCTATTGTCTTGTCCATTTTTTTAGTATTTAGGTTTAATAATTATGCTTCTGTTTCTTCAAAATGTTTTCCTTTTTCGCTCATGGTTGCAGAGACGAAAGGAATATGGATTCCTTTGATTAACATGTTCCAGTAGATCCATCTAAAGGCCATTTTTCCCATGTGGTTTGTCCTACTTTCCTTAAGAAGGTTCAATGGTCCAACTCCAGGGAATGGGAACGTTCCTTCTACTGGTTCATGCGTATAGTTAAAGTCAATCAAAAGTGCTTTTCCGTTTCCTGTTTCAATAAAGCAGTTGGCGTGTCCGTCGAACTCTTCTTTAAGTGGCTCACCATTGATGTACCTTAAAATGTTCTCTGTCAATATTTCGGCTTCGAAGTGTGCTACAGAACCGGCTTTGGAAGCAGGTAAGTTGGTAGCATCACCGATTGCAAAAATGTTTTCATGATCATCGGTTTGTAAAGTAGCTTTATTGGTGGGCACATAATTTAAATCATCACCCATTCCTGAACGTTCTATTAAGGCATCCCCCATATTTGTGGGTATGGTTACCAAGATGTCGTAAGGCACTTCGGTTTCTGCATAATCGATAATCTTGTTGTTTTCGTAATCGACACGTTCAATATTGAAATCGGTGACTTCCTTGATTCCTTTATCCGTTAACAAGTGATGCAGTGCTTTCGTAGCTTTTGGTTTGGTAAATGCACCGCCTAATGGAGTTACGAAGGTAATGTCCACTTTGTCACGCATTCCTTTGTGCTTAAAAAAGGAATCTGCCAAGAAAGCGAACTCTAAAGGAGCAACCGGACATTTGATGGGCATTTCGGTGATGTGTACCACCAATTTACCACCTTCCCATTCGCGGAATTTGTCGCGTAATGCCTTGGAACCCTCAAAGGTATAAAAGTCAAATATGCTTTTATGCCATTCGGGGCCTTTCATGCCCTCTACTTCTTCAGGGGCAATTTTAGTCCCGGTAGCGATAATCAAGATATCGTATGCGAGTTCGGTACCATTTTCGAGCAAAACTTTATTATCCTCAGGTTGGATCAGCTCAATTTTTTCGTTGATATAATTGACTCCTTTTGGAATAAACTTGGCTCCTTTTTTCTTTACTTGTTTGGTAGTATAAATATCAAAAGGGAGAAACAAAAAACCAGGTTGATAGTAGTGGGTTTTGTATTGATCCACCACTGTAATCTGCCATTCATTTTTTGGAAGCTTGGATACAAGATGGTTGGACATCATTGTTCCGGCTGTCCCCGCTCCTAATATGACTAAATTTTTCATGATTTTTAGATTGAGTGATTTACTACGGTAAAAGTAGGCAAAGGTTAAATTCACAAATATGACAATTGTCAGTTTCTAACTTTTTCTTGTGTAACAAAAGTTACATAAGTGATTGTTTTTTAATGATATAGTAAAAATAAATTGAGCAATGGCAACACCTTCGGAGCGTTGTTCCGTATTTTAAAATCGCGTTGATTTTGGTCTGAAATGTTTGGGAAAATGGTGAAAAACGAAATATTGGGAGCTGTGTGTGGTTCAATCAAAGAACCATGGAAATACTAACATATCGTCACATCAAACAAATAGCCAACAAATACTTTTGGGAGTTGATCTGTGACAATGCATTTAAAAATTCATTCTACTCTAGAGTTACTTGATTTGGTGGTTTTAAAAAGGCGATAGACAAAAAGAATAAAACCAATTTGCTTTCAAAAGATTTAAACTTTAAACCGAATCGTGAAGATAGTCCCTTGGTCAACTTGACTATCTAACTCAATACTCCCTCCAAGACTAGTAATTTGTTCATGGACCAAATATAGGCCGACCCCTTTACTATCTTCATTGCCATGGAACTTCTCGTTCAACTTGAAAATAAGGCCACCTACTTTCTTCATGTCAAAGCCACGTCCATTGTCACTATAGATAAGTTTTTTTTCTCCATTTTCTTGAACTGTGGTTATTGTGATTTCAGGTGGAATACTTGGTCTGGCGTATTTAATGGAATTAGTAATCAAATTCAAAAAGATACTTTCCATGTAAATATCCTTGAAGTTTACGGTTTTCAGAGCGCAAAAGTCTATGTGGAATTTAACACTTGCCCTTTCAATCAGTGAGCTTATGGAGTTCTGGACCTTATTAAAAACATTCTGAAAATCTACCTCTTCCAATTCAATATCCAGAACGTCCCCTTCCTTATAAGAGTCGATATGGGTATTCATGGAATCCTTCAATCCTTCGGCGGATAATTGTATAAGGCTGAGTATTTCCTTAGTGTCCGCATCATCTATTTTGCTCAAGTCTATTAAATTGACCAAGGACATGATATTGTTCAATGGTGACCTAAGGTCATGCGCGGTGCTGTAGTTTTGCTGTTTAAGCTTTTTATTTACCTTGGAAAGTTGACTTAAATGCGATATCCGTTCTTTTTCTAGGTTTTTAGTGTGTGTGATATCTTTGGCTATGGCATAGATCAATCTTTCATTTTCCTGGGGTATGGATGTCCAATGCAGCCAGATAATGCTCCCGGACTTACTTAGGTATCTATTTTCGAAATTCACTAGCGGAACATTCCTCTTTAGTGCTTCCCTAAAAGCAGCTGTACGCTCTTGGTCTTCAGGATAAATAAATTCAGAAATCAATTTTGACTTCAATTCCTCTTCGCAATACCCCAAAAGGTTTATAAAAGCCGGATTTATTTTTACAAAATACCCCTCATAATCTGCAATGCAGAGACAATCCATGGATTGTTCAAAAAAGGGTTCTAATCGGGAGTTCATTTTTTTTAGGCTATGACATTTATAATTTCACCTCCCTTGGCTGGAAAATAAGTTCTCTTCAAAAGAAACAATTAGTGGTCGGTATTCTTTATCAAATCTATTATAATTCTATAACAATAATACATTTAAGTATACCTAGTTAATGTATAAAGTAACGGAAATGGCAGCCAGTTATTTTAAAGTTGAAGGTGAGATGATAGAACATCATTTTTCTAAGGAGATGTCTATTTGGTAACTTTTTATTTGATTTTAAATGATATTATTTGATACTGGTAAAAATGAAAAAACCTGTAAATCAGTAATATACAGGTTTAATGTTTTGTTTTGATGGTGTTTTAGTGGAGCCGGAGGCACTAGGACCTATCGCTGGAAACCCTTTATTCATTAGGGTTTCAAGCCATTTGAAATCTAATGCTCACCGAATAGGCGCCTTAGTTGTTAAATATATGATTATTAATTAGTTATGATTTTTATTGATTGAATATCTCATGTTAAGTATAAGTGCTACTAAGTTCTGCATAGTTGGAATTGTTCAAATAATCTATCCAATAGTCAGATTTGGTGGGAAAAGAGATTTCAAAATTTATCGCCTTGATTCAAAGTTTACATACAAAAAATCGAAAACTAAATATTCGATTGTATTACTGCTAAAACGGTAATATATGGTTGATTTGGGTTTGCTGGTTAAGAGCCATCGCAAGAAAGCAGGACTGACACAGCTTCAACTGGCCAATTTGGCCGGTATAGGTAAGACAACCGTCTTTGATATCGAAAAAAATAAGGAGACTGTTCGTTGGAGCAACATTCTTGCCGTGCTCCAGGTATTGAACATAGAAGTGGAATTTAAAAGCCCATTGACTGAAAACGTATGAGAAAGGCAGTGGTGTATGCTCATGGAAAAAGGGCGGGTGTTTTAACAGAAATTTCTCCTCAGGAGTATATGTTTACATATGATGATGATTACAGTGGTCAGGCGATTTCATTGACCATGCCCGTTGATCAAAAGGAATTCAGTTTTCATGGGTTCCCTCCCTTTTTTGAAGGATTGTTGCCTGAAGGTATTATGTTGGAAGGACTACTTAAGATTTCCAAAATTGACCACAATGATTATTTCTCCCAATTAATGGCCACCGGTGCTGATTTGGTAGGCGCAGTAACCGTAAAACCTATGGAAGATGAATAGGTGCCCTATCACATATGAACCTTGCGGTACGGCAAAATATAGTGAGAAAGGTCTCAAAATGATTGCTGCCAAGTTAACTGGTTTAAATGATTTGCCCTATACAGCTTCGGAATTGAGGCGAGAGGCGGCAAACAGGGCAAAGAAATTATCCATATAAGGGGTACAGCCTAAATTAAGTGCAAGTATTTCCGTGGTCGAACAAGAATTTAAAGTTGTTGACCAATTTGGTACTTATATCATGAAACCCCAAAATGATTTTTTTCAAGAATTGCCAGAGAATGAGGACCTGACCATGCGCATGGCCAAGGTTCTTGGTATAAATGTCCCCTTTCATGGAATGGTTTATGGCAAGGATGGCAGTTTGTCCTATTTTATCAAGCGTTTTGACAGATATGGTAAAGGGAAAAAAATGCAACAGAAGATTTTGCCCAATTGACTGGAAATACCAGGAATACCAAGTATCGTTTTAGTATGGAGAAATTGGTACCGGTTATCGAAGAATTTTGTACGTTTCCTGTGGTTGAGAAAGTGGAATTCTTCAAAAGAATTGTTTTTTGTTTTGTGACTGGAAATAAGGATATGCACCTTAAAAACTTTTCCCTAATTACAAAGGATGGCAAAACGACGTTGGCACCTGCTTATGATCTGTTGAACTCCTCCATTGCGATTAAAAGCCCTGAAGAAGAAATTGCATTGACCTTAAAAGGAAAAA
>NHBR02000093.1 GCA_002167435.2 Allomuricauda sp. TMED12
GGAGTAAGTAAGTTTTGCATATATCTGATTTTATTTACCAGAAATATACAATGATGAAAGGCCAAAACGATTGACCTAAATCAATTAGGTTTTTTTTAACGCTCCCAACTTTCTTCGGGCACGGCTAAGGCCTTCTGCAGAAACCCCCAAATAATTGGCTATTTGATAGTTGGGGACACGGTCCTCAATATTTGGATAACTTTCGCAGAATTCCAAATACCGCTCTTTAACGCTTTTTCCCAAGGCGGATAGGATACGTTTACGGAGCGAGATGAAAGCACTGGTGACCAATAACCTAAAATAACGTTCGAATATGGGAGCTTGTTGAAATAGGGTTTGTAAATCATCATGCGTGATGGCCAACAAAGTGGAATCTTCCAAGGCTTCAATGTATAATTTGGAGGGCACCCCATTGTAAAATGCATCAAAATCACCTAGCCACCAATTCTCTATGGCAAATTGAGCTATATTTTTATTGCCCTTCTTGTCCAAATAATAAGCACTCAAACATCCCTTTACCACAAAATACTCGTGCTTTACATAGGTGTTGGGTTGTAATAAAAATTTGCCTTTGGCAACAGCGACTTCCCTAAGTTTTGAAGTGAACAAAAGAAAATCCTCTGGTCTTGCGACCACCTGCTTCTTTACGTGGTCAATTAACAGCTTATGAGTCATAAAACTATAGAAAGGTTAGTTAGGATTATTTTCATATTGTTGTATTTAAGGGAAAGCAAGAAGCATGTGCACGAACAAGAACATTACTCTTTAATGAAGACCATACAGTGCTACAGGAGATCATCCTTATTTCGTTCCAAGGTCAAACCAGCTGCCTTCATTTCATTGAGAGTCTGTGCTTCGGATTCAATACCCGGCGGCTTGACCATCCTTTCTTGATTCTGATGCACCCGTATAAACTCGGTTTTCCAAATCAACGCCTATAGCTTGGTATCCACCGAACATTCCCACACCAAAGCCAATACGATGCCCCTTTTTGCGTAACTCCCTCAGCGTTTCGGGTTCAAAACCGGTTTCGAGATATAAGGTACCCCCATTGGTCATTTTGGACCCTGTAGGTTGCGAACTGCCCCGGTGTCGCATTCTTGGCGCATCCCCGGCTTCTTGCAAGTTCATTCCAAAGTCAACAATGTTCACCACAATCTGCGCATGCCCCTGAGGCTGTACTGCCCCACCCATAAGACCAAAACTCAACCACGGTTTACCTTCTTTGGTCATAAAAGCAGGAATGATGGTGTGAAATGGGCGTTTACCAGGTTCCAGTGCATTGGCATGGTTCCTATCTTGAACATTGAACATTTGACCACGATTTTGAAGCACAAAACCCAATCCATCGGGCACCATACCGGATGCAAATTCGGAATAGATACTTTGTATAAACGAAACCATATTGCCGTCTTTGTCGGCTACGGTCAGGTAGGTTGTATTTCCTGTTTCTATTTCCATATCGCCAGCGGGATAGGTATCAGCCGCTTTGTCGGGACTCATAAGGTTTCTTCGTTGCGAAGCATATTCCTTTGACAATAGCATTTCCAATGGAATCTTATTGAATTCGGGGTCAGCATAAAATTTGGCCCTGTCTTCATAGGCTAACTTTTTGGCTTCTGTGAGCACATGCAGATATTCGGCACTACCAAAACCCATTTCACCAATATCAAAGCCTTCAAGAATATTCAGCATCTGCAGCGCAGCAGTACCTTGTCCGTTGGGTGGAAGTTCCCAAACGTCGTAACCCCGATAGTTTACGGAAACCGGCGTAACCCAGTTTGATGTGTGACTGGCCAAGTCCTCATAACTTAAAAACCCGTCATGCTTTTTCATGTACCGATCAATGGTCTTCGCAATGGAGCCTTTATAAAAGGCATCACGCCCCCTTTGGGCAATTTGTTTATACGTGTTGGCCAAATCTTGATTTACAAACACTTCTCCTTTTACGGGAGGTCTTCCTGAAGGCATATAGGTTTGGGCAAAACCCGGCTGATCTTTTAATCCTTCATAATTGGACGCCATTTCATAGGCAATGACCTCGGATACCGGAAATCCATTGTTGCCATAATCTATAGCCGGTTGCAAAATGTCTTCCATGGATAAGCGTCCAAATTTCTCATGCAATTTGAACCAGCCATCTACACAGCCTGGAACCGATACCGGTAATGGACCATAAAGAGGAACATATTTCAACCCTTTTTCCATGAAATAATCAATGGTTAAGGATTGGGGTGCCCTACCGCTCCCATTTAAACCATATAATTTCTGTTCCTCGGCAGACCAAACAATGGCAAAGACATCACCCCCAATACCACAACTGGCCGGTTCTACAAGTCCCAGTACCGCATTGGCCGCTATTGCAGCATCTATGGCACTGCCTCCTTTTTTTAGGATATCCAAAGCCACTTGAGTGGCCAACGGTTGGCTTGTTGCGGCCATACCGTTTTGGGCCAAAATTTCAGAGCGTGTAGTAAAGATTTCACCGGTTAATCGGTCTTGCGCATTAACCATGCTTCCCAAGAGTACCATGGTAATTAAGGAATATAAAATTTTCATTTTTCAATTTTTTAAAAGTAGTTATTACTTAAGTCTAAGGAATTCCAATGATTGGGTTAGACTTAATAATTGGTTTGCACCTTTAAATATAACGATAGTGGACCCAACTTTCCGAGCTGTTCAAAAAAAGTTGATTTTGAAATTTGTAGAAGCATACAATAAGTTCCCCCATAAAAAAACCACCCAAAGGGTGGTCTTTTTGCTCTTATTTCAAATAAATGTTTTATAAAATCTTGGTGATTATAGTATCTCAACCACTTCAAGGTCGAATACCAAATCTTGTCCGGCCAAAGGATGGTTGGCATCTATAATGATGTCCTCCTCCTCTACTTTAGCCACTCTGAATTGTTGTTCTTGCCCTTGAGCATTGGCACCCACCAAGCCCATGCCAACTTCAGGCTTAAGATCTTCTGGCAATTGTGTCTTGGAGATTTTTTGAAAAAGCGCTTCATTGACCTCTCCATAAGCATCTTGCTTTTCTATGGTGATGGTTTTCTTTTCGTTTACGGCCATATCAATCAATCCTTTTTCAAAACCAGGGATAAGTTGGCCTTCGCCCAATTTTATTTCTAACGGTTCTCTTTGCAATGAGCTGTCAAAAATCTGCCCATCAGTTAGTTTACCCGTGTAATGTACTTTTACAGTATCGTTCTCTTTTACTTTACTCATAATGTTTGTTTACAGTTTTAAAATCAAAACGTTGCAAAGATAACAGGTATAAAATGGTTAAACGAAAGAGTTGGCCTAAAATGGGTTTTGAGCAACTATTTATCTGTTCAGGCAATTATTTTTCAATAATCAGATTCTCTGCATATCGTATTCCCGAGGCAAACAAGTTTTTACGGTTTTTGGCCTTTTCCTCGAAGGAATTGAGGGTTTTTCTATCCAATTTTCTACCCTTTACAAAGACGGTTGATGGATATTTGATTGCCGAGAGGTCCGATAAGGGATTGTTATCCGTCAATATGAGATTTGCGACCTTCCCTGTTTCTATGGTTCCCATATTATTCATGATCGAATGTGTTTTGGCAGCATTCACTGTGGCAGTTTTCAGCACCTCGTAATTCGATAGACCGGCTTCTTTATAAAACTCCAGCTCTTTATGAATAGAAAATCCAGGGGTTGTAATACCGATACCAGCATCTGTGCCACAAATTATCCTCACATTGGCTTCATGCAGTTTTTTTATGATGTACAAATGAAAATCATGTTGTCTTTTTATCCGCTCGGTAACCGAAGGGTCTTCCAATTTGGTATTGTGCCATCTATCAAACTGTGCTTTACTGTCCACTTTTTTAATTAATGGGCTCATATATTGTGCTGACTCTGATTCCAAAATATTGTCATCTATCAACATTTGATAAATATTATTGTAAACAATCAATGTTGGGCAATGGGCACTGTATTTTGCTCCCGCGTATAAATCAATTACTTCTTTTAGTTTAACCGTATCCAAGGTATAGTTCAATGGTTGTTGAATAAACTCTTCGGTATGTTCAATGGATTTTACCTGAGGGTTAAAATGATTGGAATACGGTACTTTTTGCGATGGATGGGCCACAATTTCCACATCCGATATCTTCGCTTGTTCTAGGACGGCATCGAATAATTCGGGTGTCAACCCGTAATAGGTTTTAACAAAATCATAGCCTCGCTCCTTATATGAAATCACCTTATCCCTTGCTTCTTCTGGGGTTGTCAGGTTCAGATTATCATCACCTATAAACTCTGGCCCCGTAAGTTTTGGACCTGAGGTAAAGAACAAGGGTGAAATTATTTCGTCTTTATTGACATCTTCCTTAATCCGCAAATGCATGGGCATTCCCCATACATTGCGAACTGCGGTAACCCCATTGGAAAGGTAGAGTCCCAATTCATACCTATCCCAAACATGAACGTGCATATCAATTAAACCCGGCATTAGATACTTGTTTTTCGCATCGATAACTTCAACACCGTCAATGTCAATATTATCTGCGATGGTTTCGATTGCACCATTCTTGATATACACCGTTTTATTGTTAAGAACAGTGTCTTGGGTCATTGAGATGACATTCACATGGGTAATAAGATAAGTGTTGACATTTCCATTCTCGACATGGTCAATATTCAAGTACTTCGTTCTTTGTGAATCGACCCCAATAATTACAAGAATGGCTATGATGAGAATCCCGATAAGGGCCAAAACAATCTTCAATAGTTTTTTCAATAGTTTCATTAATACAAGTAATAACTTTTTGCTAGATCATATGACGCTTTGAATAAAAATCTGTTACAATATTTAGACTTTATTTTTCATGCGACTTGATAATGGACAATGTTCCCCAAAAACATTAAGGTTCACTCACCAACACTTTTTTCACTGCCCCATTGTTTTGTTTTGCCCTTAAGCCAAATAGCGGACGCAAAAACCATATTCTACGAATCAGGAACTCATACAACAAATAACACACGCCAAAAGTGAACACAATTATTCCCAACAATTGTAACCATGGATTAAGTTTTAAAGGTAGGATTAATAAAGCTCCAAAATACATTACAAACATATGGATGATGTATACCGGATATGCCGCCTGGCTCAAATAACCCAACAATTGGCTAGGTTTGTTCAAGTACCGATACCCAAGGCCAAATACCCCGAAAATCCAGCAATTGGATTCCAAGGCCATCAGATAGCCTGGCGCTTCCAATTGAAATTCAAAATACCTAACAACGTACAAAACCAAGGCAAGTGCCAAATAACCCCATCGCCATTTTTTAACTGTATCCCAAAAATGTTGGCCGCTATACACAAACAAATACCCAAAAAAGAACGCCAACCCTCCTAAAAAGAATCCATGCCAGGTTTCCGCATACAAGGAAAATATTTGCGGTTTTACCAAAATGGCTTCCAGCATAAAAAAGAGGGAAATCAATAAGGGGCCACCGGGGTTGGACATCATCTTATTCAAAATGTGCTTGAACTTCCCTCCCTCTCTATTTTTCAATAGATAAAAAACTGGTAAAAACAACAGCACATAGACAAAAATGTTACCCAAAAACCATAAGTGGCCTACATGTGGATAGTACCCCAACGGAAGTTTATAAAATTTTTGGAAAACAAACATATGCAAAGGAGTTATCGCCACTAAACCGAAAAAGAACGGCAGCAATATGCGGCGCGTCCGCTCACCAATCAATTGTTTCCAGTTGCGTTTACGCATGGCAAAAAACAATCCCATACCAGATACGAAGAACAAGATCGGTATTCGCCAAACATTGAGCATGGACATTGGTGTCCACAAACCTTCCAGCGATTGCTCGCTTCGTACAAAGCCTACAAACATGGCCCAGGGTTGGAATATGATTGCTATATGATAGATCAGCAACAGGGCAATAGTTATTACCCTTAACCAATCGATATCGTGTCTACGTGCTGTTTTCATGACTGTCGTTTTTTTTGATGAATTATTGTAGCATTACGGCAATGGTGGGACGGGTCTCTTCTATCTCTTCCATGTCCAATTGTAGGCCAATTGGTCCCAATTGCTGCTGCATCATTTCGTAGATGGGTTTTACATCTGCAAAAGGTCCCATGATGGTTTCACGCGGGGTTGCACCATAGTTGTTTTTCACATTTTTGTCCGCACCTGCATCCATCAACATTTGAACGGCTTCGACATTACAGAAGAAGGCAGCCACATGCAGGGCCGTGGAACCATCATTGTTCTTAATGGACAGATCGGCTCCTGCATCAATCAATGCTTGTGCTATGTCCTGTTTGTCAAAAGTAACGGCAGTGATTAAAGGTGTTGAGCCACTCAAGGGGTCTTTCTCATTAATATCGGTACCGGCTTCGATGTGTTGTTTAACCACATCATAGTTTCCAGTGACCACTGCGGCAGAAAGGGCCATATCTGGTGCCTTAACCGTTGTTTTGGCCGTAACTTGCTTATCGGATTCCGATTTTTTTTGTCCGCAGGCGGATAAGCTTACCATAAGAATAAGCAGTGCATACATTAGAGGTTTCATTGAATTGTTTTTAAAATTTTTCATGACTTTTCGTTTTAAGTGTTGAACATTAAATTTTACACTACAAAGGTTCCCCAAAACGTGATGCAGCACCAATCACCTATGCTGCGAAGTATATCACCCTAGTCGTGGTTATAAAAAATATGCTTCAGGGATATAAATTATGCGGCAAACCCTGCATTTTCACCCTGAAGAAGAATCGATTATCTTTGTTTTGATCAGTATTGATACCAACCTGTAAAACAACATGCTAGACAAACCAAGAGGGCAAAAATTTACCGAAGAGGCCAAAGCCATCGTTCTAGAGCATCTGAGTGATGAACACTTTGGGGTATCCGAATTGGCAAATGCCATGTATATGAGCCGCTCCAGTTTGCTTCGCAAATGCAAAAAGCAGACACAGTTATCGGCCAGTCAATTTATTCGGCAAATCCGATTGGAAGAGGCCATGGAATTGCTTCAAGATTCCGATCTTACGGTTTCTGAGGTGTCATACAGGGTAGGCTTTGGAAGCGCCTCCTATTTTATCAAATGTTTTCGGGAACACTACGGTTATCCTCCAGGTGAAGTGGGGAATCATTCTACTGAAGAAGAGGAAGGAAAAAAACTCTCTAAAATTCCCTTTTATAAAAAATACCAATGGCTCATTGGAATAGCCTCAATTGTTTTAATTGCAGTATTGGTTTACTTGTTGATACCCTCCTCTCCCACTCCAAATGAACCCATGAAATTGGAAGTGGATAAATCAATCGCGGTGCTTCCCTTTAAAAATGAGAGCAGTGATTCCACCAACCAATATTTTGTAAATGGTTTGATGGAGGCATCTTTAGGCAATCTTCAAAAAATTGAAGATTTGCGGGTGATTAGTAGGACATCAGTGGAAAAATATCGTAATTCCGATCAGAACATCGGTGAAATTGCGGCCGAACTGAACGTGAATTATATAGTGGAAGGCAGTGGCCAAAAAGTGGGCGACCAAGTAATGCTCAATATCCAATTGATCGATGCCATTACCGACACCAGAATCTGGGGAGAGCAGTACACGCAAAAAGTGGTCGATATTTTTGCCGTGCAGAACGAAGTGGCCAAAAAAATTGCCGATGCTATCGAAGCAAAGGTCACCGAATCCGAATTGGAACAAATCGATAAAAAGCCAACGGACAATATGGTGGCCTACGATTACTATCTTAAGGCCCAAGAACCTTTTAATCGAGAAACCATTGATGGCCTGTTGGAAGCCATCCCATTATTTGAAAACGCCATTGAAGAAGACCCAAAATTTGCCTTGGTCTATGCTGATTTGGCCATTGCCTACTATTACCTTGACCTTTACAAAAAGGAAAAACAGTATACCGAAACCATTAACAACTATGCGGACAAGGCGCTCTTATACGACTCCAAACTGACCGAGAGTTTGATAGCAAAGGCCTTGTATTATATGCATATCGGAGATTATAGGTTGGCAGTTCCGCATTTGGAAAAAGCTTTGGAATACAACCCCAATGCTTCAGGGGTAGTCAATATCCTATCTTCCATTTATTCCAATGCCCTTCCCAATACCGGAAAATATTTGGAATATGCTCTAAAGGGCATTCAGTTGGATGTGGCAGATAACAATATTACGCAAAGCTATACCTATCTCCACCTAAGCAATGCACTCGTACAATCCGGGTTTACGGATGAAGCCTTGTTTTATATAGACAAGTCACTTGAAATCAATCCTGATAACCCATATGCTCCCTATTTGAAAGCTTATATCCGATATGCCAAAAATCAGGACATCAAACAGACATTGAACACCTTAAAAAGAGAATTGAGAAAGGATACCACCCGACTCGACATCTTACAGGAGGTAGCCAAATTGCACTATTTTCAGAAAGAATTTGATAGTGCATATCATTACTATAAACCGTTCAGCGACATTAGAAAATCACAAGGATTAGGTATATATCCGCAAGAAGATATCAAGATTGGATACACCTACGAGAAAATGGGACATCAGGAAGAGGCGGACAGCTTAATTACTGCTTATGCCGAATATTGTGAAAATGACCAGTCTATTTACCAACCTGCTAGCATGGCAGTATTGTATGCATATGAAGGCAGGTACGCAGAAGCCATTGAACAATATGAAGAATTTTCGACCAAAAACCATTTTATGTATTGGATGATCTTGTTTATGACCATGGACCCTGTATTGGATTCCCTAAAATCCTATCCGGGCTATGATGCTGTTATTCAAAAAATAGAAGATCGTTTTTGGGAGAACCATGATCGGCTGGAAGAAACATTAGAGGAGAAAGGACTGCTTTAGCACTATCGTTTTCTGATTAAAAGACAACCTAAAAAAGTTTAATGTCGATACATAAAAAAAGGCCTGTACCCTTTCGAGCACAGACCTTTATTAAGATTGGATTTTTATCACTTCTTACTTGTGCTAACAAAACCTATTGGCATCAATAGTGTTTCCATTGCACCGATATTTAGGCCTTCGGTAGAACCAGCTTCATCAAGGGTACTTAAATTAACCCCTGGTGTTCCTTTAGGTAAATCATAAGATTCTCCAACACTGGCTGCTCCATATCCCAAATCGGCCATGGAACCGGCAGTAATTCTACTTAATGGATTCTCTCCCAAATTCAAGAACCCGGTCATAAGCTCGTTGTTCAAGGTTGTTTCCTTCCAATGGCCAAAAGCTGTTCCTGGACCAAAATCGTTTTCGATAGGCAATTCACCTGTACCTCCTTCGGCATTCCAAAACACATTGGCTTTAGCACCTGCAAAATAAGGACTGGTTAAGGGACCTTGGAGTAATGTTCTATCAAATCCGAAAGGAACTGTGTTCCAAAGGGTTCCAATACCTAAAACGTGACCCATTTCATGCACAATAACATCTTCGAACAAATCCAACGATTCCAAAAAGTCCAAATCTGCTACATCAAAAAACATGACACCGGATAAAGTGAGAAAATCTTCAGTTCTTACAAAACTTGGACCCGCCTGGCCCAATATACCACCTGGACCATCAATAGGTGCCAATGCCACTTCAATGACCACATCGTCAAGAGTGCCATCAACGGCTGGTGGAAATCCTGTAAATGAGGATGGAATGGTTCCTGTGAAGGATGGCACGTCTTTTATAATAATTCGTTCCCATCGGGCTGCTGCGCCATCAAACACCTCTTGTTGTCTTTCCGTTGGAGGCAATAAAAATTTAAGGGTTATGTTAAAACGTCCTCTATCATTACCCGCAGCACCGGTAGCTCTCGCTGCAGAAATGTCATTCTCTGATAAGTCATTAATAATGATAGGGTCCCCTGTCCTTGAAACAAGTGACAAACGCTGTTGTTCGCTTTCCTGAATAGCGTTCATATTTTCATCCATTGTTACATCTTCCGTACATGAATTAAATACAAATACACCGATAACGGCAAAGAGCCATAAGGAATAACGACGTGTTTTCATGAGGTTTTTCATAATAGTGTTCTCAATTTTTAGTTAATTAAATAAAATCTATAGCTTGATTTTAACGAAATTTAACAAAAAACGACGACAATCATGATGTAATACACAAATCTGCCGTTATAATGTATACATGGGGAGAATTTGTGTAAGAATTGCAACTTTTAGAATAAAAGATGGGATGATCTTTAATAAAAAACCCCAACAAAAAATATAACTCAATCAATATTAGCATGCGGTAGACCATTTTCACTAAAAAAGGTCTGGGTTCGAGAGGGCCACGAATGTCTAATATTTATTTTTCAGTTCATTAAGGACAGCCCATGTGAATAAAATAGTAGCAAGAGTAATGCTTTTGAAGACGTTATCATATGCCAATATAATGGTTCTGTTAATGGTCACTTTATTTAAGAATCACTGGTACTTTTCTGAACTAAACCATATTAAGATTTTATTGATTTAATTGCTTTCATCTTAAAAACTTGAATGTATTATACGCAACTCCCATTTTCTATTCAAGATATTTTTTCGTTAAATCTAAATGGTAAACCTATTATTGATTAATAATATAAAACCGTA
>NHBR02000094.1 GCA_002167435.2 Allomuricauda sp. TMED12
CAATTTCACACTTTTGGAATGTTGAAAAGATCGGATCCCGAACCAACAAAAATAATTGCGCGTGGACTGGGTTACGAATTAGAAGAGGATAATTGGATGTTGGATAGGTTTATCACTATCGGATACTATTCCCTTATCAACTATAACCAAGTAAAACCCAAACCCAATAAATATTCCGACTCAATAAATTGGTACAGTATTAGCAACCTTCCCCCACTAATGATGGATCATGAGAAAATCGTGGAAAAAGCTTTGGAAGCCATTAGAACCGATCTTCTTAAAAAACCTATCGGAATAAATCTTTTACCTGAAAAGTTCACCATGAAGGAATTGCAAAAGGTTCATGAAACCATTCTGAACAAAAAATTACGGCGTACTACATTCCAGCGTAAAATACTTAACATGGATATTTTAAAAAGACACGAAAAATTGTTTACCGGAGCTGCAAATAAAGCTCCTTATCTCTATAGTTTTGACAAGGATAAAATAGACAATACATAGACATTACCCCCTATGGATACATTTTAGTAATCAAAAAACATTGGAGTGTAAAACTCAAAACAAAATACCTAAATGCCAAACTTTAATATTGATGCCGATTCAAAATATACTTATGATGCCATTGTAATTGGTTCAGGAATTAGTGGTGGATGGGCAGCAAAAGAACTCTGCGAAAAAGGATTGAAAACCTTGGTCTTGGAGCGAGGACCCATGGTAGAACACCCAAAGGATTACACCACGGCCAATCTTGATCCGTGGGACATGGAACTTCGTGGTGGATTAACACCCAAGGAACAAAAAAAACATTATAAAGCCATCCGCTCAGGATTTATAGGCAAGGACACCGAACATTTTTTTGCCAACGATGAGGAAAACCCTTATACCGAGGTAAAACCTTTCCTTTGGATACGAGGCCATCAAATGGGTGGCCGCTCACTTCTATGGGGCAAACAGACATATCGATGGAGTGAGATGGATTTTGAGGCAAACGCCAAAGATGGTCACGGAGTAGATTGGCCCATACGCTACAAAGATTTGGAGCCTTGGTACACTTACGTAGAAAAATTTGCCGGTATCAGCGGCGAAGCACTAGGATTGCCGCAGCTTCCCGATAGTCACTTTCTCCCCCCCATGGAAATGAACTGTGTGGAAAAAGAAGTGAAAAAACGAATTGAGAGCAACTTTCCCAGAAGGAATATGATCATTGGGCGGGTAGCGCATTTGACCCAACCGCTGAATGGGAGAGGGCAATGCCAATATCGTAATCGATGTAGTCGAGGGTGTCCATACGGAGCATATTTTAGTAGTAATGCCGTAACACTTCCAGCAGCCAATGCCACTGGCAACCTAACTTTTAGACCCTATTCTATTGTTCAGTCCATTTTGTACGATGAAGGAAAAGGTAAAGCTTCAGGTGTTAGAATTATTGATGCAGAAACCAATGAAGCTATTGAGTACAAAGCAAAAATCATTTTCTGTAACGCCTCAACCTTGAGCACAACACAGATACTATTGAATTCCACCTCCAACCGTTTCCCAAATGGAATGGGCAACGATAGTGAGGAATTGGGGCATAATTTAATGGACCACACCTATAGAGTTGGCGCTCTTGGAAAAGTTGAAGGTTTTGATGACAAATATTACAGTGGACGTCGGCCAAACGGAATTTATATCCCCCGTTATTGGAACATTGACGAAAGCTCAAAAACGGATAAATTTTTACGTGGATTTGGATATCAAGGCGGAGGTTACCGTATGGGCAATAGCGAAGCCGCTAACCGTAAAGAATTTGGAGGTAATTACAAAGACAGTATTATGAAACCCGGGCCTTGGGAATTCTTCATTACAGGTTTTGCAGAGTGTCTCCCCTATCATGATAACAAAGTATATCTAAACAAGGAAGTAACTGATAAATGGGGACAACCTACCCTATCCATCGACTGTGAATACAAGGAAAACGAACTGGCCCAGAATAAGCAAATTCAAGAAGATGCGGTCGAAATGTTGGAAAAGGCTGGAGTGAAAGATGTAGTTGGCTTCGATAATGAACACGAACCAGGTTATGGCGTTCACGAAATGGGAACGGCACGCATGGGCCGCGACCCTAAAACATCAGTTTTGAACGGTACCAATCAAATACATTCCGTAAAAAATGTATTTGTTACCGATGGTGCCTGCATGACTTCCAACTCATGTGTGAATCCTTCACTCACCTATATGGCGCTTACCGCAAGAGCGGCAAATCACGCAGTAGAAGAACTTAAAAAATTCAACATTTGATCATGGACCGGAGAAAAGCTTTAAAATTTACAGGAAGTATGGCAGCAGCTGCCGTCGCTGGCCCTTCATTACTCACATTGCTGCAATCATGTAAAAACGAATCTAGAGTTGATTGGCAACCGCAATTTTTAACCATGGACGAAGCCGCCTTCGTATCCAAAATAGTGGATATGATTTTGCCGCGGACAGAAACTCCTGGGGCTTTGGATGTAAAAGTTGACATTTTTATCGATAAGGTCTATACCTATTTGTACGATACCAATGGACAAAATAATGTTCAAAAGGAAATCGCAAAATTCAATGATGACTGCAGAAACAATTACGGAGATGCCTTTGTCTCGCTGTCTGAATCCGACCAAATAAAAGCGCTCCAAAAAGCGGAGGAAAATTCCGGTCAATTTGGAAGCAGTGTTTGGGGAACAGCCATTGGAAACCCAGAACCGGTAGGCTTCTATCGCTCATTAAAATCGACAGCATTGTGGGGATATTTCACCTCGGAGCAAATTGGGAAAAATGTGTTGAATTACGACCCTATTCCAGGAGCCTACCATGGCTGCCTGAACCTAGATGAAGTAGGCAATAAGTGGAGTCTTTAGATTTATGAAATCCACACCATTTTATATCAACCGAAGAAAGTTTTTAAAAGGTACTACGGCTGCCTTGGCTCTTTCATCGTTTGGTGCATACGGTCTAGATTTGGTCTATTCCCAAAAAAAATGGAATGTTGGACTTATTGGCTGTGGATGGTATGGCAAAAGTGATTTGTTTAAACTCATACAAGTAGCCCATGTGGAAGTCGTATCACTCTGTGATGTGGACCAAAAGCATTTGGAAGAAGCGGCCAATTTAGTTTCACAACGACAAGAATCCGGTAAGAAGCCAAGATTATATCAAGACTATCGAAAAATGCTGGCTGAAAAAGACTTGGATATTGTTCTGATCGGTTCACCCGACCATTGGCATGCACTCCAAGCCATTGAAGCCATGGAATCGGGTGCCCATCTTTACCTTCAAAAACCCATTAGCCTCGATATTTTGGAGGGCGAAGCCATTCTGGAAACGGCCCGAAAACTTGGAAAAAAAGTACAAGTAGGTACACAGCGTAGAAGCACACCCCACTTAATTGAAGGCAAGAAAAATATTGTTGATGCCGGATTGCTTGGCAAAATATCGCACGTGGAAATGTGCTGTTATTACAACATGCGATGGAATGCAAATCCGCCAGTTCAACAAGTTCCTGATCATTTTGATTACGACTTTTGGTCAGGCCCAGCTCCATTGAGACCATTTATAGGCTTACCGCATGGAAAATGGCGTGCCTTTATGGAATACGGAAATGGCATTGTTGGAGATATGTGCGTCCATATGTTGGATGCCGTTCGTTGGATGTTGGGGCTCGGATGGCCTAAAAAAATTAGTTCCACTGGTGGGATTTATGTGCAAAAAGATTCTATTGCCAATACTTCCGATACACAAACCGCGATTTTTGAATTTAATGAGCTCAATTGTGTATGGCAACACCGAAGCTGGGGCACCCCTACCGATCCCGAATATCCTTGGGCATTTTTTATATATGGTGAAAAAGGAACCTTTAAAGGAAGTGTATTTCAATATGAGTTTATTCCAAATAATGGTGGTAAAACCATAAAAAGAGAGGTAGTTTACGAACGTGCTCAATATCCAGAGGATTTAAAGGAAGAAGGTATCGAACTTCATACCGCACCGGCAACCCGTGGTCATATGTTGGATTTGTTGGATTCTATTGAGAATGATAGACTACCAGTTGCCGATGTGGAACAGGGGCACATTTCCACCGCAAGCTGTATCATGGCCAATCTTTCCATGGGATTGAATCGGCCATTGGTCTACAATCCACAAAAGCAAATTATTGTGGATGATCCCAAAGCCACATCACTACTAAAACGAAAATATCGCGGACCATGGCAGCATCCTTCGGAATCCATATTATAACTAGAAAAGTATGCTTGACTTTCAACCGACAATCGTAAGAACCATGAAAAAAATCAACCTTTTACTTCCTCTTCTTTTCATGATCACTTTTGGATTCTCCCAACACGATAATAAACGTACCATTATCACCACCGATGGAGAAATTGACGATGTGGATACATTCATTCGATTTTTAATGTACACTAACGAATTTGATACCGAAGGTATAATATACTCCAGTTCCATGTGGCATTGGAAAGGCGATGGAAAGGGAACTACCATGGTATCTGAAATGGAAATGACCCGAAATATCTATGGGGAACAAAGTGAGTTGAGATGGCCAGGCACCTCATGGATACAAGAAGTATTGGCCGAATATGAAAAGGTGCATCCCAACTTGTTGCTACACGACAAAAACTATCCTACCGCCAAAGAGCTATTGGCGATGGTAAAGGTCGGTAATATTGATTTTGAGGGAGAAATGGACAAACGGACGGAGGGTTCGGCGTGGATTGCCCAAAAATTACTGGACGAAGACCCTCGTGAAATTTTTCTTCAGGCCTGGGGCGGCACAAACACAATTGCAAGAGCATTAAAATCCATTGAAGAAGACTATTCCGACCATAAAGATTGGGAAAGCATCAAAGAAGGGGTATCAAAAAAAGCCATTATCTATACCATCATGGACCAAGATGCTACCTACAAAAAATATATTGGACCCAACTGGCCAAAAATCCGTGTTTTTTACAACGCCAACCAATTTTGGTGTTTTGCCTATCCATGGAAACAAGTGGTTCCCAAAAGTCAACAACCTTATTTGGAAGGTAGTTTTATGGGGGCTAACATTATAAATGACCACGGTCCATTGTTCAAAAAATACTATTCCTACGGAGATGGGCAAAAACAGGAAGGTGACCCCAACCATTTTGAAGGGGATATTTTAAAAATTGCGAATACCGAACGTGGCAGTTTTTCCAAATACGATTTTATATCCGAAGGTGACTCTCCAGCATTCTTGCACCTAGTAGATGTAGGTCTGGACAATTATGAGAATCCATCACGTGGAGGCTGGAGTGGTAGATTTGTTCAATCTGAAGAAAACCCGCACCGTTATGAAGCTGGTAAAGCCGCCTCGGATTTAAATCCAGAAACCGGTGAAATGGATAAGAGTTACGCGCAAACCCGCTGGATAAAACCTATGCAGCTTGATTTTGCTGCTCGAGCCGATTGGTGCGTAAAATCTTTTGATGAGGCGAATCACCCTCCAAATATTTCAGTGTCAGAGGGAAATGCCATCCATGCCAAACCAGGTGAAATCATTGATTTAAATTTATCAGGGGAGGATATAGATGGACATCCTGTGTCTTTTAATGTCTGGCCTTATGCCGAAGCCGGAGATGGTGCTGCAAGCATTGAGTTGAATACCAATAAGGTTTCCGTACAAATACCGGAAACTGCCAAAATAGGAGAAAAATATCATGTTATTGTGGAAGGTACGGATACTGGCTTTCCAGCCCTGACCCGTTACCAGCGAGTAATCATAAAAATTGAATGAACGTACATCTTTGCCAAGTGTAGATTAAAATAAAATAACTCATACAGATAAATGGATTTTTAAGATTTAGGGTGCTAGTTAGTTTAATTGAGTTTAGTTAAGCGTTTTTCTTTTGCACTCTTGGCCTTGTAGAAATACAAGGCCTTTTTTATTATTCAATACGTTATGTTAACTTTATATACTCATTAATAGCACAAAAATTAAAACAACCGACTAAATGCAAAAGCTAAAAAACTGCCTTAACTATGGCCTCCTATTATCCACAGTACTTTTTATAAGCTGTAACCCAAAATTTACAGAAGAAACTAAGGAAGGCTTTAACCTAGTACACAATGAAAATGGAGAAACCCTAGGGTATAGTCCAACTTCAGAAATATCTATTTTAACTGTAGATCGATTAGCCTTCAAGGACCTGAACAAAAATGGCACCTTGGACCCTTATGAGGATTGGAGACTGACAGCCGATGAGAGAGCGAATGACTTAGCCTCAAAAATGAGCGTGGAACAAATTGCCGGTTTAATGCTATATAGTGCACATCAATCCATTCCCGGAGGAGGTAATAGCTTTTTTGGCGCGGTTACCTATAATGGTAAACCTTACGACGAAAGTGGAGCTAAACCCAGTGATCTTTCCGATCCACAAAAGAAATTTCTTCTCGAGGATAATCTACGCCATGTGTTGATAACAAGTGTTGAATCACCCTCAATATCAGCACAATGGAACAACAATGCCCAAAGCTTGGTAGAAGGCATTGGTCTAGGAATTCCCATCAATACCAGTTCGGACCCTAGGCATGGGAGCGACTCCTATGCAGAATTTAATGCCGGGGCAGGTGGACAAATTTCAATGTGGCCCAGTACTTTGGGATTAGCGGCAAGCTTTGACCCTTCTTTGATGCAACAATTTGGAGAAGTTGCATCCAAAGAATATAGGGCATTAGGTATTGCAACAGCACTATCCCCACAGATAGATTTGGCCACCGAACCACGTTGGTCACGTTTCGATGGAACAATGGGAGAAGATCCAAAACTTGCTGCAGATATGGCAAGAGCATACGTCGAGGGGTTCCAAGCCTCCGAAAATGGAGATTGGGGCAACCAAAGTGTAAATGCCATGGTAAAACACTGGCCTGGAGGTGGTCCCGAAGAAGGTGGTCGTGATGGACATTTTGGGTATGGCTCATATGCCGTTTATCCAGGAAAAAATCTAGAGGATCATTTAAAGCCTTTTACGGAAGGTGCCTTCGATCTGAAAGGACCAACCAAAATGGCCACGGCAGTTATGCCCTATTACACCATATCCTACAACCAAGACACGAAGAATGGGGAAAATGTGGGTAATGCCTACAATAAATATCTTATTACAGACCTTCTACGAGGTAAATATGGTTATGACGGTGTCGTATGCACCGATTGGGGAATTACCAGCGATGCGCCCAATGTATATGAGTTTAGAGGTAAGCCTTGGGGTGTTGAAAATTTAAGCGTTGCCGAAAGACATTACAAGATTATTGAGGCAGGTTGTGACCAATTTGGGGGCAACAACGAGATGGGCCCTGTTATCGAAGCCTATCAAATGGGGGTTGAAGAACATGGAGAGGAATATATGAGAAAACGTTTTGAGACTTCTGCGGTTAGATTACTTAAAAATATTTTTAGGACCGGCCTATTCGAAAATCCTTACTTGGATGTAGCGGAAACAGAACAAATAGTGGGCAATTCGGAATTTATGAAAGCTGGATACAATGCACAGCTCAAATCTGTAGTGATGCTAAAGAACAGTGAAGAAACTCTACCTATAGAATCAAAGAAAAAAGTGTATGTGCCACAGCGCTACATTGCTCCAACAGTTAACTGGTTTGGTGTTGCAACCCCCGAACGTACCGAGCACCCATTTAATATGGAAGTGGTTGCCAAGTATTTCGAAGTTGTGGATGAACCCAATGATGCTGATTTTGCATTGGTTGGCATACAAAGTCCCAATGGCGGTGTGGGTTACGACATAGCAGATACCGAAAAAGGAGGTAATGGATATGTACCTATTAGTTTGCAATACGGTACCTATACAGCTGCACATGCCAGAGAAACCAGTTTGGCAGCAGGAAGCCCCTTAGAGGATGTTACCAACCGTTCCTACAAAGGCAAAACTACTACGGCAGTTAATATTTCCGATATGGCATTGGTAACGGACACCAAAAGAAAAATGGGGGATAAACCCGTTGTGGTTATGGTTAAAGCATCCAAACCAATGGTTTTTGCAGAAATTGAGCCTGCAGCGGATGCTATTTTAGTGCATATGGGTGTACAAGACCAGGCTTTAATGGATATCATTTCCGGTAAAACAGAACCTTCAGCCTTATTACCATTTCAAATGCCAAAGAATATGATGACCGTTGAAGAACAGTTTGAAGATGTCCCGAGAGATATGGAGCCGTACATGGACTCCGATGGAAACAGATACGATTTTGCTTTCGGACTTGATTGGAAAGGAGTAATCGATGACGCTCGGGTTGAAGAATACAAATAATATTAAACCAACATTTTGATTAAAAAAGCCTCCTGTAATCGGAGGCTTTTTTATTTTGGATTAATCCGATTTACACTTTACATGATAAATCATACGTTTCCACTACTTTATAACCAATCATGATTTAATTTTAAAGACAATATGTTATTTTTACTACCAACAATCTTTTCAAACTAAACCACGTTTTAAATGCTTCATAGCGAGAATATTGAGAAAAATCTGTTCATAATTCCCTTTCTCAATGCTATTTGTCCCTTAAGTCCAAGTCTAAAATCGTATCTATTTGAAAATATAAAGACCTGCTCTTTCGAAAAAAAAGAAATGATCAGTAAAGCAGGGGAAATATGTGCCAGACTCTATTTCATTAAAAAAGGCATGGTCAGGGGGTATTTTGAAATTGATTCTTCAGAGATTACAACTTGGGTGGACACAGAAAATGAAGTTTTCAGCTCCATTACCGGCTTTTTTAGAAATGAAAAAAGCCTAGAAAATATACAAAGTCTGGAAAAAACTTATTGTGATTACTTGGAATACGAAGATTACAAATATTGCTGGGATCACTTTCCAGAGATGCGTCAAATAAACCGTATTCTCCTTGAGGAATATTATATACTGGCAGAGCAAAGAGTGTATTTAGCAAGAATTCCCAATGCAAGCAAAAGGTTGGACTATTTTATGGAGCACAGCAAACCCCATATTGTCGATAGGATTCCTAAAAAATATTTGGCTTCATTTTTGGCAATGAGACCCGAGACCTTATCACGTCTTATGAGAGAAAGAGGTTAACATAAAAAGCTTCCGATTAATTCGGAGCATTTTCAATTAGAGCCAAAGTTATTGCTACAAGCTACTACACCTTCAATAATTTAACCCTAAACTTGGTTCCAACACCAACTTCGCTCTCGACTTCAATAGTACCGCCCATGGACTCGATCTGATTTTTCGTAATAAAAAGACCTATTCCCCTGGCATCTTTATTTCCATGAAACGTTTTGTACATTCCAAAAATTTTATTTCCATACCTTTCTAAATCAATACCCTTTCCATTATCCTCTACAGATAATACTATAAACTGATCTTCGATATAGGATTGTATGGTAAGTGTTGGTTCCTTTTCAGGGTCGCGGTATTTAATGGCATTCGTAGTTAAATTCAAAAAAATGCTTTCAATATATGCAGGCACTCCTTTTACATTAAAGTTATCCGGAATATTGATGTTTACATTGATTTTGTTCTCGAGTATCAACGCATTTACATCCTCCAAAATCTTATCAAATGTGTTGCGCAGATGGACTTCTTTAAGTTTTTTATCTGTTTCCAATTTTACTTGAACAACTTCATTCAAGTGTGATATGGTTTCATTCAGCCCTTCGGAAGCTCTACTAAGCATGTGAATCATTTCCTTTTGTTCTTCTTGCTTTAATCCATCTTCTGAAAGAAACTTACAAATCATGGTAAGATTGGCCGCATTTGATCGCAAATTGTGCGATACTATATGGGCAAAATTCAAAAGACTGTCATTCTGGTTAGTAGTCAATTGAAGTAGGTTTTTCAATTTTTTCTCTGCTTTGATGCGCGGGGAAATATCTACAATTTGGGATATAAAATGAGATAAGGTACCATCTAAGTTCTTGACCGATGTAACCGTAAGTAATATATACACCAATTGGCCCTCTTTATCAAAATATCTTTTCTCTATTTGATAGGTGCTTCGTTTGCCTTCCACAACTTCACCCAATAAGGCCAAATCAATTTCCAAATCATCTGGATGGGTAATATCCTGAAAGGTAAGTTGCAA
>NHBR02000095.1 GCA_002167435.2 Allomuricauda sp. TMED12
ATTCTTTGTACATCACCCAAAGTGGCCACCTACGCTCTTCAACCGGAAATGAGTGCCTACGATATACGAGATGCCATTATACCTGAGCTCCAAAAAGGGGATGTAGACTTTGTATGTCTCAATTTTGCCAACCCGGATATGGTAGGTCATACTGGAGTAATGGAAGCGGCAATCAAAGCCTGTGAAACCGTTGATGAATGTGCCAAGGATGTCATCACCGCCGGATTGGAAAATGGATATTCCACTATTGTGATTGCGGACCATGGAAACTGCGATACCATGGTAAATCCTGATGGAAGTCCGAACACAGCGCATACCACAAATCCAGTTCCTCTTATTTTAGTCGATAATGATATAAAAGAGGTCAAAAGTGGAGTTTTGGGAGATATTGCCCCTACCATTCTTAAATTATTGGGAGTTCCGCAACCGGAGTTAATGACTCAAAAGCCATTGGTCTAGACAAAGATTCTTCAAAATCCCTAGAATCAATTTATCTTTGCCGCTATGATTAACATAAAAACAGCAGAGGAAATTGAGTTGATGCGCGAAAGCGCTTTGGTCGTATCCAAAACTTTAGGGATGTTGGCCAAGGAAATAAAACCAGGAGCCAATCCATTAAAATTGGATAAAATGGCCGAGGAATTTATTCGTGAACAAGGAGCCATACCCGGCTTTTTGGGCATGTACGACTTTCCAAACACCCTAAATTGGAGTCCAAACGCACAGGTGGTTCATGGAATACCAGGAAATGAACCTTTACAAGAAGGTGATATCATTTCTGTGGATTGTGGTGCCGTTAAAAATGGGTTCCATGGTGACCACGCCTATACCTTTGAAGTAGGCGAAGTCGAAGAGGAAACAAAAAAACTACTAAAGGTCACCAAAGAATCTCTTTACATTGGAATCAGGGAGTTTAAATTGGGCAATCGGGTTGGCGATGTTGGTTATGCCATTCAGAAATACACGGAAGACCGTGGTTATGGTGTGGTTCGTGAGTTGGTAGGCCATGGCCTTGGAAGAGAACTGCACGAAGATCCGCAAATGCCTAACTATGGCAAAAGAGGTCGAGGCAAAAAGTTTGTCAATGGCATGGTGGTCGCCATAGAACCCATGATCAATATGGGTACCAAACGTATCAAACAACTTAAGGATGGTTGGACCATACTAACTGCGGACGGCAAACCTAGCGCACACTTTGAGCACGATGTTGCCCTAGTGGATGGAAAACCTGAACTGTTATCCACTTTCCAATATATTTACGAGGCCTTGGGGATTAGCAGCGACGAAGAAGATGAGTTCCGTAGCAAGAAATTGGTGCTTTAGTTGTCATCATTGAAAATTCCCATAATCGGTGTCAAAAATATTTAAATACTTCCTCAATCTAATTCCGAGGCCCATACTAATCCGATTAAGTTATTGGGTTCGGCCATTGATTGCCTATTTCCTAAAGGGAAACAAATACACCGACCCTATTGATGGGAAGAGTTTTAAAAGTTTTCTGCCCTATGGGTACGAAAGCCCACGCGATAACGTACTCTCCCCTTCTACCCTATCCTTGGAAAGACACCGTTTACTTTGGCTGTACTTAAAAAACGAAACAGATTTCTTCAGCAAACCGTTAAAGTTGCTTCATTTTGCTCCGGAACAAGCTTTTTACAACCGCTTTAAAAAGCTGGAGAATTTGGAATACACAACAACCGATCTTAATTCTCCCTTGGCAGATGTAAAAGCAGATATCTGCAATCTACCCTTTCAGGATAATTCTTTTGATGTAATTCTGTGCAATCATGTTTTGGAACATATTCCCGATGACACCAAAGCGATGCAAGAGCTCTACCGTATTATGAAAGTGGGCGGGTGGGGCATCTTTCAGATTCCGCAAGATTTGAAGAGGGAAAAAACATTTGAGGACGACACCATTACAGAGAAAAAGGAACGCGCTCGCATTTTTGGCCAGTATGATCATGTTCGCATTTACGGAAGAGATTATTTTGATAAACTTCGGAGCATAGGCTTCACAGTTGAAGAAGTGGATTACACCAGAAAGCTTCCAAACGAAGAGGTTGAAAAATATCGATTGGCAAAAGAGGAGATAATCCCCTTGGTCAGGAAATGATCAATTTTGAATCAAAGCTTCAAAACCGGGCGTAAAAAACTCCTGGGTCTCCCCATTTTCATCCAAATAGATAATGTAGGCCTCCAACTCCCGGTGATTTTCTAGAACTTGTTTGGAATCTTTTAAATCCATCGCCATAAAGGTTGTTGCAAAAGCATCTGCAACAGCACAGGTTTTTGCCACCACGCTTGTGGCCAAGACATTGGAGTTTTTAGTGTATCCAGTTTTTGGATTGATGGTATGCACATACTTCTCCCCTGTTTCTGGGTCTACTCGAAATTTTCTATAGTTTCCAGATGAGGCCATGGCCACATCCTCTAAAGAAACAATCTGTTTTAGCTGACGCCCTGTTTCCACTTGCGGGTCGTCTATCCCAACGGTCCATTGTTTTCCGGAAACATGATTGGTGCCTTTGGCCAGTACCTCACCGCCAACTTCAACCAAATAATTTTTGATGCCTTTTTCATCAAGCATAGCGTCCAATCGGTCTATGGCATAACCTTTGGCCACCGCGTTAAAATCAAAACGAATGGATGGATGTGACTTGGTTATGGTATTATCTTGATTCAATTTTACTTTTTCCCATCCTACATATCCCAACAAACTGTCCACGCGAAGGCTATCGAGTTCAATTTGTTCACCCGGGCCAAATCCCCATGCATTGGCCAAAACACCAATAGTGGGGTCAAAATAGCCGTTTGAAGCCTTGTGAACCTCACTTGAAACATTAAATACCTCTTTGAACATACCATCAACAACAATCGTAGAATCTCCCTCATTGATTCTAGAGATATCCGAAGTGGGAATATAAGTGGACATGGACTGGTTCAATACTTGAAAAACGGAGTCTATTTCTTGTTGATAATCCAGTTCTTCATCGGCAATATAAATAATGGAATAGGTAGTGCCCAAGGCATTGCCCCAAGTTTGATTTTTGATATGTTCCTTTGGTGCACAGTTCAAAAACAATACGACCAATCCCAATAACAATACTTTATGCTTCATCTATATCTCAATTAAACCTTGATAGTCGACTACGTATTCTTCATCCAAATAGAGAGGCTCCGTCCTGTTGGCCGCATTCGAAAGGCCAACCCCAGCAAAATAGGTTCTTGCCTCGAACTTTTCCGCATGCACCTTTACGGTCTGCATCAACTCTTCATCATACTCTCTTGGGTTCAGTGGAAATTCCACATTCCGCACCACTATAAAGTGCAACACCTTTTCCTTAAGACATACATACTGTGGATTTTTTTTAGGCTTACTATTAATGGCCATAAACTCAAATCCATTGGCCTCGAGCTCTCGCCCAACAATGTTCATTGCCAAATTATGTAGTTCTTGTTCTGTTAATTCTCTTGCCATACGTAACAAAAAAACCGATGCATGAGCATCGGTTTGGTTTTATTTATACCTCTCGACAATGCTCGAGGTGCTGATTAATTTTGGTTTTACCCTCCAAAGTCATCGAACCTGATATTCTCATCTGGAATACCAAAATCTTCACCCATTTTTTGAACAGCTTTGTTCATTAATGGTGGGCCACAGAAATAAAGCTCAATATCCTCTGGGGTTTCGTGATGATTCAAATAGTTATCGATAACACAGTTATGGATAAATCCTACAAAACCATCTCCTTCTTCATCATTAATATCCTTCTTGACCTTCCAATTATCTTCCTCCATTGGTTCTGAAAGTGCCATATAGAACTTGAAGTTAGGGAAATCTTTCTCCAACTGCTTAAAATGGTCGATATAGAACAATTCTCTTTTGGAACGTCCTCCGTACCAATAGGTAACTTTTCTATCAGTTTTTAATGTTTTGAACAAGTGATATAGGTGAGAACGCATGGGAGCCATTCCTGCGCCACCGCCAACGTATAACATTTCTGCATCAGATTCATTGATGAAGAATTCACCAAACGGTCCAGAGATAGTTACCGGGTCACCTTCCTTCAAACTAAAAATATAAGATGATGCGATACCAGGATTAACATCCATCCATCCATTTTTGTTACGATCCCATGGCGGGGTCGCAATACGAACGTTCAACATAATCTCTCTTCCCTCGGCTGGGTAAGAGGCCATAGAATAAGCTCTCTCCTCGGTCTCAGGGTTTTTCATGACCAAAGGCCATAAATTGAATTTATCCCACTCCGCTTGGAATTTGTCCGGAGTTTCGTGCTCTTCTGGGTGAGCGGTAATATCAATATCTGAATATTTTACTTCGCACGGTGGAATCTCAATTTGGATATATCCTCCTGCCTTGTAGTTCATTTCTTCTGGAATCTCTACCACGAACTCCTTGATGAAAGAGGCTACGTTATAGTTACGTACCACTTTGGCATCCCATTTTTTGATACCGAATACCTCTTCTGGAATAGTAATATCCATGTCCTGCTTTACCTTGACCTGACAAGCCAAACGGGCTCCTTCGCTCAATTCTTTTTTGGAAAAGTGCGGTGTTTCTGTAGGCAATGCTTCACCACCACCGGAAAGTACGTGGCATTCACATTGGATACAAGTACCCCCGCCACCACAGGCTGATGGCAAAAATATTTTTTGGTTACCCAAAGTAGAAAGCAAAGACCCTCCCGAACCAACTTCCAATTCTTTTTCACCATTAATGGTAATGGTAACTGGACCGGATGGAGACAGTTTTTCCTTAGTGAACAGCAACAGTGCCACCAACACTAACAACAAAACAAGAAATGCTACTACTGTAATTATGATAGTACCTCCGGTACTTGCGGCTAATATCATCTTCTATTTGTTTATGGCTTCGTTATAAGAGACTGCTTTTTCCTTATCCTCAATCTCCTTTTTTATTTCTTTTTCTTCTTTGGCTTTAACAGTGGTGTTCTGGGTTTCCTCTGGCGGCTCGTTGTCTCCTGTGAGCATACCACCAAAGCTTTGGAACCCAATCCCCATTAAACCTGTGATTATAAAGGTGATTCCCAATCCACGCAATGGTGCCGGTACGTTGGAATATCTGATTTTTTCACGAATAGCTGCAATGGCCAAGATAGCAAGGAACCATCCAATACCTGAACTTATCCCATAATTCAGGGCCAAACCAATATTTGGAATTTCCCTTGTTTGCATAAATAGGGAACCACCTAAGATTGCACAGTTTACCGCAATCAAAGGCAAGAAAATACCCAAAGAGTTATACAATGATGGAGAAAACTTCTCCACTACAATCTCTACTAACTGCACCATCGTGGCAATGGTTGCAATAAATAGGATAAAAGATAGGAAGCTAAGGTCATAATCGGCATATTCCGGGCCTAACCAGACCAGGGCCCCATCTTGCAATAAATATTTATCCAACAACCAGTTCAATGGCACGGTAACGCCCAAAACGAATATTACGGCAGCTCCCAAACCTACAGCGGTAGAAACTTTCTTGGACACGGCCAAATAGGAACACATTCCCAAAAAGACCGCAAACACCATATTGTCTACGAAGATTGATCTAAAAAATAGTTCTAAATGCTCTAACATGCTTCCTAAGTTTATGCTTCTTCAATTAATGCTCTGTTCTTAGAGCGCTGTACCCAGATTATGATTCCAACAACAATCAATGCTGCCGGAGGAATAATCATAAAACCATTGTTCTCGTAGCCTATGGAGTACAAACCTGTTTTAGCAACAGGGTCTCCCAAAACTTTTATTCCGAAAAGGGTTCCTGAACCCAATAGCTCCCTAAAAAAACCAACGATTACAAGAATAACACCGTATCCCAATGCGTTTCCGATACCATCCAAAAATGATTTCCATGGCCCATTTCCCAAAGCAAAGGCTTCAAAACGTCCCATAATAATACAGTTGGTAATGATAAGTCCAACGAATACTGAAAGGGTCTTACTCAATTCATAAGCAAAAGCCTTTAGCACCTGGTCCACAATAATCACCAAAGCGGCAACAACCACCAACTGAACGATAATCCTAATTTTTGATGGAATAATATTACGCAAAAGGGATATTACCACGTTACCCACACCTAGCACAAACAATACGGATATTGCCATTACCACAGAGGCTTTAAGCTCAGCTGTAATTGCCAGGGCCGAACAGATACCCAATACCTGAATGGTAATCGGGTTATTATCCGCCAAGGGATCCTTTATCAGATTCGCATCTTTTTTTGATAGTAGCGCCATATTAATTGGATCTAATAGTTTGTAAATAAGGTTTGTAAAGCTTAAGGCTCTCTTTGATCATTGCTGTAACCCCGTTACCCGTAATGGTAGCACCTGCCAAAGCATCGACTGCATTATCTTCTTTATCCTGGTTCAAGGGATCGTTGTTGCCTTTTGCAACATTAACACCTGCATAGGTGTTCCCATCCATAATGGATTCCCCTTTGAAGTCATCCATAAAAAAGCGCTGTTTAATATTAGCCCCGAGTCCGGGAGTCTCTCCTCGGTGATCAAAATAAACACCTTTGATTTCCATATTTTCATCTACAGAAATATATCCCCAAATAGCATCCCAAAGTCCTTTACCGTACATAGGGATGATATAATATTTTTCGCCGTCCTTTTCGCCTATCAATAGCGGAAGTTCGGCTTTCTCTCCACTTTTGGCTTTGGCCAAAGCCTTCTCTACATTAATTAGATAAGCGTTCTCCTTTTCAACTGCCTCGGAACCTTCCAATACCAACTGCTGCGAAATAAATTTAGAGAATACATCCTCTACTTCGGTTGTCGGAACAAAGGCCACATCGCCATCTCCCTCGTTTTCATTAACTCCCATGGCATAAAGTATGTTCTGTTGCTTTTCGAAGCGTTCGTTCTCATCAATCATTGGCTTTAGACCTGATGCAACAAAGGCTAGTAGCGACCCCACAACAATAACCATTAAGACTGCAAAGATTACAGTATAGCTATTTTTTTCTGTATTGAATGCCATAATTACGCTGTTTCCGTTTTTAGTGAATCAACCTCATCCGAAGGTTTTGGATAAATGGTTGCTGTCTTAAATCGTTTCAATCTCTTTTTAATATTACCTCTTACCACGTAGTGGTCGATGGTAGGTGCAAATACGTTCATCAACAAGATAGCCAAGAATACACCTTCTGGATATCCAGGATTGAAGACCCTGATCATTACCGACAGGAAGCCGATAAAGAATCCATAGTACCATTTTCCCTTATTGGTCTGAGAACCCGTAACTGGATCTGTGGCCATGAAGACAATACCAAAGGCCAAACCTCCTACCAGCAAATGTTGCCAGTAAGGAAAACTCATTAAAGTGTAGAATTTGCTATATTCCGGTAACCACCCGGCATCTATAATACCGTTGAATATAAGACCCATGGCCAAAGCACCCACAACGGCGCTTACCATGATTCTCCAAGAGGCAATTTTTGAGAATATCAAGAAAAGTCCTCCCAATATGATCAACAAGGTTGATGTTTCACCAACTGAACCTGGAATAAATCCGTAGAACATATCCGAAAGGGAATAAGTCAAATCTGAACCTTGAGCCAATGAACCTAAAACAGTCTCACCAGAAATGGCATCCGCGGTTCCAGCTCTTTCCACAGCTCCGTGCACCCAAACCTTGTCTCCACTCATCCATGTTGGATAGGCGAAGAACAAAAATGCACGTATGGTCAATGCCGGATTAAGTATATTCATTCCGGTACCACCGAAAACTTCTTTACCAATAACAACACCAAAGGCAACGGCAATGGCCAACATCCAAAGTGGAGTATCCACAGGTACAATTAATGGAACCAACATTCCAGTTACCAAATATCCTTCTTCTACCTCATGTCCCTTGATAACGGCAAACAAAAATTCGATACCGAGCCCAATGCCATAGGAAACAATCACCAAAGGCAATACTGTTGTAATACCTATCAGGAAGTTATCCCAAGTCAAGAAATCGTTGAATAGGGAAAAACTCTCAGGAAACCCATTGATTGCAGAGTAATGTTGATAACCTGCGTTGAACATCCCGAACAACAAGCATGGCACCAAAGCCAAAATTACCGTGTTCATGGTACGTTTCAAGTCATCCGCTCCTCGCACATGAGCACCGGAATGGGTAGTTTCATTTGGTGTATAAAGAAAAGTATGCAGTGCATTGAAGGCCGGGGCCATTTTTTTGCCCTGATACTTAAGTTTTAACTGATGTAATTTTTCTTTCATGCCCATATTATCCAAGTTCTTTTTGCAACAAATCCAATCCTTCCCTGATTATTTGTTGGTGTGGTTGTTTTGATATGCATATGAATTCCGTCAAAGAGAAATCCTCTGGAGCCACCTCATAAAGACCCAATTGTTCCATTTCGTCCAAATCTTTCACCATACAGGCCTTCAATAATTGAAGGGGGTAAATATCCATTGGAAAAACTGCTTCGTATTGACCCGTTACCACAAATGCCCTGTGTTCACCGTTGGTATTGGTGTCCAAATCATATTTCTTTTTAGGTTGCAACCAAGAGAAGGTTAAAGCTCTCGTTGTGGAGATTTTGTTGAACACGGGTTTGTTCCATCCGAAGAATTCGTAATCATCACCCTCTGGAATAGCAGATACAGTATTATTGTAAAAACCAAGATGTCCTTCGGTATTTGTTTTAACACCGGTAAGAACATCTCCATTGATCAACCTGAACCTATCCTCTTTAACGCCACTTGCGTACAAAAAGGTGGAAATTTCAGCTCCAATCTTGGTAGTGTAGTATTTTGGATTCTTAATAACAGAACCGGTCAAGGCCACGATTCGCTCGGCATTGAACTTACCTGTCAACAAAAGTTCACCCACCAAAACAAGATCTTGTGGTGAAATGGTCCAAACCGTTTCACCTTTGTTAACGGGATCAATCTTATTGATTTGCGTACCCACCAAACCCGCTGGGTGTGGACCGGAAATTTTGTGCAGCTCTATTCCTTTAATATCATTGAAAGGTGACCTACTCGATTTTCCAATGCAAACATGGATTTTCCCAGGTGTAAGCTTACTGAGACCCATTATTGCCGCTTGAATTTCCTGCTCTTTGTCCTTCAAAACATAGTCAGGGTCAGCCGCCAATGGGGCGGTGGCATAGGCCGAGACAAAAATCGCTTTCGGGGTTACGCTTGGGTCGGCGATCACATCGTAAGGTCTTTGCTTAATGAAAGGCCAACCTCCACACTGCAAAAGATAGGATTTAATGGCTTCACCATCCGCCGCATCCAAGTCCGGCACCTTATTTATAATGTAATCTTGTTCTTTATCGGCAAGAATCTTTAACGTTAAGATTTTTCTTCTTGCTCCCCTAACAATCTCCACAAGTTCTCCACTCACTGGGGAAACGAAATGCATTTCTTCGTTGTTCTTGTTATAAAAGAGAGGCTCGCCCGCTTTTATCTCTTCCCCTTGTTTTATCAACATTTTTGGAGTGATTCCATGGAAATCATCTAGGTTCAGGGCATACACGTTACTAGTAACGGCTTTGGAAATAGTCTGCTCTGCTGCCCCGACGAGGTTGATGTTCAACCCCTTTCTAATCCGGATGTCTTTAGACATATTGTTGTAGACCTTTTGTTATCAAAATCGAACGCAAAAATAGTACTAAAAGGATTGTTTTCATAATAATTAACCATAAAATTGGGATTATACCGAGCTTAGTTCTCTAGGCATACTTTTTGTTTAACTTTACCCAAAATATTGCCCTTGATACGTTTCACCTACATTCTGTTTCTATTTGGCTTGATATCCAGCTCGGCTTTTGGACAGGTCATGGAAGAAGTAAATCCACCCGAAAACATCAAAACAGTTGTTTTTAAAGGGCCAACAGAAGACCAATTTCCCGTAATACAGCCTGGGGAGTCAATGACTTTGGAGTTTGATGACCTAACAGCCAACGAACAGGATTACTATTATAAAATTTTTCATTGTGATTACGACTGGACGCCCTCCCAATTGCTAAAATCCCAGTACTTGGACGGAGCGGACAACCAAAGGATTATAGATTACGAAAACAGCTACACCACCCTACAGCCCTACTCCAATTATCGACTCACAATCCCAAACGAAAATGTTAAATTAAAGGTTACCGGCAACTATGTACTTGAAATCTACAACAGTTACGGCGACCTTCAATTTTCAAGAAGATTTGTTGTATTCCGGGATGCCGTTTCTGTTGCAGGTGCAGTAAAAAGGTCACGGGATTTCAATTTTATCAATACTAAACAGGTGGTACAGTTTAACATTAACACGGCTTCTTTTAGGGTAGTCAACCCCAAGAAAGAAGTGAAAGTGGCCATTATCCAAAATCATCAATGGTCAACAGCACTATATAATATAAAACCCCAATTCACTATTGGAACTGAGCTCGTATACAAATACAATGATGAAACCAGCTTTTTTGGCGGAAACGAATATCTGAACTTTGACACTAAAGACCTTCGCTCTCCAACATTTGCCATATCGAATATTGAAATGAGGGATGTGTACCACCATTATTTATTTACCAATGAATATAGATACGATAAGGAGTACACCTACTACCCCGACATTAATGGGGATTTTGTGGTACGCACGCTTCAAGGCGAAGATGTTTCCAGGGAAGCAGAGTATTCCAAAGTCCACTTTAGCTTGCCCTATACCAACCAAATTGGATTGGATGATGTTTATGTTATAGGAAAGTTCAACAACTATGATTTGGGCGAAGAAAACAGAATGATCTTCAACGAAGAAACGGGAAAGTTTGAGGCGACCCTTATGATTAAACAGGGTTTCTACAACTATAAATATGTTGTACAAAGGGAAGATGGAACCATTGAGCCCAACCTTGTTAGCGGTAATTTCCACTTTACAGAGAACAACTACCTCATTTTGGTTTATTATCGTGATTTTGGAGACATGTATGATAGTATAATTGGTATAGGCTCTGTAAATTCAAGAAATATCAGCAATTAATTATCTTTAGACCCAAATCCTGAGAACGGTATGGGGAAAAAAGATGGTTTGATCACGAAAGGTCGCTACGAACTTAAGTTCAGAGGTGTTAAATGCCTAAACTGTGGACACCCGTTGGACATTAGCGATAAGTATTGTCCAAACTGCTCACAGGCCAACAGCACCAAAAAACTGACGCTTAAGGATTTTTTTGATGAGTTCTTCTCCAGCCTCATCAATTACGACTCCAAGCTCTTGACAACACTTTACGCCCTATTATTGAGGCCCGGAAGAATAACCAAGGATTATGTAAACGGCAAAAGAGTTACCTACACCAATCCATTCCGTTTTTTATTGAGCTTGGCTTTCCTTTATTTCTTAATGTTCACTTACAATAACCGCTTTTCTAATTTAGATGAAGCCGCCAAAAATTTTGACGGCACCATTATGAATGGCCCCATTAGTTTTGATTTGGATTCTGGGAATTTGGAAGTGGATAGTGTTGCCCTGGAAAAACAATCTGAAAAAGCCATTAAAACTCTGGATTCCCTAAAAAATGTGAATCCCGACATTATGGCCGGTTTAAAAAAGTTTGATTCCATTAAAACCGATGATCCAGAGATGTCCTCGCAATTGAATTATTTGGATTCTTTGGGAGTTTTTATGCAAGGAGTGTCTGAAAAGAAAAAACAAAAAGATTCTTTTATGGATACCGACCCTGCCGGCTATTTCAAATCCCTTGAAAAAAAGTCAGGCATGGATGCTTTTACGAAAAAAGCAGAGTTTTTTGGGCTCTATATAAAAAAGGATACGCTTTACAATTTTGAACAGGCCATGACCAACTACAATATTGAGGAGACCACGACCAACAAAATGGCCTTCAACTTTTCGAACAGTATTTGGAAGGTCATGAGTCAACCCGGAACATGGATCAACGACACCATATCCAAACTGCCCTTCATCATATTTTTCTTTTTACCAGTGTTCACGGTGTTTATTTCGTTGGTTTACATCAGAAATAATTATACCTACACCGATCATCTTATTTTTAGCTTTCACAATCAATCACTCTTGTTTATCTTGCTCATCCTTAGCCTAACATTGGATACCATATTCGATATTAACAGCTCTGGAATCTTTCTGCTCATTTTCGGCTTCTACCTCTATAAGGCGATGCGAAAGTTTTATGGACAAGGAAGATTTAAAACTATTGTGAAATACATCTTTCTGAACACTATATTTATGATTTTGGCCTTTCTCACGATCATAGTTACGTTTACAGGAAGTGTCTTTACCTATAATTGATATGTTTACACAGGTAACTAAAGGAATAAAAGTATCGGTTAGCACTTCTTTTGAAGGCACATTCTTCAAAAACTACAAGGTGCATTACGCATTCGGCTATACCATAACCATCGAGAACCTTAGTAAGGATACCGTACAGCTCACAGCAAGGCATTGGGATGTATTTGATGCCCTCAAAGAAATGGAGACCGTTGATGGAGAAGGGGTGATTGGTAGAAAGCCAGTGATAAAACCCGGTGAATCGCACACCTATAGTTCCGGATCCTTATTAGCTTCACCTGTAGGCGCTATGCGTGGACATTATCACATGGTCAACTTCACCAACGCAGAAGAGTTTCAGGTTGAAATCCCAACATTTAAGTTTGCGGCTCCCTTCGCCATAAACTAACCCGCACCATTTTATATTCGTTATAGGTTTCACTACCTTTGATAGAATTGTTAATCTTTAAAAATATTTCTATGGGAAAAGGATTTTTTCAAGTTCCGACCGCATACAACGAACCTGTTCTGAGCTATGCTCCGGGTTCTCCAGAACGAGAAGAAGTACTAAAACAATATAAAGCGTTTTACAACGATAAAGTGGATGTACCACTTTATATTGGAAGCGAAGAGATAAAAACGGGCAACACCAAGCCCATGTCTCCCCCACACGACCACAAGCACATTGTGGGGCATTACCATTTGGCAGAAAAAGAACATGTGGAAAAAGCCATTTCCAATGGTTTGGAAGCAAGGGATGCTTGGGCCAATTTAACTTGGGAACAACGTGCCGCCATTTTCTTGAAAGCTGCTGAGCTCATTGCAGGGCCTTACCGTGCCAAGATGAACGCTGCGACCATGATCGCGCAATCCAAGAACATTTACCAAGCCGAGATTGATTCAGCCTGTGAGATTATAGACTTTCTGCGATTCAATGTAGAGTATATGTCGCAAATATATGGAGAACAACCAGAATCATCGGAAGGTGTTTGGAACCGTGTGGAGTATCGTCCACTGGAAGGTTTTGTTTATGCCATTACCCCATTCAACTTTACCGCCATTGCAGGGAACCTTCCCGCAAGTGCTGCAATGATGGGGAACGTTGTGGTTTGGAAACCAAGTGACAGCCAAGTGTATTCCGCTAAGGTTATTGTGGACGTTTTCAAGGAAGCTGGACTTCCCGATGGTGTTATCAATGTAGTATATGGTGACCCGGTAATGATTTCGGACACTGTTTTATCAAGTCCTGATTTCTCTGGAATCCATTTCACAGGTTCCACCGATGTATTCAAATCACTTTGGAAACAAATCGGAAACAATATCCATAACTACAAAACATATCCGCGAATTGTAGGCGAAACTGGTGGTAAGGACTTTATCATTGCGCACCCGACCGCTAAACCTCAGCAAGTAGCGACTGCAATCAGCCGTGGTGCCTTTGAGTTCCAAGGACAAAAATGTAGTGCTGCATCCAGGGTTTATCTACCTAAATCATCAGCAGATGAAATTTTGGAACTGGTAAAAAAAGACATTGCCTCTTTCAACAAACCTGGCTCTCCGGAGGACATGAGCAATTTCATCAACGCAGTAATTCATGAAGGTGCTTTTGATAAATTGGCCAAGTATATTGACCAAGCAAAGGCAGATGATAACGCCGAAGTGATCGCTGGAGGCAATTACGATAAATCCAAAGGTTATTTTATTGAACCTACGGTGATATTGACCACCGATCCACAGTACAAGACCATGTACACTGAACTTTTTGGCCCTGTGGTCACAATTTATGTGTACGAGGACAAAGATTGGAGTGAAACGTTGAAGTTAGTGGACAGCACATCCGAATACGGTTTGACCGGAGCTGTGCTTTCGAGTGACCGCTACTCTATAGATGAAGCCACAAAGACGTTACAAAACTGTGCAGGTAACTTCTATATCAACGACAAGCCCACGGGAGCTGTTGTGGGACAACAACCCTTTGGTGGTGCCAGGGCATCGGGCACCAACGATAAAGCAGGTTCCATGCAAAACCTCTTGCGCTGGGTTTCCCCAAGATTAATCAAGGAAACTTTTGTGACTCCTGAAGATTATAGATATCCATTTTTGGGATAAGACCAAAAACACCTAATTTAAAGGCCATCATTATATAATGATGGCCTTTTTATTTAATAAAACCCATGTAAACATGCCCAGACCATATATTTTAGCAGAGACCAATTGGAAACACCTAAAAGATGAATCTTTTGACCTGGCAGTTTTGCCCTGGGGTGCCACAGAAGCACATAATTACCACCTCCCCTATGCCACCGATGTTATTGAAGGCACTTACATAGCGGAAGAATCAGCCAGAATAGCTTGGGAACAAGGAAGCAAGGTTATTGTACTCCCTACTATCCCATTCGGGGTCAATACAGGTCAATCTGATATTTATTTGGACATGAACCTGAACCCAAGCACCCAATTTGCCATTTTAAAAGACATCCTTACGGTATTGAACCGCCAAGGAGTACATAAATTTATGATTCTAAATAGTCATGGAGGAAACAATTGGAAGGCGATTATCAGGGAATTAGGACTCCTTTTCCCTGACATGTTCCTCTGTGTTACCAATTGGTTTAAACTTAGTAGTGAATCGGGAATTTTCGATGTTCCGGGCGACCATGCCGATGAAATGGAAACAAGCCTTATTCTTCACCTAAGCCCTGAATTGGTATTGCCCAAAGATGAATGGGGCCACGGCATCGAACTAAAAAACAAAATGAAAGCCTTTTCCGAAGGATGGGCCTGGTCGGAGCGACCTTGGTCCAAAATAAGCAAGGACACGGGAGTTGGTGACCCAGGCAATGCCACAAAGGAAAAAGGCGAAGTGTTTTTTAATCTCGTTTGCGCCAAAATGGGCCAACTATTTGTAGATATTGCTAAAGCCGATATCAGCAACCTATACCAATAGGACATATATACCAGTATATCAACATTTTAATCATACTAAAAACAATTCAAAAGGGATTTTTGCACAATTTATATGTAAATTTAACGTTAACTAATTGTAAAATAAATGTAATTAAACTAAATTTACATCACTAAATCAATTAGTTATGATAGCTAGAATCCATGCATGGGGGAGATTAATGATTAAAAAATATCAGCAATTATGGCAGTCTGCCAAGGATTATGCCAGAAAATGTCGATTGGTGTATAAACGAATGTACAGTATATAATCAGCCTTTAAACTTCTGAGGTAAGTACACCACTTTTTTGGTCTCAAAGAAATCCTCTTCAAAATACTCATTCAAATCAAAGACCTGAACGGTTTCATACCCTTCCAGTTCTTCTGAAAGGTCTCCACCTTTAAGGTAAAGTATGCCATTTTTGCGTTGATGCGCAGAATCTTTTTTAATTTTTCCTTTGGTCCAGTGCACAAAAGTGGGCATAGCTGCCACAGCCCTACTTACAATAAAATCAAATTGCCCGGGAATATCTTCAACCCTTGAATGATGGGTTTGTACGTTTTCCAGCCCAAGGCCTTTCACGACCTCGTCCACAACTTTTATTTTCTTGCCAATGGCATCAACAAGAGTAAATTTTACGTTTGGAAATAAAATGGCCAACGGAATCCCGGGAAATCCACCCCCAGTACCAACATCCAAAATATCCGCTCCTTCATTAAAAATTTGAATTTTGGCAATCCCCAGAGAATGAAGCACATGCCTTAGATATAATTCATCAATATCCTTTCTGGAGACCACATTTATTTTTTGGTTCCAATCCTGGTACAACGTCTCCAATTTGGAAAACTGCTCCTTTTGTTCCTCGTTGAGCGTCGTAAAATATTTGAAAATTAGCTCAGCTTTCATATCTTGACCCTTAATTTTAGCAAAGCTAATACTTTTAATAACCTTAACACCGTTCTAACAAAACTAGCTAACTGTAAAGAAGCATTTTAGTTACCTTTGTAAAAACTTTTTTTATGGATAAGAATACCGTCCGGTTTTCAAGAAAAGATTCCACACAATTTTTCAGGACACTGAACAAAAGAGTGAACGAATACTTTAAAGACAATAACCTCAAGAAAACTGGGAACTGGAAACTTCACTTTAAGACTATAGTGATGTTTGCCATTTTTTTGACCCCCTATTTTTTAATATTAACCTTAAACTTGCCTTTCTGGGGCTATCTGCTACTTTCCATTACTATGGGCGTTGGGATGGCTGGCGTTGGAATGAACGTGATGCATGATGGCAATCATGGCGCCTATTCCAACAAAAAATGGGTAAATAAACTCATGGGAAGCAGTATCTATATCTTGGCAGGAAATGTATACAACTGGCAAGTTCAGCACAATGTACTGCACCATACCTATACCAATATCCACGAGCATGATGAGGATATGGAGGCTGGAAGGGTTCTTCGATTCTCAAAGCACGCCGAGTGGAGGAAACATCACAAATTCCAACACTACTATTCCATTCTGCTATATGGGCTGCTCACTTTTAATTGGGCGATCACTACAGATTTCCAGCAAATGTACCGATACATGAAAAGGAAGTTGAGCTATGGGAAACTACCAAATCCAGTAATCAACTGGAGTACATTGGTGATAACAAAAGTAATCTACATAACCATTTGGATTGTACTTCCTTTAATTTTTGTTGATATAGCTTGGTGGCAAGTTCTCTTAGGATTTTTTATTATGCATTATGTTGCCGGAGTAATCCTTAGCGTAGTTTTCCAATTGGCCCACATTGTGGACCATGCCGATACACCTCTACCTGATGAAGAAGGCAACATGAAAAATACTTGGGCCATTCACCAATTATTCACCACAGTAAATTTTGGCACCAAAAACAGACTGGTTAACTGGTTTACAGGCGGATTGAACCATCAAGTGGAGCATCACATCTTCCCAAACATCAGTCATGTACATTACACAAATATTTCTAAAATTGTGAAACAGACTGCAAGGGAGTTCAATTTACCTTATCACGAATATAAAACTACCAGAAAAGCTATAATTTCGCACTTCAAACACTTAAAGGAGCTAGGTAAAAAACCTAATCTTCAGTATCAGTAAAAAAGAAGTATCAATGAGCAACCACTTATCTGACAGGATCAAGAACATGTCCACGTCAGCAACTTTGGCCATGGCGGCCAAAGCACGGGAATTACGAAATGAAGGAAAGGATATCATCGGTTTGAGTTTGGGAGAGCCCGACTTTAATATTCCTGATTTTATCAAAGATGCGGCAAAACAGGCCATTGACGAAAATTACAGCAGCTACACTCCGGTCGATGGATATGCGGACTTGAAAGCTGCCATTTCCAATAAATTCAAGAGGGATAACAATTTGGATTATGGGTTAAATCAAATTGTGGTTTCCACCGGTGCAAAACAATCGCTCTTTAATGTGGCCATGGTTATTCTTAATCCTGGCGACGAAGTAATTCTTCCTGCCCCCTATTGGGTAAGTTATAGCGATATAGTAAAATTAGCGGAAGGGGTGCCTGTAGAGGTAAAGACAGAAATCGAAACCGATTTTAAAATGACCCCTGCCCAATTGGAAGCTGCGATAACTCCAAAAACAAGGATGATCTGGTTCAGTTCACCATGTAACCCCAGTGGTTCGGTTTATAGCGAAGAAGAGTTGAAAGGCTTAGCGGAAGTGCTGAAAAAACACCCTGACATTTATGTAGTATCGGATGAGATCTATGAGCACATCAATTTTGCAGGTGGGCACGTAAGTATTGCCGGTATTGATGGAATGTACGATAGAACCGTTACCGTAAATGGGGTTTCCAAAGCATTTGCCATGACGGGATGGCGTATTGGTTATATTGGCGCACCTGAATGGATTGCCAAGGGATGTACCAAACTGCAGGGACAGGTAACCAGTGGTGCAAATGCCATTGCTCAACGTGCGGTTATCACTGCATTGGAAGCTCCTGTGAGCAAAATACAGTTTATGATCGACAAGTTCCATGAAAGAAGAGACCTTGTTCTTGGACTTTTGGGGGAAATAGAAGGCTTCAACCTCAACGTACCCGAAGGAGCATTTTATGTGTTCCCGGATATTTCAGCATTCTTTGGAAAAACGTTGAACGGTGTTACGATAAACAATGCTTCTGACTTTTCATTGTATTTATTGGAGTATGCCAATGTCGCCACGGTAACTGGTGAAGCATTTGGAAACCCAAATTGCATCCGTATATCATATGCAGCATCAGAAAAAGAATTAAAAGAAGCCATTTCCAGAATAAAGGCAGTCCTTTAAACTTATCAAGATGTCATGCTGAACTTGATTCAGCATCTCATCGTCAATATCAAAAACCTCTTGGAGCTCAGCTTCAGGAGGTTTTTTAATTAAGTTTTCTTCCAAAAATATGGGGTAAGTACAATCAACACTGTGAATAACTCCAAACGTCCCAAAAGCATTAAGAAGCTACACCACCATTTTCCTGCTTCAGGAAGACCATTATAGTTGCTAACAGGATTCAAACTACCCAATGCAGGACCAACATTCCCCAAAGAGGAAGCCGCTCCCCCTACGGCGGACACAAAATCCAATCCCAAAAAACCAAGGACCAACGAACCTATGATAAAAAGCAGCATGTACAGCACAAAAAAGGCTACCACATTATACACGATATGCTCCGTTACCGTTTTTTGATTGTAGCGAACGGGTATCACCGCATTTGGATGCAATGTTCGCTTAAACTCCAAAATTCCATTTTTGATAATCACTAGGTGACGCATCACTTTAATGCCCCCTGCCGTTGATCCCGCAGAACCACCGAGGAACATTAATCCAAAAAAGAAAACCGTTAAAAATGGCGTCCAAGAAGTGAAATCGGCCGAAACAAACCCAGTTGTGGTAATTACGGCAATGACTTGGAACAGGGTGTGCCTAAAGGCACTTTCGGCTTTTCCAAGCACCATTGGGTGAAAATCCGAAACGGGAACATCCGCCCTGAAATAAACACCCAGTGCGGCAATAATGGTAAACACCACTATAAACCCAAAGTAATATTTAAACTCTTCATCTTTTAGAATACGCTGCCCACGTCCCGTTAGGGCAAAATAGCTCAGTACAAAATTACTACCTGCCAAAAACATGAACAGAGCAACAATATACTGGATAAGCGGCTGATCATTCCAAAAGGCCAAACTTGCATTTTTGGTGGAGAACCCTCCTGTCGACATGGTCGCCAAAGCATGGTTGATAGCATCGAAAAAGGACATTCCCGCAAACTTTAACAACAAGGTTTCCAGAACGGTATATCCAAAGTAGATAAACCATAATCTTTTAGCAGTGTCTGTAATCCTAGGGTGCAGTTTGTCCCCACCAGGGCCAGGTGCTTCTGCAGCGAACAACTGCATACCACCAATACCCAATAGTGGTAATATAGCAATGGCCAGCACAATAATCCCCATACCGCCAATCCAATGAGTTAGGCTTCTCCAAAGCAAAATTCCTTCTGGTAGCGCCTCTATGTCATCTAAAATGGACGCCCCTGTCGTGGTATACCCAGACATGGTTTCAAAAAATGCATCGGTTATGGACGGGATTGCGCCCGAAAAAAGATAGGGCAACATTCCGGATATGGACATCACAATCCATCCGAAAGTTACTACGATGTAACCTTCTTTCTTTTTAACCTCCTTTTTATGCCCCCTAGTGTAGAACATGGCCATAATACCAAAAAGCATGGTCACAATGGCAGCCAACATAATGTCCATAGTGGCACCATCTTTATAAATACCACTGGCAAGTGCCGCTAAAAGCATAAAGGACCCATTGCAAAGCAACAAGAGCCCCATAATGTGGATAATGATTCTTGTGTTGAGTTTCATTACAGGAACAGCTTTTCTATCCTTGGAATGGCCTTTGGCAAGCAGCAGACCACAACCTTATCTCCTTCGGCGATTCTAAAGTCACCCAAAGCAATAATTCCTTTTCCATTTCTTATAACTCCTCCAATACTGGCTTCTCTCGGAAAGTTCAACTCTCTGATAATCTCACCGTTCACCAATGAAGATGCTTTCACCTCGAACTCCAAAATTTCAGCATTCAAATTGTTCAAACGGGTAAGGGCAAGAACCTCCCCTTTTCTGATATACCTAAATATGCTGTTGGCAGCGAGGAGCTTTTTATTGATAAGAGTATCCACCCCGATAGAGTGGGACAATTGAAAATAGTCCATGTTCTCCACCAAGGCAATGGTTTTTTTGATTTTTTTATTCTTCGCGACCAAACAGGACATTATGTTAGTCTCGGAATTGCCCGTTACGGCGATAAAGGCATCCATGGATTCCAAATTCTCTTCATCCAAAAGCTCTACATTTCGTCCGTCTCCATTAATCACGAGGGCATGTGGCAGTTCATCCGCAATATCAAACGCCTTTTCCTTGTTCTTTTCTATAAGCTTTACATTGAACTTTTTGTTGCAGAGGTCTCGCGCCGTTTTGTAACCTACCTTACTCCCGCCAAGAATCATGACATTTTTAATTTCCTGCTTTTGCATTCCGGAAAGTTTGTACAATTCTTCGACCCCCTTATCCGAAGTAATAAAGTACACTTGATCGCCTTCTTTAAAAATAGTGTCTCCCCTTGGTATCAAAGTAAATTGGGTTCCTGTTCGCTGAAGAGCGATAGGCATAAAATTGAGTTCTGGGAAAATTCGAGCTGCCTCTTTCACCATTTTACCCACAAAGGGTGCTGTCTTGGGTAGAATGACCCCGAACATGGTCAATAAACCCTCTTCAAATTGATAGGTATCGTTAAAGGCGGATTGATTAAGCATCAATTGGATTTCCATTGCAGCAAGTCGCTCCGGAGAAATCAATTCATCAATACCCAACTCTTCAAATTTGATAAGCTCTCGATTGTCCATAAACTCCGTATTGGAAATTCTGGCCATGGTACGTTTGCATCCCAATTGCTTGGCAAGAACACAAAGGGTCAAATTGGTAGTTTCCGAAGCGGTAACGCCAATTACAAGATCAGAACCACCTACTTGGGCATCCTGCAATACCTGAATAGAGGTGGCATCGCCCCGAAGTACACGAATATCCAAATGGTTATCGGCATAGGATAATCTTTCCTTGTCGGTATCAATCAAAGTGATCTCCTGTGCTTCGTAGGACAATAATTTCGCCAAATGAAATCCCACTTCACCAGCACCTGCAATAATGATTCTCATTGATTAGAATAGGATGTGTTCTTAAATAAATTCAATTTGTACGTTACAAATGATACTAAGAATGGTATGCAATACTTAAACCGCATACTTTTAACCAAATACGGAACTTTAATCCCTTTGATGGGCAAAATTACACAAATATTTTTGTCTACATCCCTTATGCTAAGTTGTATATTTGCCAGCAAATTAAAGCAATGTCAAAAAAGGTGACGCCCTACAAAGAGTCTGAGCTCGGCAAAAAAGAGCAGGTAAAACAGATGTTCGACAATATATCTGGGAATTACGATGGCCTTAACCGTGTTATTTCCTTCGGGACGGATGTAAAATGGCGCAAGCGTATCGTAGCTTTTCTAAAGGATAAATCACCGAATTCCATCTTGGACATTGCCACAGGTACTGGTGACCTCGCCATTGCCATGACACAAACAGGTGCCGAAAAAATAGTAGGCCTAGACCTTTCTCCTGGAATGTTGGAAGTAGGAAAAACCAAAGTCAACAACAAAAAATTACAGGATACCATTGAAATGGTAGTCGGCGATAGCGAAAACCTCCCTTTCGAAGACAATTCATTTGATGCTGTTACGGTTGCTTTTGGGGTAAGGAATTTTGAAAACCTGGAAAAAGGACTGGAAGAAATTTATCGTGTATTAAAGCCTGAAGGTCATTTTTTGGTCTTAGAAACCTCGGTTCCTACCAAAACTCCTTTTAAACAAGGCTATAAAATCTATACCAAGCACATAATGCCTACCATTGGAAAGTTATTTTCCAAGGACAGATCCGCTTATACTTACTTGAGTGAATCGGCGTCGGTTTTCCCTCATGGGGAAGCCTTCAACAATATTTTGAAGAAAATTGGGTTTATAGGTGTAGAGAACAAACCACAGACCATGGGTGTAGCATCCATTTATGTCGCTTCAAAATAGATTAATGAAAAATCTCCTTATCCTTTTTGGACTGATTGTTATGTCGAACCAAACGGCCATTGGCCAATTTGGAGGCGACCCCATATTAAATCTTCAAAACGAGGACAAGAAATTCTTGAACTGGGGCTATTACCTTGGCTTTAACCAATACGACTTTCAATTTGAGTACAAAGATGATATTGGTCGAGACATTTTGGTGGATAAAAGCTTCGGGTTTAATGTAGGGTTGATTGGTGAGCTTAGAATCAATGAATTTTTGGACGCCCGTTTTGAACCTGGTTTGCTTTACACTTCCAGAACTTTGGGTTTTCCTGGATTTACTTCGGCAGTAGATGCTATTCGTGAGGTACAGTCAACTTACATTAGGTTTCCCTTATTGTTAAAAGCCAGCACCCGCAGAATTGGAAACTGGAGGCCATTTATAGTCGGTGGGGTATACACCTCGATTAATTTGGGCAGTAATGAAGATAGCTTGGATGACAACAGTACCGGTCAATTCAGGATGAAACAAAATGTATATGGATATGAATTAGGTTTTGGTATTGATTTCTATACTGAGTACTTTAAGTTTACACCTTCCATTCGTGGGGTTTTTGCACTTACCGACGAGTTGGTTCCAGACGAAGACCCCAATAGTCCATGGACGGGCAACATTAATGCTATGCGAACCCGAGGTATTTTCATCAATTTTACCTTTGAATAAACTATCCTCTCCGTATTTCACTTAATAGAATAGCTGTTGCCGTAGCTACATTTAAGCTTTCGGTAGTGGAGGCTCCGAATTGGGGAATGGAAATTCTTTCAGTTATGAATCTACTTACTTCTTTAGAAATGCCATTGGCCTCGTTGCCCATTACCAAAACACCCTTTTCGGCCAAATCAGAACAATAAACTGATTCTCCATCCATATAAGCACCATAAACGGGAAGGTTTATCCTGCCCAAATATTCTTCCAAATCAACATAGGCAATATTTACTCTCGCAATGGAACCCATAGTAGCCTGCAACACCTTTGGGTTGTAACAATCTACGGTATCTTTTGAACAGACTAAATGTTTTACCCCAAACCAATCACAAAGTCGGATAATGGTTCCCAGATTACCAGGATCTCTAACCGAATCAAGCACAACGACCCAATCAGTATCGAGATCACCTTCTCCATCGATAATATAAAAAACACCCAATACCCCGTTCGGGTGCGTTAAACTGCTTATCTGTTTCAGGTCCTTGTTGGAGACAATTTCCGCTTCCCCGAATTTTTCGACCTTTTTGGCATCATCAACAAAAATTTTAAATGGCCTTACTCCCGCCCGAAGTAACTCGTTGACCACTTTTTCCCCTTCAACAACAAAGAGTCCATGTTGAGATCGGTACTTTTTTTGCTTTAGGCTAACAACTAGTTTAATTTGGTTTTTTGTAACCATCTAAATCGTGTATTTTTGGCTTCTATGAGGGGTTCTTTTGGTATAATGTGCAACTGGGCAAAAATAGGGTTATTGTTGCTTTTGCTAAGCATTTCGGGTTGCAATACCTTAAAAAAAGTTGGGGAGGATGAATTATTGCTCACCAAAAACAACATTCTGGTTGATGACCAAAAAGTCAATAGCAGCGAAATAAAAGGGCTTATAGCTCAAAAACCAAACAGTAGTGTTCTTGGTTACCCTCTAAAATTGAACCTTTATAATCTTGCAAAGGAAAACCCAGATTCTTCTTTCCAAGACTGGTTGCATCGCAAAGAAAAGAGAGAAAAACATCTGAACAATCTACTCTCCAAGAAGCAGGTTAACCGCTTGCGTGAATCCTTTATGGTAAAAGGAGCCAGTGAATTTTTAAAAAGAATTGGCGAACCACCGGTAATAATCGACACAGCAGAAACCAACAAATCCATTAACAAACTAAAAGCTTATTACAACAGTAAGGGATACTTCAACAATACGGGCGACTATGAGATAGTGGAAAGCAATAAGAAAAAAAGAGCGCAGATTGACTACAATATCACTTTGAACAAACCTTACATTGTGGATACGGTTCAAAAAAACATCACCTCTCCTGAACTGGATTCCATTTACATAAAAACCGCCCAACAAAGTTTGATCAAAAAAGGAGAACAATTCGATCTGGATAAATTCACTTTGGAACGAGAACGCTTGACCACCCTTTTCCGTAACTCCGGAGTCTATAATTTTCAAGAAAGTTCTATCAACTATGATATTCTAAGGGATACAACATTAGCTGCCAATGACCAATTGATGGACGTACAACTGAACATTAACAAGTTTAGAAGTTCTACCGACAGTACGGACACCAGCACCCCTTATAAGGTTGCGCGGCTTAGAAAAATCAACATTTATGCAGATTATGATATCAATGGGGCCGCCGATACTTTAAAAAGGATAGAACACGAAAACTACAATATCTATTATAGTGGGGAACTTAGATACAGGCCCAAAGCACTCACCGACGCTATTTTCTTTGAAAAAGATAGTGTTTACCGCGATTTGGACAGGATAAGGACCTACAGACAAATCACCAACCTAAACACCTTTAAATATCCGAACATTGAATTTATTCCCGATTCTACCCAAACGCAACTGGAATCGAACATTTATTTGGCAGCCAAGCCAAAGTATTCCCTAAATCTAAATTTTGATGTAACCCATTCCAACATTCAACAAGTAGGAACTGCCTTCAGTGCATCTGTAATTACAAGAAATGTTTTTGGGGGTGCCGAAACCTTAAATGTTTCTGCCAGAGGGTCTATTGGTTTGTTAAGCGATGCGTCCTTATCCAATGAAAATATCACTTCAGAGCTTGGAGGTGATGTAACTATAACATTTCCTCGAATTTGGTTACCTTTTAATACTGAAAAAATAATTCCCTATTATATGTTGCCCCAAAGTAGATTGTCGGCGGGTACCAATTTTCAGCAGAACATTGGTTTGGACAAACAATCCCTGAATGCCATCCTATCCTACAATTGGTCGCCCACCGACCGCCTCAAAAACAATTTTGAACTACTGAATGTGGAATTTGTACGAAATGTGAACCCTGATAATTTCTATAATGTTTACAGAAATACGTTTTCCAATTTGGACAATATAGCTGATGATTTTCAAGACGATCCCCAATACACATCTTTTTTTGACCCCGTAGAGAATGAAGGAGAAGAACCCAGTTTAAACATTCCAGAAGGTGCCAATAGTTTTGTACGTTCCATATTGAACGGTGAAATTCCTGTTAGCACCGAAGACTTCGAAGAAGTAAACAGTATAGAGGAAAGACGCCGAAGGCTAACAGAGAACAACCTTATTTTTGCCAGTAATTTTACCCATACCAAAAACAGTAAGTCAGGAATAAACGATCTCGATTTTTATCAGTACCGCATAAAGATGGAAAGTGCTGGGGGCATGCTATCCCTACTTTCCAATGTATTCCCTTATAACAAAAATGACAACGGACAAAGCCTTGTTTTCAATGTTCCTTTTTCTCAGTATGTGAAAGCCGAAGTAGATTACATCAGGCATTGGGAAATAGGCGGTTCCCAGGTAATTGCCTTTAGAAGTTTTTCAGGCTTGGCAATTCCCTATGGAAATTCGGACAATGTGCCTTTTGTGAGGAGTTATTTTGCAGGAGGCTCAAACGACAACAGAGCATGGAATGCTTACGAATTGGGACCGGGCAGCACAGACAATATCAACGATTTTAATGAGGCCAACCTTAAACTTGCATTAAACCTTGAGTACAGATTTCCAATAGCCGGTGACGTAAAAGGTGCACTTTTTGCGGACGCAGGGAATATTTGGAACGTATTTGACAATGAAACCAACCCCGATGCCATTTTCAAAGGATTCTCTTCGCTGGGCGACATTGCATTGGGCACTGGACTTGGACTCCGGTACGATTTTACCTATTTTGTTTTCAGGTTGGATGTGGGTTTCAAGACTTATAATCCGGCCAAAGTTGAGTCAAATCGTTGGTTCGATGGCTACAACCTCAAGAAAGCCGTCTTCAACATAGGGATCAATTATCCCTTCTAGAGCAAATATTTTATTACTTTTGTTTCCTATTTAATTCGAAACCAATATAACTATGTCCCACAATATAAAGCCCGGTGTTGCAACCGGTGATGAAGTACAAGCAATTTTTAACCATGCAAAAGAAAACGGATATGCACTTCCGGCCGTAAACGTAATTGGCTCGGATAGCATCAATGCCGTTATGGAAACCGCTGCAACATTGAATTCTCCCGTAATTATTCAATTCTCTAACGGAGGAGCACAGTTCAATGCAGGCAAAGGACTTTCCAATGATGGTCAAAAAGCAGCTATCCTAGGAGCTGTTGCAGGCGCGAAGCACGTTCACCAATTGGCAGAAGCCTACGGAGCAACGGTAATACTTCATACAGATCACTGCGCTAAAAAATTATTGCCTTGGATCGATGGATTATTGGACGCCAGTGAAGAGCATTACAAGGAAACTGGTAAATCATTGTTCAGTTCGCACATGATCGACCTTTCCGAGGAGCCGATCGAAGAAAATATTGAAATCTGTAAAGGGTATCTGGAGCGCATGAGCAAAATGGATATGACTTTGGAGATTGAATTGGGTATAACAGGAGGTGAAGAAGATGGTGTGGACAACACCGACGTTGACGACTCCAAATTGTACACCCAGCCAGAAGAAGTGGCCTTTGCTTATGAAGAACTTTCCAAAGTTAGCCCAAAATTCACCATTGCTGCAGCATTTGGGAACGTGCATGGGGTATACAAACCAGGTAACGTAAAACTGACTCCAAAAATCCTAAAGAACTCCCAAGAATATATTACAGAAAAATATGGTGTAGAGCACAATCACATCGATTTTGTATTTCACGGAGGTTCTGGCTCCACTTTGGAAGAGATTAGGGAAGCCATTGGTTATGGTGTAATCAAAATGAACATCGATACCGATTTGCAATACGCATTCTTGGAAGGTGTTAGGGATTACATCCAAGGAAAAGGAGATTACCTTCAAACACAAATCGGAAACCCTGATGGTGATGACCAACCCAACAAAAAGTTCTATGATCCCCGAGTTTGGCTTCGAGAAGGTGAAAAAACTTTCATCGCTCGTTTAAAGAAAGCCTTCGAGGATTTGAACAACATAAATACTTTGTAAGCCTTTGTCTAACTAAATATTGATTGCATGTCGTCTTGGTTTAAAAGAAAGGAAAAAGGAATACAAACAGCTACCGAGGAAAAAAAAGACACCCCAAAGGGGTTATGGTACAAATCCCCTACCGGTAAAATTGTTGAGGCTGAAGATTTGGCCAAAAACTATTACGTAAGTCCAGAAGATGATTACCACGTCCGAATAGGCAGTAAAGAATACTTTGAAATCCTTTTTGATGATAACAAGTTCAGTGAACTTGACACAAAAATGGTGTCCAAAGACCCTTTGAAGTTTGAAGACACTAAAAAATATTCTGACCGACTGAAAGCTGCCCAGAAGAAAACCGGATTAAAAGATGCCGTTAGAACTGCAGTTGGAAAATCCCAAGGAAAAGATATTGTTGTGGCCTGTATGGACTTTGGCTTTATCGGAGGTTCCATGGGAAGTGTGGTAGGAGAGAAAATATCCCGCGCCATAGATGTGGCCAAAAGAAAAAAAGTGCCATTTATCATGATTTCCAAATCAGGTGGTGCCCGTATGATGGAAGCCGCCCTTTCCTTGATGCAATTAGCGAAAACATCTGCTAAATTAGCTCAATTGGCAGAGGCCAAAATACCATACATTTCGCTATGTACCGATCCAACAACGGGGGGTACAACTGCATCCTACGCGATGTTGGGAGATATCAACATTGCAGAACCCGGTGCATTGATTGGATTTGCTGGGCCAAGGGTAGTAAAAGACACTACAGGAAAAGATCTTCCTGAAGGTTTCCAAACATCCGAATTCCTTAAAGAGCACGGTTTCTTGGATTTCATCACGCATCGTAGGGATTTGAAGAAAAAAATCAATCTCTATATCGATTTGATTACCAATCAACCCGTAAGAAATTAAATAAAGCCCCGAAATCGGGGCTTTTTCTTTTTACATATCAATTCTTGAAACGACGCAGGAACACCTCTTCTTCCGTGCCATCAGAATACGTAAGAGTACCTTTGGCATCACAACTACCATCCCCAAAATCCAAACTTACGGTATTCCCTAGCCGGGTGATATCCAATACACCGCTTACAATAAATCGACAGGACAACTCCCTTCTCAAAGGTGTCGTAATCTCCTTAACAAATTGATTTCCCGCTCTACTTGTATAGGTACGCTTTCTAGTAATCAAGAAAACGTTATCGCCCCAAAATCCCGTACCAAACCCTTCGATCCACTCTCGTCTTCTGGTTCCGCTAAAGGATGCTGTCTCACCACTGGGCCAAGTTGCCGTAAATGCCGCATTTGCAATTCCTTGAGGATTTCCATTTTCATTGCTACGAACTCTGACGATGGAAGCGGAACCTTCGATGGCCACATTATTATAGGTGAAATCTTCAAGGGTTAATTCTATAGTATTTGAAATGGGCTCAACATCCAAAGCATAATTCAAATAAATAACTCCACTGAGCACATTTCCCGTTGGAAGTTCACATCCTTCACCAAAATCCAAACTGACCTCTTTGGTACTATCGGAATAAACAACGGTAACAGTTACACAATCGGGCAAATAGTCCGAATGATAATCTATTTTTGATGTACTTGAAATTTCATCCGCAGCGTAAACATCTTCCGCAATGGAGGTAATCTCTTCCGAAATCATCTCGGTTTCATCGCTAAACTTTAATTCTGTTGACGATATTACCTCCGTACTATTCAAATCCTCATTACCAGAAGATTCTTTGCTACAAGAAATAGAGGTCAACAACAAGCCTCCAATAAGTGCAGAAACAATTCCTTTGATCTTCATTTTAAGTCCCTTTTTCATAATAATTGATTTTATGGTTTTGCTTCTTTGACACACGGATCCACAAAAGGTTTAATTTCTTGTTAAAATTCGTAGTTTAAAAAAAAGAACTTATCTTTGCACGCTGATTGAAGGCCAATCAATACATAAAAATCATTTAAATAATATTGGAATGTATTTAACAAAAGAAGTGAAAGCCGAGATTTTCAAAAAACACGGCGGCTCTGAGAGCAACACCGGTTCTACGGAAGGACAAATTGCTTTGTTCACACACCGTATCAACCACTTGACAGGTCACCTTAAAAGGAACCATAAAGATTATAACACCGAGCGTTCTTTGGTGGCGTTGGTAGGTAAAAGACGTAGTCTTTTGGATTACCTTAAGAAAAAAGATATTGAAAAATACCGTACTCTAATTAAAGAATTAGGTATTAGAAAATAAAAACACAAGGGGAGGCATTGGCTTCCCCTTTGTTTTTGGTTGAACAAGTTTCAACTACATAAAGTCCCAGCATAAAGCTGGGCAAACACAAAAAGCTTCAAATAGTTTTTCATTGGTCAAGTGCCATAGGCACACACAACAACAACACAACCCGACCGCCCGGATGGCGGCAGACCAATTGTTTAACGACCCCGCCACGATGGTAGGGTAAGATTAATTTTATGATTCCAAAGACATTCAAAGAGGTCATAGACCTTGGTGACGGTAGAGAGATTTCTATCGAAACCGGAAAACTGGCAAAGCAGGCCCATGGCTCTGTTGTTGTTCAATCTGGCAAGTGTATGCTATTGTGTACCGTTGTCTCCAATTACAAAGCTTCGGATGTGGACTTTTTGCCACTTACCGTAGATTATCGCGAAAAATTTGCTGCTGCAGGACGTTACCCTGGAGGTTTCTTTAAAAGAGAAGCCAGACCAAGTGACGGCGAAGTATTGACCATGCGTTTGGTGGACAGGGTATTGAGACCATTGTTCCCAAAAGATTATCACTCCGAAACACAAGTGATGATTCAATTGATGTCGCATGACGATGATGTTATGCCGGACGCAATGGCTGGATTGGCTGCCTCTGCCGCCATTCAACTTTCGGATTTTCCATTCGAATGTGCCATTTCTGAAGTACGTGTAGGTAGGGTAAACGGTGAATTCATCATCAACCCGACAAGGGAACAACTAAAAGAATCCGATATCGACATGATGATCGGTGCCTCTGCAGATTCCGTAATGATGGTAGAAGGTGAAATGGACGAGATTTCCGAAGAGGAAATGGTAGAAGCCATCAAATTCGCCCACGAGGCCATTAAAGTACAATGTGCTGCACAGGAAAAATTGGCCGAAGCATTCGGTAAAAAAGAAGTTCGCGAGTACGAAGCTGAAGCTGAAGATGAAGATCTTCAGAAAAAAATCCACGACATGGCCTACGACAAGGTATATGAAGTGGCCAAAGCTGGTTCTTCCAAAAAAGAACGTAGCGAGGCATTTGCTGCTATCAAAGAAGAAATCAAAGCATCTTTCTCCGAAGAAGAATTGGAAGAAATTGGTGACTTGGTTTCCAAATACTACCACAAAGCCGAAAAAGAAGCCGTTAGAAACCTTACATTGGAAGAAGGACTTCGTTTGGACGGTCGTAAGACAACAGATGTTAGACCGATCTGGTGTGAAATCGATTATTTGCCATCTGTACACGGCTCTGCCATTTTTACCCGTGGTGAAACTCAGGCATTGGCAACCGTTACTTTGGGGACCTCCAGAGAAGCGAACCAAATAGATATGCCATCTTACGAAGGTGAGGAAACATTCTATTTGCATTATAACTTCCCTCCTTTCTCAACAGGAGAAGCACGACCAATTCGTGGTACTTCGCGTAGAGAGGTTGGACATGGTAACTTGGCACAACGTGCCCTTAAAGGCATGATTCCAGAAGATTGTCCTTATACTGTTCGTGTAGTTTCAGAAGTATTGGAATCCAACGGTTCCTCTTCTATGGCAACCGTATGTTCCGGTACCATGGCATTGATGGACGCTGGTGTTCAGTTGAAAAAACCTGTATCCGGTATCGCAATGGGATTGATTACCGATACGGAAACTGGTAAATACGCCGTGCTTTCCGATATCTTAGGTGATGAAGATCACTTGGGGGATATGGACTTTAAGGTAACTGGTACCGCAGATGGTATTACCGCTTGCCAAATGGACATTAAAGTAAAAGGATTGTCCTACGAGATTTTGGTAAATGCTTTGATTCAGGCCAAGGACGGAAGAATGCACATATTGGGCAAACTTACCGATACTATAGCCGAGCCAAGAGAAGAAGTTAAATCCTACGCTCCAAAAATCGTTACCAAAATTATTCCAGGTGAATATATTGGTGCACTTATCGGTAAAGGTGGCGAAGTAATTCAAGAACTTCAAAAAACTACCAATACTACTATAGTTATTAACGAAGACCCAGAAACCGAAGAAGGTATTGTGGAAATCCTTGGTACAGGACAAGAAGGTATTGATGCTGTATTGGCTAAGATAGATTCCTTAATGTTTAAACCTGAAGTGGGAAGTGTTTATGAAGTTAAAGTGATAAAAATGCTTGACTTTGGCGCTGTGGTGGAATACACCGACGCCCCAGGAAACGAAGTATTGCTTCACGTATCCGAATTGGCATGGGAGCGCACAGAAAATGTTTCCGATGTTGTGAACATGGGAGATGTTTTTGATGTCAAGTACTTTGGTATAGACCCAAGAACCAGAAAGGAAAAGGTATCAAGAAAAGCCTTATTACCTAAACCTGAAGGATATCAAGAACGTCCACCTAGAAACGATAGAGGTGATCGAAGAGGTGGTGGCGACCGCAGAGGTGGCAACCGCGATAGAAAGCCAAGAAGGGATTAGTTTTAACAACATCCTATTATATAAAAAAACCCTGGGAATTATTCCCAGGGTTTCTTTTTTTTAAAAAACTACAATCAAAATGTAACTTTTTAGTTTTTTCAACGTATAACCTAATGAGCTCCGGTTCACAAATTTAATTTGAAGGGATTTTTTAGATGAGACAGTTAAAGATTACAAAACAGGTTACCAATAGGGAAACCGCGTCGTTGGACAAGTATTTGCAGGAAATCGGTAAGGTAGATTTGATTACCGCCGATGAAGAAGTGGAATTGGCACAACGAATTAAGGCGGGGGACCAAATAGCCTTGGAAAAATTAACTAAAGCCAACCTTAGGTTCGTGGTTTCTGTGGCAAAACAGTACCAAAATCAAGGGTTGACACTTCCTGATTTGATCAATGAAGGAAACTTGGGGCTTATCAAAGCGGCACAACGTTTTGATGAAACCCGTGGATTTAAATTTATTTCTTATGCCGTTTGGTGGATTCGTCAATCCATTCTTCAGGCATTGGCAGAGCAATCCCGTATTGTTCGTTTGCCTTTGAACAAAATTGGTTCCATCAACAAGATCAACAAAACATTTGCCTTCTTGGAGCAAGCGCACGAGCGTCCACCATCTGCAGAGGAAATTGCCAAAGAATTGGACATGACCGTGGAAGATGTGAAGCAATCCTTGAAAAACTCAGGCCGTCACGTATCCATGGACGCGCCTTTGATCGATGGTGAAGATTCCAACCTTTACGATGTATTGCGCAGTGGTGAATCTCCAAACCCGGACAAGGAACTTTTGCACGATTCCCTTCGTACTGAAATTGAGCGTGCACTGGAAACTCTAACCCCTCGTGAAGCTGATGTAATCAGACTTTACTTTGGTTTGGCTGGACAACACTCCATGACCTTGGAAGAAATCGGTGAAACTTTTGATCTTACAAGAGAAAGAGTTCGTCAGATTAAAGAAAAAGCAATCCGTAGGTTAAAACACACCTCCAGAAGTAAGATTTTGAAAACATATTTGGGATAAAGTGTGAAAAACACCCTATAAATTACAGTTAAACTATCCTTAAATTTGATTTTTGGCAGGAAAGTTGTAATTTAGTAAGATATAACAGTTTATCATGACTGTTCGTTTTTTGATTGATGAATAAACTCCGGCTGATTACCGGAGTTTTTTTCGTTTAAGGATGGCCGTAAATGGCTAACTTTGTAACATGAACAAATCAATGATCGCTCCTTCGCTCCTGGCATCCGACTTTGCCAATCTTCAAAAAGAAATAGAAATGGTGAACCAAAGTGATGCCGATTGGTTTCATTTGGATATCATGGACGGGGTATTCGTGCCCAACATCTCCTTTGGAATGCCAGTGATACAAGCCATCGCGAAATATGCCAAAAAACCTTTGGACACACACTTAATGATCGTAGACCCCGACAGATATATCAAAACATTTGCTGATCTGGGGGTGAATCATTTGACCGTTCATTATGAGGCATGTCCACATTTGCACAGAACCTTACAAGCCATTAAAGCAGAAGGAATGAAAGCAGGAGTAGCCATTACCCCCCACACATCTGTGAGATTATTGGAAGACACTATACAAGATATAGACATTGTTATCGTAATGAGCGTTAACCCAGGGTTTGGAGGACAATCCTTTATCGAGAACACCTATCAAAAAGTAGCCGATCTAAAAGAATTGATCAATCGTAAGAATACAAACACCTTAATTGAAATCGATGGGGGCGTAAATGCGGAAAATGCAAAGAAACTGATCGATATTGGAGCGGATGTTCTGGTTGCGGGCAGTTTTATATTTAAGAGTGCCAACCCAATCGAAACTATTAAAAAATTAAAAGAAGAAATAGCGTAATGCAGCAATTTGATGTTGTCATCATTGGGGGCGGCCCTATTGGAATAGCATGTGGCCTAGAAGCCAAAAAACAAGGGATTTCCTATATTATTATAGAAAAAGGGCCTATTGTAAATTCCTTGTTCAACTATCCCATGAACATGCAGTTCTTCTCTTCTTCCGAAAAGCTGGAGATAGACGAGATACCGTTCATTAGCAAGGAGGCCAAACCCAAACGCAACGAAGCGTTGGAATATTACCGACGGATTGTGACCTCGAACCAGCTCAACATCCATCTCTTTGAAAAGGTTCTTGATACTGTAAAACAAGGAAACACCTTCACGGTAAAGACCGATAAAGATAATTACGAAGCAAAAAACGTAGTGGTCGCTACAGGATTCTATGATCTGCCCAACAATATGGGTGTTCCCGGTGAGGATTTGCCCAAGGTATCCCATTACTATAACGATCCTCATTTTTATGCAAGTCAAAAATTGGTAGTTGTAGGTGCCAGTAACTCCGCTATAGACGCAGCATTGGAATGTTGGCGTAAAGGCGCAGAAGTAACCCTCGTGATTCGCGGTCCAGAAGTGGGTCCTCGCGTAAAATATTGGGTACGTCCCGATATCATTAACCGAATCGAGGAGGGCAGTATCAAAGTCTATTACAATTCTACCGTTAAGGAAATAAAACCTCATAAAATCGTTATCAACTCACCAGAAGGCGAGGTTACTTTGGAAAATGATTTTGTGCTGGCCTTGACAGGGTATCGTCCGAATTTTGCCTTTTTGGAAAAACTGGGAATCACTTTATCAGACGACACCAAAAGACTTCCCACTTACGACCCCGAAACCATGGAGACCAATGTTGAGGGGCTATTTCTGGCAGGTGTCATCTGCGGGGGCATGGAAACCCACAAATGGTTTATAGAAAATTCACGTATCCATGCGCCAATTATTATGAATGCCATCAAGAAGAAAATGGGGGTGGCAGAAGAAAAGTCTTGATTTGAGTTAACATTTGTCGCTTTTACAAAAGAGCTTCCCTTTAGATATGATTATATTTAAAGGAATCTGAAAAAGTTTTCAAATGAGCAACACTACAAGTTCCACACAAAATTTATTTAGGGTAATCCTAGGCCTTTTGATGATGATGGCGGGTATTGGACACCTTACTTTTCAACGGGAGGAGTTTCAGGCTCAGGTGCCCCGATGGTTGCCTACAAGCGAAGCTTTTATGGATTTTGTCGTGATAGCTTCAGGCGTTGTTGAGATACTTCTGGGGCTTGCTATGGTTTTTTTGGTCAAACACAAGGTTAAAGCAGGCATCGCACTGGCCATTTTCTATGTATTGATATTCCCCGGAAACATTTCACAATACACCAATGGCATTGATGCATTTGGATTGGATACGGACCTTAAAAGATTTATACGCCTGTTTTTCCAGCCTGTATTAATACTTTGGGCCCTTTGGTCTACCGGAGCATTTAAACACCTCATGAACAAACAAAAAAAATAAGTATGGAATTTTACAAATTTGAAGCAGAACGATTGGACGGCACACCAGAGTCCATGGAAAAATATAAAGACAAAACCATTGTGGTTGTCAATACTGCAAGCAAATGCGGATTAACACCACAATATGAGGGACTGGAAGAGCTCTATAAAAAGTATGAAAGTCAAGGATTGGTTGTTTTGGGATTTCCATGTAACCAATTTGGGAATCAAGAACCGGGCAGTGCCAATGATATCCAAGAATTTTGTCAGGTGAACTATGGGGTGACTTTTCCCATGTTTGCCAAAATTGATGTCAACGGAAGCGATGCGCATCCCATTTTCAAGTATCTCAAATCCGAATTAAGAGGCTTGTTGGGAGGCAAAATCAAATGGAACTTCACCAAATTTGTAATCGACAAAACTGGAAAACCTATAAAGCGTTTTGCACCTACAACAGAACCCAGTGGAATGGAAAGTTTCATTCAAGGCATACTTTAATGGTATTTCTAAAACTTTAATTGTGCCTGCAAAACCCCCGTTTGCTTTAGCATGGCCCGCCCATCCCTAAAACTTAAATAGGTATGGCCTGCCTTTTTATTGACAATACTGATGTCGCACAACATACCCCAATGGCGAGTAACCTCTCGCCAAGCCCAAAACAAGGAATGTTGGGGATCGTAAATATGGGTGGCCTCTCCCCCTGCCCCATTGACTTCAATAATACTAAAGTTCTTTCCTTCGCAAAGTTCCTCAAATGTATTGTAGAGTACATCCAATCGTCCATAATGGAATCCTTTCATTTGAGAGCATATCCCATCTATAGTATTTACCAAATCCTTGTTGATTTGATGGCTGATATCCACAAACTTGGCCCCTCGGGTATGACTCCCGTAGGGCACTAAAATAAACTTTTCGCCTTCATCTAAAACGTTACGAAGTTGATCACCAAACTTTTGCTCCAATACTTTTAATTGCAAGTGACTTCGAGGATTACGTTTGATGAGTTTGATCATGGAGCTTTGGCCATCCCCCGTAATGGTTAAAAATTCCTTGGACACCACTCCAGTAATCTTACCATGGGCTTCTTCTGGCTTGCGAACATAGAATATACCTACCTCCTTTTGATATGGAATTAATTCCTGCACCAAAAAATGGGATGGTGTCCAGTGCACGTATTTTTGGAATTCATCTTTATCATGGATTTTTTCAACCCCGAATGCCTTCATTCCAATATCGGGTTTGGCAATAAAAGGGAAGCCTATTCCAGCCTCCAAAATTCGTTCCAACACCACAGCTGCATCTTCATTCTTTGCAACGAATACGGTCTTTGGTATAAATTGGGGCGGAATCATATTATAAATATCCATTTTGGATATCATGGCCATCCCGCCATTCTTCATTCCAGGATTGGCAGCATTGAAAAAAAAGATGGACCGCGCCTTGATCGAATAATATAACCAAACTGGAAACATGGGATAATATATCAGCCAAAAGGGCCAATATTCCCAATGGGTAATGCGGTGCCAGATTAGTTTTAGCGAATCCATAAATATTACATGGTAAGTTGAGTAGGAGAAAATGGTACCTCAAAAAAATTGTCGTTCAACAAATCGAAATGACGCATAACAATATCATTATCACTCCTATTTAAGATTGCCTGGGTCACGCTAAAGGTTTTTAGACCCGAATTCCTATCAATTATAAATCCATTCTCAAAATCATCATGGTTGTTGGAATGAAAGTCAACCACCTCATGAGCGGATATTCGTGAATTACCATCAATAAACTTTCGGAACAATTTTCTTCTCTGTTCAATTACTTCATCTTTATAAAGTGTGGCAGAGGACCAAATGTGATTTTTAGTCTTGTCCAACGGTCTAAAATACTTTTGATGCCCATCCCACCTAAACTCCAACAATTTTGTTGTAAATAGAACCAATGTGAAAGGTTCAATTTGGAGCAGTTCCATTTCTTGAAGCAAATCAAAAGGGTTCTCCGATGCAATAACATCCAGAAGCACCAAACCACGACTTCGAGCGTAATTTCCAGTTGGGCTGTGGTTTACAAAACCTCCATTGAGGAGTACTCCTACTGAGCCATTCTCATTTAAGGCAAACCAAGTACCGCCAGCTTTAGGGTCTTTTGGAAAAAGTACTTTCACCGAACCTATGGTTTCCTCTTGGGGTTTTAACGCCAAAGGGCGTGAAACATGTTCATCCCTATTTGATGTGATAAGGTATTGACCTCTTGAAGAAACAAAACTTACTGTGCACATGCTCTTCTGTATTGAATGGTAGATGGTGCCACTCCGAAAGATTCCGGAATCTTCTGGTTTGAAAAATGCTCAATACCCACCTTAATCAACGCCTGATGATGAATGGTATGTTCCAAATTGTACATGACTTCCCTAAAATAATTGGAATCCAAACAGTTTTCCTCTCCAGCCAATTCGTATTTAACCTTTATGGACTTATTGGGCTTTTTCAAATGTTTTTGAATGTAAGCCAATTGCTCGAGGGCAAACGCCAAATCCTCTTCGATTTTAAGGTCGCGTTCTCTTCTATCATAAGAAACGTCAGCAACCTCGTAACCTTTGATGAGGCAAAGGTACAGTTCAATTACATGTCTTGTGTGTTGCCCTATGCTGGCGTTGGAAAGTATACTGCACGGCTGCGAATAACAATCTTTGGGCAGCTCCGACAGCACTTTTTTAAACTGCTCCAAGGTATCCAAGGAAGATTTGAACATGGTGTTTAGCTATTGGTTTCGTTTTGCTCGTTTTTAGACGAATTTGAGTATAAGATAGAAAGAATATTCAATTCTTTATTTTCTCCCAATTTTTATCAGCTTTGGGCCTGAGATCATTTGGGGATTCATTGAGCCAAAACTGCAAGGTATTGTTCTTACCCTTGTTATAAAACAGATAAAGTTTACCATTTCTGATTTCATACGTTTCAGGATTCACATTTACTTTTTTTCCACTGACGGCCATTGCATATGCACAATATCCCCCATATTCCGGCAAATACGTTTTGGGCTCAGCAACAAACTTATCCATATTGGACTTACTGATAAACTTATAGTTTATACCATCATAGTTTGTTGTGAATTCTTTTTTTCCCTCCATCGGATTACTGTCGAAATAGGCAACCACATCATAACCACTGGCCGCATACCCTTTTTTAGTATTGTAATCCATACTCTGGGAATAACCCAATACACCCGTTACAAAAAAAAGCACTACTAAAATCCTGTTCATAATATCTGATTTCTCTTCATAAATAAAGGTCGAAATACCTTAATATGATTAGTTTAGTCAACATTAAAATCGATTCCTTTCAATTCTCATTGCCATTCATCGATATTTTTTTCAATTACATCTAATGATTGTTAGTTATCAACTGGCAAGGGCACTAATCATCCACTTTAATCGTTAAAAAATAAAACCAGCAAACAAGATTCCACTTTCCCAAAGAGCGGTTTCAACAAAGGCCTACTTAATGCTACTTAGAACCTCCCCTATCTTATACACTTGGTTAAATTTTATTTTATTACTTCCCCTCTTTTGTAATGCGCAGTTTGGAGAGAGTGAAACTAGTATCGAAGCCATCTCACTTCGCTCTAAAACTTCTATATTATTGGCGGGGCAACAAAATTATAGTTTTGAGGAAATCAGAAACAATACAAACCTAGAGTTTGTTCCGCTATCCAGTTTAAAGGAAAACCTAGGTTTTTCGAATGACCATTATTGGATGACTTTTGCCTTGGAAAATCAATCATCTGGATTTAAACAGTATTATCTGGAAACCGCTAGACCAATAACGGATATTGTCAATCTGTATCTGATGGATGATCAAGGTAATGTACAGCAACAATATAGTGGCGATAAAATACCTTTCTCAGAGAAGACGGTTCCACATAGAAAATCAATTTTTGATATTAAGCTAGAGCCCCATCAAAAAATACAGGCATATATTCATCTTAAAAGTGATGGGGAGGTAGTAATGCTACCGATACGATTATATCAAGAAAATAGTTTCTTTATCCTAACCTATAAAGAACAGGTTTTTTACGGATTCTTCTATGGTATTTTAATCCTGGCCTGCCTCATTTATCTGTTTTTCTTTTTTGCACTAAAGGATAATGCATTCATCTATTATGCGCTTTATGTGCTATTTATAGCCCTAATGCAATTTTCTTTGGATGGATTCTTCCACCAATACTTTACTCCTCAAGGGGGATTGCTATCCGACCGGGCCGTATTGCTAACAGCATTTGTTTCCCTATTCTTTTTCGGAAAATATGGCGGCACCTTTCTCGACCTTAAAAAGAACATCCCAATTTTACATATTGCAAACAAAATTTTGGGTGTTGCCATAACCCTTGGAGTATTACTTTTGGCTTTTGCCTCTTCGTTCGAATACTGCTATCCTTTAGCCAATGCCATCGGCATTTTGGTCTTGCTCCATATGATTGCATCCCTAGTAGTTTTAAAAGTCAAAAAAATAAAAGTAGACCCTTACTTCGTCATCGGCATTTCCTTTCTGGTCCTTGGTTTTATAGTATTTATACTCAACAATTTCAATACTATAGAAAATTCATTTTTCACCAATAATGGCGCAAAATTTGGTATTGGATTGGAAATCGTGTTCCTATCCATTTCCATGATCAATAGGATTCGCGACCTTAGAATGGAAAATGAACACAATCAGATGTTGGCGCTTCAACGGGCAGAGGATATGAACGAAATTAAATCATCCTTTTTGTCCAACATAAGTCATGAATTACGGACACCTCTTAACCTGATTATGGGAGTAGCTACATCGCTGCGAGAAAACAAGGAAGAAGAAAATCTGGAAGAAAAATGCAAGATGATTCTGAGCTCTTCCAAAAATTTGTTGGGTTACATTGAGGATATTCTGGATTTTACCGTAATCGAAAAAGGTGACCAAGAATTAAAAGAAGTCCCATTTGATTTGAAATCGACCTTATTGAAAGTGGTGGGAGCCCAAGAGAAAAAGGCCCTATCCAAAGGTTTGGAATTCAATTATACATTGTCCGATGTACTACCAGCAAGAATTATTGGGGACAAGGCCAAACTAGTACAAATTCTAAACCACCTTTTGGATAATGCCATTAAATTTACCAACCAAGGAAGTATTGATATCGTGATCCATTGCAAAAAGAAAGGTGATGGCCAGAGCACTTTAAACTTTATCATAAAGGATACCGGCATTGGTATTTCAAAAGAAAAGATGAGTACCATTTTTGAATCCTTTACCAAAAAATCCTTTATGGACAAAAGGGAATTCAGTGGTTTGGGGTTAGGTCTCTATATTGTAAAAACCTATGTTGATTTGCAAAAAGGCAGCATCAACTTCAGAGATAACCAAAAACAAGGCACTGTATGCGAACTAAGTTTAGGTTTCGAGATTGATGAAGATGAAGATTTGGTCAAAGAAGATTTAACATCAATACGAATAGACGAAAAACTAAAGATGTGCAATGTACTCCTTGTAGAGGACAACAAGATGAATCAAACCGTGGTAAAACTATTGTTCAAAAAGAATTGGAACTCGGTTAACCTTACTATTGCCAATCATGGAAAAGAGGCATTAAATATGATGAAAGAGAACACCTTTGATTTTATATTGATGGATCTACAAATGCCGGAAATGGACGGTTTCGAAACAACCTCGATTATCCGAAGGGGTAAGGCCAATTGCAATCAGGAAATCCCCATTATTGTACTCACAGCGGACAATACGGCCGCTACCCGAAAAAAAATCTTTGAACTTGGTGCCAACGACCTTGTAACAAAACCCGTGAATGGTCCATTATTATTTTCAAAAATAAGCAAACATGGATTGGTAAAGGCAGCTGGAAAAGTCGCCTAAACTTTTGTGTAAATAAAAAAGTCTGCAAAAATTGCAGACTTTTAATGTGACCCCGGCAGGATTCAAACCTGCAACCCTCAGAGCCGAAATCTGATGCGCTATTCAGTTGCGCCACGGGGCCTTA
>NHBR02000096.1 GCA_002167435.2 Allomuricauda sp. TMED12
GACGCGACGGTGAGCAACAGGATCGGACTCGGAGATCGTAAACAACATCGCATGATGTCGGGCACCCTCACTGATGGGGGACGGGCCCGCGTGCGATGCCCACGGGCCGGAGGCTGCGGATTGAGGTTGGGCTTGACTGCCGGGATGCATGATGCACCGTGCAGTGCCACCTATCCGGCCCCATCTGAGATGCCCGACTTCCGCTCTTCCTCCGCGCAGACTGCACGAGTGACATCTGCGGCGGTCACTGCGGACTCTCCCGACTACCCGCTGATGTGCGGGCTGAGTCAGAGCAACGCTGAGTTGCTGCCCGGCTGTGGAGCCGGTGGTTTCTCCATCATCGCGCCTGTGGCGAGCGACGTGATGGACATGATCGACCTGCCGCCTCCCAAGCAGCAGGTGCATCACCATGCGCAAAGATCCGCAGCCGTCCGGCGTGTGCCCGACGGAGATGATGGGCTGCGGAGGTGCCCGTGCAGTGGCCTGACGTGTGCAGGCGTGGCCCCATACGGCGCGACCGAGATCAAGACCACGGAGGGCACAGAGCGCCTCGCGTGGTTGCGCAACTCTTTGCATGCATGCATCGCGCGCATGTGTTGCGCGGCGCATTTCGACGTGAACAATGGCGACGATAGCATGGCCGATGGCCAGCTACTCAAGCACGTGCCAAGGGCATCGAGTGGCTTGCGTGAGTACTTACCGACAGCCAACGGATCCGGCACCGCGGTCGAGGACAGCGCGGCCGCAGGAGACCTGCCGGAGCAACATTTAATTGGACGTGCAGAGCAGTCAGTTAATTCGACGACTACGCCAATGATGAATGCGTGTGCCAAAAATGGCACGTCACGCTGGCAGTGCGATGAGCGCCTGCCGGCACGAGGGCTGCCGCAAGGGGACGGCCTGCTTTTTGCCCTCGCCCTGCTCGCGGCGATGGCGTGGTCGCTGGCCATGCCAGTGGCTGAGCGAGCCAAGTACATCGCGACCGGAGGACGCACGATGACGCCGCGTGCCGCACGCAAGGCCGAGCGACGAGCGACGCGGATCGCCCGCGGGCGAGGGCCTGTGGGCCGCGTAATCGCCGCAGGGGCTCTTCTGTTCTACCACTACGGCATGCGTGGCCCCCTCGTGTACACCAAGGGGGGCGGCGACACGCGCGGCGGGCTTACCGGGTCGTACGTGACACGCATCACCGAGGCATCCGTGCTCACGGGGCAGTACCGCATGGACGTGATCGTCTCACATGCAACGGAGCTGGTGCTCCGCGTGTATGGGTGGATGGCGGCCTATGACACGCCGGCATGGATTGCGTGGGCGATACACGCCCCGCTCATGCTCTACCTCCTCGCAGCCACGCTGTGGCTGCTGCCGTGTATCGTGAGCGAGTGCTACGGGGTGCCCGCAGGCATGCAGCGCCCGTTGCGCTTGTTGCCGCGTGCGATTGCCGACGCGGCATGGGCAGCGATGCGCCTTGCAGCGCTGGATGCTCGTCGCTTCCTGAATGCGACTGTGGCATGGTGCCAGCAGCTGTGGCACAAGTGCCACGATGTGGCCAGCTGGTGGCATGCGTGGGCTCAAGCAGGTGGCCCTCATGGACACGTCTTCAAACCCAGCGATGTCATGACCAGAGCTGCCCTCGCGGTGGCTGAGACGCTGTGGAGGATGCTCGCACGCGGCGAGATGCCGCCGCCGCACATGCCTTTCTGGCTGAACCCGATTGTGGCGGTGCCAACGAAGGAGGGGCACTGCCGCGGCTTTGAGGTGAACGAGGATTGGTACGCGCTCCGCGTCATCCTGCGGAAAATGCCGGCAGCACTGCTCCCGCGGCCGGTGCCGAGCGGGGAGCGCCCCGCATATGGCGGACAGCATTGGATGGTAGCCCTCGCGCTGTACGACGTCACCGAGGGCGCGGCGTTCATGGTGCGCATGTACGACATAGCTCGACCAGTGCACGCAGCCCGCATAGCGACATGCGCTGCGGGACAGAGGGCAGCGGCTGTGATAGCCAGGCTCGTCGGCACGGACATGTCCGCGGGTGTGCTGGCGGCTGTGACAGGCGGTGCCGCACGAGCGGCTCACGCCATGCAGGTCATCGCCATGATCGGCGTGTTGGTGCTCAAGTGGCTGTGGCGCTGCGGCGAGCCGAGCACAACTCCAGCCATGGGCAGCCAAGCCAGGGCAAAGCTACTGATTTTTTGCGTCGTTCACAAGGTCGCAGCCGATCGAGTGGCGAGCGACAACGACCGAGTGTCGAGCGGCAGCGACGCTGAGTACATGTACAGCATCCGAGATGATTTGCGGCATTTTTTGCGCCTGCGTGCAACGGATCGCCGCCTGAAGGCGCTCACAGACGACATGACCTGGATGCATGATGAAACAGGTTGGCTAATGCCCGAGGAGCTGGTGAGCCAGGCCGAGGCGACAGTGCACCAGGCGGCAGCGAAACCCAGCCTTGGACCGCTCGGCACGGATGAGATTGGCTATGTGTGCCGCTTCCTGACGACGCCAGCGATCCTTGCGTTGCGAGTATGCAGTCACACCATGCGTGAGCTGGTAGCACAGCGATGGGTGTGCCCAGGTGCCATCGTCAGGGCTCGGTATGATTTTGACCCCGACGATTACTTCGAGCCGTGCGTGGTTTCGCCGGTCAGCATCGTACTACAGATAGTTGATGGCGACGGAGACGATGCTGACTACCAGGACGGTGACGGCAACTGGGTCGTGTTGCTCACGAGCGACAAGCTACAGTCGGTGGTTGAGATGTGGCGCCTGCGCCCGGATGGCAGCGTGTGGAACATCCCAATCACACCACTCGCAGATGACGTGTACACACACTGCCTCTCGCACATCCAACGGCTCAACGCAATGCGTGATGCAGACATGATGCTTGCACCGCGTGACTATGACTTGGCGCGCGCGGCGATCGAGAGCATGCACCATCGTATGTCGTACCGCCGCAAATGGGGGGCGGCCAACAATGGTCACGTGCGGCGAGTGTTCCTGCCGGTCTACACTGTGCCACCGCCGATCTACACCTCGGTGTTCCTGGCGACCAGATCAGCGAGTGAGCATGTTGAGGCGTGGCAAAATCAACGCCGTGCCGCAATGACCTTGTACTTTGCACGCATGCGGGACAATGTGCTCAACCGCACAATGTGGCTGACAGAGGTGCCACGCGTGCTGATGCAGTTGCTGGCCACCACGGCATGGCTTGCAACGCCGTGGATCGTGCTTGCCATCGCGGCGGCCGCGGCCGGACGGCTGGTCTCGTGGGCTGTCCGCCGCCCCGGCCGAGCGATGATTGTACTGAGCATTGCTTGGCTGCCAGTGCGGGCCATGTCGATGGAGGCAGGCTCATCATCATCTGGATCAGCGCCACCTTGGGATGGCAACAGAGACACCTTCTGGGAGTGGACGGTGGTCTTCACGGCGTGGATTGCGCTCAAGTTCCCAGACCTTGTGGGACTAATCGACGGCGCCGAGGCGCCGCCGACGGACGCTGAAGGAATAGCGTCGCGGCTGCGCCGCAACAGACAGCTGTTCGGCGCGGTGATCCAGGCGATGCCAGGCTGGCAGGCACAACAATTGCACCTCACAACCCATGGTGATGGAGTTGCATGCCTTCAGCAGCTCAGCCGCGACCATGATGCGAGTGACCCGACCGACCTGACCTGCGCGATGGCCGACATGCAACAGCCGGTGCTGTCGCGGCAGGCAGCCATGTCGGTGGAGGGGCTGCGCACGCAATACCATGCCATCATGCGGGCACAACAGCGCATCGTGCGCGCGCATGGCACGCCATACGACGATGTCCAGCTGTGTAACATCATGGATATGTTGCTCCCACCGGCATTTGGAACCGTGCGGCAGCTCGTGCGTCGGCGTGGCCACGCGACGTTCAACGAACATTACAACGACTATGTGTCGCAGGTCAAGGCGGAGACGATCACACTTGGCCGCCACCAGCAGGAGGCCGCACCGCCGGCACTGGCGGCAGCGCAGCAGACAATGTCTTCGCGTTTCGCGCAGCGACGCCCCACTCCAGCTGCTGCAGCGCGGAACGTGCCACAGCGGAGAGAGCAGAGCAGAGAGCAGCGCCGTGAGTCGGCGGGCCGCAGCTCGGCGGCGACGGACGCCCAACGCCGAGAGACACCGACAAGCACGCCGCGGGCATGGCAAAACACCACAGATATGATGTGCATGCGCTGCCGTGACCCGTCGCACAAGCGCAACCAGTGCCCACGGCAACCAGTGGTATGCAGTGTGTGTGGCGCTGATCACGACTCTGCTCTTCACCGCATGACACTCCCGCCGCACATGGTGCACCTTCTACGCCGAGATGCCCAGCAGGTGCGGGCACGCGGCTCACGAGCGAACGGTGAGCAACGCAATAGAGCAGCGCACACGGTGCCACATGGACATGGCGCCGCTCACGAGTCGGGCCCGCACGATGACGCGGAAGCTTTTGTTCACTACGCCGATCATATGGCAGCGGCTGATGCGAGCCGACTGACCGATGGGTGGAACCCCACACTCATGATGGCCGGTGGTGATCACGACATTGACCAACTCAGCGACATCGTTCATGAGCTCTTTACGAACGACGAGTCACACGCTGCGCTGATGGCCGCTGGTGGCACCGTCAATGATGACGACGTTGAGCTGTCGTCGCTCTTGCCAGCGGCGTTCGGTCAGGACGACCTGGAAGAGTTGGAAGCTGCGTTTGCTGACCGTGCAACACACACGGCGGATATGTTTGGCATGCTCGACGAGCGTGCGGCTACTGATGCGCGCGACATAGTCGAAGACGGGGGCATCCTTGACGTCTCTGGACATTTCTACTGGCTCCACGGATTAGTTGCGCGCACGGCATACCAGCGTGGGTTACCGTCTTTCACGCACGCGGGGCTTCCGCCAGAGAGCGTGCCGACGTGCCCGTGCGCGGTCTGCACGGGCAGTGGGGGGCCACAACGTACGACGCGACCAACCAAGGTACCCGCCTCGACATATGGCAGCAAGGGAGGCTGTGGCTTCAGCCAGTGCGAGTTCAGGTGCTCGTGCATGAACGACCTCGATGAGGAGCTGACGCAACAGCGGGCGCTCAATATGGCACGTCTGCGGTTCGAGGACCTCACTGATCAAGAAGATGGGCCAATGAGCGGCTCGTCCCAGGACGGTGGTGCCGAAGACCCCGCAGGTCCGCCGCAGTCAATGCACGTGCCACCGCAGGAGGGGCACAGCTCTGGGGACTCGCGGGGCGCCAGTGCAGGAGGGGCGCTGACGCTGCCGTCCGGCGCAGACGCATGCACGCGGGGCTCGGAGGTGCAGACGGTGGCACACGCCGCAGCGCAACACAACAGACGCAAGCGGCCTCGTGCCACTACAGAGCTCGCTGATTACTTGTCGCCCGGCGGGCGTGATGGGGCTCGGGCAATGACAATCCCTGACGATGAGACGCCCGATGCACGGTGGTGCAATGTGCGTGGTTGCGATCTGTGGTCAAGGCACGTGCATCTTGGTGGGTACTCCGTGCGGAGCTGTCCCTCAGACGCTCGCCAGTACGCGAGATCGTTGCATGCCATAACGTACATTGCGCCATCGATGCTGTCGCCAGAGGCTGGGCGTGGCCTCTTTGCACGGTGCGACATTCGCGAGGGGCAAGTGATAGCGACAATGGAACAACCTGTGATCTTCCGCACGCTGGCGGGGGCACTGGATTGGTGCATCCGACGCAACATGCCATGGGACGCTGTAATCCAGCTCCATGAGCGTAAGATGTGGGCTGATGATGCGCTCTGCCAGTCAACGGTCGGCCAGGTACACTGGTACAACGCAAACCACGCGCAAATGGGCGCAGATCACAGCCGCCGCCGCCTCGCACCGAGTGCGTGTGCGCAGTGGACGTGCGTAGGCACGTCACCGATGCTTGTCGCTGGGCGACCGATCAAAGCAGGTGAGGAGATTCTGTACTCATATGGCGCAGCGCACCGAGAGGACCACGGGCTCTTTCCCACCAACCCTGCGCTGGCTGCCGTGATGCGCCACCCAGCGCAACGGCGTGCGAGGAACACGGGTACGAATGATCTGAGCCTCCGTGACCTCATCTTGCTCGGTGCGGCCCTTGTGGCGGCCATCTTTCCATGTGTGGCGCCCTGCGTCATGGCACTTGCCGTCTTGGCACCGCACGCCGCGCGTGTGTTTGCAACGCAAGGGGCAGCGCAGCGACCGTGCCGACGGGGACGCGGTGGTACAGCGAGTGGGCCGACCGCCCATCAGCGCGCCCCTCGCCGTAGCCCGACGGTTCGCGGTCCATCAAACGACAGCGTCTCGGTGTCGGCGCAGGCAGGGCCACCCCAGGCGTACACGGCAGCGCAAGATACTGGCGTGCCACCTGGGCGGCACGCCCCGCTCACGATGTGGGTGGACACCATGGCGCCATATGGCGTTGTCAACACAATGGATGCCGTGGTGCGTGTGCAAGACGCACACCCCAATGTGAATATCGATCAGGTTGCTGGTTCCCTGGCGGTGGAGGCTATCGTCACGGTCGGCTTGTGGCTGCGGCTGCATGATGGCACGTACCGGTACGTGGAAGTGCCAGATTTCCAGTTCGTGCCAGCGGCGACGGTGTGCTTGTGGCCTGTGCAAACGGCGGAGGACGCATGTGGCATCAAACATTACTTCAATGAAGGTGAATGCTACATGCGGTTCCCAGACGGGGCGGCCGCGCAGTTCGCACGCCTCACAGTGCGTGGCCGTCGCCGTGGGTACATGCTCGCCACGTGGCTGGCCAAGCCGCACACGAACCCTGCGATGCCCGCTACGCCGGCGAATGGTCGGTCGGTGCCACAGCGGACGCTGTGGCGGCGCCTTGCATACCCGCATGTGGCAGCGTGGTCACTGGTGAAGAACGCCTTCGCAGACGTGCACCTGGACGGTAACCCGCGACCGCAGCAGACCAGCGCAGATGACGTGGCGCTGGCAAAAGGGCGCATGAGAGCCAAACCGTACGGTGGGACACACAGCGTGCAGCTGCGCCCGCTAGAAAAGCTGTACATGGACTTCGCGGGGCCTGTGATGCCCTCAGTGCTGCACGGATTCAGATACTACTGTGGGGTCGTGGATGCGGCCACGGGGTACTCGCGACACTACCCATGCCATGGCGAAACAGCGGCGGTGGCGACCGCTTGCCTCGCCGCTTTCCTCGCAGAGGTGCGAGCCATTCGCCGCGATGTGCGGTCCCTTGCACAGCTGCGTACGTGCGTAGTGAGAGCCGACCAAGGTGCCGCGTTCACGTCGGAGGCTTTCGTCGATTTTGTGGAGCGACGTGTACAAGCCCAATGGTCGCCAGCATGCACGTACAGCCCACAGCAGAATGGCAATGTGGAGCGGCAGTGGCAAGTGGCTTTCTCCAATGCGCGGGTGCTGCTGGTTGCGGCACGTTTGCCGCCCATCTACCACCCGTACGCCGTGCACACGTCGGATTTTGTGTACAATAGAATGCCGTCGCAGGCGCGCAGTGGACACTCACCGTACGCTCTGTTGACGGATGGTGCCAAGCCGAACGTGGGCCACCTCAGAGTCTTTGGGTGCGCTTGCCGCGTCTTCGTGCCTAAGGATGCCCGCGAGACGTGGTCAAACGCTGAGACGCACGGCGAGAAGCTGTGTGACCGAGCCCTCGAAGGGATCTACCTCGGGCCCGACCCGCGCTCGCCAGGGCACCGCGTCTGGCTCACTGGCGGTAAGCGGACAGTCATCACATCGCGCCACGTGGAATTTGACGAGGACCGCATCCCAGGGCTGCCGTCTGGCGGTGTGACGCAGTGGTGGCGGGTCAATCCACCGACCGAGGCGCTGCCGCCGCAGACGTCGGTCGCACCGCAGCCCGCCGCGGCGGGCGGCGCATCTGGTTATGACGAAGGGGCAGCTAGGTTGGCCTCAGACATGCTGCCGCATGATGTGGGGTGTGTTGGAGGCGATCGTCAGCCGGTGCAGGCGGTGGCCGTCAAGGGACAACAACCAACGCGGCGTGCGCAGCCGACTGCTAAGCGTCACGAGCAAGGAGGAGCGACGCAGCCAAGCGTGCCCGACGATGGTGGCGCGCCACTTGACGTGTCGAATGGCGACAGCAGCTCGTGCGTGCCCGCTTCGAGTGGCGATGGCAACTCGTGCGTGCCCTCGGCTGTGCCAACCGCAGGGGCTAGATCTACCACTCGTGAGCAGCCCAAGCGTGCGACCCGCACTGGCCATGTGGGAGATGGCAAGATGGTCAAGATGGCACGATACAAGCCGCCTGACCGACGTTTCACTGACCCCACGGCTGCCACGCCGAGACAAACGATGGTGAACCTCGCACTGCTTGCCGCAGCGGGAACGATTGCCTACCCGACACACATGTACGAGTCGCCAGTGGGCTACAGCGCCATGACGCGGACAACTGCAGAGATGGGGGACGTCGCCGTGCCGTCGTCGTTCCGAGATGCAATGCGCTCGCAACACAAGCAGTACTGGGTGGCAGCGATGGAGAAAGAGCTAGCAGGCCTTATGGAGCGCAAAGTATGGGACACGGTGAAGCGGCGGTCGATGCCGAGTGGTGCCAACTTGATGAATTGCCATTTCGTGTATGACTTGAAAAGGCGAGCGTGCGGCGCGATCGAAAAATGGAAGGCGAGACTCGTGGCGGACGGCTCGACTCAGAAGAGGGAGTGCGGCGACTTTGACCCGCAACAGATTTTCAGCACCGTGGTGAAGCTCAGCACGGTGCGCACCATGCTGTGCCTTGCGTGCGCTGAGGATCAGGAGCTCAGCTCGATCGATGTGCGCCAAGCGTACTTGTATGCCGATGTGGAGGAGGAGCTATACATGCGCATGCCACCTACCTTGCCTCGCTTTGATGCGGATGGCGACGAGCTTGTCACCCGCCTGAACCGCTCACTGTATGGGCTCCGCCAATCCGCCAAGCAGTGGAATAAAACCCTCATCGAGTTCCTCACGGCGTACGGTTTTGCGCAGTCAAAGGTGGACACGTGCCTCTTCACACTGGGTGACGACGCCAGCTCGCGTGGTAAGATGTGGCTGGCAGTGTGGGTGGATGACATTGTCATTGCGGCCTCGTCGGCCGCGGTCCGAGCGCATTTCGTGAAGGCCATCTCGGAGCGCTTCACGATTGAGGACAAGGGTGCCCTGGAATGGGTGTTGGGCGTGCGGGTGCAGCGCGATCGCAAACGACGTGAGATTGCGCTGTCGCAGGAGCTGTACATACGCGACGTCCTGTCCAAGTACGCCCCGTATGTGACAGTGGCCCGCAAGTTTGATGTGCCGCTATCGCCCGATGAGAAGCTGTCGCGTGACCAGTGCCCGGCGGAAGGCTCAAAAGAGAAAGCTGACATGAAGGCCAAGCACGCGACGTACATGGCGGCGGTGGGCGCGCTGCTGTGGCTCGCGGCCTTCACGCGCCCTGACCTGACGTACGCGTCGTCCGTGCTTGCGAGATTCGTGGCGAACCCGGCACATGTGCATTTCCTCGCCCTGCAGCGCGTCCTCACCTACTTGCACACGACTGCCGACCTCGGGCTGGTCTACAAGCCAGACCGCGCACTCGGGGCCGCCGTGTACACAGACGCGGACTGGTCGGCCAAGTTCTCAACGGCGGGCGCGGCCATATACGTGTACGGGGGCGTCGTCGTATGGCACTCGAGGCTACAGCGCTCGGTGTCGCACTCGACGGCGGAAGCGGAGTACATGGCGGCGTCCATGGCGGCACGCGAGGCGGCGTTCATGCGAGACCTGTGGCTTGACCTCGGCCACCTCCCCAGCGGCCCGACGCCACTCCTGATGGACTCCAAGTCGGCCATCGACATGGCGTTCGACCCGGTGGCATTCAAGAAGACCAAACACATCATGCGCGATGCCGAGTACCTCCGCGACGTGGTCGCGCGTGAGATGTTTGTCCCGCGCCACGTCAGCTCTGCGGAGCAGATCGCGGACGCGTTCACGAAGCCGCTCCCGCGGCCTACCTTCGTCGCCCTGCGCGACATGATTGTACAAAAGGTGTCATCCTGAGCAGGCGGCCATGCTCGACACGATGTGCTCGGCGTCCGTGGAGGTTTACGCCGCGCACTGCCCGTCACGTGCCTCCCCCTCCAGGCGCAATGGCGTGATAGGCGAAAAGCTCTACATGATCAAGCCGCGTGCTGCGCGCACTTGATCGTTGCGAGTGTGTGTGGCTGCGTGGCACGCGTGCCGCGCAACCAGGAGGGGCTGTCACCGGGAACCCTCAGCGGGTGCTAGAGGGTCCCGGTGCCGCTGTGGAATGTGAGGATCGGGATGGACCGATCGAGACCGTGAAGGGAGATGGGACCCCTCCTGGAAGGGAATGGGGCCCCATCCCAGTGTAACGGGCGGTTTGGACCGCGCTGGACTTTCCAGTGCTTCAGACGCGAAGCGAGTGTGGCGACTAGGGGGCTGCTTGCCCCACGTTCTCAATACACTCTCTCATGGCTTCCCCTCTTGGGCTGAGGCTCATCGCCGTGTGGTTGATCGCGTTCGGCCAAGCGACGACGATCGACGCGACGGTGAGCAACAGGATCGGACTCGGAGATCGTAAACAACATCGCATGATGTCGGGCACCCTCACTGATGGGGGACGGGCCCGCGTGCGATGC
>NHBR02000097.1 GCA_002167435.2 Allomuricauda sp. TMED12
AAAGGCGATAGACTTTTTGACCCTGAGCAAGCCATGACTTTTAGAGGCAGGGTTTGGTTAGATGAGGATAATGAAAACCTATTAAAGGTACGAGGCTATTTGGCATTTTTATACCGGACCCAAACATGGCACAGGGTGATTGAGAATTAGTTTATGGAATATTTTTTGGAGGTTGTCCTACCAATTCCCTTAGAAAAACTATTCACCTATAAAATCTCGCAGGCAGAAGCGGATTTTATACAGGAAGGAATGCGCGTTGCCGTTCCCTTTGGAAAATCAAAAATTTATACCGCATTGGCTTATCGGGTGCATCAAAATGCGCCAGAAGCCTACGAACCCAAAGAAATTTATCAAATTTTGGATGAATACCCGGTGGTGACCCAAGTGCAACTGCAACATTGGGAATGGGTGGCCAAGTATTACATGTGTACCTTGGGAGAAGTGATTCGAAGTGCGCTGCCCAGCGCATTTATGTTGGAAAGTGAAACCCTGATTTTACCCAATAAAAATGCCGATGTGGATGAAAAGGAACTCACCGATGATGAATTTTTGATATTTGAGGCACTTCAGCATCAAACCGTGTTGAAAATTTCCGAGGTCAGCGATATTGTGGACAAAAAAAATGTCTTAAAGCTGATAAATACTTTGGTTTATAAAGGTATTGTGCTTCAAAAAGAAGAATTGTACGAGCAGTACAAGCCGAAATTGGTCCGTTACGTGAAGCTTTCAGAACGGTATGATGACGAAGAGAAGTTGGCGGAATTGCTGAATGAGCTTACGAGGGCACCCAAACAGAGTCAAGTAGTACTGTCTTTATTCCAGTTGAAAGCCAAGAGCACTAAACCTATACCCGTTTCGGAACTGGAAAAGGAAAGTGGCAGTTCCAGAGCTGTAATCAAGGCGCTGGTCGATAAAAATATTCTGGAAGAATACCATATCCGTAAAGATAGGGTTCAGTTTGATGAACGGTCGGATGAATCCAAACATATTTCCTTGAACGAATATCAGGAAAAAGCTTTGGAAGATATCAATGGCGGCTTTGATGAGGGAAAACCTGTGTTGCTTCATGGGGTTACTTCTTCTGGAAAAACGGAAGTTTATGTAAAATTGATTCAAAAATGCCTGGATGAAGGCAAACAGGCGCTGTATCTGCTTCCGGAAATTGCCTTGACCTCCCAATTGATCAATCGACTACGACGGTATTTTGGACATCAAGTATCCGTTTACCACTCAAAATACAGTATTCACGAGAGAGTGGAAGTGTGGAACAATGTCTTGAAGAATGCAGAAAAAGCGCAGATTGTCATTGGTGCACGTTCAGCTCTGTTTCTTCCTTTTGCTCAATTAGGATTGGTGGTTGTAGATGAGGAGCACGAGAGCTCTTTTAAACAATTTGACCCTGCTCCGCGGTATCACGCAAGGGATGCGGCAGTGGTGCTTGCATCCTTTCACAAAGCAGATATTGTACTCGGGTCTGCGACGCCCAGTATTGAGAGTATGTACAATGCAAGAACAAAAAAGTATGGTTATGCCTCCATTATGAACAGATTTGGAGATGTGCTCATGCCTGACATCAATCTGGTGGATATAAAAGAAGCTACCCGAAAACGCAGAATGAAAGGCCATTTTTCTGAAATTCTCATCAAGGCCATTACCAAAGCTTTGGAGGAAGGTGAGCAAATCATACTTTTTCAAAACAGGAGGGGTTTTGCCCCTGTGGTGGAATGTACCACTTGCGGTCATGTGGCCCAATGCCCCAATTGCGACGTGAGCTTGACCTATCATCAGCAGAGAAATCAATTGCGTTGCCATTATTGTGGCTATCATATGGCATTGCAACAAGCTTGTTTGGCCTGTGGCAGCCCGACCTTGGACAATAAGGGGTTTGGTACGGAGCAGATTCAGCAAGAATTAGGGCAGTTGTTCCCAGATATTTCTGTTGGAAGAATGGATTTGGACACCACACGAGGCAAGTATGCTTATGAAAAAATCATTTCATCTTTTGAAAACCAAGAGATGGACATTCTGGTGGGTACACAAATGGTGACCAAAGGGCTCGATTTTAGAAATGTGAGTTTGGTAGGGATTATGAATGCGGATTCTATGCTCAATTTTCCCGATTTCCGAGCCCACGAACGTAGTTTTCAAATGCTGACACAGGTTGCAGGTAGGGCAGGGCGCACCCAAAAAAGGGGCAAAGTGTTGATCCAAACCTATAATCCATACCATCAAATTCTGCAGCAAGTCACTACGAATAATTACGATAAGATGTTCGAGGAGCAGTTTTATGAAAGGGAACAGTTTAAGTACCCACCTTTGGTGAGGCTTATCAAAATTACCTTAAAGGATAAGGATTTCAATAAATTGAATGAAGCTTCGGAATGGTTGGCGAGTTCTTTACGAAATGTATTGGGCACACAAATTCTTGGTCCTGAATACCCGCCAGTGGCAAGAATTCGAAGGGATTACTTGAAAAATATTATGATTAAGATTCCGAGGAAACAATCCTTGGCCCAAACAAAAAATAGCATTAAAAGAATTGAAAATTCTTTTAATGCTATTTCCAAGTATAAAAGTGTACGATTGGTCTACAATGTGGACCACATATAGTTATACATTGGCCAGCGCTTCCGCTAGTTCTGTCTTTTTGTTTCTGCTCAATGGAATCTGTCTGCCCCCTACTTCAACATTTTTACTGTTGAATTTCTCAATCTTCTCCAGATTCACAATATAAGATTTATGGATACGTAGAAATTTTTCGGCAGGCAATTGCTTTTCGAAAGATTTCATAGTGGAAAGTATTACAATATTGGCTTCATCAGTAACCAATTTAATGTAATCACCCAGTGCTTCTATCCATTTAATGTCATTTAGGATAACCTTACGTTTTTTAAGGTTACTCTTTACAAAGATGTGTTCTTCATCTTCATCAACTCGGTTCATTTGCTCGTATTTGGCAACAGCTCTTTTTACAGAGGCTTCAAAACGGGCCAAAGTAATAGGTTTATGAAGGTAATCGGTTACGTCGTAGTCAAATGCTTTGAGTGCATAATCAGGTTTTCCTGTAATCAAAATAACCTGTGGTGGGTTCTCTAGGGCCTCTAAAAGGTCAAAACCGCTTATAATCGGCATTTCAACATCTAAAAAGATAAGGTCGATTTCGTGGTTTTTCAGGCCGTTTTTGGCTTCAATCGCATTGCTGTACTCAGCAACCAAAGCTAAGTGTGGATGATTGTTGACCAACTTTGCAACGGCCATGCGCTGCATCGAAGAATCGTCTACAATTATACTTTTTAATTTCATAGAATGGGGTGATTTGTAGGGTTTTAAATCATCGGCAAATTACATAAAAAAGACGTTTGGGAGCAACAAAAGATGTAAACATGGTCTATTTTGTTGTGTAAATTGCCATATGTGTTATTTAGGTTTATTGGGGTTCATCGTTGTTGATAACTCTTGTACTTAAACGAAGTTTTTTTAGTTTTCTTGCAGGGTGTAAGAAATATTGTTAATTTTGCGCTCCTTTAAAAACATATTATAATGAACCATTACGAAACTGTTTTCATTTTGAATCCCGTTCTGTCTGAAACACAGATAGAGGAAACAGTCAAGAAATTTGAAGATTTCTTGATTAAGAATGGTGCCAAAATGGTCTCCAAAGAAGATTGGGGACTTAAAAAATTGGCCTATCCCATTCAGCACAAGAAAAGTGGATTTTACCACTTGTTCGAATTCCAAGCACCAGGTGAGGCCATTGGCCCTTACGAGTTGGAATTTAGAAGAGATGAGCGCATTATGCGTTTTTTGACCGTTAAATTGGACAAGCATGCAATTGCTTGGGCGGAAAAAAGAAGAAACAAACTAAAAGCAAAGGCATAAGGGTATGGCATCTATTGAACAACAAGCAAAATCGAAAAAAGACGGGGAAATCAGATATTTGACCCCGCTTAACATTGAGACCAGCAAGCAAAAGAAGTATTGTAGGTTCAAAAAATCAGGAATCAAGTACATTGATTACAAAGACCCGGATTTTTTGATGAAGTTGGTGAACGAACAAGGTAAATTGCTTCCAAGAAGACTTACAGGTACTTCCTTGAAATACCAAAGAAAAGTGGCACAGGCCGTAAAACGTGCCCGTCACCTAGCGTTAATGCCGTATGTAGGCGATATGTTGAAATAAAAAACACCAGAGAATGGAACTTATTCTAAAAGAAGATGTACAGGATTTGGGATTTAAGGATGATATCGTTTCCGTAAAAAACGGTTACGGCAGAAACTTCCTTATCCCGCAAGGTTTGGCCGATTTGGCTACTCCTTCTGCCAAAAAGGTTTTGGCGGAGAACCTTAAGCAAAGAGCTCACAAGGAGAAAAAGGTTATTGATGAGGCTACTAAGATTGCCGATGCTTTAAAACAATTGGAAATCCGTATTGCCGCTAAAGTTGGTGCAGGTGACAAATTGTTTGGATCTGTAACCAATATCGACCTTGCTAGTGCTTTGGACAAAGAAGGACACCAAATCGATAGAAAATTCATCAACATTAAAGGTGGAGCTATCAAAAGAGTTGGTCCTTACGAAGCAGTGATTAGATTACACAGGGAAGTTATTGTTGAATTCCCATTTGAAGTGGTTGCGGAAGCCAAGTAAACTTCAAACTATATTATATGAAAAAGCCCGAGCAAACTGCTCGGGCTTTTTTGTTTTCAATATAAAATTGATTTTTCTATTGTGGTTGTTCTGCCAGCATTGTTCTTAAACGACCTTGAAGTTCTGTATCGTTTTGCAAAGCCATCGCTATAGTTTGGTAACGTTCTATGCTCATACCTTCGTTACTGATAATTTTCTCGATTTTTTCCGTAAACCCAACTTGCATCTGTTGTATTTCGTTCATTACTTTTCCAAATCGTTCTTTTTCCTCGTCGCTGGCATCAACAGTTTTTTCTGGAGATGCAGAAGCTTGGTAAAGTTCATTGAATCTATTTGCGTCAAAGCCACTTTCTTCTACCTTCTTCATTACTTCTTGCTGCGCTTCCATGTTCACTTTTTGGATACCTTGGAATGCGGAGGCAATTTTATTTAGTTCTGCATCGGTGACCTCTACTTGCTCTTGTGCGTTCACTTGCGAGAAAGAACTCGCGCCAATAGTAGCAATGCAAACCACTAAAGTTTTAAATGATCTTAAAAATCTCATTCTGTACGTGTTTTTTATTTAATAATGTTAGTTTCCGAAACTACAATAAATAAAAGGGCTTGCCAAAAAACGCAGGTACTCTCGGTGTTAATCTAAACTTCAATAGACAAAGATAAATTCTAGGCTTTAAGGCTTTTATTGACTCCAATATATAGTTGTTCTCCAAAGCCTTTTATATTTTTGCAGCATGAAGTACAGACGATTGACCAAGGAGCAATTGGAGGAGCTCCATCCTGAATTCATCAATTTTTTGGCGACCCAATCCATTACCGCTGAGGAGTGGGATATTTTGAAAAAGGAGAAGCCTGAAGTTGCTGAGGAAGAGATAGATGTTTTTAGTGATTTGATATGGGAAGGCGTATTGAACAAAGTGGAATATTTGGAGAATATTTCCGAACGTCATATGCATTTGTTCCATTTGACGGATAAAGAAATGAAGCTCCTTTCCGTTAAGATTATGAATCCGGAAATAGATTTAAGGACCGAAGTTGGCTTTGGTTGGTTCAAACGCAATTTTCAATCCGATTTTGTGGAATATCTCACTGCCTCGAAGGCTTACGGCGAGGATAAGAATGTGGATAAATTTGAAATCATCAAGCAAGGCGCAGTCATTACCAAAGGGGAACTATACCAATGGTTTGAACAGATTGTGGAGTAATCCGATTTCATAAAAGAGATATGGGATGTAAGAAGTATAACAAATTACAATCTTTTCATTTTGAGCTGTTTGACTTCTTTCAAGATGAACTAAAGTCAACAACCTATATGGGGTATTAGCTAAATCCACCTTTCATTCTGAAAGAACGAAGCGGTTGAAGAATCAATACTTGAGAATTGGTTATTATTTTACATCAAGAGAAGCATCGGCACAGATAAAATGAATACGGGGTTATCAAATCTATTGATAACCCCGTATTTGTCTGAATTAATCACTTTTTTTTCTTATTCCAATCCGAAGTATTTCATTACTTCATGGTAATTTGCGATGTCTATTCCAGCACTTTTTAAATCCTGAGCAACTGAATTTTTCCCTGCCATTGCATTTGGGCTTATTTCAACCATGGCAATATGTAGGATTGCGGATATATTCTCTGGTAAAGCGGGCCACATGCCTGGAGTCCCGTCCAAGTTGTATATAAAAACTGCCAACAGGTCTTCACCATATACGATATCCAACTCTAACGAAAACGAGTTTACTTTTCCAGGGAGTAAAAAATATACGGTATCGTTGCTATCTGAAAGTTCCAGATATGCCATTATTACATTGTTTTGTAAAGCTTCTGGTGTAAATTCGGGAACGATTATTGGAATTTCACTTTCCCCAGCAGGGGTAAAACTAAGATCGAACTCCAGTTTTTGAACATTCGCATTGCCATCTTGCCCTGGTTCCCCTTGTGGTCCTTGTCCCCCTTGTGGTCCAGGTTCACCTTGAATACCTTGTTTGCCTTGGATGCCTTGCTCCCCGTCTTCACCTGAACAGGAAATAAATAAAATGCCAACCATTAGGCAGCTGAAAAATAAAATTTTAGAAGTTTTCATAATATAGGGTTTAACAGTTAAACCACAAATAGAGTATATATCAACTAAACCTATCGGGGTGGATTGATGAATGCTAGGTTTGAATTGATGGATGCTACATATTAATTTATATCGTTTTTGTTTAGATTTCATTTTTGACAATAATTGGCGTATATACTACAACCCGTCCGATTTAAATTAAATGTTTTATCACCGTATATTTGCACGAGAATTTAACACCACATGGCAAAGAAACCATCCATACCTAAAGGAACCCGTGATTTTTCACCTGCAGAGGTGGCCAAGCGTAATTATATTATCCAAACCATAAAAAAGCATTTCGAAACCTATGGTTTCCAACCGATAGAGACACCATCTTTCGAAAATTCGGAAACTTTGATGGGTAAATATGGGGATGAAGGGGACCGTTTGATCTTTAAAATATTGAATTCGGGGGATTTTATTTCGAAAGTTGATGATGTAACATATAGTTCCAAGGATTCAGCTTCTTTGACGCCAAGGATTTCCGAAAAAGCCTTACGCTACGATCTTACCGTGCCTTTTGCCCGATACGTGGTCATGCACCAAAACGAGATAGATTTCCCTTTCAAGCGATATCAAATCCAACCGGTGTGGCGTGCCGACCGGCCACAAAAGGGTCGTTTTCGTGAATTTTATCAATGCGATGCCGATGTTGTGGGTGCGGACTCCTTGCTTCAAGAAGTGGAGTTTGTACAGTTGTACGACGCTGTTTTTACTGAATTAGGTTTAAAAGGTGTCACTATAAAAATCAATAACCGCAAAATCTTGTCTGGAATAGCCGAAGTCATTGGGGCCAAAGATTTATTGGTGGATTTTACTGTGGCCTTGGACAAGTTGGACAAGATAGGTGAGGAGAAAGTCAAGTCGGAGATGATGGAAAAAGGGATTTCCGAGAATGCAATTTTAAAAGCTCAGCCCTTGTTTGATATGTCCGGTACAGCATCGGAACAATTGGAAAAACTGAAATCCATACTTGCTGATTCCGAAGTGGGTATGTTGGGTGTTTCGGAACTCGAGGAGATTATTTCCACTGTGGATATGGTTGGGTTGCAATCCGCTAGCTTGCAGTTGGATGTAACCCTTGCTCGTGGACTAAATTACTACACAGGTGCTATTTTTGAAATTGCAGCACCCGAAGGTGTACAAATGGGCTCTATTGGTGGTGGAGGCCGTTATGATGACCTTACAGGCATTTTTGGACTCAAAGATGTGAGCGGTGTAGGTATTTCTTTCGGACTGGACCGTATTTACTTGGTTTTGGAAGAATTGAATCTGTTCCCAAATAGCTTGGATTCTTCGTTGGACGTACTTTGCCTCAATTTTGGAAAGAAAGAGGGAATGGCAGCCTTAAAATTGGTTTCTGAACTGCGCAAACAGGGATTGCGTGCCGATTTGTATCCTACAGATACCAAAGTACAGAAACAGTTTAAATATGCTGATAAAAGGGGAGTGCCTTATGTGATTCTCCTGGGAGAGCAAGAGTTGACCGATGGCAAATTTGTAGCTAAAAATATGAAGACAGGCGATCAGAAGGATTACCCATTGGATTCACCTCAAGAATTTGCGGAAAAAATTAAGTCCGACTTTTAATCGCCTTAATGATGGTTTTGTAATACGTAGGTCCGTGCGGCACATATTTGCCCACACTGGCCAAGCCCCAGGTTTCTTCGGCAAATTTGAAAAGGGGTACCAAAGCTAAATCTTCAACTTCACTTTCTTGTTTGGTAAGTTGATTTAATGGAACATCCAATTTGCACAAAAAAATGTGATGCAGCTCGGCATCAATAAAGTCCTCTGAAATTTTGTGGATGGCCTTATAAGTATCCAGCGGCTCCAAATCGGATTCCAAAATGGTAAGGCCAATTTCCTCTTCTACTTCTCTAATGGCCGCAGAAACAATTTCCTCTCCTGCAGCAACATGTCCTGCCACCGATACGTCCCAAAGTAGGGGATGGGTAGCTTTGTTTTTGCCCCGTTTTTGAATGAGAACACGGCCATCTGTCGTATAGAGCCAAATATGAACGGTTGGATGAAGCAACCCTTTACGGTGTGCTTCCGATTTTAAGCAGGATTCCCCTGTTGGTTTTCCTTGTTCGTTCAAAATGTCAACACGCTCATCCATATTACATAAAGATAAAAAAAAGTCACCCCGAAGATGTTTCAGGGTGACATAATTTTAATAGCAAAAGGATGGTGGGTGCTCAGTTAATCAAAATAACTGAAGGTTTCACCTTCTTTTATGTTCAATAATGTTTCGTAAATCAAACGGATAACATTTTCTACATCATCTTTGTGTACCGTTTCTACCGTAGTGTGCATATAGCGCAACGGCAACGAAATCAAAGCAGAAGCAACTCCACCATTACTATAGGCAAAGGCATCGGTATCCGTACCTGTATATCGGGATGATGCGTTACGCTGGAATGGAATTTTATGGGATTCTGCCGTTTCCAAAATACGCTCGCGCAATTTGTTCTGTACCGCGGGGGCATAAGAAATCACAGGACCATCACCGATTTTGGTTTCCCCCTCTGTCTTTTTGTTGATCATCGGGGTTGTGGTGTCGTGGCACACATCCGTAACGATCGCCACGTTAGGTTTAATGGTCTGCGTGATCATTTCCGCACCGCGTAGCCCTATTTCTTCTTGCACCGAATTGGTGAGGTACAATCCAAAAGGAAGTTCTTTCTTGTTCTCTTTGAGCAAACGGGCCACTTCGGCAATCATAAAACCACCCATACGGTTATCCAGAGCTCTACAAACAAACTTGTCTTTATTTAAGATTTGGAATTGGTCAGGGTAGGTGATTACACATCCTACGTGCACTCCCATTTTTTCCACTTCTTTCTTGTCCTTGGCACCTATGTCAATAAAGATGTTGTCCAATTTTGGTGGTTCTTCCTTGGCTTTGTCCCTAGTATGGATAGCAGGCCATCCAAATACACCTTTTACAATACCTTTTTTGGTATGGATGTTCACCCATTTTGATGGAGCAATCTGGTGATCACTTCCTCCGTTTCGGATAACGTATAACAAACCTTCATCCGTGATATAATTAACGTACCAAGAAATTTCATCGGAATGCCCTTCGATAACAACCTTGTATTTTGCTTTTGGATTGATGACCCCAACGGCAGTACCATAGGTATCCGTGATAAATTCGTCTACATGAGGTTTCACATAGTCCATCCAAATTTTTTGCCCTTCCCATTCGTAACCTGTTGGAGATGGGTTATTCAAGTATTTCTCTAGAAATTCAAGGGATTTTTTGTTGATGATTTTCTCTTTTGACATGAATTTAATTTAGTACACAAACATAAGAATATTCACTTTTATTTAATAACCAAATCATACCTTTATACTTACTTTTGGCAAGACTATTGCGAAAGAAATGTTATGCTACGTAACTGTTTTCTTGCTGTTTTTCTGGCAATTACTGCCTTTGGGCTCGCTCAGGAACCCCAAAAGGATTCCGTAAGCTCTAGGGACTCTATTGCCAACGATTCCATAGAGGATTATTATGTAAGGTTTGAAGGGGACTCCATTTTGATGAGTTCCATAGAACTGGATGAAGTCTATATTTTTGGGAAATTGGAGTTTGCCAACCGTAATGATAAATTACGCTACTACATTCTCCGGCGAAAAACTTTGAAGGTATACCCTTATGCCAAGTTGGCAGCCGAACGATTGGTGGAACTCAACGATAGCCTTCAACATATTAAAAAGCGACGACATCAAAAACGCTATACCCGTAAGGTGCAAAAATATATTGAAGGTGAATTCTCCGAAGAGTTGAAAAAACTCACCCGAACCGAGGGACAGATTTTGGTCAAATTGATACATAGACAGACTGGTACTACGGCATTTGATTTAGTAAAGGACCTGCGGAGTGGTTGGCGAGCATTTTGGTACAATACTACTGCAAGCTTGTTTAAAATAAGTTTAAAGGAAGAGTTTCTTCCTGAGGAAGTACATGAAGATTACTTGATTGAGGATATTCTGCAGCGGGCTTTTGCAGCCAGTAGGCTGGAGCGGCAAAAATCGGTCTTGGACTATGATTATGCCCAACTCACCAATAAATGGAAAAACAGGCCGCCCAGTGCAGGTAACTAATCTTTGGATTTCTTTCCAAAAACGGCCTCCATTACAATGCGCACCGATCTAAATCCTAAATAGATGGCCAAAATAGCACAGATAATACCTACAATCAATACGGGCCAGTAGAAGGGATGCCCCTCATTTTTAAAGGCTTCGTAAATTAAAAATGGCCCCATAAACATGGCAAGCACGGTAAATCCAAAGGATTTTATTCCTTTTGCCAGAAGTTCCTTGTTGGTTCGCCTCATAGGACCAAAGTAGGAATATTAGCTTATATTTAGGGGATATAGTACTAAAAATTAACTATGGAAATACTAGTCCTTGGTGTCGTTGTCCTCTTTATTATTGTTGCTACCGTAAAATTTAAGATGCATCCCATATTCTCGCTGACCATCGCTGCGATAGCTTCTGGATTTTTATTGGGAATTACGCCACAGGATATTATGGCAACCATGGCCGAAGGCTTTGGAAAAACGCTTTCGGGAATTGGTTTGGTGATTGCATTCGGAACAGTGATTGGCATATATCTTGAAAAAACGGGAAGCACTCAAGTTTTGGCCAATAGTATCTTAAAATTGATTGGTTTAAAGCGTTCACCCTTGGCAATTAATCTCGCTGGATTTGTAATTTCTATTCCGGTTTATTGTGATTCAGGCTTCATTATTCTTTCTTCAATAAACAAGGCTATCAGTAAAAAAACAGGAATCCCGGCTTTGGTTTTTGCCATTGCGTTGGCTACAGGCTTGTATTCCGCCCATGTATTTGTCCCACCTACACCTGGACCTTTGGCTGCAGCAGCTATTTTGGATGCTGATTTGGGAATGGTTTTGGTCTTTGGACTATTGGTTGCCATCCCAGTTTCTGTTTCAGGTTATTTTTGGGCGCGGTTTATTGGTAAATCTTTAAACGAAACCGAAACGGTTGAAGTAAAGAAGGAAAAAGAGACGATTCCATCTGCAGTGAAACCTTTTCAAGCCTTCCTGCCCTTGCTTGTACCGATTGTGCTTATTGCTATGAAATCTGTTGCTGATTACCCTACGCATCCCTTGGGTGAGGGCTGGGTGTTCAAAATTCTTGGCTTTTTGGGAAGCCCTGTAATCGCATTGTTGATCGGTGTTTTCTTTGCTTTTGCTTTAGCAAGAAAAGTTCCCGCCGAAGAAAAGAAGGGTTGGGTTCCGGAAGCCTTTA
>NHBR02000098.1 GCA_002167435.2 Allomuricauda sp. TMED12
CCGAGGCATAGGCCGTGGTCTGTGGATAGGCCTTTATCCCATGGCTGCTCGTTACATTGAGTACCTGTCCCCTTGTATTTTTGAGGAACTCCAGACATTTGGAGGTCAATAGTGACGGCCCGATCAAATGGGCCCTGTACATGTCCATAAGCGGTTCGGCCTCCAGGCCTTCAAGTCCGCCAATGGTCACATGTCCACCATTGTTGACCAGGATATCGAGCCTGGCCTCCCAATAATCCTGGATAAAATCCACAATATCCGCCAATTGTCCTTCATCAGAACTGTGGTATTCCATGGTCTGGATACCGGGCATTTCAGCTGCCGCAGCTTCAAGTTTTGACAGGTTTCTACCCGTGATCAGGACATCCCATCCACGTTCATAAAAATGTTCGGCGATTCCCTTGCCTATGCCAGAGGAACCTCCCGTAATAAGAATTTTATTGTTCATTTGTTGTAATTTTGGAACAAACCTATAGTACAATTCGTTGTAAAACAATAACTTACACTAGGGTTAGTAACTACCTACACCGTTTGGAATGTTGACTTGCAAACCCTTGTAACCGAAAAAAAATCAAAAAAAAAATGAGTTATAGCAGATTATCCACCATCAATTGTGAACCCAAGTCGGTTTCGGACTGCAGCGTGGAGACCTCCCTTTCCATCCTTGGCGGAAAATGGAAACTGAAGATCTATAAGGCGCTAAGAAACGGAAGCCAATTACGGTTCAAGGACATCAAGACCCAATTGGAGCCCATATCGGACAAGACCCTCTCCGCACAATTACGTGAAATGGAAGAGGATGGATTAGTGGTACGAAAGGTTTATGCAGAGGTACCGCCCCGTGTGGAATATCATCTTACCCCACTGGGGGATTCCCTGGAGGACATCTTCCTGGCCTTGGACCAATGGGGCAAGCGTTACAATACATTGAACCAACAGAAAGGTCAAGGGCATGAGATAGCTTAAGAAAAGTAAGTCCTACCGATGGGAAATGGATGGGTCGAACCGATAGGTCACCATATGGCCTACGAGCTCAAATCCCATTTTGGAATAGATTCGGGCACCACCTTCGGAGGCCACAAGCCCTATATGCGAAGGGCCAAGTCCAATGGCCTCCTTCAACAGGTATTCCGTCATCGAACGTCCCAGACCCAGCCCGCGATGATCGGGCAATGTACCAATGATATGGATACCGCACCCACCTTCTTCATCGAAAAACAGCAGTCCACAATTCACCGCTTTGCCCCCATGTTCCTGTATGTACATCCTGATCTTTCCGGTATCCTCCAAAAAGGGACGGAACATTATCGGCAAGATCTCATAACCGAAACTGACCGAGGCGATGTGTGCGAAATCAGCAAGTTTCTCCTTATTGTCCACCCGTTCTATCCGTGCCAAATGGGTCTTTGGCCCTGGCATCCATTTCGAGTCCCAGCACATGGAACGCACCGTGGAGGCCTTGTTAAACCCAAGGGCAAGCAATTTCGCTTCCAAATCGGCATTTTCACCCAGGGCCATGGCTACCGGGTACTTTCCTATCCATGCACCTTCCTTAAGCGCTTCCCACTCCCCAAAACCGTCATGCAGCCCGAACATCAGATCGGGCCATAACCCTTCTTGCCTGATAAAGCGCAGCCCGTGTTCATTTCTGAGCAGTTCCGCTTTGCGGCCCACTTCCTCCCAGAGCCCGTAAAGGTTCTCCAAAATATCCCTGTGTCTCCTCAACTTGTTGTTTTCCATGTGATGTTATTTGGTCGGGACAAAACCCGTGATGGTACAAGTTTATTACATTAAACAGTCCCCAGCCTTGAGCCAGCTTAAGAAATGAAAAAACAAAAGACATTGTCGATGCAAACCATACCAAGTAATTTAAATCATTTCTTTTCCAGAGTCAGGATAATACCAAAGCCATCGGGATCGGTAAGTTCCACCCCATTGTCTCTCCAGTAGGGGTTCTTGGGGACCACAATGGGCACCTGTGCCGCCACGGCCCTATCCCGGATGGTTTCCAGTTCCATGGCATCCTCCATATAGAAGACCATCAGATCATCCCGATCCGGTCGGTGATCGGCCCTGTCATCGGACTTCGTGAACTCCAGGTGCCAGTCCCGTCCCGGTATGCCTAGGAATACCCCATCGTAACGGGAATGGTCCTTAAAACTGCCCAGTGCCTGAAAACCCATGACCCGAATATAAAAATCTGTAATCCGTTCAAGATCATCGGTATGTCGTGCATATCTGAATTTCATTGCTTTCTGTTTTGATCATGACCAATTTCAGTCCCCTATTCAGGGTAGTATATCTTTTCATAGGAGCAGGTCACACGGTAAATTTGGTAAAATCTTCCAGATGACCCAATAAGCGGTCTTAAGAAATCAGGTCTATTTCAAAAAGGCATACCGGCACCCCTTGATAATGTGGTGGCAACCCAATGGTCTCGGAGAGCTTGAACATGCCTAAAAAAGTAAAGCCAGCCTCCATGTAACGGCGGGTCAACCGGGTATTGTCCCCTAAAGTATCCGGTCGTATATATCACCCACTTCTCCTCTGCATAGGATTTGACCCACTGCATCAAAAAGTATCATATATTTTATATATTATTGGTTTTTACCAACACTAATAGCTATATAATGACTTAATGTTGGTAAATACCAACATTTTTAACAGTCAATATTATTTTTTATTTGTAGTTTTGTTGGTAAATACCAACGTAAAAAGCATAAAAACAAGTTAATGATGGGAAATACCAACATCAATTGGGTTCAAATGTCTGATGCGGCCATCGTACAACAGATTGGCAACTACCTCAAGCATGAGCGCCAACAACAGCACAAAACACAGGCACAATTATCCGAATCGGCAGGCCTGAACCGTTGGACCATAAGCCAGATCGAGAACGGGGAATCCATTTCATTGACCAGTCTGCTCCAAATCCTGCGGGCTCTGGACCGTTTGCCCGTTCTGGACAATTTTGAATACTCGGATGAAATAAGCCCTTTGGAATATGCCAAGCTTAAAAAACAGCAACGGCAACGGATTAGGAACAAAACCGCCCCAGAAGGTGAAAACGAGGATTGGGAATGGTAGATGTGGCAGAAGTACTGATCTGGGGGGAATTGGCCGGGGCCGTCCGATGGGATGAAATCAGACAGCTGGGCCTATTTGAATACAGCCCAAAATTCTTGGAAAACAACTGGGACCTTTCCCCTTTAAAAATGCCCATTTCCCAAGGGCAAAGAATTTACAGCTTCCCGGAACTTCGAAAAGGGAAAGATCAAACCGAGGACACCTTCAAGGGCCTGCCCGGCCTATTGTCCGATGCCCTTCCTGACAAATACGGGAACAAGCTGATCAATATTTGGTTGGCGCAGCAGGGAAGACCCGAAAACAGCATGAACCCTGTAGAAAAACTATGCTTTATCGGGAAACGCGGGATGGGGGCCTTGGAATTCGAACCGGCACAGATCAAAAGCGGTACCCGAAGTTTTTCCTTGGAAATGGACAGTTTGGTGGAAGTTGCCCAAAAAATGCTCAACCAAAGGGAATCCTTTTTGACCAATTTGAAGCGGGAAGATGAGAAGGCCATGATGGACATCCTAAAAATTGGAACCTCAGCAGGGGGAGCACGCCCAAAGGCCGTGATCGCCTATCATCCCAAGACCGAGGAAGTACGCTCGGGACAGGCCAATGTGCCCAAGGGTTTTGAACACTGGCTCATAAAGTTGGATGGGGTAAGCGGTGAACAGTTCGGTGAAAGCCATGGTTGGGGCCGGGTCGAGTATGCCTACTACCTGATGGCCAAGGACTGTGGCATAACCATCAGTGAAAGTCGATTATTGGAAGAAAATGGCCGGGCCCATTTTATGACCAAACGCTTTGACCGTGAAGGCAATACAAAACATCATGTACTCTCCCTATGCGGGATACAGCACTATGATTTCAATGATATGTTCGGCTATGGTTACGAGCAGGTATTTCAGACCATGCGATCCATGCGCCTCAGCTATCCGGAAGCGGAACAAATGTTCCGTAGGATGGTCTTCAATGTACTGGCCACCAATTATGACGACCACACCAAGAACTTTTCGTTTCTCTTGAAAAAGAATGAAAAATGGCAATTGGCCCCTGCCTTTGACCTCTGTTTCGCCTTTGACCCCACGAACCACTGGGTAAACCAACAGACCTTGAGCGTCAATGGAAAAAGACTCAAGATCACGGCCGATGACCTGATGACCATTGCCCATGACAACAATATCAAGAAAGGGGAAAAGATCATCAAGGAAATCAACTCCATCATCAAATCTTGGGGCACCTATGCCAAACAGGCCGATGTGGCAACGGGCCTTCGGCTCCGGATAGCAGACAACTTAAATACCTTATACAATTAATTGATATTTTGGATATGTTGGAAGATGGATTCAAATCTCATCGGTACGGTACCGTTTTAGGCAATCTATCCGATCATGGATATCTGGAGAAAACCGAGGTGGATATGCTGCTCAAAAACTACCTTTCCACTCGTACCATCAACTTCGATAGGACCAGTGACGCGAAGGCCAAAATCGTTACTGAGGCACTCATTGATAATTACCCTCGCATCAAAGGAAATCCATAAGCTCGCTCCATGCAATAAAGCCTTGTTCTTTGAGATTGGTTTAAGGATATCATAGATATTTACATACATTGCCGTCACGTTTTTCCATCCCCGTTTGTCCTTTTGTAAAGGACAAACCACAACCTTATGAAAGAACCCTTCTACCAAAGCCTTCTCACCTATTCCTACAACATTGTAGGGAGCCTGGAAGATGCCAAGGACCTGGTGCAGGATACCATGGAAAAGTATATCAACCTGGATAAGTCGAACATCAGGAACGAAAAGCAGTATTTGATCAAGACCGTGATCAACCTATCCATCAATTTCAAGAAAAGATCCCAAAAATTCAGTAGGTACGGGGTCTGGCTTCCCGATCCCATCGCCACGGAACGGGCAGACTCGGCATTGGTACAAAAACAAGTGGCCAATTATTCCCTCATGGTACTGTTCGAGGGACTCAACCCCAAGGAAAGGGCGGTGTTCGTGCTCAGGGAAAGTTTCAACTACAAGCACGATGAAATAGCCGAAGTACTCGATATGACCCCGGAAAACTGCAGAAAACTGTATTCGAGGGCAAAAACAAAACTTTCCAAAGCAGCGGTCAACAAAGAGTTGCCCCCAAAGGATTGCATGAACCCCTATGTCCTTGCCCTCATGGAGGGGGACACCGAAAAACTGGAGGCACTCTTCACGGATGATATCGCAGTCATGGCGGACGGCGGCAACAGTGTAAAAGTGGTAACGCGCATTACCAAAGGCAAGTCCGGTACGGCACTGCTCATGCACTATGTACACTCCCAGTTCCTCCACAACAAGGAATACGAGTTTAATTATATCAACCACCAACCAGCACTGTGGTTCATGAACAAGGAAAAGATACTCAGTTGCGTGATCTTCCATTTCAACGAACAGCAAAAGATCGATCGTATCTATTCCATTGTGGATCCAGAAAAGTTGCGCAGCCTGCACCTAAGAAATTCGACCCCCGTGGAAAGCAAGATCGATGCCCCACTGACCCAACTGGACCTGAATTGAACCTGGTAGATCCGTCAACTTGAAGATTCGAGAGCAATTCAATGAAAAAACCGACATATCCGTCACTTTTGTTAAGGGTCGATGGTCTTATAAAAAAACAAAAACATGAAAACACTTTTAAGAATTGATTCCAGTTTCAATCTAGTGGGTTCGTTCAGCCGCCAAGCGGCTGACCATTTTGAACAATTGTGGAAAACGGCCCATCCTCAAGGTAAGGTGGTACGCCGTGACCTGGAAAGAACAAAACCACCGCATCTGACCCATAAGACCTATAATGCCTTTGCCCAAGAGCTAAAGGAAACAGAGGAATTGGACATATCCGACGAACTGATCAGCGAACTGGAAAAAGCGGACGAGATCCTGCTGGGCTCCCCGGTTTACAACTACGGGGTGCCAAGTACATTGAAGGCCTACATAGACCATGTGATCCGCATCAACAGAACCTTTGCCTATGACCCCAAGACTTATATCCGTAAAGGGCTACTGGAAAACAAAATGGCACATGTGATAGTGGCCCGGGGAGGAACGCCCATCAATGGGGAGTCACCTGACGGCGTGGAGTCCTATTTGGAAGGTATCTTGAACTTTATGGGCATTGATCGTGTGAACAGCTTTAGCATTTATGGAACCACTTTTGAAGATTCGGGATCGGTCCTTCAAAGTTCAAAAAAAGACATTGAGGAACACTTTAAAGGCCTAGAACATGCAAAAGAAAAACTCTGATTACCTGCGCGATGAACTCAAGGGAAGACCACAGATCATTGCCCCGGACAATGGAGAACGTATAGGCATACACAATAGCAACGTATTGCTCAAGATCACCAGTGCCATGACCAATGATCAGTTCGGGGTATACCAGATCGAGCTTGCCCCACACAGCATGGGGGCGGACCTGCACTATCACCGCTTTATGGAAGAGCTATTCATCGTGGTCTCGGGCAATCTGACGGTAACGGCCAAGGATGCCCAGCACACGGCGATGCCAGGAACCATGGTACATATCCCCAAGTTCACCGTGCACGGGTTCAAGAACGATACGGACAGCCCTGTCAAGGTATTACTGTTCTTTAATCCCTCCATGGGACGTGAGGGCTTTTTCAAAGGCCTGAAACAGGTGCTGGAGGAAAAGCCATTCGACCAAAGTCGATTTGAACAGCTCTATAACAAGTATGACAGTGTTCCCTATAAGGTCAAGGATTGAAATGTGTTCAATATGATAACCACGTTAAGTAAACTCCCCTAATTCAAAATCGTAGTAGCTCGGGTTGACTTTTGAATTTCTGCCCTTCAATCTTTTTTTATGGGCAGTATAACCTAATATACTAGGATGATCCGTTACAGAACCTGTTTCTGGAAAAACATAATTCAAAGTCGATGGTTGACGAACAGAATATTCGTCTGCTTGATCATCCAATGGTATATGTTGCATATAATTGGTGTCTCTTGTGTTATTAGCACTAGCTCTTGGATTTATGTGCTCCCCACTTGAAGAATAGCCTCCCATTGAAGGAACGGAACGTTCATAAAATGGCTTGTCATAGTTTGTGTCTCCAATATAGCCTGTAACCACTCTTCCTTCTTTGCTTGCCACATCCCTTGCATAAGCCTTAAATGCTTCATGTGACTGTCTGACTTGTTTATTACCACTAGCGTAATCATTCTTTATATGGACAACAAGAGTTCTGTATTTCTTGCCATCTGTTGTTTCATAATCTATTGCCACAGCTTTCATTTTTCTTTTTTCACCCTTATAAGATCTAGGAATCTCGACAGTTGAAACTGAGTAAACATCTGTCATATCATCCCTGACATAAACAGTCAAATGCTGTCTAGGTTCTGCAGATTCAATTTGCCTTTCACCTCTTTTAGTAATTTTTAATCCTTTTTTATACTCTTTTCGCTCATACTTGAGACTTAATTCAGTTTCCTTTACTTTGGTTTTTAGTGTTATGGGCTCCTCTTCGGTTTCTCCCTCAATTACAGCTATTACATGTGGAATCATTTTATTTTTAAAGAGAGCATTGATCTGATCTCCATAAGCAGATTCTTTGGTCCTATTTTGGCGATCAAAAAGACCTTGTTGATCTTTTGCATCAACTCTTTTTTTGGAAATTTTTGTAGCAAGCCTATCTGTATTCGGTTCCATTTGGTTACGCCAATTGACACCCATGCTTGTTTCGTAAGCTTCTCGAGAAAAAATCCCAATAACACTATGGTCATACTCTACCTCATCCGATAATCCACCTCCAGTTAATTCGTCTTCATTTTCTTCTTCGACCTTTGCTTTTTTTAATTCCGGGCTGGAAACGTCTTCCTTTACCACCTTTCTTCGAGGGATTGTCAGAACTTCATCACCGTCAAAACTATTTGTGTCCACAAGTCCAAGCTGGCTTGCGGAACGTTTCAGCTTGGGTTTTGCCAAACTTTCATCTTCACCTAATTTTTGCTTTTTTTTCTTTCCCAAACACATCTGTTATCCGTTTTCTTTTTTGCATGCATGACAAAAGACCTGACTTTTTATCCTTCAATGGACAAAGCGGAGATTACATACTCTGATTCAACGGCCGAATCCTGTGGTAAGATTGTGATTACCGCTTCATTCCATCCCAAGACCAAATAGTCATGAAAATTCGGTGACTTCAAATCAAAATTTCGAAGATCCAATTGGCTGAGGTTGTTTGATGAACCTTGTCCTTCCATATCCAGATCATTGATTCTTGTTGTATTCCCATTGATCTTGCACTCCAAAACAACACTACCTCCGGCCGAACCTATCCAATGTTTAAGGTTCAGGACATACTGGGTGCGCAAATCCGCAACTTTAAATGCGATTTTTAAAATTGCACCGGAACCTGTATAGCCCTTTTTGAACAACGCCGACATAGAGGGACCAAAACCTGAACCCGTAACCATTAAATCATTTCCCCTAGATCTTATTTTGAACTCTGTTGCGGGATTGGCCGGGGCTATATCAAAAAGGTTTTTTTGAAAACCCAATCCTCTCCCGGTACGCTGACCTTCCAATAAAGGAATCAGGGAATATTTTCCAATATCCACTGGATCTGTTTGTTGAAAGGTATTCAGATTGCCCGGCTTTATTAATGTCACGAGTGATGCCGGACTGTTTGGACCTGAGCTTGTCATTTGATGATTGCCACGAACTATCTGCACCTCGTGTTGAAATTTCAATTGTTCGATGGATGTTAGTGGGGAAGGGAAAGTTACTTGCCATTCAGCGGCCATGGTAAAATCAAGGCCAAAAAGAGCGAGTTCACTGGGTGGCAGCAAAATATTCTCATATTGTTTGTCCGCTATTTCTTTGGAATAAAGCAAACGCGCCTCAACGTCCTGGGGTAATAGTATATCAGTTCCTGAGGATGGTTCATTGTAATCAAATATATTCCATGGAAAGGTTTGTCCCCAATTCCATTGGGCCACTTCACCGATATAGTTGGTATCCGAATTGTCGATATTGAGTATGGAGGAGTAGGCAGACCAATCTTTCACGCTCATTTCATCCCCCGATGCGGCCTGGATGTCCCTTGCATTGGCATTGGAAACACTCGAGCCATGACTATGACTGTTCTCCCAACTATGGGAGTAGTCCAGGGAAATTGTGGCCACAGGCCCATCACCGAACCAACCTCCGGTTACATTGATTCCAAATGTGTTCACGTTCGATGAACTGGAACCGGAGGAGATCTCCTTTGTTTGTGATTTTGAATCTCCCGTTGAAAGGTTATTGCTTTGTTCCACAGTGGCATTAATGGTCTTTGGAAATATTCTCTTGATGAATATTTTGGATTCAGTATCGCTAATACCCAATATTCCGGATTTAACGGTCAACATAATTGGATAATTGGTAAATCCCTTACTTTGGTAATCCGCATTGGGTTTCCACCCGGAACCATTGACGAAAATGCGGTGCTTCACGGTCACCGAATACGTATTGGAGTCCTGTAAATTCTTGGTGTTTCGCAATTTCAGATACCTGTAGGTAATGATATCTATTCCAACTTTGTTCTCATTTTCATCGTTTATGTCCTCTACAACTTCGAGTGTAAAAAAATCGTTTATCATAATTCTCAGTTTACTTAGTTCATTTAATCAGTTGTTTTCATATATATGAATCTTTGGAGCAGGCCTCGTTTTCCCGTTTGAACCACTCACACCTTTTGCCCCATCTTTACCGTCCTTGGATCGTAAAGGGGCATTTTTGTCATTGTAATAGTCTCCACTTCTTCCTTTTTTGCCTCCTATTCCTCCTATTCCCCCGATTCCTCCATTGCCACCAGGTGATTCAAAAGTTTGGATGTCGAAAATGTGGGATTTTCGGTGAGGAATTGAAACAAAGATGTCGCTACAAAGTCCCCCATTACCTCCTTTCCCCCCTTTACCCCCATCACCGCCACGGCCTCCGGAACCGCCTTCACAACCTTCAACCAAGCCAAAGGTTGTCAAGGCTCCCGAGGCTCCATTACCTCCATTCCCTCCATTCGAACCAGAACCTCCATTGGTTCCGGGCAATCCCGATGCGGCCCTTGCGACTATTTTAATGCTGTTGTTTAAAAATCCGTTTAGCTGTCCAAACCGGATATCCGACAATAAAAGCATCCCTCCATTGACTCCTTTGGTACCATCAAAGCCTTTTTCCCCATCAGTCCCATTTTGACCTTTGTTTTTAATAGTACCCTGAACCCATCTTGTACCAAGCGGTGTCGATTCTTGCTTCAATGGGTCAGCATCCCTTCCATTTTCACCATTTTTTTTAGTCCTGTTCATGGAGGTTTCAATTTCCAAAGTACCGGGTTGTTTTGAATTGGTTCCTCGAAGTTCGATGATGGCCTGCTTTCCCTTTAAGTGGTTTCCCATTGCTTGCAAGCAATCCATCACAAACACATTATCCTTGACCAAAAGCTTGCATTCAGGACTGATCATCAATTTTTTAACCACTAGGTACACATAGATTTCCCTATGACCAACATCCCAGGGAAACTCTTCTGCAGTTGTGCTGAGATCGAGTACTTCAAACGGCGATAGGTACAACTCATCTATGGTCATTACCTTTACAGGTATCGGAAAATGGCGTTCATGTGATTTTTTATCGCCTTCGGGAAAAGCTCCATTGCCAAAAATGTAGGCTTCCGCCCTATCGTGCTCTCCAATCCCAAGTCGCGACCGCGATGATTTAAGTATGGCATTGAAATACTTTTCCCCTCGCCATAAACGCTCTTGTTTTGAGATTTTGCCAAACAATATTTTGGCTTCTTCAAAAGAAGAAACGCTGAGGTATTCGATACTGAATCGGTTATTTCCGGATACCTGATTTTTGGACAATGTTTCACAAGCACTAAAACGTTCCATAGGGTCTCAAAGTTTTTGAATTATTCTAAGAGGGGTTTTTAATTTTAACACTAAGAGGGGGCGGTGTTCCATCACTACCAATAGCACCATCGGTTCCTTGGGTTCCGCTACCTCCATCAACTCCATCAGGCCCTTTGTTTCCACCACATGCCGATCCTGTACCACCATGTCCCAAATCTCCTGGATCACCCGGGTCCCCGCCTAGCCCGACTTTTCCTTTTTTACCATAATTTTTGATAGCAGACAAATTGTCCTTATCGGCATTGGTGTTGATCAAAATTGTCATCTCGTTATTTGCCTTGCTTCCACTTCCGGCCGCCCCACCATCACCACCAATACCACCATCGCCACCATCGCCTCCTTTACCACCGTTATAACCTGAACAACTGGTAGAACTTGCATTACCGCCTTTGCCCCCTTTGCCCCCTTTGCCGCCTTTGCCGCCTTTGCCGCCATTTCCCCCACTACCACCTTGAGCGATTACGGTGAGTACATCCGTACCTTTCAATGAAATGGTACCCAAAGTCAACTTGGATAGCGGTGTATCGCCCCCATTGTATGCATCCCCACCAGTGCCGCCTTTTCCCGTAGGAGCCTTTCCATTCTTAGCATCACCACCCTTTTTATTCGTCTCGTTGTCTCCATCTGGTCCTTTCTTTCCTGGAGGCCCATCCACGGTAACCGTTACTCCATCATTACCATTAGTTCCCGCTACCATGATTTGATAGTCATTTTTCTTACTGGGTGTTATCAATTCAGTAGTGCCTGCATCTATCACTAAATGCACGTAAGATGTTATACTGCCCCCCTCAAAAGAAAGCCGGTCACATTTGAAAATCTTTGCCGTCGAATCAAATACTTCGTCTTCAGTTATATGAATGGTCTTTTCTTCAACATATTCTATATAAAAAGGGAACAGGTCGTGTACTTTTTGATCATCCGGCAATGAATTGCCCAATGTCTGTAAATCCTCTTTTTCGAGATACTTTAGAAAGTCTTGCTCGGTTTTAATATGTACAATTTTACCATTGGGATGTTCTGGAATGAATTGATTTTTCGTACTCATAATTTTTGAATTTTTAGTTATTAATAACTTGTTTGGTTCTCATTGAACTAGAAATGGGATGGATGCGATTTATTGGTCGGCCATAACATTTTTTGGTTTTATCGGACAAAAGAGTCAATTAAATGACCTTCTTATATGATTTTGTTCAGGTTATTTACCTTATAGATTTGGATGATTGGTGTTAGCACCAACTTGTCGCCACTCATTGAAAGCCTCTTTGTTCGAACCAACGAAAATTCCTTTTGATTTTATTATCGCTACAAACATTACAGAACCTACAACTAGTCAGAATTAGGTTGGCCTTTTCATTGTAAATCCCTGGCATTTACCATGAATGCCTCCATGATAAATTTTGATTGGAATTTCTTTCTTAAAAAAGTTTTGGGAGGGGAATGATGGAAGGTAGATAAATCCAAAGACTTTCCATTGCACAAAAACCTTAAAAAAACTATGGTTTTTACGCAATGTCAATTTACAAAGAATTGACGCATAGAAGTTCAAGGTACAATGATTGACATGGGATTCCTCTTCTTAAAAGGTTCTCCAAACTTTCCGGAGCTTCTTTCAAAATCCACAATACGAAATTAAGAGCAGAAAAAAAGTATAATTGGTTGACAAAAAAATATAATCCAAAATTTCAACTCTCCTGGGTCTTTTTACGTTTTGTAGCCTTAAGTCGATCCAAAAGGTTATCGATATCCTCGCTTATTTTGGATTCCACTACCCTAGCATAAATTTGGGTTGTGGAAAGTTTGGTATGTCCCAGAAGTTTGGAAACCGTTTCAATGGGAACATTATTGCTGAGCATCACTGTTGTGGCAAAAGTATGCCTGGCCACATGAAAGGTTAAATGCTTCTTAATACCACATGCTGCGGCCACTTCCTTTAGATAAGCATTGGTCTTTTGGTTCGAGCTTATGGGCAATAGCCCCACTGTCGGTCCAGTCCTATTGATATCATGATACTTTTGCAAAATCGCCTTTGCTTGGGGAATCAAGGGAACCTTGACAGGTTTGTCCGTCTTTTCCCGTTTGGTGCTGATCCATTGCTTTCCGTCAATGCCCTTGATTATGTTTTCCTTGTTCAGGTCCTTTACATCTACATAGGACAGCCCTGTATAGCAGGCGAACACAAAACAGTCCCTTATCTTCTCCAAACGTTCATTTTTCAGCCCAATGTTTTGTAATAATTCTAGTTCCACTTCGTCCAAAAATTCTCTATCATACTTATGATACTTTAATTGAAACTGGTTGAAGGGACTCTTTTCCATCCACTCTAATTTTACGGCGAGATTGAGTATCTTTTTGAACCTTTCCAGATGCTTCATAACCCCATTGTTCCCCAATGAGAGCTTTTTTTTAGAATCCCGATGATTACGCAAGAAATGTTCGAATTCTGTTACAAAGGCATAATTTAATTGTTTGAGAAAGACATCGCTCACTTTCCTTTCTTTGGATAAAAATCTGTACAAGTACCTTTCCGTGGTGTAGTAGTTCTTCATGGTACCTGGTTTTAATACTACGGACATTTTCTCATTATGGTAACTGAGGAGGTCCTTTAAAGTTTTGCTATGATCATCCTCACCGAGATAACGCGATTTGATAGCATCGGCGGAAACCACCCTATGTGCTTCCAATAGTTCCTTATGGCATACCAACAAGGCACCATAGACACTGTCCATATAAGCATTCAATTCCCTAATCTGAACTGAACTTCCCTTGACCCTATTTCTTGTATTGTCCCAATTTTTGATGGATACAGTACGTTTGAGACTGATTTCAGATCGTTTTTTGTCCACGGTAATGCGGACATAAATGGACAATTGATTTGCAACGCTCCTTGATTTTCTGGTAAAGAAGCTTACCGCGAATGTGTTTTTTGCTTTCATTTTGAATGACTTTGGTTAAACAATAATGTTGAATCGAAAGTCAAATCATATCCAAAAGCTCTTTAAAGATAGGACTATTCAAGCGAATAGTTGCACACCGGATTGCACACCTATTATTAGGTCTTAAATGATATCAGATAAATGCATAAAACGAAAAAAGCACTGAAAATCAATTGATTAACAGTGCTTTTATTTTTATCTATTGCTAGATTGGTCGGGGTGGCAGAGTTTGAACCCTACTACACAATGCTTTATATATCAATCAGTTACAGCTTTCAAGAAACAACTGTTATCCGATTTGTTGACGATACTTAAATGAACTCAAAGTAAATTGCTTTACTTTCTGACCCTACAAATATAAAATTTGTTAAATATTAAATCAACCCATTTAGTAACAAAATTTTATAATAACCCATGTACTTTATATATTATAATCAATACAATACTTTCTTCAGTGAAGCAACAAAACTTTCATGCTTCTCTGGATTGCCATTTTTTAGTTTTGTAAGGTTCTGTAGTTTCCATTGGACGGCAGGAAACCGTTCAAAATCATAAATATCCCAATTGGGTGTTCCTTCTCCAAAACTCAATAAGAACTCCTTGTCTTTGTCTGTTAGATTTTGATGGATTGTTTTTATCAATTCCCCTCTGGTCTTTTCAAAATCTTCATAGGTAAAGGGTTCCTCACTCATACCTTCAAATTGATTGACCAAGGTTTCTCTTTGGTCGATAAAATTGGGATGCAACATTTCGTGAAGGGGGCGATTACTGCACAAAAGGAACAATATGAAACCTTTTTTGATTTCTTCGGTAAATCCTTCATTTTCCAACAGATATTTTACATCGAACAAATCCCTAGGATGCTGACGGTCCAATGCAGCACAGATTTTTCCACCATACAACTGACCTAAAGGAACCACAGGTATGGCACAAAAAGCATCAAATTCCTCTTGGGTCTTTTCGCATAGTGGTAGCGTTACTGTATCATCCATAATTCCTCTGTTGATTTGGTTCACTTCCAATTTTATCTGTGCGTTTACGGTCGTGATTTGAAGCTTCAATGTTTCCTCTTTAAGGGTAATTGTAGCTTCCAGCAGAATTTTTTCGAGTTTAGTTTTTATCTGGCCAAGACTTTCAATAATGTTCTTAAAAGATGTCTTTCTGTCCTCAATGGGAATGTAGGTCAAATCGATGTCCACAGATAATCTGGGCATATCCCGTACAAACAGATTGATGGCCGTACCTCCATGCAATGCGAAAACTGGTTCTTTTGCCACTTCCGGCAACACTTGTAACAATAGGGAAACCTGTTGCTTATAGTTACTCATAATTCTCCAATGCTTTAGGGACAGTAATTTGATATTTGGATATATAAACACCATCCTTTACCAAGGAGCGCTTTCCTTTTCCAAGATCTATATTTTCCAAACTCATATATTTAAACCAATCGTGTCCGGCTTTTTCTGCCATGTATAGGAATAATCGTTTTACCTTTATTGAATTGCATGCCTCCAAAAGTTCACGTACCTGGTTTGGCCTAAGGTTGTTTAACCCCTCCATGATTTCATAACACTCGACCAATTCTTGTTTTTTTGGCGTTAGGTAGAGGCATTCCATCAAAGCCCTCGCCGGGTTGGACACCAACAAATTAAAAGCTCCCTGTTCTATAGCTTGCATCCCTATATTGGGTGGAAGAAAGGAGGAACTAAAGTAATTTACTTTTACCTCCCAATCGTATTTTGAAAACCAAGCGGGCAATTTTTCTTCGCTACCCCCGAATAACGTTACTTGTTTTGTGGATAGCTCCAAATAATGGGCCTTTCCTATTAAGGATAAGGCTGTTTTACCTCCTGGATGTATATTCAGGTCAGCTTGTTCTTGCAATGCAAACAATGCTCCCTGATAAGTAGGCATATCACCCACTCTCATCCAAGCTCCAGGACCTACGGAATATATCCAATTGCTCTTTTTATATCGATTAAGCAATTGTGTGGAGAACCCATTTTCCGTTAACCATGAGCTTAAATAGACAACTCCCGGAGGCTGTAAATTAAGAAGGTGGTTTATTTTTTGTTCTTTTTCCAAACTAATAGTTTCTGTTTTTAACTTTTTTTAAACCACACAAAGTTATCGTAGTTTATTTTTTTTCAAATATACAAACTATTAGTTTGTGATTTTATATTTTTATAAACTTTAATATTCAACAAAATTCAGCTATATTTAAACCAACTTTAACACAACCATTATTCGGCACAATTAATTTTATTTTTTGGATAATTTGAAAGTGCTTTACCTATTTTGAGAACTTTTGAGTTAGAAGAAATAAAAAGAATTCTTGAACACGCACCTAGTGTCAAGATTTTAAAATCCCGAAATCGGGAATTAATACTGCTGTTTCTACTATCGACTTTCCCAGATACCGGCAAAAGCCATTCTTACGATTTTATTCATACCAAACTTGCAGACCACCTTGAAAGTATTGAACTGGAAGAAGATGAGGAAAACGACCTTCAATTTGCAGATACGTATGAGGTAAAAGCCAAAAAACTCATTAAACGATGGACACAACTGGGTTTCTTGACCAGTTTTAGAAATGAGAGTGGCACACCGCATTATCAGCTTACCAATCACACCACTAAAACCCTTATTTGGTTGGAAAGTCTTAAGAAAAAAGAGTTTGTAGGAACCGAATCAAAATTCAAGGAAGTCTTTAATCAGCTCAAAGAACTTGTTGAATGGACCAATGACGATGTTGAAAAACGTATCGAAATCCTTGAAGTGAAAAAGCGTGAACTTGAGAATGAAATCAACGAGTTAAAAATTAGCGGTAAGGTAGATACCTATCAGGAATATGAAATTATTCCAAGGTTTCAGAATATCAATGATACTGCAAAAGAATTACTTTCAGATTTCAAAGAAGTTGAAATCAACTTCAAAGAAATTTCAAAAGAAATTTATCTTAAGCATACCGATTCAGACCTGTCCAAAAAAGAAGTACTGTCATTTACATTTGATGCCATTGACAAGCTCAAAAAAAGCCATCAGGGAAAAAGTTTCTATGCGTTTTGGCAATTCCTCATAGACAGAGGCCTAAAAACCGAGTGGAACAGTTTAATAGATGAATTGTTAAGCAAGCTAAAGGAAAAGGAAATCGAGGTCGATGATGACTTTCTCATAGGTATAAAAAACAATCTTTTTGAGACTGGCCAGCACGTCTATAGGGCAAATGATAAAATGGCTGAAAAAATCAGTCAAATCATTAGGGAGAGCGACTCTTTACAAAGAGAAAGCCTCAAAAGACTTTTGGCGGAAATAAAGAACCTGTTAATACAAACCAGTAGGGTTTCAAAATCACCAGATATATCCATAGAACTAGAAAATGAACCGGAAATCAATCTGGATTTTGATAAGAAGCTCACGCTAGAAAAGAAGAAAGATAGAACATACAGCCAACGACCGCTGGTCGTCCCGAAAGACATTGAACAATCTTCGCAGTTTGAGAAAATAGCTGCAAAACGAAAAATTAGTAAAAAGGTTTTGAATGCGAATATCCTTCGAACCCTTGAAGAGAAAGGACAGGCTTCTTTGGCCGAAATTATTGATGACAATGGTGGCGTTACCCAAGGACTGCCCGAAGTGTTTGGATATTTCAGCATTCTGAAAAACTTCAAGCATACCTTCAATAGTGATAAAGAAACACAAATCCTGTTCGATGGTACAGCGAATAAAATAATAAGAATTCCAGAAATAATAATCACAAAATGAACAGTTTGAGTTCCAATCTAAAAGAATATTCCTTGGCAATTGTACGATTGTTAAAGGGCACGATAAATAGTGACGACAAGGTTTGGGACGACGTGCTGTTGTATAGAAAACCCATTCAAGAATATGTTAATGTAATAGGGTTAGAGCTCATCATTAAGGAAAATGATGGCTATGCTTTTTTAAAACAATTTCCCATTGATGATGATGACAATACCATAGGATTGGTCTCACGAAAACAACTAGGTTTTGAAACCTCTGTACTCTTGGTGGTATTACGACAGATTTTGGAAGATTTTGAAACAAACCCATTGGATTTCACCGGGTCGGAAAAATTTATTGATAATGAGGAATTAATCAACCAGATAGAACTTTTTCTTCCCGAAAAATACGATAAGGTTGGCTATTTAAAGAAGCTTGAAGATTACATCAAGCGGATAGAAAAACTGGGGTACATAAAAAGAGTGGATTCCGATGACCCCAATACCCGATACCGAATCCATAAAATCATTAAAGAAAAAGTGAACATAGATGCACTAGAAGAATTTAAAAACAAATTGAATGAATATGTTGAGTCTATTTAGTACACGGTCAGATACCTCTGGATTTAGGCTCAACTATCTTGAGGTCTATAATTGGGGAACATTTGATGACGAAATTATAAGGATTGAGCCTAAAGGAAATAATTCACTACTTACAGGTGCCAACGGTTCCGGTAAGACAACTTTTATAGATGCGCTATTGACTCTTTTGGTACCACAGAAAAAGGACAGGTTTTACAATCAGTCATCAGGCTCAGAGAAGAAAGGCGACCGTACCGAGGAAAGCTATGTATTGGGTGCGTATGGTACAATATTGAAAGAAGGTGCCAGTAGCGCAACAGCCCAACGGCTACGGAATAAAGACACTTATTCTATATTATTGGCTTCCTTTGGGAACGAAGACCAAAAAACGGTAACCCTCTTTCAATTAAGATGGTTCTCAGGCAACGAGATGAGACGTAGTTATGGTATAGCCCACATACCCTTGACCATTGAGAATCACTTTCCAAAATTTGATGACAAAAACCTTTGGAAACATCGGTTAGAGCAAGAGTTCAATAGCAATACCCAGAAAAAAAGAGTTGAATTTTTTGACGATTACCCTACTCGTTATGCAAAGCGTTTGATAGCTGTATTGGGGATGAAATCATTAAAGGCTCTGAAGCTCTTTAATCAAACTGTTGGTATTAAGGTATTAGAGGATTTGGATGGCTTTATCAGGATTAATATGCTTGAGGATAAAAAGCCTGAAGCAACTTATGTTGAACTTCGAAATAGTTTCGTAACTCTTAGTAGCGCCAAAAACAAAATCGATAAAACGCAAGAGCAACTCAATCAGCTTGAGCCCATCAATAATCTAGCTGAAAAGCTTAAAGAAAAAACTAGCAGAAAGGAAAAACTAATCCATTCCAGAGATCTTGCAGTACTATGGTTTTCCAAAAAAGGAAAAGAGCTTTTTGATACCGAGAAAGAGAATTTGGAAGGCGA
>NHBR02000099.1 GCA_002167435.2 Allomuricauda sp. TMED12
AGGCACCTTATTGGGTGGCGTTTTCGCGCTTATTTTTCAACCGGAAATTGTCGCCAATATTGGCGGAGGTACAGCTTTAAATTTTGAATCAGGTTACAAAGGCATTTTAAATGCCATAACTGTGGATACTGCAATTGCCACCGATGATCCTGCTCTTAACGATTTATTCTCATCTGGGGGAATGTCAGGCATGCTCGGCACCATTTGGTTGATTGTATGCGCTATGGTCTTTGGAGGGATCATGGATGGCATCGGTGCATTGGAACGTATCACGGAATCACTTCTAAAATTGGCAAAGACCACCTTTGGTCTGTTTGCCAGTACCGTGGGAAGTTGTTTGGCCTTGAACGTAACCGCATCGGACCAATACTTGGCCATAGTGGTTCCTGGTAAAATGTTTTCCAAAGCCTACGAAGAACGTGGACTGGCTCCAGAAAATCTTAGTAGATCATTGGAGGATTCAGGAACGGTGACCTCCGTTTTGGTACCTTGGAACACTTGTGGAGCCTACCACAGCGGTGTGCTTGGCGTAGGTGTGGGCGAATATGCACTTTATGCCGTTTTTAATTGGTTGAGCCCCATTATGACATTGCTTTTTGCGGCTTTCCGAATCAAGATAAAACAGCTGGCCACAACAACCGGTCAATAAATTTTCAATCTACTTTTTAGCTTCCTTTAATTATTTGAGAAGTTGATAAAATTTGATGTTCAATTTTATCACAACCTCAATAATAAAGGTCGATTTTTGCGGCATAGTCACGACTTATCCAACCATAAGAAAAATTAATTTTCTAGCTGGTAAAAGCAGTCAAACCACACTATTTTTGCTACCTGAATTTTAAAAAAACTCCAATAAATGACTTTAGTAGGAAGAAAATTTCCAAGCATTGAAGTAAACGCCATCGACGAATTAGGCGATACATTCAAAATCAATATTTTAGAGAAAGCGAAAGCCGAAAACAAGAAAGTTTTACTTTTCTGGTACCCAAAAGATTTCACTTTTGTTTGCCCAACAGAGCTTTTTGCCTTTCAACAAAACCTAAGTGAGTTTGAAAAAAGAAATACCATTGTTATAGGAGCTTCTTGTGATACTGCCGAAGTACATTTCGCATGGTTGAATACCGAAAAGGACAATGGTGGAATCGAGGGGGTTTCCTACCCACTTGTTTCAGATAGCAATAGAAACTTGGCAACTGCTTTGGGCATCTTGGACATAATGAAGGAAGACTACAACGAGGAAACCAATTCTGTTGTAGTTGAAGGTGACAATGTAACCTACCGAGCCACATATTTGATTGATGAGGAAGGAACCGTATTCCACGAAAGCATCAACCATATGCCATTGGGAAGAAACGTAAAAGAGTTTTTACGTTTGGTAGATGCCTACACCCACGTACAGGAAAAAGGCGAAGTATGTCCGGCAAACTGGGAAGAAGGAAAAGAAGCCATGAATGCTGATAGAGCTGGTGTTTCCGATTACTTGGCCAATCACGTAAACTAAATTATTATGATTGTAGAATTGGACAAAGACAACCTAAGCGAGGTCATTGCCAACAATGACAACGTAGTGGTGCAGTACAGCGCATCTTGGTGCGGAAACTGTAGAATTATGAAGCCAAAGTTCAAAAAAGAAGCTACTTTGAACGAGAACATAAAGTTTGTAATGGTCGATGCTGAAAAATTCCCAGAATCCAGAAAACTGGCGAACGTGGACAACTTGCCCACCTTTGCAGCTTTTTCCAATGGAGCTTTGAAGAATCAGGTGCAGACCAATAAGTATGATGTTTTAAAAGACTTGATCAATGAAGTTGCCCATAATTAAACAATTGGTCAATTTTGCCGAGGAGCACGATGAGGATTATCTACAGGAAACAGCGGACACTTTGGAAAGTGTTTGTGAAGTTTCCAGTTTAAAAGATGAAGAACTGGATATGATCGGGGAGCTGATCTCCAACATTTATGGAGCACTCGAAGTATCTGGGGAAATCAAAAACGGAACGCCAAAAAAAGAAGCCCTCAACGGCTTTATGTCAAGGGTGCTCGGCTCAATTGACAAGTAACGGACATTGTCATAAACATTGAAATAAGAACCTTCCCGTAACAGACTTCGGGAAGGTTTTTTTAGTATTTTTGGCACCGTGCCAAGTATCGTTTTGGCCAGTAATGATCATCATAACAATACTTGAAGTATCATAGATGCCAAAAGAATCTTTTCTACAGAACAGAATCAAAAGTGTGGGATATGCCCTAAAGGGCATGATGCTTTTACTATGGACCGAACCCAGTATCAAGATCCAGTTCGTTATAGCACTTGCAGTCACTGCGCTAGGTTTTTATTTTAAAATCTCCAATACTGAGTGGATACTACAACTCCTATCCATTGGTTTGGTGATGGGTGTGGAAGGAGTGAACACTGCCATTGAAAAAGCCTGTGACTATGTTCAGCCTAAATTAGATCCGAAAATTGGTTTGATAAAAGATATTTCCGCCGGAGCCGTTATGATAGTGTCCGTGATAGCAAGCATTATTGGTTTAATCATCTATGTGCCCAAAATCTTTTAGTAAAATCCAAGACCACCAGTAGCAACGTAAATTTGTAACTTAGCCCCGCTTAAAAAGAATTGATGGCCAAAAAAAGAACAAAATCTAAATCAAAAAAAACTACCACTGCCAAAAAGAAAGTGTCATTTAAGCCTTCCAAGCAGAACAAAATCATTTTTGGTAGTCTTTTGATAGTTCTCAGCATTGCACTTTTCTTCTCGTTCATGTCATTCTATTTCACATGGCAAGAAGATCAGAGTATGCTTTCACAATTTGCGGACCGCAATGCCCAAGCAAGTAACTTGCTGAACAAATTTGGCGCCAATGTAAGTCACTTTTTTATGTACAAAGGATTTGGCCTGGCTTCCTTTGTTTTTCCATTCCTATTGGCCGTTACGGGACTTTATCTTTTTCTTGGCTTAAATGGAAAACGCCTTATTTCCAAATGGATTTGGGGCTTGGTCGGCGTTATTTGGGGTTCCATTGCACTAGGATTTTTCGCGGCAGACTTTCCATTATTAGGAGGACTTATCGGTTATGAAATGAATGATTTCCTTCAAGATTACACAGGTAAAATCGGCGTGTTCTTGATTCTGATATTTGTTTTGATGGTGATTTTAGTACAATTATTCAACTTTACTCCAGAAGGTTTTGTCAATTTCTTCCGCCGTCAAAAACAAAACATTAAATCTGATTTTAAGGAAGAGCCATCGTTTCAAACCACGGAAACTCCAATTGAAAATGAAGAAGGAAGTATTACATTAAGTACTGATGATTCCGTTCCCGAAAAAATAGACACTTATACGCACAAAGAGCATATTCCTCCATTAAATGAGGAAGCTGGACTTGACGTTAATATTCCGCAAGAAGAAGAGTCTGATCTTGACCTAAAGGTTGAAGAAACCACTATCGAGGAAGAAACCGATGCCAAAGCGGCCAAACTGGTAGAGGATTTTGGCGAATTCGACCCCAAATTGGAGCTTGGCAATTATAAATTTCCCACCTTGGACCTACTGGAGGCCCACGGCGCTTCCGGAGGAATAACAATTAACCAAGAAGAACTTGAGGAAAATAAAAACAGAATTGTAAGTACCCTTAAAAATTATAAAATAGGGATTGCGCAAATCAAAGCAACTATTGGACCAACGGTAACCCTGTATGAAATTGTTCCCGAGGCAGGAATCCGCATTTCCAAAATCAAAAACTTGGAAGACGACATTGCATTGTCATTGGCTGCATTGGGAATCCGGATTATCGCCCCTATCCCAGGGAAAGGAACGGTGGGTATCGAAGTGCCGAACAAAAATGCCACCATCGTTTCCATGCGTTCGGTAATCGCATCCAACAAGTTCCAAAAAGCGGAAATGGAACTGCCCATCGCTTTTGGGAAAACCATTAGCAACGAGACTTTCGTGGTGGACTTGGCCAAAATGCCGCACATGCTTATGGCTGGTGCTACGGGGCAGGGTAAATCCGTTGGGTTAAATGCGGTCATCACCTCCCTACTCTATAAAAAACATCCTGCAGAGGTTAAATTCATCTTGGTCGACCCCAAAAAGGTAGAGTTGACCCTATACAACAAAATTGAGCGTCATTTCTTGGCAAAACTCCCCGATTCAGAGGAAGCCATCATTACCGACAACACCAAGGTAATCAACACATTAAATTCACTATGTATTGAAATGGACCATAGGTATGAGTTATTAAAGTCTGCCATGGTCAGGAACATTAAAGAATACAACACCAAGTTCAAGGCCAGAAAACTGAATCCGAATGATGGGCATAAGTTCTTGCCATATATTGTTTTGGTTATTGATGAGTTTGCCGACTTGATCATGACAGCAGGCAAAGAAGTGGAAACCCCCATTGCCAGATTGGCACAATTGGCACGGGCCATTGGTATCCATTTGATCATCGCTACTCAAAGACCGTCGGTAAACGTTATTACGGGTATCATTAAAGCGAACTTCCCTGCAAGGATAGCATTTAGGGTGACCTCAAAAATTGACTCCAGGACTATTTTGGACGCGCAAGGCGCTGACCAGCTTATTGGTCGCGGAGATATGCTCTACACCCAAGGAAATGATGTTACAAGACTTCAATGTGCTTTTGTTGATACACCTGAAGTAGCTAAAATAACCGACTATATTGGTTCCCAACGTGCCTACCCTGAAGCACACCTACTGCCAGAGTATGTAGGTGAGGAATCTGGCACAAGTCTTGATAATGATATCGCGGACAGGGATGCCATGTTCAGGGACGCGGCAGAAGTGATTGTAACCGCACAGCAAGGTTCCGCCTCCCTGATTCAACGAAAATTAAAATTGGGATATAATAGGGCAGGTAGGATTATAGATCAATTGGAAGCCGCTGGAATTGTAGGACCATTTGAAGGAAGTAAAGCAAGACAGGTTCTTGTACCCGATATGTATTCTTTGGAACAACTATTAGAAAATGAAGCAAAATAAGACCATGATCAAGAAAAGTATTCTTTTTATAGCATTATTTGCCGTTGGACTTTTTTCCTACGGTCAGAACTCCGATAAGGCCAAAGCCCTTTTGGATGAAGTATACAACAAGGTACAGAGTTACGACAATATTTATATTGATTTCCAGTCAACTTTGGAAAACACCGAGGCCAACCTAAAACAGGAAACCAATGGGAATGTAACTTTGGATGGTGAAAAATACCTATTGAACTATTTTGGAGCCACACAATTGTATGATGGCAACAAAGTCTATACCGTAGTCCCAGAAAATGAAGAAGTGACCATTGAGGACGTCAACGAGGACAACGACAACGTGAGCCCATCAAAAATGTTGACCTTTTACAAAACAGGGCACAACTACCAATGGGACATTCTCCAAAATGTAGGCGGTAGAAAAATCCAATATGTAAAGTTGATTCCTATCGATTCCAACACCGAAATCAAATCCGTGCTTTTGGGTGTGGACACACAAACCAAACACATCTACAAACTGATTCAAACGGGAAGCAACGGCACCAAAACCACCATTACCGTTAATTCTTTCAAAACCAATCAGCCCATATCAAGTACTCTGTTTACCTTTGACGAGAAAAAGTACGAGGACAAAGGGTACTACATTATAAGAAACTAGGCATTGAAAATACTTGATCAGTATATACTAAGAAGATTTCTTTACAACTTCTTCAGTTCCTTTTTCATTCTGATTGTCATATTCATTTTTCAGGGAATATGGTTGTTCATCGATGATTTGGCAGGAAAAGGACTTGGTATGGTAATTATTGGCAAGTTTATTTTCTACTTCATCCCTACTTTGGTGGACAAGGTATTGCCGCTAACGGTATTGCTCTCCTCCATTCTTACCTTTGGTACTTTTGCGGAAAATTATGAGTTCGCCGCCATGAAAGCTTCGGGAATATCGCTTCAACGCGGTATGCGAAGCCTAATTGTTTTTGTGCTATTCTTGGGTGTGGTCACTTTCTTCTTTGCCAACAATGTGATTCCAAAATCTGAACAAAAAATGTTCAACCTAAGAAGAAATATTGCCAAAGTAAAACCTGCCGCTGCTATCACCGAAGGTGTTTTCAGTGATTTTGAAGGGACCGGAGAGGGCATGAACATCAAGGTAGACAAAAAGCATGGTGAGCAAGATCGTTTTTTGGACAATGTCATCATCCATAAAAAAACCAAGCAAAACATAAACAATACTGTGATCAAGGCAAAATCCGGTGAATTGATCAGTAGTGAAGAATCTGATATTATTCAATTGGTATTGAAGGATGGCAACTACTATGAAGAGGTGATACCTAAAGATGCCAAAGAGCGCAGAAAACAACCTTTTGCCAAATCAAACTTTGAGACGTATACCATCAATATTGATATTTCGGAGCTCAACGATCAAGATTTGGAAGAAGACCAAAATATTACGACCAACAAAATGAAAAATGTAGGTCGACTTATCAAGGATATTGATTCGCTGCGTGAAAACAATCTTGAAAAAGTAGAAGCATTTTCCAAGAATGTGGTCAATCGTATGGGTGCTTTTCCTTTACAAACTCCAGTAGATAGTACTCAGAAAAACCTGCAGCTCATTAAGCCTAAAAAAAAGGCCAAAGAAATCAAGTTGGATTCTATAAAAACCATGGATGATTTTATAGAAAGTTTGGAGCAATGGGAACAAATTCAAGTAATGAAAAAAGCCCAGAATGAGGTTTCCAGTATCTTGAACACCGTTAAGTCCAAAAAAGAGGAACTACAAAGCAGATACAAGTTCTATAACAGTCATATCTTATCGCTCCATCAAAAATATGCACTTGCCCTTTCGTGCATAATTTTGTTCTTTGTAGGAGCGCCGTTAGGAGCCATTATCCGAAAAGGGGGCTTGGGATTGCCCATGGTAGTGGCTATAATGTTATTTTTGACCTATTATTTTATTGGGGTTTTTGCAGGTAACTATGCCAAAGAAGGAAACATTCACCCTGCCATTGGAGCCTGGCTCCCCACATTGATCATGTTGCCTTTGGGCGTTTCACTCACCAGAAGAGCAACCGCCGATAAAGGATTAATAGGGTTTGGTCATTTTATAGACCGTATTAAATCATTATTTAAAAAGAAGGACAAAGAAGCTGAAGAACAATGATTACTAAGGACAAAAAAATACAACTCAACGCCATTGAAGAAGCCATTGCAGATATTAGACAGGGCAAGGTAATTATTGTGGTAGATGATGAGAACAGGGAAAACGAAGGTGATTTTTTGGCGGCAGCCGAATTGATCACACCGGATACCATAAATTTCATGGCCACCCATGGCCGTGGCCTTATTTGTGCTCCGCTTACCGAAGGTCGATGCAAGGATTTAGGCCTCCATAAAATGGTGAATCACAATACAGACCCCTTGGAGACTGCTTTCACAGTTTCCGTCGATTTAAGAGGGAATGGTGTAACCACGGGTATTTCTGCCGCAGATAGAGCAAAAACTGTTCTAGCGCTAACCGATATGGCCACCAAACCCCATGAACTGGCCAGACCA
>NHBR02000100.1 GCA_002167435.2 Allomuricauda sp. TMED12
ATTCATTTATTCATTTATTCATTTATTCATTTATTCATTTATTCATTTATTCATTTATTCATTTATTCATTTATTCATTTATTCATTTATTCAAATAAACATTTCACCAAATGAGCGATCATCCAACCGTATGGACATACAGACATCCATATCAGCAAATATCCAAACCATTGAACAAATGCCTATGTAATTGACCCTATATACAAATATTCCTTTACTCACTTAAATACATATCAATATGAAAACAAAGATCATTTCGGTCGCCGGGGAAAAAGGCGGCGTGGGCAAAACGACCCTCAACATCATGCTGGCCACCAACCTGTTCCATACCTATGGAAAGAAGGTCGTCCTTTTGGATGTGGACGATCCCCAATTCTCCATTTTCAAGAAAAGAAAGCGCGAACTGGACCTTATCGGGGAAAACGAAGTGGACAATATCCCGATATATCCCATAATCCGGGTAACGGTAAGGACCATCAAGGACAAGATCCTGCAGCATTATGGAAAAGTGGACTACATCATCATCGATTTTCCAGGAAGCCTGAGCCTCGAAATGGTACAGGGCCTTATGTTCGTCGAACATATCTTCATACCCTTCGACCATGACGAGCTGGAAATCGACAGTACCTTTAATTTCTACAGGACATTGAAGAAAAACTTCTTGGACAATGGGGACAGGGTACTGCGATCGGTCCATCTTTTCTTCAACAAATATCGGGAAGTCCAAAAGAACAAGTTCGCGAACTTAAAGGGTGATGTCCTGACGGCAGGCCTTCCCTTTATGCAGCATGTGGTCAAGGAGAAGACCATATACCGGGAACAGTACAGGAGCACCCTCCATCCCATCCCGGAACAAATGGAGACGGGACCACGGGATATCAGGAACTTTTTTGAGGAAGTCCTTAAATTATCCAGTAATTGATATGGCCATGAAACCCTCAATGAGGGATTTTTTAGGACGGAACAAATATGGCTACAAAAGACAATGACCAAAAATCAAGCAGTGAACAAATGAAAAAAAGTAAAGATACTGGGCAACTGATAAAGGCCATAACGATGGACATGGACAAAACGGATGGCATATTGGACAGGTTAAAAAAGGAAAGATCCTCCGGAATGGAGACCGATCAAACTGGGGAAACGGCCGATCTTACCAACGATGCCATAACGGGAACTCCTGAGAAGAAAGTACCGTTGGGCAAAGATCCGGATAATTCTGAAACCCCAAAGGATGGAACCGTGGTGCGGCCCATGGAAAAAGTGATCCGTCACGCCAAGGGTAAAAAAATGACGAAATCCGAGGAAAGAATTTGGCAGGAATTCAATAAAACCGTTGAATCTGAGTTTTATAGGGACAAAAAAGATGTGTTCCAGATGTCCCTGAGCGGGGAATGCCTAGCCGGTTATGAAAGGCTGGCCCTTGGATTGGGCTATAAAATGGGAAAAAAGATCAACCGGAACGACATCTTGAGGAAGGTCCTGGAAGAATTCGTCCATAAGAACAGGGCCAAATTGGAGAAACTGCTAGAAAAACTCTAATAAACTGTAATTGAACCTTTTCTGGAAAATAACATTGGGCATTACGGCCATGTATTACATATATGTGGCCTGGGTCCTGTTGGTAAAAAAGAAAAGGGGAACCAAAAAAAACAAAGAAAATGATGATTATTTGTATTTAAATAATAAATTTGTAAATATTTCACAAGAAGAACAAGCCGATTTGGAAACCATACTCAGCCAGGTGGATGAAGTCGAGAACAACTCCAAACTCCTGGAGGCTTTCAAAAACAAAGGCTCTTCAAGTGAAGCATTGAACAATTCCTTAACTCGCACAGAAAATGAAAAATTCAAGATCATCCGTAACAGGGATGTTACGGACAAGACCGATTCCGGCCCGGAAACTTAAACTCTTGCTCCTTATCGGGCTGGGCCTTTGCCTACCACACGATTCCTTTGGGCAATTGAACGAACTGACCCAAGAACTCCAACAAGGGGAACGTGACCTTTCCAGAATCGCTGATATCGTCATCAGTGCCGTCAAGACCATTGCCGGGACATCCACCATTTTGGGTGGATTGGTATTCCTTTACTTAAGGGACCAACAGAGCGACCTGACCAAAAAGGTGGGACAGGTCATACTTGGCCTTGCCATTTTCTGGATCCTTTTGTCCGTTGGGGACAGCATGCGTTCCTAAAAAAGGCCCTTATGGAAGACAAGTTTATCCTTATACGGAAAGGACTCCAGAAGGAGGTCCTGTTCCTTGGTCTCAAGGCCAGGTACATCAATCATTGCATTTATATAGGCCTTGGCGTACTCTCCTTAGGGTTCATTTTATCGATGGTCATCCCCACGTTCATGGCCCTATTGGTGACTACCTGTGCCCTATTTTCCATGTTCGCCATCCTATTGTTCCATTCCAGGACCTATGGGGCTAGGGGGTTCATCAAAAAAATGGCCGATGCCTCCAGACCGGACAAGATCAAGATTTCCCGACCGTACAAAAAAATGCCCCTATGGAAAGGATAGCCGATATAATGGACGTGTTCCCTATTTATGGATATGAAAGGAATTCCCTCATTTCCAAGGAAAAGGGCTGTTTGACCATTCCCTTGAGATTGGAGCTCCCAGAGGTGTTCACCTTGGACCAAAGGGATTACAGCACCTTGAACGGTCTCTTCTTCAATATCATTGACGTATTGGGCCCCAACATGATCCTGCACCGACAGGACCATTTCTTTGAGGAACGGTACGACCCCAACCCGCAACGGCTGAACGGTGATTTCATGGAGATCGGCAATGAGCGGTATTTTGAGGAGCGTCCTTTTCTAAGGGCCGAGCATTACCTGTTCATTAGTTTGGTACCGACAGGGTATTACAAATATGGTCCCACCAGGGTCAATTCCTTTCTTTCGAAAAAGAGGGATTTCTTTTTGGACAGGACAATTCCCAAGGAGTTCCTTGACCGGGATCTCTTGTTGGATTTTGAGGGGAAGGTGGAAAGTGTCTCGAACCTGTTGAACGGATCGGGCCTTATCCGGTCGGAGATAGTGGGATATGATGGGCTATTTGACGACGGAGGGTTATACGGAAGATATTTCAGCCTTTCCGCATCCAACAAAAACCTGCCCGATATCGACTTTTCCAACAATTCCATCAGGATCGGGGAAAAACAGGCCCAGTTCTTTACCGTGGAGAACCTGGACCAGTTCACCAAGGAATATCTGGGCTCCTATGAACTCTACGGAAAATTCACAACGCGGCACAATCGATTCCCTGTTGGCAATCTGTTTTCCATCGGGTTCAAGATACCCCATGAACACATCATCAACCAGTACATCTATATCCCGGAACAGGAAAGGGCCCTTAAGGGGTTACGGAAAAAGGCCAAGCGCTTCGATCAGTTCGGCAATGGAAAGAAAGATGACAGTAACGGTATTTATGCCGATCAGATCCGGGAGTTCAATACGGACATCTTGGAGAACCATAAGGAGATCGTTTTTTACCATTTGAACGTTTTGGGGTTCAACAACGCGGATGGGAACCATGGAAAAATGTGCAGCGCCGTGGCCGACGGTTTCAAAAAACTAAAAATCAATGCCAAGGAAAACAACATTGACCGAAAGAACCTGTTCTTCGCGGGGGTTCCGGGGAATGCCGTGGGCCTCCCCTCGGACATGTACATGCCCATGTCCAGCGACATGGCCGCCTCATTGGTATACTTTGAGGGCGGATATCGTGACGGTTCGCAAGGAATCGATGGTCTACGGTTGATCGACAGGGTCAGTGGAAGGCCCCTTTCCGTCAGTGTCTACCGGGAACCCGAGAGAAACCATTGGATATTCAATCGCGGCATGTTGATAGCCTCTGGATCCGGCGGAGGCAAGTCCTATGTGGCCAACCATTACATCGCCTCGGAACTCCGCCAAGGGGCGGAGGCCATCATCATGGAGGACGGCAATTCCTATGAACGGATTACAATGGTGTTTGGCGGGACCATCATCGAACATGACGACAAGCGGCCCTTTACCTTCAACCCCTTCAAGTTGGACGCATATGACACCATTGAAAAGGACGATGGATCCAGGGCATTGAGCGAAGCCAAGGTCATCAACCTGGTCACCCTATTGAAATTGATAACGGGTGACGACCGTGGCGTTTCTAGGGATACAATATCCCACGAGGTCAAGAATACCGTTCTTGAAAACCTGTTGCCCGGATATTATTCCCATATGTGGGAGACCGGGAACACCGATTTCCGGTTCGATACCTTTTATGAATACTGCCAAGAACATCTCAAGGTCCTTGTCGGTGCAAAAAGGATTTCCAAGGAAGTGTTCGACCCCGATGTCTTTCTGTTCCTTTTGGAGAAATACTATAAGGGCGGACCAAGGGAAAGGTTGTTGAACCGGGAGGATGAAAGGATCGCCCGTCTGGGCGAGGAAAGGTTGGTCTATTTCAAACTGGGGAAACTCATCGACAATGAACTGTTGTTCCCCATTACCGCCCTGATGGTCATGGAAATTTTTGACAAAAAACTCCTCGATAGGGACAAACTGGCCATCAACAAGATGATGGTGGTCGATGAGGCATGGAAGGCCCTTTCCAGAAAGGAGTTCGAGGATTATTTCAACAGCCAGTCCAGAATGGCCAGAAAATATGGTGGCCAGCCCATCTTTATTTCCCAGAAGGTGGATGACTTTATCGCCTCCGAGGTCATCAAGAATGCCATTGTGGTCAATTCCCATATCAAGGTCTTCCTGGACATGGGGGATTTTGAGAATGCCTTCGAAAATATCCAGGAAATGATGGGTCTCAGTGAAAAACAGAGGCAATCGATACTTTCCCTGAACAGAGATCTGCCGCTCGATCGGAAATATCGGGAGGTGGCCTTTTGTTGGAAAGACAGGGTGAAGGTCTACGGGGTGGAAACCTCATTGGTGGAAAAATGCATTTATGAGACCAACCCGATGGAATCGCACAAGATCAATGAACTGCATAAAAAGAACCATAACAATTGGGAACTGACGGCCAAGGATTATTCCCTAGTGCCTTCCCATAAAACACACGAAAAATGAAAAAACTCATCTACCTATTCAATTTGGTCCCCTTGGTCGCCCTGGGCCAGATCCCCGTGACCGATGCGGCGACCAACGGCTCCCTCGGGATAGCGAACAACCAACTTGCCCAGATCCATATACAGCTCCGGTCATTGGGCAACCGATTGGCCGCAACCAACCGGAAATTGGACCGGTTGATCGACCTGATGGAGAAAAACAACGATCAGACCACTAGGTCAAGGGAAATCCTAAAAGAGGAACTCGATGCCATGAAGACCGCTCCGGATTATGTGCTGGAATCCACGGAACTGTCCAACATCGCAGAATTAAAGGATAAGATTTTGGAGGCCTATAGGACATCTCAGGAAACCATCGGGAACCTTAAGAATTTGGAGACCGAGGAGTCCAAGAAATTCCTGGCCATTGCCACTGATGCGCTGTTGAGGACAAAAGACCTGTTCCAGCAGAGCAGGACCATCCTGAACACGAGATCCCTCATGCACCCCGAGGAACGTCTCAAGAAGATCAACGACATCACCGTTAAGTTGAACGGGGTATTGGACGGTCTGATCGCACACAACAAGCGAATGAAACAGCTCGATGCCAGCAGGGAAATACGAAGAACATTGATAGACCTGAACCGATGACCTTTCTGGCCCTGACACAAAATATGACGGATGCGGGTATCCGGGAAGAGGTGAACGAACTTTTTGACCAATATATCCTGGACGCCTTTGACGCGGTGGATCCCATCATGGACATTGGACAGGAATTCGCCTATATCGGGATAGGCATCATCGCATTGAAGGTGTTCATGAACGAACAGACCCGGGCCGATTTTTTCACGTATCTCAAATGGGTCCCATTGGCGTTCATCCTGTTAAAATACAAGGTGTTCGCACGGTCGATATTCCAATTCTATGAGGGTATAGGAAACTCGTTGAAAGGCAACGATGTCTCATGGGACATCCTACAGTTGAAGATATACCATGCCCAGACAAGGGCCATGGAGGACATCGGTTCCTCATGGAGCCTGTTCGATATGGACTGGTCGGCATTGGAATCCCTGATCTTGAGCGGTATGACTTCCGGGATCACCACCTTCGCCTCCATTGTTTCCACCGTGGTCTTCATCGGGATTAAGGCCATGTCCGTGATCTATCTGTTCGTACTCATCGTTTTCGGCCCGCTCAATATCGGGCTGTCGTTCATCCCTGCCCTATCGGGGATGTGGAAGGCATGGTTGCAGAAATTCATGTCCGTCTGCCTTTGGATCCCCATGTTGCACCTGATCGACAATTTTATGCTCAAGATCATGGAAAAGCTCATCGACTCCCTATTGTTGCGTACCGAGGCCAATCTGGGGCTGGTCCTGACCAGTGCCCTTTTGATGCTGATGAACCTGTTCGTTTATCTCAAGGCCCCCACTCTTTCCAATTTTATCGTACAGGGAATGAACGTGAATGCCGGGCAATTGAAGGAAAAGACCAAGCACTATGCCAAAAAGGCCGCGCAAACGGCCATTGATATAAAAACAGGTGGGACTACAAAAGGTGTAAGAACATTAATTCAATGAGAAATATGGAATTCAACGAAGGTTATAGGGTTTTCAACGATATTACAAGGGCAGAGAAAAGATCCAACCGCTTGGTTGTCCTATCTTTAACTTTCATGCTCTTTAGTTTTTTGTGCTGTACCTATGTTGTCCATAGGGTCAATGAAAGTGCAAAGAACAACTTTTACCTTTTGGACAGCGGCCAGAAATTGGCCACTGTCAGGGTCAAGGACTACAAAAGGGCCATCGATATACTGTGCGAGGGACATGTGGGGATTTTTCATGAACTTTTCTTTGGCCTGGAGCCGGACCTGGGGTTCATAAAAAGGAATATCGAGGGAAAGGCGCTTTATATGGTCGATCGTTCGGGCATGCGGCTCTATAATCGTTTGGTGGACCAGGACTATTACGAGGATATCGCCAAAAGTGGCTATTCCATTGAACTGGAGAAGGACAGTATCATCATTGACTATTCTTCTTATCCGTTCAGGTTCAGGTTCATCGGAAAGCAAAAAATTGAAAGGGACGGCGAGACAGAATATCGGAACCTGGTCACGACCGGCTATTTGATGGAGACCAAATCAACCCCCAATAATCTGAACGGACTTAAGATTGTCCGTTTCGATGTATTGGACAACAAGGACCTACGCAAATGATATTTGTTGACAACATAACCCGGTACGTTAAGATCTCGATTATCGGGTAAAGAAATTTTACTATGGCATTGAACACCCATAAATTGAATGATTGGATCAGGAACCATAAAGGGTTCGCCCTCGCCCTTCCCATTGCCATCCTGCTCCTTATATATTTTTTGTCCACCAGTTTCAATGGATTGAAGGGTGCCATCCAAGATGAGGGAACGACCGATGGCTATAATGATTCCCTTCCGGATAGGTCAAGTGGGATGGAAATAAAAGATCCCAACACCTACTATAAGGAGTCGATCAAGGATTCATTGGACAGATCCAGAATAAAAGATGGGCCTGCAAACCTAGTGGACAGGGAGAAAGAGAACGATTCCCTTGAAAAGATCCTGAAAGACCTTGAAAATTTCTCATTGGTCGATGGCAATGCAGTATCCAAAGCTGAAACGGGACCATTGGATAACACCGTCCCGAACAGTACGGATGTTTCCGTCACAAACGGGCCTTCGGAGACCGAAAAGCGCATCGAATACCGAAAAATGCTACAGCGTGCCAGGGAGGAACGCAGATCGGGAAGCCAGGATTTCTCGGCCCCGAACGAAAGCATTTCACAACATAGTGCCCTATTGGCCGATATAAGGGCGAAAGCCACGGTATATAGGGACCAATTCGTCGTTCCTGGCAGTAGGGTGACCCTGATTTTACGGGAAGAACTCAGGGTTGCCGATCGGATTTTTCCCAAGAACACCTTTGTCTATGCCACCGTGAACATCCAAGGGTCCAGATTGTTGATGGACATTTCCAACATTGGGAACTTTCCGATAACACTGAAGGCGTATGACCAGGAGGACGGCGGTCTCGGCATCTACAATGAAAGGGCGGGGAAACTGCTCACAGAATTCTACGCCGATGTGGAGGAGGGTACCGTTGGGGACATCTCAAGGGAGCTGTCCAACGGGATTGACCTCCCCATGACGGAAAATGCGATACGGGCATTCGGCAAGTTCTTCTCCAATAAAAAAAGGAAGGATCGCGACGAAATATTGTTGATCAACGGGTACAAGGTATTCCTGAAAACGTAAACGGCACTCTATGGGTAAAAAACTACTATTGTTTCTTTTTTTCTTATTGGTAAACCATGGGCTTTCTGCTCAGGGAATCCGTGATACCATCGAGGTTTCCAGAAAGTTCAAGACCATTTTGATCTTTCCGGAGGATATCGCCGAAAGTATCATTGGGAGCGATATCGGATTTGCAGTGGACTTCCCCAAGGAGATCGGGAGCCGGTTCAACCCTCGTATCCTAAAAGTTTACTATGATGATCTGGCCACCGAAAAGGAAAACTATACCAACCTGACGGTTATCACCAGGTCCGGGAACCTCTTTGATTTTATCCTGAAACTGGATGCCGGGCCTAAAAAATTGACCTGGACCATCGAAGCCGAAATGGCGGTGACCAATATTGATGGCGGAACCATTTCCTATCAGGGACCAAAGTCCATTCAAGTTCCAGAGCCTAATTCCAGTATAGGTTCTCCCCTAAAACCCAAGAAATCCCGTTCGTTGACCATGCAAGAGATCGAGAAAATACCGAAGGACTCGGTGTTGGAATTGGCCACCACGGACCTTTATGCCCATGACCCCATCGAGTATTATCGATTGAGGAGTTATTACATGCAGTTCGACAAGGCTTTGATCCCGCGTTATTTTGCACGGAAAGGCGATGTCTTCCTGTGGCTCAAAGGGGTTTACTATAATAACGACGAGCTCTATATCCAGTTCAGGCTGGAAAATAAGGAGGGGGTCGACCTCGATATCAACTTTATCAAATTCTTCATCAAAAGTTCGTACAGGAACGCTTCCGAACAGAAAATCCCAATCGACAAAAATAACGGTCTTCTGTTCGAGTACAAGGTTCCCAAGATCGTAAAGGGGGGAACCGAGAACCACTTTGTCATCGTACTCAGGAAATTCTCCCTGGACAACAAAAAGGAACTTTTGGTGGAACTCGATGAAGAGGGAGGAAACCGTAACCTGTCCATGTCCATTGGCAGGGACATTATAAACAATCCTAAACGATTTTGATTATGGGAAGATCATTGATGCTTTTTTCGTTCTTGTTTATGACCATATCCCTTTCCGCGCAGCGGGACGGGAACTATGCCTCTTCCGTGGGTCTCAGCGGTGGATATGCTGAGGACGGTTTCGGGATCATGGCAACGTACAATTACCATCTGGACAGGAGCACTTATGCCCAGTTGAGCATTTTTGCCGCCATCGCGGAGGACAAGGGGGATTATGATATCCCCTATAATATTTTCACGGTACAACCGGGCTATTTCCTAAAAGTATGGGAACAACCCAATTTCAGGAGATATGCACTGAACATAGGTGGGGGCGGGGTCATTGGATATGAAGTGATCAACAACGGGAACAATATCCTGGAGACCGGGGCCGTGATAGATGGCAAGAGCAGGTTCATCTATGGAATATATGCGGGTGTCGAATGGGAGATGATTCTCGGGAACGACCTTTCCCTATTGATAAAGGCCAATGAATATTACCATATCAATTCTGATGTCGGCAATTTTTATCCCTATGTGGGGATCGGCCTTCGTTACTTTTTATTCTGAACATAACCGGACACTATGAAAAAAATTACTCCACTACGCCTTGTTTCCATAATTCTGTTGAGCTTTTTGTTTGTTCTGTCATGCAGTAAGGATTTTGATGGCATCGTCCAGGATTCCTTTGATTTTACCCTTACGGAGGACCACAATAATGATGGCTTTGTCTTTGAGGCGGTCAAGACGGATTTTTCCCTGGAACCGGAAAAAGTGGTCTCCACCACCTCCTATTATATGAAGTACCGTATCGAGAACGGTAAGGGATACTACCTGTCCATAGGGAATGACACCATATACCAGAACGATACCATCCCTATTGAAGATCTTGATGTGTCGTTCCGTTATATGCCCATCGATACCGGTGCACATAAGGTCAAGATCCTTGCCTGGGACTCCAACATGATTGAAAAGGAACTGGATCTGATCTATAATACCACATATGCAAGCTTTGGCTTTTTATTAGGCAAAGGGACCGATCAATTTATCATCAACAGTAAAAATCCCGTAAATGTGACCCTGTTAAGGGACAGGGACACCGAAGATCCCGCAAACAACGGCAATCAGGAATTTGAGGTTTCCTACCAATTGGAAAACGGGACCGGTAAGGTCTATTTTGGTGATACCGCTTATGACGCTGGGGATGTCTTTGCGCTCCCCAAAGGGGTCAGCGACCTCAAATACCTTCCTGAGACCTTGGGCGAACACAAGTTGACCATGGTGGCGAAGGCCCCCGATGGCGCTACCATCACAAGGGAACTTGTCCTCGATGTGGGAAACCTTAACTTTACCTTTCGGGCCACGGCCGCTTCCACCCAAGTGGAACTCGACACCAACATCGCCATCAATATCGACCTCCAGACACAGGATGGGGAAAGTGACGTCACCTACGATATCGGACATTCCTTTTCACCGGGCAGTGAGGGTGGCGGGACCGTTAGGGACCAAAATGGGGGCGTAATGGACACCGGGGCCTTTAGATCCATAGTCCCGGGCAATTACAATTTTACCTTTAAGGACAATGTGCTCGGACAACGGAAGATCTACTTTGATGTTCGCGACAGCAACGGCCAGATGAAAAGGGACAGCGTGGAGATCGAGGTCGCCAATATTCCGTTCACCTTTAGTGGCAATGCGGAGAGCAACCAGGTATTTGTCAACCAAAGGACACAGCTCAATTTCAACATCAGATCCAGCGGAAACACCTCCAATATCGAGTATTCCCTTTCCTACAACATAACCGAGGGCAATGGCAAGGTTACGGGGACGGGCGGGAACAATATCCAGAACAATACGGACTACCCTGTCGACCTTGGAAACTTTTCCCTTTTCTATACCCCGGAAAGCCTTGGGGGCCATCAGATCAGTTTTCTTGTAACCGACAATTTTGGGCAAGAGGTCGGGCCGGTCGAAATAGATCTGGATGCAAAACAATTGGAACTTGATTTCAGTGCCTCGGCCAACAACAGTGAGGTATTGGTGGACCAACGAGGGGCCATATCCCTGAGCCTTATCGAAAAAGGGGACTATGATGGGGTTTCCTATGAACTCAACTATTTCATTACCGGTGGGGATGGCCAACTCTATAACGGAAATTCTCCGATAACGCCCAGTCAATATTTTACCGTTGACCCGGGAAGTTTCGCCTATGATTTTATAGGGCAGCAGGCAGGAACCTATGAAATCTCGTTTTTGCTGCGCGACAGCAATGGACAGCTATTGGAGGAACAGGTCACGGTAGTGGTGGGCAACAATGATTTTGGATTGACCATGACACCTTCGAAGGCCACTGAATTTTCCAATAATCCCGTAGGCATCATCGTGAACATCGATGAAGTTCCGAATGGTGCGAACGACACCTATACCGCCTTTTATTCATCGAACCAGAACGGATCTATGTTGGTCAATGGGGTTTCCTATGGACCTGGGGAGAATTTCCCATTGGGCCCTGGGTCGAACAACATTACCTACACGGGCCTGGAGCCTGGTCAGCACAATATTGTCCTAAGTGTCAAATCAGGGTCCGACGTTACCCACACAGCAAATGCGACCATTACCTTTGATCAGGTCGATTTCACCTTTACAGGGGGCATACAGAGTTCCGATGTCTCTGTTGAAGAGGTCACTTCCCTGAATTTCAACATTTCCGAGAGCATGGGATCTTCCAACTATACCATGCGCTTCAGCATGAACGGAAATGCCATCATCAAGGACAGTAATGGCAATGTGGTGAGTCCCGGGAACCTCTATGGGGTACCAAAGGGCAATTTCAATTGGAGCTTTGAGGGAACCGATGATGGGACGGTAAGCATGACTTTTTATGCCAAGAACGATACCGGTCTTGAAAAATCGGTGAACATTGCCGTGGACGTTGCGGCCAAGGACTATAATTTCACAGCTTCCGGAACTGCCCAACAGGCATACACCGGGGAGGAAATCGATGTGAATTTCAATATTTCCGAAATCGGTATCGGGGGTGACACCTATGAAATGTATTTCTCCGTTAGCGGCAATAACGGTTCTTTCCGGTATAATGGCAACACATATTCTGCAGGGGAAGGTTTCACGGTACCCGTGGGCTCCTTTTCCGGAAAATATACAGGGATCAGCGAGGGCAACCATAATCTGACCTTCACGGTCCGTTCCTCTTCCGATGTGGAGAAGACCGCCAACGTGAACGTGGATTTTGAGGTATATCAGGAACCGTTCACACTCAATATCAGTCAATCGGCCCAGGACAAGTACATCAATGACCCATTCGATATCACCTCCATTACCAATGCCACATCAGGCCATGAGCAAGGTGTCGAATATACGCTTGTGTTCACCTTTACCGGGGCCAGTGCTGGTACTATCAGGTATAAGGGAATCACCTATAATGAAGGGGAGGTGGTTCCTCTTGATTATGGAAGTGCACCCATGCAGTTCTTTCCCGAAACCGATGAAAGTTTTGTGATCAATTTCTTGGTGCAGAATTCCACTGGTCAGTCACAGACCGAGAGCGAATCGATTGAGATGTTGAAATTGCCGACCGTTGCGGCCAAGGGTGAAAAGCACAACATCAATTGCGGTGGCCTGAACGGATGCGATTACCAGGTCAGGATATATACCTGCTTTAGCACAAATTGTTCCGAGGCCTATAATGGGGCAAGCTTGGAACAGGTCGAGGTCCGTATTTTCAACAGACAGGACAACCGATGGGACACTAAGCTGTTGAACTATAATGAAGCCAAGGGAAGTGGTGTTGACAGGTATTTTGAAATGGAGACCGAACCGCGTGAAAGTAGATTGAAATACCTAGATCAGAACTATGAGGTACGGGTCAGGGACAGTGATGGCCAATGGAGCGATTGGGTTACAGGGAGGATAATTAGAGTTTGACAAATATGAATGGGCTAATTTCCTATTATTAAATATGAGAAATCAACTCCGTTTATAGGTATAGGTGATGACAACATCCTGATTATCCAAAAAATCATCCTGTTCCAGTACGAGCCGGTTTTTGACAAACTCAATGATTCGCATATCATCCCTGTTCTCGAAGCGTAGAATCTCGTTGTTGATCAATTCATATTTATCATCCTCAACATTGTTATATGCCGGAACTTCTCCACAGGACAAACCGTTTTCATTAATCGAAAAATCATTTTTTTCGCCGGTCATACCTTCGGAAAAAAAGGTGAGATTATCCTTTAGACATTGTCTAATCTCGTTTGTGTTGTACAAATCAATGTTAACCGTTCCGTCACCGTTGACATCCACAGCTGTATTTGAATCTATGGCCTCATATTCCCATTGGCCAAAAAGTGCCTCGTTCCTGTCATCAATTGAAATGTCATCGTCTTTGCTACAAGAAAACAGTACCAATACTATTACTAATGTCAATATGTATTTTCTCATACTGGAAAGATTTTGAATAGAATATATGTGTCTAACCAAAGATTAAACAATATATTGATATCGGGCTCTTGATTATCGCAAGGGTTCTTAGTATTTTTTGAAGATACACAAATAACCATGTCTAATGGCTATTTATAGTGAAATTACCCTTAAAATAATGGTGGCTACAACTTAGAACGTCTCAATGGAAGAGTAGAACATCTTAACAATCCATTTAACTTGGAGGTTTCTTTATAATTTATTTCATATACAGTATAATTTCTGTTCTCTAATTCAATTTTCAACTCCGTAAAACCTGTTTCAATTATTATTATTTCAGGTGATATTGAAAAAATATTGGAAAACATCCTATCCTTTTGCTCTAAGTTAATTTTAATAAGCTTATTTGAAGGAAATAAACGCAGTAAATCATAGGGCATTGTCTTAAATCCTCTCAAATAAATAATAGCTTCATCTCTCCCTATTGGTTGAAAAATGCAATCTAAATGTAAAACATTTCTTGAAGGGTCAGTTTGATCAACAGTCAATTCCAACATTATTACCTTTTTATTAGGAAAAGTCTTTTTAATAAAATCGGCACCTTTAACAGAGGTTCTATCTCCTATTCCAATAAAAATATAATCATTCCATAATATTATGTCTCCTCCTTCTATTATAACTCCTTCAGGAATCTTAATTACTTTTTTTTCAAATTGTTCTACCACATGTTTAATTCCTTTTATCTCATCAGACCTTGATCGGTGTCTCATATTCGCTATAAAAAAATAGTCTTCAATTACAAAACCAATATCTCTAACAAAAATTTGCTCTACATTCGGAATGTTATCAGGTCTTAACGCATTAATGTTGTTTTGTCTTAGAATTCTTTCAAACTCCTCAATTTCGCAACAAATATCATTTGTACTTGGAAAAGTGTTATTAGAGAGATGTTTTCTAATCATTGGGTTAATATCCCTTGGTTGCCCTCTATCTTCCCCTATACCAAGTATTACCACCTCCAAAGGTGCAGTTTCGTCATTTACGAATAATTTCATGAATTATACATTTTATTGATTATAAAGACAAACAGTTATGCAAGAATAAAAGGTCCCTTGATTTAATAAAATCATTATGAATTATAAAGAAGTAGAGAAATTCATAATCTCAAATGTCCATTTGACTCCAAAATTCTTTGTACACTCTTTATTCCAGAAGTAAAATTTATTTCGGTAAAATTCAATGCAATATTTGAAACATTTGTCGCCAAACTTGTGACTGTAGAATCGTCAATATATATTTCCTTCAAATACCATATTTTGTCATGATAACTTGCCAAATCGCCATCTACTTTTATGTCTAGAATTGGAATAGACATACCTCTTCCATCCCCCTTCATTACACTTTCTTTAATGGTCCACAACTGATAAAATGATTTCAATGGATTACTGCTGTTGACAATATGATTCCATTGTTTTGGTGTCATTGCTGCA
>NHBR02000101.1 GCA_002167435.2 Allomuricauda sp. TMED12
ACGGCCTACCGGGTTGCCGTTGGGCGGCGGACTGTTACCCTTGCCATTGACTCTGCCCTTCGTACCAGGAGGCGGGGGCTGCGTAGATTGCGACGATGAAGACGGTGCGATTGGTGGGGGAGGAGTCACTGCTCCGACGGCTGGGGACTGCACGGGGTCGATGGGAGCGACAACCGCGCCAGCACGTCGCGCGCGCGCACGATCGCGACCGGAGCCGCGTCCAGTACCGTGCTCCGTGTCCACAGGGCTCGGACTGGGGGCAGGCAAGCTACCTCGAGCGTCGTGCGCCTCGCGGGCGCGCGCTTCTTCGTCCGGTGCGATATGCTTAACGGCGATGCGCCTGCAGGAAAGGTCCTTGGGCCCGGCCTCGCCAATGGTCACGTTGGTTTCAGCCTTTTTCCATTCTCGAAGGAAAATACGATAGTTCACGAGACCGCGTTCCTGGGAATTGGAGTCGTTCTTAAGACACTCCGCATACCGGTCGTTGATCGCCTTGGTATGGACGGGCTCGTTCCAGACGGTCTCGACGGTGTAGTCAGACGTGCGAAGCTTGCGCAAGTAGGCGCCGATGACACGCCCCGCCAAAGAGACGCAATCTTCCGACCGCTCGCGCTGGGTGCATGTGTCCCAGTCAGCCTCCACGGCGGTATGGCCGTACCGCTCGCTGCGATACGATAGGTCCAAGCTGAACACGAACACGTCGCTAGCTAGGGGCGCGTAAGTCGAGAGGGAGGACTCGTCGCGAAGCATGGCGAGAATGTATCCCGCAATATGCTTGTTGCCCTTTTCCGAATTAGCGATCGCGTGCAGGCTGCGGAGCATGTCTTCGAAGTCACACCCCTGCACGAGGCAGTCGCGGAAAGCATTCAAGAGACGTGGCCGACACGAGTTCCAGGCTTGAGCCCGCAGCTCGTTGTCTGACGACAGCAAGTTCTTGGGGAACTCGAACGACTTGAGGCTGTTGCGGGCGTGGTCGCGGCCGCGGGGAGCGGTGGGGACATTATAGTTGTTGGCCCACGCCGAGATGACCTTCGGGCAGAAGAGAGATCGACAACGCCATCCGGTCCCAGAATTGTCGTATTCCGAGCGGAAGACTTGGCGGACAATCGCCTCGAAGTCAGCGGCCACGCCCAGTCGCTTCACCTTCTCATCGTCCGGCAGAGAGAAGAAGCTAACCAGCGTGGCGGCCTCCGCGCTCTTCGGCGTCTCCTCGTGTATCGTGGACAGGTCATCGTCGTCCAAGTCGGGTGGCATGGCAACCGCAGGGGAACATGTCGCGGAGCATGCCGCCATCATCGGTGGGCCCGAAGAGAGGGGCGGTGGCGAGCTCGGAGCAGCTCTGTCCGCCTGTGGCCGCGAGTGCGGCCCGGCGACGAGCGACATGATGAGGTCTTTTATCTCGCTCAGCACCGAGTCGTGTCCTGGACTGTCAGTCGACGGCGGAGCGGCGGTCGAGGTAGGCAGCCCTGGGTGCGTCGAAGGCGCTTGGCCACCTGCGAAGTCGGTAGGCGGCGCAGGGGTGGTCGCGGGCAAGCCGGAGCTCGCCGCACCCGCGGTGGATGTTTGCGGCGTAGTAGACGATAGCGGGACAATAGGACCACGTCGAGATGACGGGGGTCGTCCGAGCGAGGGGGCGCTCCGCTCACCGCCGGAAGCACGGAAGGGGTCAATAGGCATCGAGGCGAGTTGGTATCTCGACTGCTTAAGCTCATCCTCGAGCTTCCCGTTACTGTCGACCGTGGCCTTCAGTTGGTTGTACAGGTCCGCGATGCGCGTTTTGTGTTCGATCACTTCGCACTGGAGGTCGCGGGCGGTCTGATCCAGTTCGAAGTGCTGCTGACGCGTCAAGTCCAGCTCCGCAGTGACTAGCCGCAACTCTTCCTGGAGGGCATCACGCATGTCACAGAGATCTTGGATCCGGGCAGCAGTGGCGGCGTCTGCCGCACCGTCCACGTCATCGACCTGCTGACGGAGACGATCTCGCTCGCTCGTCAGCCGCGTGATTCGGTTGTTCAGTACGTGATTAGCGTCGGCGAGCTGAGCCACCTCCGTGGCGGCACTGCGCTGGCGATCGTTGGCTTGGGACAAGAGGAGCGTCTTCTCATCCAGCGACGCCTGCTGTGTAGCCATCATTATGCGCAATTCACGCAGATTTCGGTCGCTTTCCTCGTTCTTAGCCTGCAGCTCATCGCGGGCCCGTTCCGAAGCTTCCGCGAGACCACGGAAGGTGGCCTCTCGGGTCTCAGCGTCGACCATCCCCTTCTCGAACCCCTCGGAGCGCCGCTTCAAGTGGTCGATGATGGCCTGATGCTGCTGCTCCGCCTGTGCAGCGGCCGAATTGGCCTGCTCGCGATCGGCATGGAGCTGCGCAAGGCAAACGCCCACGTAATCTTGGATCTCTCTGATTTTGGCCCAAGCGGCCTCCATCGTGGCTGGGGCCTCACCGCTCGGTCGCGGCGTCGGGACGTATTGCTCGTACGGGGACTCATCGTGCCCCGTCACCATAATCGGAGAGGAGGAAGCTTGGCTGGCTGAGGTCGCTGGGAGTTGTGCCGCCGAGGTTGCCTCGGCGCCGCGGGCGACGACCTCTGAGGGAGGGACCGTAGCCTCGGGGGCTTGCGGGCTGCCTGCGGCCGGGGCCGCAACTACGGTGTTCGGCTCTGGACCCTCGCCTTCCGGCGAAGGGGTTCCTGATCGAGAACCGACTCCTGGCGGACTACCGGGAGGGGGCGTGGGAGTTGGTGACGATGGCGGCGACGGAGGCGGAGAGGCGAATGGAGACGGCAGCTGAGGGGCCACGTGCACAGTGGGCGGCGCGGTCAGCTGCTGGGATAGCACCATCGCGGGTGCGTATGCGGCAACCTCCGGGTCCATCGCCCAGTCGAGTGGGGCGTATGGGATCACGTTAGGCGAGTTCGGAGTGGGGTTGCGTAAGTCGTCAACCCTCGTCCAGATATACGCTTGGCGGACCGCATGCACGAACGTCCAAAGGAAGCCGCGGAGGCCGATGGGCTGTGCGTCCGGCCACCCTGTGGCGAACGCGTGGCGGATGATGCCAAAGGCCCACCGACGCGCCGGGCCGTGGCCCACAGGTTCATTCGTGCGGGCGTAGGTGATGACCCACGCCATGCACCGTTGCGAGAAGTCAGCGTTGACCGCTACAGGCGCGAAGCTGAGCTCCGGGGGTGGGAACGAATACTCATCGGGGTCGATGCCGTACCGCGTGAGAGTGCGGCGCGCTTGACGGCGAGAATTCGAAGTCGGCGCGATGTGGGGAGCATTGGGCAGATCGTGGTGACCATACAGCAAAAGGACGCAGCACGCCATCCGCAGATACTCGAACCTACCGGTCGGCGGGGTATTCATGGCCGCGTTGATCAGGTACCAGTCGCTGACGACCTCAGCGACTTGGCCAATGGGAACGGTCGCGGCCGCAACGGTGGCGAGGGCAATCTCGCTCTCCATGTCCGTCGGACCTGCAGTAGTCGCTTGCAGCATCTGGTTTACGACCTGCGCATTTTGTGCCTGTGCCTCCGCCAACGGGTGCTGAACGAAAGCAACGTCGGTCTCCATGCCCGCCGTGTCCGTAGTACCGGCTGCACTGGGGACTGGTTCCTCGTATGGGGGCGACGGAGGTGCCGACAGTGGCGGCGACTGGTTGGACAGTTCGGTCGACAGTTCGACGGGGAAGAAGAACTGACACAGGCCAGTCGTCAGGATGCGCCTTACTCGCGTGATGCAATCCGCCAGCGATCCGGCCCGCTCGCTCGCGTCCTGGTCGTCTCCTGCGGGGCGACTGTCGGGGAGCTCCTTGCAGTACGAGAAGTCCAAATCGAATACGAAAATCTCGCAGGCCAGGGGCGCTCCAAGCGCGTAAGCGTTACCAGATCGCTGCCGCATCTCGTAGATATAGCGCGCGATGGGTTGGTTGCCCCGATCCGAGATGGCTGTTGAATACAGCGTACGGAGCATCTCCTCAAGCTCACACCCCTGTATAAGGCACTCGCGAAGAACGCCTACGAGTCGGGATCGGCACTGATTCCAGGCGAAAGCCCGTGACTCGATGGCTGGAGCCCTAAGGCCTTCGGGAAACTCGAAAGCAGCCAGCCGGTAGAGCGCGTGACCACGCTCTCGGAGGGGGGCGGTGTAACGGTTATGAATCCACGCCGAGATTACCTCCGGGCAGTACAGCGATCGGCGGAAGAACCTAGAACCCGATGAGTCGTACTCCGAGGAGAAGACTAGGCGAGCGATTGACTCGTCTGCTCCGGTTACGCCCAATTCTCTCACCTTCTCATCGTCTGCAAGGGAGAAGAAGCGAGCTGCCTCATCGCGTCTTGACAAGGGGGTGCTCGGCGGCGAGGGTGGCATCGATGAAGGGGGGACTCCCCATAGCACGCCGTGCGCCGCCAGCTCATGTTCGTAACAAGGTAGATCGACATCAATCCACTGGTGGGCGATCAAATGAGCCACCTGCGCATCATTGCTTTCAAAAGCGCTGAGGACCTCGAAGGCTTCCGCAATCGAGTCTTGGTGGCGAATGGCAGCAGCGGCGGCCACAGGATCCGATGACCACAACGTCTGGGAGGGACGTATGGAACGGACGTTCTCGAGTAGTTCCTCGAGCTGTTGCTCGAATACGAGCCGCTCTTCCTCGTCCTCGCTCGTTTCCGTGGTGGTGTCGGCCGCTATGTGAGTCCTCGGGTCAACCCCCGACATGAAGGCTAGAAGGTCGCCGATCAGTGCCGACTCGGGTCGGCTGGCGTCCATCAGCAGTCGCAAGTAATCCGGTCGCGGGCGGCCCTCGAGCAGGGGCTCGAGCACTTGTATGACCGTGGCCCGGGACGGATATGCGGTGCCGACATCGGCGAGTGCGCGCAAGAGTTCCTGACGATACTGCAAGACGTCCAAAGATAGGTCGGCGGCCACCTGTGGCTGCGGTGGGAGCAGTGCTGGGACCAAGGTAGCGGAAGAGCTAGAAGAGCCTGCGGCGGAGTATAGGGACTCCCGATTGAAGGTAATGACGCGGGCGGCCTCGCGGCGCTCGCGGGCGCCCCGACCGCTCTGGGGCCTCTGGGGAGCGTCCGTGGCGACAACCGTGGTAGTGACAGCTGGTGTGGCCACAACCGGCGCACGGGTGCCGCGACCTGTTGGACGCGACCGGGGAACTGCGGTGAAGGCCGTGGTGGCAGCCGCGGTGGGGGCCGTGGTGGCAGCAGCGGGCTGCTCGTCGCGAAGCGCTTCAGGCAACAATGGCTGGTTCTCGCTGTCGGACGGCGGCTCCCCCAACTTAATGCGGCGGTCGCGCTCCTGCGCGACCCGCTCGCGGCGCTGCGCAGCCCACTGAGCTCGGGTTGCGGCGACGCGAGCGCGCGCGGCGGCGTAGCGCGCTTGCTTAGTAGCGACGCTCGCGAGAGCGCCATCATCGTCGGAGTCGTCGCTCCACTCGCCTTCACTAGAAGTGTTAAGAGTAAAGGACATGCACTCCTTGACGCGAAGCGCGCGCTCGTAACTAAACCCGGCGAACGTACCGTGGTCTTTATAATAGCTCCACGCAGCGCGAGCGCGGGCCTCGGAGTCCTCGTCGTTACCAAAGTCCATAAAGGGCTGCACAGCGACGAACCCCGGGACACTGAGCGAGCTGACCGGCGTTGGCGCGCCCAACGACTCAATGGCGTCTTGAAGAGCGAGCTGATTGACGCGATGCACACCGAAGTACGGCTCAACGCTGCCGACCACCCAGATGTCCTCGAGGGGCGCAGCGCGCACCGATCCCATCGGCCGAGAAGTGACAGCGGCGGACGGCGATGCAGGCCGGGAGGACCGAGGCGAAGACGGGGGCGACGGAGGGGCCGACGGGGGAGGCGTGCTCTCGGGGTGCCGGATGGAGTCTCGAGCGCGGACGCGAGCGCCGGAAGTGACGCGCTCGAGTAGCGCCGAGAAATCAGAGGACATGGGGTCGACGTACGTGTCCTCGGGGGGTGGCGCTTCGAAAGCTGCATAGCGCCACCGTTCCAGAGTAGCTTCGTCAGGTACGCAGGACGCGGGGATCACGGCGTCGATACCGCAGAGGGGGCACAGCACCGTCGATCGGTCCACAATCTCGACGGCACCAGTAATGTGCGGGTGGCCCTTGCAGAAGTAGCACCGGGCGCCACGGGGGTCAGCCAACACGGCGTCAAGGTTGTCAGTCGCAAGCCCGATCGGAAACGGCTCCGTGGTTGAGCGGACAGGGAACGGCGCATTGGGCAAGGAACCGTCGCCGCCGCTACCGTCGTCACTGCCGTCACCATCGTCGCCATCATCTCCCGACGCGGCGCGTGGCGTTGCGGCCATGGGGTCATTGGGGTCGAAGCAGGGCCCGGAGGCTGGACCCATCGGGGAGAAGACCATGGTGCCACCGGAGAAAGACACGGCGAGTGGCTCTGGAAATGTTGTCGACACAACGCGCGGCTCGGGCGGCGTCGTCGACGGCGACGGCTCAGTCGACGCGGGCGCGTTTGCAGGCTCCGCGGCGGAGGGAGCGGTCGGCAGCAGTGGGGGAACGTTGCTGCGAGTCGCAGCGCCACGGACAGGGTCGGCGGGGTCGTTCGCGAGGCATTCGGCGTAGCGGCGGTTGATCTCGCGTGCGAGTGCAGGTTGATTCCGAGGGGACGCCTCGGACGCGGCAGTATCCATCGCGCGCGCGACTAGGGCGCGATACCGGTCGGCGAGGTCGTCGGGCATCAGGCTGGCGACGCGGTCGTGGATCTCGCGTGCGCGTGCCGGTTGGTCCCAAATAGACTCGACTGACGCCCCCGGAGCTGAATCTGGCTCGTCGACCGCAAAAAGGCGGATATGCCGAGCGATGCGAGAGGCCAGAGTGATCGAGTCCTCTAAAATTGCGACGTTCGCCCAGGTGCCGTCCGACGGTATGGACGTCGACGACGATGGTGACGCACCCAGCGAACGGGACGACGGGGTCGAGGGTCCCGCCATAACTGAAATGCCGGCGCCCGTGTCGATGGTAACCCTAACCGAAGTGCCGGTGCTCGCGTCGAGAGCGAAGGTTTCAACGTGGCGATCGGGCGAAACACTCAGATCGCGCAGGCTGAGAGCGTCCATTACCGGGAGGGAGCCATCGCCCTGCGCTGTCGCACTGCCCGTGGTCGCGTCATCGGGATCTCGTGGCGAATGAGGAGGTGACGGCGGAGGGCTAACCCCGATCGGGCCTCCGTTAAGGCCGTGGTGCCCTACATACCTCTCTGAGCGGTAATAGCGCCCAACTGCCAAGGCGTATTCCACGATGGCGGCGACGGGGGGGCCGACAGTGTTGGCGACCGGTTGAGCGCCAGCGCCTAGGAAGGCGAGGGTGTCATCGTGATTGGCCAGCAGCCGGTGGCGCTGAGAAACGCTGAGAAGGCCGTCTGGGTCGTCGCGGGCCAGTAGCTGAAGCGCCAACTCGAGTTGCGAAGCGTTGAGGCGGCCATCGGGATCGACGGTCACGGCGTCCACGGAGCGGCGCTGCACTTCCGACAGATTCGTATAACTGTCGGGGATGTTGTACAGATCACGCGGATCATGCAGGCGGACCGCGTCCACTTGAGCATCCACGGCGCGGCACTGCGCCTCTGACAGGCCCGCATAATAGTCGGGCTGGCTGGGTGGTGCACTCGAATTGCGGGGGCGAAGAGCACCAGTGGACCACACCCCGACATCGTCCAGGAACAGTACGGGATGGGTGTCATCGCCATGCGCTGTCGCACGGCCCGCGGTTTCGTCGTCGGGCTCTGGTGGCGAATAAGGGGGCGACAGGGGAGGACTAATAACAACAGGGTCA
>NHBR02000102.1 GCA_002167435.2 Allomuricauda sp. TMED12
GTTATTATCCAACTGCCTGTTCCACTCAATAAATTTGTCCAGTGTAATATTCAATCCATTGCCGGAGTGTCCTCTTTTTCCATTGTTATTGGTGTCTTTTTCAAACAATTTCATTGCGTTGTTGTAAGAATATCTAGTGGCTCTATTGGCAATTTCCTCTTGTGCGTTGGAAGAAAACCGAACACCATTTTTGGAATTTTTAAATTGATTTTGGAGAATATACTCATCAAAGCTCAAACCGGTCACTTTCTCAATAATTCGGGCAAGCAACCAATAATTGGTTTGATTATACCTGAATTGATTTCCAGCGATAAATTCCATTTCATCTTTGGAAAGTTTGCCCATTAGTTCTTTATCTGTTAAAGAGCCATTGTATTTTATGATATCAGGCAATCCTGAAGAATGGCTCAACAGGTTTCCTATTTTGATTTCTTGCCATTGTAGGGGCAGATCATCTAGATACTTTGAAATTTTATCTTCTAAACTTAGTTTTCCATCTTGGATAAGTTGGAATATCCCTGTTGAGGTTATAAGCTTTGTTGTTGAGAAAACCCTGAACAATGTATTCTTGTCAACTTTAACGTTGCTTTCTAAAGTTGCTATCCCAAAGTATCCTTCATAAACGATCTTATCACCCTCAACAACAGCCAAAGCCAATCCAGGAATGTTGTGGATTTCCATGGTTTTGGTTAGGTAACGGTCGATTTCGTTTTTTAATTCGGCTGAAGAGGTTTCTTTAGTATGGTTGGTACAAGAAATGGTAAAAAGGAAAAGTAATAGCGTTGTTGAAATTTTGACTGTTCTCATTATTTTGAATGTTCGTTTTAATAAAGACGGTTCCCATTGTTGGATGTGGCAATTCTAATAAGATTTTAAGGGAAAAAGGTTGGTTGTGCTCGCTCCAAAAGAAGGCCTTCTTATTTTATGGCCTCCACCAATTCCAATTGGTCCACGCTTACATCGGGTGAATATTCCATAATTGACCATGGCCTTTCCTTTTTATCGATTGTTTTTCAGCGTTTGCTGTTTCGTTTTTAGAATGTGGAGCATTTCGAAGATCAGCGGCATTTCTTCTTATTTATGACATATTTTAAAAGTATATCATGAATTCTGTAACCTAATTGAATTGACAACAATCATATAGATATAACTTTTAAAACATAAACAATGAATGACTTTGTCTTTGGACCTGGAATTGTATTATTGGCTTTGTTTGTTGTTGCAGGATACACAATCTACGCTTTTATCAAAGCATCGCATTTGGAGCGAATGGCAAAAATTGAAAAAGGTATTGATACGAATACACCTTCCAATGGCCGATACCTGGAATTAAAACTGGGAATGTTAATGGTCGGTATTGCTTTCGGTTTGCTTTTGGCACACTTCATAGAAAAAACTTTAAAAATTGACGAAGTGGTTTTTTACCCGTCTTTGATGCTTTTGTTTGGTGGTATAAGTCTTATCGCATCATTTTTTTGGGCAAAGAGGTTACAGAAAAACAAATAACCCTTTATGGATGCCCATTACATAAATGAGGTTTTAAACGGAAACACCAACGCTTTTTCTTATTTCATAAGAACATATCAAAACAAGGCTTTTGGAGTGGCCATTTCAATTGTCAAGTGTGAAGATGATGCAAAGGATGTGGTTCAAGACAGTTTTATTACAGCCTATTGTTCGCTGGCCAACTTTCGGAATGACGCAAAGTTTACCACTTGGTTTTACAGCATTGTGGTCAATACGGCATTGCAATTTATAAAAAGAGAAAAGCGAAAAGAGGAAGTGGTAGTGGAATATTCCATTACGGAAGATGAAAAAACCGCTTTCAATAACGCCATCGGCCAATTAGAAAAACAAGATTTGAAGAAGCTGATAAAACGAGTATTTGAAAAAATACCCGTTAAAGAAACTTTGGTCTTGCAATTATATTACATCGACGACCTAAGCATCAATGAAATAAAGGACGTAACCGACTTTACCATATCTAACGTAAAAGTCCTTTTGCATCGAGGAAGAGCAAGTTTTTATACGATTCTAAAGAATGAAAAAATCAATAAACCCTACTTAGATGGGAAATAAAGACCACTTAAAAGAAATATTGGAAAACATAGACGAAGTAAATGAGCCCATTGACTTAGAGGGCATTATTTTGAAAGCCATACAGAAGGAGGAACATTCAAAAGTTCAAATAGCCCATTATAAAGCTAAAGGGATAAAGGCTTTAGTGCTTTCGGGTATTTTGATGATAATCCTTGGAATACTTTTTAGCCTGCCAAATAGTGTCCGCTCGTTTGAAAGTTCAATGGTAACATACACTTCGATAGTCTTAACGCTGTTTATTCTTTTTATTCAGCTTGAAATGGGGAGAACAAGAATATTTAACAATCAGAAAAACAATTTATCATGAAAAATATAAAACGAGTCTATACAATAAAAAGTAGAGCAAAATACTTTATAACGGCCACGTTCATGGTGCTAATCGCACTCATGTTCTCGGTGAGGGCAAATGCCCAAATAAATACAAAACAAATAGATAGCATAGTTGATAAGGTAATTGGCACACTCGATAATACAGTCGGTTTTGCAATTGGCGTCGTCAAAGACGGTCAGATTGTGCATGTTAAAGGTTATGGCGTCAATTCAGTGGATTCTAAAGAGGCCGTGACCGCTGATACTCCTTTCGGAATTGCCTCCAATTCCAAAGCTTTTACGTCTGCTGCTTTGGCGATTTTGGTCGACCAAGGAAAAATTAACTGGGAAGATAAGGTTATAGATTACATTCCAGAATTTAAAATGTACAATGATTATGTCACGAACAATTTCAATATCCAAGACCTTTTGACCCATCGAAGTGGTTTGGGGCTTGGAGCAGGTGACCTGATGATTTTTCCAGATGGTTCCAATTTTACAATCGATGATGTACTAACATCATTTCAATATTTTGAACCTACCACAGCATTTAGAACTCAATTTGATTATGATAACCTATTATACCTGGTGGCCGGAGAACTTACGGCACGAGTTGGTGGCAAAACATGGGAGGAATTTGTGGATGAGGAAATTCTTGAACCATTGCAAATGAACCATTCGTACCCAAGCTACAGTACTGCTTTGAAAAATGGAAAACTTGCCGTTGCACATGCTTTTGATGGCAAATCGTTGAAAGCAATACAAAATCCAAAACCTGATTCCAATACAAAACAAATGATGAACGGCGCAGCCGGCGGAATTTGGGCCAGCGCAAATGATATGTGCAAATGGATGTTGGTTCAATTGAACGAAGGTAAATATGGCTCTAATTTGGACGAAACTTTATTCTCGGAACGCCAACAGCAAGAAATGTGGAGTATGCACACCCCTATAAACAGGCAACAAGATCCAAGGTCACCTTTTAAAGTTCATTTTTCGGGATATGGATTGGGTTGGTTTTTATCAGATTTTAATGGATTTCTCAAAGTTGAACATTCAGGATTAATCGCGGGAATGTCCTCGGAGGTTACTTTAATTCCAGAGCTCGAACTGGGAATCGTGGTTTTGAACAATTCCGAAGGAGCAGATTTTTTAAATGGTTTGATGGGTTTTATTTTGTTGGATGAGTATTTACAGTTAGAAACTGGGGTCAATTGGCTCGAAATGGCAAAAGGGATGCAACAGCAACGACAAGAAATGGGTGACCCTGATTCTGAAAAAGTTTGGGCCGTAGTCGAATCAAATAATGATGTTAAAATCAGAAAGGATAGTTATATTGGAATTTATGAAGACGACTGGTTTGGGAGAGTAGAAATATTTGAAAAAAATGGAGATTTATGGTTTAAATCACATAAGTCACCAAGACTAAACGGTAAAATGTCATTCTACAAAGGCAATACATTTGCAATAAAATGGGAATATCAAGATATGAAAGCGGATGCTTTTGCCATTTTTTCGCTAGACGAAAATGGTAAGGCACAGCACATCAAAATGAAAGGGATTTCCCGTTTTATCGATTTCAGTTTTGATTTCCAAGATTTAGATTTAAATAGGGTAGTCGTTAATCCTTGAACCGATAGGAGAATATGATAAGCATTTATGCAATCTCAATTTAGAAGAGCCAAAAAACTCTTTTCACCTAGTTAAAAATTGGATCCAGGAATGACATCGAGCTATTTCTTGGCCTCCACCAATTCCAATTGGTCTACGCTTACGTTGGTGGTAAACATACCGTAATTGACTACTGCCTTGCCTTTTTCCAGGGTGTCGATGCTGCCCACGGCCTTACCGTCCATTAAACGTACTCGATCGCCGATTTTAAATACTGGTCGGGGTTTGTTCTTTTCGGCCTGGATCTCTTTTTTCTTTTTGACTTTCTTCTCTACCCTTACTTTCTTGATTTTTTGCTCCAGCTCTTGGGCCACCTGTTTTTGTTCCTGTTGTTTGGCTTTTGCCTTTTTGGCATTGGTTTTTTTACGCTTGCTGTTTTCCGTTTCCACAATACGGAGCATTTCAGAGATTAACGGACGTTTCTTTTTATCAATAAAGTATTTTTCCGCGGCCGTGTTCACCTTGTTGCCCAACTGTATCATACGTTGGTTGTGGTCGTACATCTCTTGGTAACTCTCCAACTTGGATTTGATTTTTGTATTGAGCTTTTCCAATCGTTCCGATTCTTCCCGAGCCTTGGATTCCTCCTCCTTCAACTTGGAACCAGTTTCTACCATTTTGCTGCGTTCTTTTTGGAGTTTGGCAATGGTAGCATCAAACCGCACCTTTCCTCGTTCAATCTTCTTTTTGGCCTTATTGATCAACGAGTAGGGAATGCCGTTCTTTTGTGCGACCTCAAACGTAAAGGAACTTCCCGCCTCACCCAAAACCAGCTGAAAAGTGGGTTCCAATGTTTTGGAATTAAATAACATATTTGCATTGGTCGCATGTGGTAATTCGTCTGCCAGTGCCTTAAGGTTTGCATAATGCGTGGTGATAACTCCATAAGCATCACGTTCATAGAAAATCTCTAAAAAAGCTTCCGCCAATGCGCCACCTAATTCAGGATCACTACCCGTACCAAATTCATCTATTAAGAACAATGTTTTATCGTTGCACTTCTTTAAGAAGTAGTTCATGTTCTTTAGTCGATAACTATAGGTACTTAAATGATTTTCAATGGATTGATTATCTCCAATATCGGTTAAAATTTTATCAAAAAAGCAAACAGAACTGCGTTCATGCACCGGAATCAACATCCCACTTTGAAGCATCACCTGTAGCAACCCAATTGTTTTCAGTGTAATACTTTTTCCACCTGCATTGGGCCCCGAAATCACAATGATTCGATTTTCTTTATGCAGTTTTATGGTTTGTGGCCAGGTTTTTTCGTTCTTTCGTTTGTTGGAGAGATAAAGCAAAGGATGGTAGGCATCACGAAGGTGCATTTCCCGTTCTTCATTTATTTCAGGCAACAAACTGTTCATCTCGTTGGCATACTTTGCCTTGGCAGCAGTAATGTCCGTATCCGAAAGATACGTTTGGTATTCCCGTAACAATTCCAGATACGGTCGTATCTCATCCGTTAGCTTATTGAGGATACGTTGAACCTCTTCTTTTTCCTCAAACTCCAAATTGCTGAGTTCTCGGGTGTAGGACAAGGTGGCTTCTGGCACTATATAAACGATACTGCCTGTTTTGGAAGTGCCCATAACTGTACCCTTCACTTTTTTGCGATGCATGGCCTTAACGGCCAATACCCTTCGGTTCTCCACAACAGATTCGCGTATCTCATCCAAGAAATCGGAAGATTGGTAACGGCCAAGAGCAGCACTAAAACTTTGATTGATTTTACTGCGAACCTCATTGATTTGACTACGGATGTATCGGAGTTCATCTGAAGCGGAATCTTTGATTTCCCCGAATTTGTCGATAACATCATCAATAGCAGCGGGAATTTCGGGATGCAGCTCCAAAGCATTCACTTTTTCAAAAAGCAAAGGATAGTATTCCTTGAACTTTTTAAAGAACTTTTGGTGAATGGCAACGGTTTTGCAGATGCTGCCAATTTTTCGGAACCCCGATATTTCTAAAGTGCTGTTGTCAATCTTTAACAGGCCCAGTTCGTTGTTGATATGGTCGAACCCGTGATTGGGAATGCGGTTATCGTTGGAAAAAGAGGCCAGATACTCGGAAGTTTGCCCTAAAACCTTCATCAGTTCCTCTTTGTGTTGGAACGGTTTTATGACCAAGGCATCTTCTTTGCCCAACTCCGTATTGCATCGTGCCGCGATTTGTGTCAATACCGTTGGGAACTCGAGATCTTGAAGTGTTTTGGGGTGAATGTTTCGCATCTTTTTCTACTAGCAGCGCAAAGATAGGATTTTGATGCGTTTTTGTAGTGTACCGCTCTAGCAAAAACAATTCGCTTTACGTACTTTTGATATATACCTAGTTAATTACTTTGAACCGATATCCTATGAGGAGCGACAATACTGTAATTTATATTATCGCCGGCATTATTTTACTGCATTTTGTTGTGGGCATCGGGTACTTGATCTATAAATTGACAAAAAAGAAGTAAAGTCAGCACATGGAAGTGAATATTGAGCCGAGTTGGAGAACCCAGCTGAACGATGAGTTTGAAAAGCCCTATTTCCAAGAATTAGCAACATTTGTAAAAAACGAATACCAACAAAATACTTGTTACCCAAAGGGTAAGGATATTTTTTCCGCTTTTGACCATTGCCCGTTCCAAGAAATTAAAGTGGTAATCATTGGGCAAGACCCGTACCACGGGCCCAATCAAGCGAATGGACTTTGTTTCTCCGTTAAAGATGGTATTCCGCATCCTCCATCCTTGGTGAATATTTTTAAAGAAATTAAAGTGGATATGGGAAAAACCTATCCCGAAAGTGGAAACTTAGAACATTGGGCAGAGCAAGGTGTACTTTTGTTGAATGCCACCTTAACGGTTCGTGCGCATCAAGCAGGAAGCCATCAAAAAAAAGGTTGGGAACAATTTACCGATGCGGTGATTAAAACGGTTTCTCGTGACTTGGAAGGCGTTGTTTTTTTGCTTTGGGGCGGATTTGCCAAGAAGAAATCGTCTTTGATAGATAAAAGTAAACATCACATTCTTACCTCTGGACATCCTTCGCCCTTGAGTGCCAATCGTGGACTGTGGTTCGGCAATCAGCATTTTAGTAAAACAAACGGGTTATTGGCCCAGATGGGCAAGGAACCGATTGATTGGTAAGCCAATTGGAATTGTTCGCTTTTTTTGATTTTACATATTCCAATTAATTATTTCCAAAGAAATTCTGAGGCATCTTGGATTTTCTCAATTAAATTAAGGTCGTGCAATCTTGACTGTACTTCGTTCAAAGTTTTTTCCGATAGCTGCACTTGCCCCCAAGTAGTTTTGGATAGCCATTCCTTAATATCCTCTAATTTCTGCTCGTATCGGTTGGACAAGGTCCTGTCAATACTTGGGATTTGCTTGAATTCCGAAGTATAGGTATTTATCACTTCTAAAATGTGTTTTAGGACACCTTCACTTTCTTTTAGAAATGCATCAGAAGCTGCAATCACAAAACAAGGCCAAGGGGTAGGGCAGTCACCCAACCGTTTAAAAGTTCCGTTGTCTACAAGCGGTTTGGTGGTGAAGTGCTCCCACATGAAATAGGCGTTGGAACCACTTGATAGATTTTCCACGGCACCATTCAGGTTATCAATGATTTCAAATTTAAGATTTTCAGTGTTCCATCCTTGATTCTGCGCATTGATATAGGCCATTAAATGACTTCCGCTACCCATTCTACTGATGGCCACCTTATCATCTTTTAAAGACTCAATGGAATCCCTTTTGCTTTTTGCATCTACATGGATGCCCCAAAGAAGTGGAGAGGAGACATATTCTTGAACAATTTTGCTGAGGTTACCCTGTGAAATGCTCTTGATGATGCCTTCGGTAAGGATAATACCGATATCAGCTTCTCCATTCTGCAGCATTTCGGTCATTTTCCCCGTTCCCTCGGGAATATCCGACCATTCCAGTTGAATACCCCTATCCTCAAATGCATTGTCTTCCATGGCCAAGTGCCAAGGAAGGTTAAAATGTTCGGGGACCCCAATTATTTTCACCGTTTTCATGCGTCTCGATTCTTTGTGGGTTAAAATTATGATTCCGTGTGGTATCTTTCAAAAAAATGGGAGTAGAAAATTATACCAATTGACTTTTGGCGATTTGTTTCAAGGTGTATTGAATCAATTCATCTATGGTCTTGTGTCCTTGTTTTGAGAATTCACCTGTAGCTCTATTGGCCAAAATCGCATTGAGAGAAACAGCTCGATGTCCATGCATTTTTGCAATACCGTACATGGCAGCGGTCTCCATTTCAAGATTGGTTATCCTAGAATCCCTAAAGGAAAAATTGGCTAGCCTTTCATTGAAATCAGGAATAGCTAGCTTTAACCGAAGTGATCTTCCTTGTGGGCCATAAAAACCTGAATTTGTACCTGTTATACCTAATCGTATACGATTTGAAGTAAAAATATTGCCCAACTCCTTATCAAAATCAACCACATATGGGTGAATGTTGAGCTTATCCCAACCCAAGTATTCTTTCAGTGCCTGTTCCAGTTCCATATTTTTGATGTGTCCACAATCATAAAAGTGCATAAGGTTATCGAACCCAATACCGGCGGAACTGATTAAGAAAGTGTCTACTGGTATATCAGGCTGAAGAGAACCCGATGTACCGACCCGTATAAAATTGAGGCGTGTTTTTTGTGATTTGATTTGCCTTGAAGTGAAATCGATGTTGGCTAGGGCATCCAGTTCATTAAAAACAATGTCGATATTGTCGGTTCCAATACCTGTAGAGATTACAGTAATTCGTTTTCCTGAATAGTGCCCTGTGTGGGTAACAAACTCACGTTTGCTTTTGTTCACTTCGATAGCGTCAAAGTATTTGGAAACCTCATGCACGCGGTTTTGATCACCTACTGTTATAATGGTGGTCGCAATATCTTCAGGAAGAAGGTTGAGATGGTAAATGCTCCCATCAGGATTCAGAATAAGCTCTGAACTGCCCAGTGATGAGCCCATTTGCTACAATTTAAGGATTCGGTCAGTTTCTGTATTATATAGGAAGTTATACTTTAAGGAACCGCCCAAATACATTTGATTATCACGTAGTTCCGAATAGTAATTTGCTTCTAGTTTTAACACGTCCAACCCTCTTTTGGTCAATTTAACAGGGTCAAACGAACTAAAAAGTGGTTTTAAGGA
>NHBR02000103.1 GCA_002167435.2 Allomuricauda sp. TMED12
AATCCAATTTCTTGGAATTTTACAGGCTTTCCAAAATTATCAAAACTGAAAGACAATCCACAGCCTTTATTTTTGTCTAAAACTGAAGACCCATATTGGTATAAAATATTACCACAGCAGAATGCTATCTATGTTCAGTTCAATATAGTAACTGAAAAGAAAGAGCAATCATTAAAAGATTTTAATATAGAATTGCGTAACCGGATCAAACAAAACAACACACAACATTTAATCTTAGACTTAAGACATAATCACGGTGGAAATGGTTCCATATTACCACCAATGCTAAAAACCATTATCAATTTTGAAGTTATGCATCCAGATGGAACTGTTTTCGTATTAATGGGGAGAGAAACCTTTTCTGCAGCACAAAATCTGTTAACGGACATCACTAAGTATACTAATGCAATTCTTGTTGGTGAACCAAGTGGTTCTAAACCAAATCATATAGGAGAAGCAGGATGGTTTAAGCTACCATATTCAGGGTTAATGGGGCTTATTTCAACACAGTTTCATCAGACCTCAAAAGCTGAAGATCATCGCAAATGGATAGCTCCTCATATTCCAGTTGGTTTATCATCAACAGAATATTTTGCTGGATATGATAAAGCTATGACTACGATAATGGAAGTACTAAAAGCTTCTAAATAAAAACCAGGCATAACAACGTTTATAAAGCGTAGCTGTTATCGGTTCGTCTATAGGTTTTTACTTATTTATTAAGATCACCAAATTTTAAATTTAGCTTTTAATGTAATCTAAGAATTCGGTTTTGTATTAATTAGAAAAGGCAGCATATTTTTACACGTTACCTTTCATGCATAAAGTTATAACGAAACTATCCCCTATTCTTCTCGGCAATCCATTTGGCCATATACTTGGTACTGGCCAAGGTTTGGTGCTGTAACAATTTCCCTATGAAATTTTGTTCACGGTGAGCTTTAAAAGCTTTGCGTAATGCTAGTAGTTTTTCGCCGAACTCACTTTGTAAAACTTCTTTGTTATAGAAGGTTTGGAGCAATTCAATTCCATCTTGTTGGGCATTATGCCAAGTAGTTTGGTTTTGGTACAATTCCACCGCAGTTCCAGCGAAACTGTTCCAATCATTGGTTATGGTTCCATTCCAGCGTAGGTCACCTTGCATGCCTTCTGCACCTATATTGGTTGTAACACTTGGAGTACCCGTTCGCATAGCATCCAATAACTTTCCTTTGATGCCTGCACCGAATTGAAGGGGTGCAAGCAATACTTTGGCATTTCTAAGCACTGCATCTACATTCTCGGCCCAACCGTGCACATGAAAACCTGTTTTCGGGCTGTGCATTTCGTTTACTTGTTGGGGCAAGTACGCTCCGTAAATATAAATTTCAGATTCCGGAAGTTGTTTTCGAATTCTAGGCCATATTTCGTGCTTCAAAACTTTAACCGCATCCACATTGGGTGCATGCTTTCCGTTTCCGATGCTTACAAAACCATTTCTAGCATCAAACGGAGGCAATTTTTCTTTGGTATTGTCAGAAACATCAACCATAAAGGGTAAATGGAACAATAACTCGACAGGAATGTTGAGTTCTTGTTGCAAAATTTCCATTTCGTAGGTGGAAATTATCAAAGTCAAATCACAACGGTAGATACTGGCCACTTCTCGCAAGGTCATGGGATGGTTTTTCCAATGGTCTAGCCTAAAGGCTGGCTCTTCTCTGTGAGCCTCTTCCCTACTCTTTCGCAAGGCATGAAGGTCTTCGGTGTTTAGAACTCGCAAAGCGTTGGGTGCAAATTCCGCTACACGCCATCCAAACTGTTCTTCCACCATAAAACGGTCGAACAGCGCAACATCAGGAGATAGTTCTTGTACGAACTCATCAAAACTAGCATGGTTGAGCTTTATTGAGACTTCCTGAATTCCCATTTGCTCAAAATCCAAGCTATATTCGGTTTTACTGGCGGTGCTGGCAAAGGTAATCTGATAACCAAAGCTTAAAAAGGCTTCCAATAACTGCTGCATGCGACATCCAGCGGCAGTAGTGGTTGGCTCTGGCCATACATAACCAATAACGAGGAGCTTTTTTGACATGTGGGTAAAAGTACAAAGTTGGGAGATTAAAGTACGAGGTACCAAGTCTAAAATAAGAACTCAAGTTCAAGTATCAAATTCCAAAAACCCAAATAACCGTCTAATAATCCAACAATCCAAGCACCTCAATTACATCCGCGCCGCAAACATTTTGGAGATACTGGAACGTAGTTTTCGTTCATAATCCTCCTCCAACCACTCTTTGTAGTTTTTGGTGTTGTTCATGATACAATAAGAATACTGTTTTACACGATAGGAAATCTCGTCCTTAAGTTCTTTGGCCAAAATACGGGCGTCGAACACATCTTCACTGTTTTCCACACATATTTGAGCATGCTGCTCAATACTTTTTTCAAGTACGATTTTGGATTTTTTACCTTGGGCAAATATTTTCTTGTATTCGGCTTTTACATCAAACGCAATGTTATCGGACTTGCTAAACTTTGCCTTGAGTTCTTCGGGCATTTCATAGACAAACTCCCGCTCTATTTCTTCATCATTTTTAATGTTTTCCAAATAAAAGTCTGGGAAATGGAAAATTTCTTGCCAATCAATAGGTGCATCCCAAGGACCAAAGCGGGCAAGATTGTTACCCATATCGATCACATTGAACTTATCCTTGTTGGGCAAAACCCTGGAACCCCTACCAATCATCTGAAAATATAGGGTTAGGGAACGCGTAGCCCGATTTAATATGATGCTTTCCACGGTAGGTTCATCAAAACCGGTGGTTAGAATACTTACTGAGGTTAAAATGGCATCCGGGGTCTCGGCAAACCATTCTAGAATCTCTTTCCGCTCTGTAGCGGTGTTTTTGTTATCCAAATGCCTAACGTTGTAGCCTGCCTTTTTAAAGGTTTCGTAAACGTAGAGCGAGGTGTTGATACCATTATTGAAAATCAATGTTTTGGTACCCTTGGCAATCTCCTCATAAGCGGTGAGCAATTTACCCAACATGCTGTGGGCACTGTAGAACTCATCGGAAGATTTCACTGTATAATCCCCGTTGATACCCAATTTTAAGGTACGAAGGCTAACATCGTAATTATAAAGATTGGCCTTGGCCAAGAACTGTTTGTCTATCAGCGATTTGATGGATTCCCCAATGATCAAATGTTTATAGTTGTCCTTCATGGGAAGTTTGATGTTGGAACTCAAAGGCGTTGCCGTAACCCCCAAAATGGTGGAATCTTCAAAATATTTGAACAGTTTTCTAAAGGAATTGTAGTGGGCCTCATCAATGATCACAAGTCCAATATTGTTGATCTTCACTTTTTCTTCCTGCAGACGGTTGTTCAGCGTTTCTACCATGGCCACAAAGCACATATAGTTGTCCTGATCATAGAGTTCTTTAACCTCGCTGTTGATGACTTTATTGGCCACTCCAAAACCTTTGAGCATTTTGGAAGTTTGCTTGCTAAGTTCAATCCGGTGGGTAAGTACCATCACCTTCTTGCCGGTCTGCTCAATAAACCGCCGGGTTATCTCGGAAAACACCACGGTTTTACCACCTCCAGTGGGCAATTGATACAAAATGTTGGTGCCCGGAGGAAGCTTCTCCAAATGTTTGAAGATTTTGTTCAGGTCTTCTTCCTGATAATCGTATAAAGTTTTCTTCTTAACTATTTTGTTTACTTCCAAAAGAAAAATGGCATTATGGATTCTTAAATAAAAAACCCTACAAAATTAGAGGTTTTTTGTGCGTGAGACCAATACTCGAAGGCTTTTCTATCAAAATTGTATCAACAATCCATAATTGTGTGTTTTTTTCCCTATTTCCCGAATATGCTTATAACATTTTGATAAGAATAACATTTTGGACTTGGAAAAATGGAGATTATGATGTATAATGATAGCTTATAACACTTGTAAACCAGATATAAGAATGAGGCAGCTAAAAATAATCAAACAGGTCACGAACCGGGAATCCAAATCACTTGACAAATACTTGCAGGATATTAGTAAGATTGATCTGATCACCGCGCAAGAGGAAGTTGAGCTAGCACAAAAGATTAGGGCCGGAGACCAAGCTGCTTTGGAGAAATTGACGAATGCGAACCTTAGGTTTGTGGTATCTGTGGCAAAACAATATCAGAATCAAGGATTAAAATTACCGGATTTGATCAACGAAGGTAACGTTGGGTTGGTAAAAGCTGCCAAACGTTTTGATGAAACCCGTGGTTTTAAATTTATCTCTTATGCGGTTTGGTGGATTCGCCAATCCATTCTGCAGGCCTTAGCGGAACAATCCCGAGTGGTTCGATTACCGTTGAATAAAATTGGATCTATCAATAAAATCAAAAAGACATTCTCATACTTGGAGCAAGCACACGAGCGTCCACCATCGCCGGAAGAAATTGCAAAAGAGTTGGACATGACGGTTTCCGAAGTAAAACAATCCTTAAAGAATACTGGACGTCACGTATCCATGGATGCACCCTTAAAAGAAGGGGAAACGTCCAATTTGTATGATGTGTTGAATGCAGGTGACTCTCCAAAACCCGATAAAGGTTTGATGCACCAGTCATTGAACACAGAAATAAACAGGGCGTTGGACACACTCTCACCTAGAGAGGCCGATGTGGTACGATTATATTACGGAATCGGGGACCAACCTTCCATGACCTTGGAAGAGATAGGCAGCACTTTTGATTTGACAAGAGAACGTGTGCGTCAAATTCGTGAAAAAGCAATTAGAAAATTAAGACATACTTCAAAAAGTAAGATTCTAAAGTCTTACTTGGGATAGTTGTCAAAATGTTATAAATAAAAAAGGGGATGCTGATATCAGCATCCCCTTTTTTATGATATACACTTAAGCATCATGATTTACTCAAAAGACTAATATCAAAGTCTGTGAGTATGTCTTTTAAATCTTGAATAAAATTTAAGTAAGCTGTGTTTTCTTTGTTATGGTTTTTCATGGTAACAAATTTTTGGGGTGTTTGTTTACTATAGGTAATCAAGTTCGGCAAGTTCGTTAACTGTCAAAATTTCGTTCAATTCTTGTAAAAATGCCAAGTATTCTTCGCCGTAGGTATCGTATAACATTGTAATCTTTGGTTTATTTGTCGGGGTTTTAGGTATAACGTTAATTCATTTTAAAGATTATTTTAAAATCGCAAAATGTGGTGAAAATCCTACTTTGGGTGGTGAAACCCTATTTCTGTTTCATATTTAAAATGTCCAGTTCTATCTCAAAGTCAAGATCTTTATCAACTTTGCTCGGCCTGATATTGAATTCATCGTAGATAAAACAAAGGTTCATGGGCAACCGTCGTCGTTCTGTATCGGACATTACGCCCAATTTGGATTGCAATTCATTTTTAATTTCAAAAGCTTTGTTACTTATTTTGGGATTTTCATGGGATTCCAACTCGGTTAGAAAAGGAATTTCTTTCCTATCCCCTACTTCCAACATTTCATCCAGAAGCATTAATCGGCATTCGAGATCCTTTGCATGCTGGAACAAGGGATAAAAAACGCTTTGTAAATACTTTGGGAGATTGCTGTTTTCCATGGTGGTTGTGTTACATTGTTCTGAACATTTCCATCTCAAATTCTATCTGATCTTGTACACGGGGGTATTCTTGAAGAAACTGGTCATATAAAAAAGCAAGGTGCTTTAAGTCCTTATCAGTCTTGCACAATCTTGATACTTGTTGTGTAACTTCCAAAAGACCATAGGTTTTCATCATTCGTAAGGAAGGCATAACTTTTTGGCAAGCTAATTCCAATGCGCTAAAGTTTTCGTTTAGTAGGTTGATTTTGGCATTACCTATAAACTCCCATACGTTTTGCTTGAACATTCGTACCAGCTCTTCCAAGAGTTCCATTTGCCCCATACAATCTTCCAAAACAGGTTTTAGGTCAATATTTTGATTGGCAAACCCGGCCTGTAAACTCTTCTCTATAAATTCAAAATCTGTAGACATGCTATGGGTGGATTTATCTGAATTTTGAGCTTCTTCCTTTGTATTTTGTACAATCTTTTTAAGTTCTTTCACGATTTCGTTTTGCTCCTTGGATAATGGGCTATTCTCAAGGGCTTTGATCAGTGTTAAAAACTTGGTGCTTTCGGAATCGGTGAATTGTCTGTTGTCAAGGCTTTTAATGCCCACTTTTTTGTAAATGTCCTCCAATTGCTTCATTTCCGAAATCCCAAAAACTTTGTTTTCCAGTCCTATCTTGAAAACCTCGAAAGATTTTTTGAGCTCTCCTGCTTCAACAACGCCCAATTCCTCATAAGAAAAGGAGCTCAAGCCTATTTCCAACTTTTCTAAATACGTTAACAATTCTCGTGTTCCCAACTTATTGCTGTAATGGTTATTATCATTCTAAAAATGTTGATAAAACCGAGGGTTTACAATTTATTGTTCCGTAGTGCTCGGATATTGTTGTCAAATTGCGTTATTTGTATGTGTAAAAAACCAACCATGAAATATTTTTATTTATTCTTTAGCCTTACCCTATTCATCTCCTGTGGAGAAAAAAAAATTGAAAAGACCGAAACTTTGCAAGAAAAAGCCCAGAGAATCCACGATTCTGTGATTACGATTGATACGCACGACGACATCAATGTTCAGAATTTTACGGACAGCATCAACTACACCCAAAACTTGGATACACAGGTGAACCTGCCCAAAATGAAAAAGGGCGGATTGGACGTAGCCTGGTTTATTGTGTATACCGGGCAGGACACTTTAACTACTGAGGGATATGCAAAAGCATCCGAAAATGCAATCTCAAAATTTGAGGCTATTCATAAACTTTGTGAGGACATTGCTCCAGACCAAATTGAATTGGCATTGACTTCGGATGATGTCAAACGAATTGTAGCAGCGGGAAAAAAGGTAGCCATGATCGGCGTGGAAAATGCTTATCCCATTGGCGAAGACCTTTCCAAAATTGAAGAATACCAAAAACGAGGCGCCCGATACATGTCATTGGCGCACAATGGCCATAGCCAGTTCAGTGATTCCAATACTGGGGAAAAAGATAGCGTTTGGCTTCATAATGGACTTAGTGACCTAGGTAAGGAAGCGGTGGCAGAAATGAACCGGGTAGGAATTATGATCGATGTGTCCCACCCATCCAAAGAAGCCATGAAACAAATGATCGAACTTACGAAAGCCCCGATTATTGCTTCGCACTCTTCGGCAAGGGCACTTTGCGGGCATAGCCGTAACTTGGATGATGAACAATTGATGTTGATGAAAGAAAACGGTGGCGTAGTACAGACCGTAGCTTTTAGCTCTTATTTGAATACAGAAAAGCACGAAGCCCGTTCGGCTTACATGACCGAAATCTATAAAAAGGTAGCCGATTCGCTTGAGGTAACATGGTACGAGCGCTCCCAGTTTTCCGCGCTGACGGATGAGCAGCGCGAAGAGTTCTTCGCCAACTACCGAAAAATCAGAAATATTGGTGATGAAATGGCCGAAACCGACCCCAATGTACCACCAGCAGTAAATGTATCCGATTTTGTAGATCACATTGACTATATGGTGGATTTGATTGGAATTGACCACGTAGGTATAAGCTCCGATTTTGACGGAGGTGGTGGAATTGAAGGATGGTCAGATGCATCTGAAACCTTCAATGTGACCTTGGAATTGGTAAAAAGAGGCTATACCGAAGAGGAAATAGCCAAATTATGGGGTGGTAACCTGCTAAGAGTGTTGGACGAGGTTCAGGCCGTCGCCCAAACCTTGAACTAGGAAGCGGCCTTTTCCTCTTCTTTTTCCTTTTTGGCCAAACGGTCTTTAACGTATTCAATCTTCGTTTTTCCGTGGGCCTTGGGATTACCGTTATCATCTAGGTTGACCATAATAATGTTGTCGACCGTAACAATACTTTCGTGGGTCATCTTATTTCTAACTTCACAGTTAAGCGAAATTGAGGTGACTCCGAATTTTATAACCTCGATACCGATTTCTATGATATCTCCCTCGTGGGCAGTGCTCATAAAATTTATTTCGGACATGTATTTGGTTACAATTTTCTTGTTTTCGAGTTGTATAATGGTATATAGTACGGCTTCTTCATCTATCCAGGCAAGGACCTTACCTCCAAACAGCGTTCCATTGGCGTTCAAATCCTCTGGCTTTACCCATTTCCTTGTATGAAATCGCATAATTGAAACTTTTAAAATTCAAGTACAAAGTTAGATCAATCCCTTGAAGAATTTCTTGTTAACCGCTTTAATTGATGCGAATTACGAATTTCAGATATTTGCTGGTAGGTAAATATTGAGTAAATAATTATGAGTGCCCAAGATTTTAAACTTGATTAATTTGGATCCATTTAATCGAATAAATCCTTTTGTGGTGGTAAAGTGGTCTTGGGAATGTGCAAGTCAAAGCCCATTTTGGCATTCAATTGCTCAATGAAGTAGGCCGATAATAAAGGAGATTCCAATTCAAGATTCTGATGCACAAAGAAATGGATGTTTTCCAGTCCCAAGGCTTTCCATGCAGATAAACGATTGATCCAATCATCCAAACGTGGATAATCGGATTTATGATTGGCTCCCACATATCTTATAAAAGCCTCATTATTGGTCAATCGCATGTGCATAAGGTCCCTTCTACCTGCGGTATCGACCAAAATATTGGCAATGTTGTTCTCTTCCAATAAATGATAGAGTTCTTGCGCCACTTTCTCATCGTTGAACCAATCCGTATGTCTAAATTCCATGGCCAAAGGAAATTCTTTGGGCCAATATTCCACAAATCGCACTACCCTATCCCAATTTTTGGGACCGAAGTTATTGTGCATTTGCAAAAATATGGTGCCCAGTTTATCACCAAGCAAAGAAGTCACTTCCAAATAGCGGTCCGCGGCCTCCAGTGCCTTATCATTCATTCGATGGAGATGGCTGACCTCATTGGTCATTTTTGGAAAAAACTTAAAACCTTCGGGTGTTTTGTCCCGCCACTTTTTATATTGTTCTGCAGGAAAAATACGGTAGAATGTCGCGTTGAGTTCAATGCTGTTGAATTGTGTGGAATAATAGGCCAACTCATCTTTTGTGCCTCTTGGATAGAAATTCTTGAGTTCTTGCCGATTCCATTTGGCACAGCCGACAAAAACTTTAGTTTCCGCACCGGTCTTGTTTTTTGATAACACGACGGGAGTATCCAGATGGTCTGGCGGAATGGTAAAATCTATACGTTCTGGGTGGTCTACTTTTCCGAATTTCATGAGTGTCGTTAATTTGAGCACAAATTATAAAAATAAGCTTTTTGGTTTGTTGGATAATCAAATGGATATTTACGGCATCTTTTGTTATATTTAAACATGACATTCTTCAAAAAACGTTTTAGCTTTTCGCAGTTGTTCAGATACTGGCTATTCCTCGAATTTTCAATCTGCGTCTTGTTTCTCCTGGTTTATTGGGTTTCCAAATGGTTCTAGCCATTTCTAAGGTTTCTTGTTTTGGTTGTTCATAACATCGTTGACAACTATTGTCATGTAAACAAGTGTGCGGTTGATCATTCTGTAATTTTATTAAAAATCACAACCATGGATTCTCAATCCGACCGTCGATTGGACATTCGTCCCACAATCCCAGCGTCACACTTTAACAACCAAATGGGTTTTAATGAGCATTTTCAAAACCAAACCCTTCGACCTGTAATCAAACTCCAAAACGATTTATTGGTAGAGGCTTTCAAGAATTATGCGAACAAGCACAAGGGTGTTTTTTACGAACTTTCCTTGGAGAAAAAGTTCCATTACATTGAGCGGGCTATCCAAAAGGACATCAAATTCAGGAATTCCCTAAAGGGGATGATCATAGGTCAATTCACCGTAAAAGAATACAAAGATTACATTACCAATTCTTCTGCCCTGAACAAAAGAATGATGAATATGGTGGTGGAACGCCTAAAAGACCAAATCCAACTTTTGGAAGAAGAAGCTTTATTCCAAAATTGACTCTCCATTTAAGTTAGTAGTGAGAATATCGCTCATGAGGTCGAAATAAGGCCGAATGGCTCTGTACGATTTGTCAACTTCATCTAAAAATGTTGGAGAGAGTACTTCTTTATCAGTAAAGTTGCGCACAAACATAAACTGTTTCTTTCGAATCAGGTCAATATCTGGATGTTCTTTATCAAATCCTTTTGGAGCCGTTTTTAATTCATCACCTCTCAACTCACCCCAAATGGCTTTTAGTTCTTTTTGGTTGATGACTTCTCGAAATTCACCCGCATCCATTTCCAATTCTTTTCTAATTCTAAAGAGGTCTTCCTTGTTCGGAGCAAAAAATCCTACCCCTAAAAATGACTCTCCAGGCTTAATATGAATGTAATATCCGCCTCGTAAATGTGCGCCCAAGCGGGAAAAAAAACCTGCAAAATGACTTTTATAAGGTGTTTTATCCTTGGAAAAACGTACATCCCGATAAATACGGAACATCTTTGTTTTTTCAATCTCATCATGATGGTTCAAGTTATCCTTTGCCGCTTCAAGAAAAGTCTTCACCTCGGATTGATACTTTTTAAATTCGGACTTATGCTCTTCAAACCATTCCTTATTGTTATTTTTTTTGAGGTCACTTAGAAAATTAAAAACTTCTTTGGAAACTGTAATATTGGATGCCATTTATAGATAATATGTTATTTTTAATCTAAAATTACATTTTTATATGGGCGTATGGTAAGCTTTTGTCTAATTTTAAGACAATCAAGAGCAGTATGGACAAGGAAAAAATTATCGCCGAACTCAACAGGCACAAAAAACTGCCTTATCTAGATTATAGGTTAAAGCAGGAGACCGAAGATTTTACAGATACGCTGTTTTACACTTTATTCGACGCCAACACTCCGGTAGCCGTTAACTTGGAGTTGTTAGAGAAAAAGTTCAGCAAGCTAATGGATATGGCTTGTTGGGATTTGGAAAAACCGAGTGAAGAACTTTGGGGGAATTATATTTCCCATTTACCACAAATCTTAGAAAATTTGAATTTGGATGCTGAGGCTATTTTGAATTGTGACCCAGCTTCATTATCTATTCAGGAAATTTACATGGCTTACCCTGGTTTTTATGCCATTGCCATTTATAGGTTGGCACACGAACTTTATGAAGAAGGGGTTCCCTTAATTCCAAGGATGATGACGGAATATGCCCATAGACAAACAGGTGTCGATATTAATCCAGGTGCCAAGATTGGAAAATCTTTTTTTATAGATCACGCTACAGGTGTGGTTATTGGTGAAACCGCAGTAATTCATAATAATGTGAAGTTGTATCAAGGGGTTACCTTGGGAGCGCTTTATGTTGCCAAAAATTTGGAAAAAACAAAACGGCATCCTACAATAGAGAACAATGTCACCATTTATGCCAATGCAACTATTTTAGGAGGAGAAACCGTAATAGGTGAAAACTCGATTATTGGTGGTAATGCATGGATTACCTCGTCCGTACCTCCCAACTCAAAAGTTTATCATACGCCAGAAATTAAAATAAAGACAACTCCAAATGTCTAACAGCATACTTGACCTTATTGGAAACACCCCTTTGGTGGAATCCAAAGTATTGAATACCAATCCCAATGTAAAAATCCTATTTAAACTTGAAGGGAACAATCCTGGAGGAAGTGTGAAGGACAGACCTGCTTACAATATGATAAAAAGCGGGCTGGAACGTGGAGACTTTTCCAAATCCACTAAACTGATTGAGGCCACAAGTGGTAATACTGGTATTGGCTTGGCCATGATTGCAGGGCTTTTTGGCCTTGATATTGAGCTGGTAATGCCAGAGAATTCGACCAAAGAGCGTGTGCAGACCATGCGGGCCTACGGAGCAAAAGTTACTTTGACACCTGCCGATGTAGGGATTGAAGGTGCTCGAGATTATGCAGAAGCAAAAGTCAAGAATGAAGGGTTTCAAATGCTGAACCAGTTTGCCAATGATGACAACTGGAAGGCTCACTATAAGACCACAGGCCCCGAAATATGGAGGGATACAGAAGGCCAAATAACCCATTTTGTGTCAAGTATGGGTACCACAGGAACCATTATGGGGACTTCCACTTATTTGAAAGAGCAAAATCCCAAGGTGGAAATTGTGGGTGTACAGCCTACCGATGATTCCAAAATTCCAGGAATTCGAAAATGGCCACAGGAATACTTGCCCAAAATCTTTAATCCTGAGAAAGTGGATACCATAATGGAGGTAAGTGAGCAGGATGCAACCGAAATGGCCAAAAGGTTGGCCAAGGATGAAGGTATATTTGCCGGGATGAGCAGTGGTGGTGCGGCAACAGTGGCACTACGTTTAGCAGAAACTTTGGAGAGCGGGGTTATTGTCTCCATTGTGTGCGACAGAGGCGATCGTTATTTATCGTCAGATTTGTTTGATTAGACGAATCGTTTTCATAACACTTTTCACGACTTTCATGTCGGATTTTTCGGATTATCCAACATTATTTACGGGTCATCGATTTCTTTGAAATAGACATTTAAAAAGCCCGTTCTTTATGTGGAATAACGTCCCAAATCTGATGTTTTAATATGAATACGCTGTCAAAAATCATCACCTGGAAAAGAAATATCTTCGCTAGCCTATTGGTTCTATTAACCTTGGTTATTTTAAGCTTTTACGGTGTTTATACGAACCAGTTCTATTTTTTAAAACCCGATAATTACATAATTCCGATTCTGACTTCAGTACATTTTCTTTATTTATATGTTGTATGGTTTAAAATTTCGGAGGATGAGCTGCCGGACCCAAAAATGAGAAACATAGAGTACGTACTATATGCCATTATGATTGTATATGCATTCAAGATTTATGATAGCACAATGGTTTTAAATTCAATAGACGTCTATGGTGAGCATGTAATCCCTGTAAGTTTTAAACCAATGGCTACCCTTTCTTTGGTACTTTATAGTATTCTCCCCATTCTAACGTTTTACACTTTTTGGTTGAGAAAACGCTATGTTGGCATCTATAACTTTGAGAATTACAATGACAACTTGAATATTTGGCAATAGGCACTTAAATATTAAAGTCCTCTAATGTAACTTCCATACAAATCTTTAAATTGATAGCCTTGTTGAAAACGATGCTTGCTCAATTTTTTGTGGGCAACCAATCCCCAGAGTGCTAGTTCTTTCAGAAAATAAGAATCATCTTTGGAAATCTCTGGCTGATATTCTTTCAATAAATTGTTTAATGGGCCAATGGCATCCAGTTTAGATTTATAATCATCCTCTTTTTCATCGTCTAGAAGGTCAAAACCCTCACCATCAAAGAACCAGCTCACCAATTCATCATATTCGTTTTCTTCTTCTTTTCGCTGGAGCTTGTCTATTTTAGGAAAGTAATTTGGAAATAAGGATTTCGCTGCATCTTCGATTAAATTTTCTGCTACAGAACCTGCTCCCTCCTGCTCTCCTTCGTATACCAATTCAATTTTTCCTGTGATGGATGGCACTACACCCATAAAATCGCTCAAACGAACAGCGGTCTTCTTGTCACCCGCAACAATGGCCCTGCGCTCAGCGGTACTCAATAGATTTTCAAAGGCGGTGATGCTCATACGGGCACTTACCCCACTTTTGGCATCCACGTATTCACTATTTCTGGCCTCAAAACTGATTTGTTCCAATAGGTCCATCGCAATTTCGGGTACATACACAAAATCAGACTGACGTTTATCCAACTGCGCTTCTTGTTTTGTAATCTTCTTCGCAATCTCGATGCTCTCTGGATAATGGGTCAAAATTTGAGAACCGATTCTATCCTTTAATGGGGTTACAATACTTCCTCGATTGGTGTAATCTTCAGGGTTCGCGGTAAACACAAACTGAATATCCAAATGCAAACGAAGTTTAAATCCTCGAATCTGTATATCTCCTTCTTGCAATATATTAAACAATGCTACTTGAATTCTTGCTTGAAGGTCGGGAAGCTCATTGATTACAAAAATACAGCGGTTAGCCCTTGGTATCATTCCAAAGTGAATCACACGATCATCCGCATAAGAAAGCTTCAGATTGGCCGCTTTTATCGGGTCTACATCACCTATCAAATCCGCTACGGTAACGTCTGGCGTGGCCAATTTTTCATAAAAACGCTCGCTTCTGTGAACCCAACTTACGGGAGTATCATCTCCCTTTTCTTTGATAAGTTCAGTTGCATATCTGGAAATGGGGTCCAATGGGTCATCGTGAATTTCTGAACCCGCGACTATGGGCATCCATTCATCCAGCAGCTGCACCATTAAACGGGCCAGGCGTGTTTTTGCCTGCCCTCTTAACCCCAATAAATTAATATTGTGACGAGATAAAATGGCTCTTTCCAATTCTGGAATTACCGAATTTTCATATCCCCAAACACCTTCGAATACCTGTTCTCCCTTGGATATTTTTTCCAAAAGGTTCTCCCGGAGTTCGTCTTTAATGCTTTTGCTTGTATAACCAGCTGATTTTAATTCACCTAGCGTTGATATTTTGGTGTGGTCCAATTTCATATGTTGTGTTATCCTTTAATTCTTCGTTTTCTATTTTGTTCGTAGTCTTCAAAAATCATTTCGCCCAAACCTTTAAGGCCGGTGTAAAAGGCTTTCCCTTTGTTCGCTTTTGTAAATTCCCGTACAAACTGCATCAAATAGGGGTCTTCTGCAATCATAAAAGTGGTTATGGGGATATGAAGTTTTCTGGCCTGTTGGGCCATAGCGTAGCATTTCTCCACGATGTACTCGTCTAGACCTACGCTATTCTTATAATAGTCACCGTTCGGAAGCCTTAGGCAAGATGGTTTTCCGTCCGTGATCATAAAAATCTGCTTGTTGGTGTTCCGCTTTCTACGGAGCATGTCCATCGCCAATTGTAATCCCGCTACTGTATTTGTATGGTAAGGTCCTACCTTTAAATAGGGTAAATCCTTTATCGGAATAGGCCAGGCATCGTTTCCGAACACCAAAATCTCCAAGGTATCCTTTGGATAACGTGTCGTAATCAGTTCAGCGAGTGCCATTGCCACTTTTTTGGCAGGTGTGATTCGATCTTCTCCATACAAAATCATACTATGGCTAATATCGATCATGAGAACCGTACTCATCTGGGCTTTATGCATGGTATCTTCCACTACCAAATCTTCCTCGCTAAGTGAAAAATTGTCCAAACCGTGGTTTACCTGGGCATTTTTTAGGCTCTCCGTCATACTGATATGTTCCAAAGAATCCCCAAAACGGTATTCGCGAAATTCACCTGTATGCTCATCACCTTTACCGGATTTCCCTGTTTTATGGTTACCCGAACCGCTACGTTTAATTTTCCCGAAAATTTGGTCCAGGGCCCGTTGACGGAGCATGCGTTCCAACTTGGCGGTAACGGAGAGGGTTCCTCCTCCACCATTCTCATCGCCTTCTTCACCTTCGCCACCCTGTGGACCATCCATATCAAATTCCTCTCGGATGTATCCTTTGGCCTTAAGGTCTTCTATAAAATCATCAATTGTATAATCGTCATCGGTAAGATCGTATTCCTTGTCCAATTCACGGAGCCAATCCAGTGCCTCCTCCACATCACCCGAAGTGTGGGTAACAAGTTCCTGAAAAATCTCAAAGAGTTTTTCGAATGGAGTTTGGTCCGGTGCCTCGTAATTGGTAAAACGAAACCCTTTTCTTGTGTTCATAGCCATCACATAAATTTACGGCATTTCGCTGTAAAGGCTAAATGTTTAGAAAAAACTTAACGGATTTGTTTAATGGCGTTTTTCGAGTACTTGGGCAATATCGTCCAAGTTATAGCCTTTGGCTTGTAACAGAATCAGGTAATGAAACAATAAGTCCGCACTCTCGTTTAAGAAGAGTTCTTCGTTGTCATCCTTGGCTTCAATCACTGTTTCTACAGCTTCTTCCCCTACTTTTTGAGCAATTTTATTTATGCCTTTTCGGAATAAGGAGGCTACATAACTATCTGGATTTTCTTGGTCATTCTTTCTAGATTCGATGACTCCTTCCAAGGTTGATAAAAAACCATAGCCTTGAACATTTTCCTCGGCCCAGCAGGTGTCAGTTCCCTTGTGACAGGTAGGACCAACGGGATTTACTTTCACTAAAAGCGTATCGTTGTCGCAATCTATTTGTATATCAACAAGGTTTAAAAAGTTACCGCTTTCCTCTCCTTTGGTCCATAGCCGTTGTTTGGTGCGGCTAAAAAATGTGACTTTCTGGGTTTCTTGGGTTTTTTCGAATGCTTCCTGGTTCATGTAGCCTAACATCAACACATTTTTGGTGTTAGCATCTTGAATTATGGCCGGTACAAGGCCGTCTGAATTTTTATTGAAGTCTATTTGCATTTAACTGCTTATTATTTATTTAATTCTAATGTTTCAAAAACTTTTTCTGAAAAATTAGTTTTTAGTTGCTTGAGTTCTGTTTTTAAGTTGTCTTCAATTGAATTCGAATATTCGTTACTCTTTAGAAGTTGAAAAATTTCTAAAACCCTATCTATATTCGACCATTCTTCATCGTTTATTTTAGCCTTATCACTCTTGGAACCAAATTTCAATAAGTTATCAATATCCCCATCGTATTTCTTGAAGATTTGATATTTGACAATATCAATCATGAAATTATATCCTTACAGGAATTCCTTCTTCCTTTAATTCTTGTTTGAGTGTATTGATTTCGATTTCCTTAAAATGAAAAACACTGGCAGCCAAAGCGGCATCAGCTTTTCCATCTTTAAATGTGTCGGTAAAATGAGAGGTGGTTCCTGCTCCACCAGAGGCAATCACAGGTATATTTACCAATTCGGACAATTTTGCCAATGCCTCGTTCGCAAAACCGTTTTTGGTGCCATCGTGGTCCATGGAAGTGAACAATATTTCCCCTGCTCCTCGCTTCTCTACTTCCTTGGCCCATTCAAAAAGATCCAGTTCCGTAGGTACCTTCCCTCCTACCAAATGAACTTTCCATTGCCCATCAATCTGTTTGGCATCGATTGCCACAACGATACATTGTGAACCGAATTTAGCCACCAATTCATTGATCAACTCAGGCCTTTTTACCGCTGATGAGTTAATGGAAACCTTGTCGGCGCCATTCTTAAGAAGGATATCCACATCTTCCACGGAAGAAATGCCTCCGCCGACTGTAAAAGGGATATTGATGGTCTCGGCCACGTGATAGACCAGTTCGGCAAGGGTCTTTCTTTTCTCTTCGGTGGCGGAAATATCCAAAAACACCAATTCGTCGGCGCCTTCTTTTGCATAAATCGAGGCCAATTCCACCGGGTCTCCTGCATCACGAAGGTCAACAAAGTTGATTCCTTTTACAGTGCGTCCGTTTTTAATGTCCAGACAGGGTATGATTCTTTTTGTTAGCATTTCTCTGTTTTATTGAGCCATCATTAAGGGATTGCCGTCACTCTGAACTTGTTTCAGGGTCTCACAGGTCATATTGATGAGATGCTGAAACGAGTTCAGCATGACGTATTTAAGTTATTCGTTCTTTACATTCAGGTTTACTCCAGAATAAAAACCCAAATCTTGATTGTTCAACAATTTGGTATACAGGGCAATTTGACCTGTGTGGTAGGATAAATGCTCCGTAACATGGATAATATTGCCCACTCCGGAAAAGTTGAAGCCCTGAACATTTCTTTTGCGCAAAAGCTCGTTTAATGGGGCGTCGTAAAAAGCTCTTTTAGCATCGGATATCGTGTCTTCCAATTTTTGGATCAGCTCTGTCTTGGTATAACCGGACTCGGTGGAGAATTCCTCATCCCTTTTACGTTCATCTTCCAGGCCTTGAATTGAAGCAATTCCATATTGGGTAATGTTTCCACACAAATGAAGAATAAGATTTGCTATACTGTTGGTCGTTTCATTTGGTTTTTGCCAAACTTGTTCTTCTGTCAACTGGTCTATACAAATCTTGATCATTCGTAGGCTTTCTTTCATTCTATAGCCTGCGTTCCAAACCAATTCTTCCTGGAGTTCTCTTTCTTTATCCATTTTCTAGAATATAATGTTCCAACTGTTTTAAACTGATTTTGCCTTCATAAATAGCTTTTCCTATGATTGTGCCTTCACAACCAATCTCGGCAAGTTTGGGAAGTTCGTCAAAAGTGGAGATTCCACCACTGGCAATTAAATTTAAGCCTTTTTTGGTTTCGGATAACATTTTTTGATACAAGTCAAATGCAGGACCTTGCAACATGCCATCCTTACTGATGTCCGTGCATAAAAAGTCAATAACACCCAGAGCAACGTAAAAATCAACAAGCTCAAGTAAACCAA
>NHBR02000104.1 GCA_002167435.2 Allomuricauda sp. TMED12
CATTGTGATTATAAATTTGCCCCCTAAGTGTATTACCAGCATTGTTCCAAAATTGAATAAATGCATAATCATCATTTGATCTGGCTCTAAGAGCCAGTGCATTTGCGCCGCTATTAGCTGTAATAGTAAGAGGTCTATCGGGATCAGTGTTACCAATACCAACATTACCAGCTGAGCTAATTAACATCTTGTTGTCATATCCAGAGCCAGCCCCGTTAGTAGCTGTTCCAAATCCTAAATCCTGCCCTTGTTGCCACCATAGTTCAGGTCTGTAACCAGAACTTGCATTTAATCCTACAAATTTATTTGATGATCTTACTTCAAAATTTGAAGCAGTAGCATTATAAACTGTTAAATTCTGTGCAGGATTATTTGTACCAATACCAACCTTGCCATCACTGGTTATTGTGAAAGGAGTAGTACCACCTGCACCTAGATTTAATAATCCGTTTGCATGATCATATTCTACTCTACCTTGATATGCCGCAGTACCAGTTGTTCCGTCTGCAAATCTTAATTGACTTTCACCACTTGAATTTGCTAGAATAGTTAAAACTTCCGTGCCAAGTCCATCGCCAACTAGTGCACCATTATCAGTTGTTTGAAATTTAGATGTATTATTAAAATAAAGTGTTTGTCCTGCACCAGCATTGGTTGCTATGCTTGTTTTAGTACCTGCAGCATTTTGTACGTAAGTTGTTCCACTACGTATAAAAATACTACCTGTGCCAGCATCATCTATATAACTGTTTAAGGTGTCGTGGTAGATTTGTAAATCTGAACCAGCTCCAAAATTAATCTTGTTGTTATCCCCAAGACTAATATCACCACTGGCGACATCACCAGAAACATTTAAAAACCTTGAGTCGGCTTGATCTTTTGTATATGTTCCTAAATTTACTACTTCATCTTGTGTGACAACAATTAGTTTATCACCAGACGCTGCTCCCGTTCCAAGTGTAAGAACATCACCAGAGATTGTATAGTCATCAGTAATGATTAGACGAGCCCCGTTGAGGTACACATCATTTTCAGAGGCCTGCAGAAGATCAAGAGTTATACCATTATCATCAACACCGCTAAATGCGGTTTGATTCGCAGTAGCAGTAAATTCATAAACTGCACGACGACCTTGTCTTATGGAATCTGGACCATTACCAATATACGCCATATTATGCTTGCTCCATAATACTTAAAGCTGTATCAATTGAGTTTGCTGTATCCGATTGAATCTTTAGTACATCAGAAGTTTCAAGAATCAGTTTATTACCTGACATTACCTCTACTGATGATCCTGTGGGGATAGGAATATCCTTTAATAGATTAATATTATCCCCATCGTTGTTTTCAACAAGTGCTGTTGCATATACAGTTCCAGCTGATATATTAGCTAAAGTAATTCCAAGAACAACTGTTGTGGTTGCAGCAGGAACAGTGTATACTGTCATTGCAGTGTTAGCACCTGTACTGGAACCATTAAATGTTTTTAGTTTAAATGTGTTGGCCATTTGTTATCCCAATGCAATTGCCAGAGCCGTTGCATCATCAACGGATGCTTTTGTGGCTAGACTGTTAGTAATAGTTGTAGAAAAATTGGCATCATCGTTGATTGCTGCCGCCAATTCGTTAAGAGTATTTAGTGCAGCAGGCGCGCTATCAACCAAATTAGATAGTTCTGTTTGAACATAAGATTGTGTGGCCCAGTTATTAGCAGAAAGGTATGACCCAACTCTTGCATCTGTGTAATATAGATTAGATGATCCCTCTGTTACAGTGTCTGTACTTCCCTGGGTAAATGTAATTACACCACCAGAGTATCCAAGCTGTGATCCAGATACAGAAATTGCACCCTGAGCTCTAGTATTACTAAAGTAAAGATTAGTGGATCCTTCAGGTAGCTGATCAGAATTATCACCTGTTGTAATAAAATTACCATCACCATCAATTGCCGCAACATTGGTGGCTTCGGTATATGTCAGCTTTCTAGAAAGTTGTGCTAGTTCGGTCGCCTTAGTAGATGCCATAAAAAAAGCCCCAGTAAATGTTATCTCTGAGGCTATTTATATGTTTTCATCACTTGACTTATTTGTGTTTAACTCCACTCAGGATTGAAGGTTCCACTCGTCGTCTACCATAACAAACCAATAACCAAACTGCTTAACTGTATCTCCATCTGATGCTTCAGGAAAGAACATTTGTCGAACTGCGGCCAGAGCTTCTTCTGCTGTGTATTCTTCTTCCATTAATAAACTCCACTTGTATTAGTTGATCTAGAGTATGCTAAAACCTCAACATCTTGCCATGTGTATTGATAATTTTGCATATAGTCAATAGAAACTCCTGCATAACTGTTAACCCCAAGATTAAGAACAATAACAACTTTGTTGTCTGTTGATCTATAAGGCGCCCAACTGGAACTGACAACTGTTCTATGACCATTATTTGTATATGCTGTGTTGTAATAAGTTCCGCTCCAATTATGAAATCCCAACATTGAGTCGATGTTTTGTGCTCCATAAGTATAACCTCTTATGTGGAACATAGACATAGTGGGTTGAGGGTTACTCCCAACAATATTCACCAAATCTGTTTTTATGTGCAGGTACGTAGCTGAATTCTGACTACCATAGTTGAACCAATTGATCACAGTACGTCCGACTCGTACGCCTCTTTTTCCTGTAGTAGCATTTAAATTAGCACCTACAGATAATCGGTCTGATGTGATGCGGAGGCGTTCTGAGCCAGCCGCAGAATCATAGAACCGAAGAGCCGGTGAGCCGCTACTTCCAATTTGTTGAAGATATATACCGGTAGAGTTACTTTGGTCTCTAAACAAAAGTTTTGCATTATTAACATTGTTATTAATAATTAAATCACCGCTGTTGTCGATTCGCATGCGTTCTGAGCCGTTGGTTCTAAAAGTAAGCGGAGTGTATCCTCCGCTAGTTCCGTAGGTTGTGTCCAAAACGCCAACAGACCCAGTATGGTACATTCTTATGTAGGCATCGTTGCCATTAGCAACAGAAGCAATGCCGTTTGATGCCGCACTTTGCTTTAAAAAGAATTGCACCACTCCACCAGCACCAGATGGCGCTGCGGTGGCACCAACAGTCAATCCTCCGCTGCTGTCGATGCGCATACGTTCTTCTGCGACAGCGGATTGTGGTCTAGTAATAAAAACAAGGTCAGCACCATAGTCACTAGCAGTACCATTTTTTACTGCGGCGATACCAGTTCCTGCATTTACATGATATCCATTAAGTTCAAAGGCTATGCCTGCTGTTCTAGCAGCAGCAGAAGTGTTTTCATTGCTGACTACAATGTTATGCCATGAACTACCACTTGCACTAAACGCTGTCGAAGCATCTTCTTTTATATGTAATTTAGCATTTGGACTAGTTGTACCTATTCCAACATTGCCATTTGAACCAAGGATAGTCATAGCAGTATCATAACTACTATTATGTCTAAATTTTAGATTGTTGTTTGTTCCTCTAGTATCGATATAGCTATCACCATCACGGTTGAAACGTAAACTGTTAGCTCCGAAGAATGCTTCATATCCAATAGCTGACTTATCACCAGATTTGACTTCTTGAGCACTAGATGCGTGTAAATCTCCGCCACTTTTAAAACGCCATTTCTCAGATCCACCCATCATAATTCTTAAATCGTTATTATAAACGTCTATGTGGTTTATGCCAATATCTGTATAGTATGTGCCATTTTGAGCAACTCTTAACTCAACCGCAGATCCATTGCCATCAACATGTAATTGAGTAGCTGGACTCGTTGTACCAATACCAACTCGACCTTCTGTATCAACAACAAAAGGACTAGTATCACCTGATGTATCATCAATTCTTAGTCCATAGCCAGCCGCGGTGTTTTTAATATATAAACCATGAGTTTCTGTAGAATTACCACCAGTTGCTGTTTGGATAACCATGGCAGGATAGTTTGTAGCAGTGTCAACTTGTAAATACAATGATCCATAACTATTACCAGCACCACCACTTTTTACATGTAATTTAGTATTTGGACTGGTTGCGCCAATACCAACGTTGCCAGCATTGGTTATTGTAACAGCAGTGCCGCTAGCATTATCATCAATACCAGCTGATGCGAAGTTAGATATTGTTCCTCCATGAATCTTGTTACCAGAGATTTGATCATCAGCAAGAGTTATTGTCTTACCAGACAAATTCATATCTGTGTGTAATTTAGCATGTGTGATGTTTGCGTCAGATACTTTAGCTGTAGTAACAGCTCCATCAGCAATCTCGGTAGCATCTACCGTTGCTGTTGAAATAAAATCTGATAAATCTCTTGCCTTACTCATTTCATTATACTTCCTGTATATCCTATCTGTTATACATATTTATATTGATTTTACTTTACTCTAGCTTTTTGGCTTCTAAGTCCGCAATTCTTTTTTCTAATGCTACGAGTTCAGGATCCTTTTCAGTGAATGTAACAGTGTATCTTGTATGAGCTGGTTCTCTAACATCTCCAACACTCGCCCCTTCTTTTAATTTTCCCCAATCAGCATCCTTTTGTGTCCACAATACATCTGGTGCTTCATATGAAGTAGCGTTTGCTCTATGTTCTTCTGGTATCATTTCTAGTGTATGTGTATCTATAGTTGTGGTTTCAGCCATTAGTTGTCCTCCTGTAGTGTATCAGCACCATTTCCAAATACTGTGGTATAAACTTCCATAGTGCTTATTGATCCACTCCAAGTTACATAAACCTGTAGTCTATATGAACCAGACGAACCACCACTGTTCAAGTATCTATAACCCATTCCTGTTATAGCACCACCATTCATTGCAGTGGTTCTTGTTCCACCACCAAAAGATGTGTGTGCTACACTGCCATAGGTTCCGTACATTCTACTACACCATCTTGAACCACCCAAATGAGCACTACCATCTTGTACAGTAGATCCAAGTATAAAAATATTAGGAGAATGGCTAACATAACACACATCATAGTAAACACCAGATGAACTAATACTGTTATGACAGTGCATAACATGACCAGCATTATATCCTATGTTGGATTTACCACCTGATCGTACCACAAGAGGAACTCTATCTTGAGGAACTACAATGTCCAGTTGACCTAGTGGCGATGTATTGTTAATACCAACGCTATTACCTGTAGCGTTGAGAATAGTTTCACCATCTTGATTCATTTGGACATGATAATTTCCGGCTGTGCCTAGTCTATAAGTTTCATCTGTCAACATTAAAACAGAACCCATTACAGTATTTGTACCTGGTTTCATTAAAAATGCACCTGATCTAGATGAATCTGATTTTAAATAAAGATTAGCATCACCACCTCCAACAACATGTAACTTTACACTTGGAGTAGTTGTACCAATACCAACATTACCATCTCCAGTAATTATCATTCTTTGGTTTGCATCATTAAGATTGGAAGTATTACTAGGATGTGTGTAAAAATTAAGTTGAGTAGCCCAATTACTATTATTGGATCGTGATCCAGTAATCGCAGACCAATGAGAGCCAAGGCCAGCACCGCCAGTACCAAAAAACACTCCGTTCATGCCATCATTTTGAACTAAAGTTAATCCTGCGTGATTTGAACCTTTAGTTATGGTTGAGCTATAAGCATTAGTTGCAGAATCTGACACATGTAATTGAGTAGCTTGACTCGTTGTACCAATACCAACCTTACCTGATGAGTTAATTGCCATTCTAGAAACACCAGCAGAAAAATCATACAATTCTAAACTAGCGCTATTAATTCGAATACCTCTAGTATCCGAACCATTTTGACAAATTACGCCAGCAATTCCACCTGAAGTAGAATCACGAGTAGTAATATAGTTTGTTCCAGCTGACTCTACATGAAGTTTTTGGCCAGGTGTCGCAGTACCAATACCAACGTTGCCGCCTTCAAATCTTGAAACTCCATTTGCATGTAAAACTATTTTAGCCGAACCACTTGTATCGTAAAGCCGAAGAACTGGCTCACCAGTTGAGCTGTCGCTATAAACTCTAAACTGCTGATTACTGTCACTGTCTAGTACCTTAATAAAATCTTGCCCAGCATTACCACTAGATTTTATTTCTAACATATGTGTAGGACTCTGTGTGCCAATACCAACATATCCACTTTCAAGTATTGTCATTCTTGTATCAGCAGTTGTTGGTACACTGGTATCATTTGCATCTCTATTTACAAAGTGTAGTTTGCCTCTACCACCTGATCCAGTTGAACCTGTATATCTTTCCCAAAATATTCCTTGTTTGGCGTAACCACTAGCAGGATAATGTCCGAATAACATACCCGCTGATTCACCACCATTAATTGCTGGCTGAAAAACTGCCGTAATATAGTTGTCACCATTATCAAATGCTGTGCTTGTTCCAACAGTAAGGTCAGCAAAAGGACTAGAAACTCCAATACCAAGGTTACCGGTAGTTGAATCATTTGCATCACTACGCAAGAACTGAGGTGAATCTAAACCATCAACGGTACCACTATCAACTGTACCAGTTGCATCAATATTAGAAGATGATAATGCTAATCGTGAAGCCTTAGTCGCCATAATTGTTTTTCCTTTTTATACCATTGTTTATTCTGGTTTGGGATATGCTGATTTTACTGGATCAATAATATCTGTTTTCCAAGCATCTACTCCGTTATGATAAATGTAATCTAACTGCTCCTCCAAAGGAGGGTAATCTAGTTTTCTTTTTGTTTTATAACTCTCTGGTGCACTTCTTTTTTGAATGCTTAAATCAGTGAACTCTTCTTCAGTATGTTCTCTTCTTACAACAGTACCTTCTTCATAAACAAGATACTGTAAATGATTTGTAAGCTCAACATCCTCATCAGGAATATCAAGCTCAATGTACCCTTCGCGTTCTTCAATTTGGTTCTTCGTAATCTCTTGAATTTGATTATCTTTTATATAAATGTACATAATGATTTCCTAATAAGTTGTCGGTCCTGTTCCGCTAGTAAATGCCGCGGTTCCTGTAAACTGCTCTCCTCCAGTTGCATGATGAATCATGTAACCAGTAGATTGAGAACCTGAAGGATTGTGTTGAATTGTACATGGTTCAACCGGCATAATTCTCCAGTTCAAGCCGTAAACGTTGTTGTTAAAAGTATTACCAGCAACCCATATTGATTTATCAGTACCGGTATTCTGAATAATTTTGATCTTTAGGTCAGAGTAATACATTGTGACACTCCAAACGCTAATGTCTTGGTAGTGTTCTCCACTAATGAATGCATAAGTATTAAACACAGTATTACCACCGCCACCTCTGAAAAGAACCCAGTGATGAGCCGCATTTATAGTATAACAATGCCTATAAGTTTCATTAACATTTCCTGAACCATAGGTGTTTGGTACAAAAAAGTTGTTAGAGCTCGAGCTACCCGTAATTGCAAAAGGCGTTGTTGTAGACGTGTTATCCTCATGAAACTGCATATTTTGGCCAGCATAAACATGGCCATCGCGTTGTACTTCAAAGCGTGGACGGGTGTGATAGTTATCATCCCAAAGTTGTAGTGCGTGTGATCCACTACCTACAAAGACATCCAGTCCGCCAAGATCATGATTGCTTGTAGCCCATGAACTACTAGCCGCAGAACCTACTTTTACATTACCTGATACGTGAAGTTTGGCATCAGGATTATTATCACCAATACCAACATTACCACCTGGTGAAATAGTCATTCTTTCAGCAACTGAATTACTACTGTTTCCAACATTAAAGGCTAAGTTACCTGATGACTGATGTTCGATATATGCATAGTCACTACCTGAGCCATCACCATTTACAGCTCCATCTAATATTAGATAAGATCCTGCGCCATTAGTACTACCAATAAGAATACCTGCTCTACCACTAAATCCTACATGTAGTTTTCCTACAGGATTAGTAGTACCAATACCAACATTACCAGCACTAGTCATTGACATTACTTGATTAGAAAATCCACCTCTATAAAAATGTAAACCATCATCATCAGTTGTGTAAATGTTATATTGTTGTGTTGCACTATTTGTTCCTCTGCTAAATGAAAGACCTCCGCCTTTTATTCCATTCAAATTAAAGGTGTTAAAATTTCCACCCATACTAACAGGATTATTAGTACCAATACCAGCGTCGCCAGCTCCAGTGATGCGCATTTTTTCACTAATATCTGTTTCGCTACTACCGCTGTTTGTCCAAAAACTTAAAGAACCATTCCAACTTGAGCCGTCTCTAATACCTGATATTTGCCCTGTTTTCCAAGTCGGATATAGTGTATGAAACTGCCCAAAAGATATAGCAGGACCTGCTTCTTCTGAATTACTACTCGAATAAGACCCATCTGTAGTTAGCTTTAATCCTTCAGCAACGGCACCATTTGAATGTGCTATAGCTGTAGTTAATTTTACGGTTGGATTAGTTGTACCAATACCAACATTACCTACACCAGTTACTGTAAAATCAGCGTTCCCATTATAGTCTTGCACTTGAAAATTAGCTGATGTATTGTTTGCACCACCTCTTGTAATTAAAGATGTACCATTTCCAGATCCTGCTGTATTGCGAAAATATCCAGCATAATCTGTACCGCTTGATGTTTCTGAATGAAGTTTGTAAGAAGGACTAGTTGTACCAATACCAACATTACCGCCATTAAAATAGGAATCTGCATTAGAACTAATTTGTACAGTTCTTGTTCCATCACCCTTCTGAATATTAATAAAACCCTGAACGGTACCAGCACCAATTTGTACTTGACCCTGTGCTCCTCCAGTCGTATCTTTTACAATCAAATCTCCAACATCAATATTAACAGATGAATTTAAAGTAGGTAACGTAACTGTATGACTACTTAAATTTAAAGTTGTGTGAAGTTTATCAACAGTAATTGTTCCAGCAGAAATATCCGCAGCATTAACCGCACCAGTTGCAAGTGAATCTGATGTTACTGCTCCGGTATCAATAACGGTATTGGATATTTTCTGGATAGCCATTTATTATGTCTCCGATGTGATAGCTGCTAAATGAGCAGTATAATTATCTTTAATTGTTTGTGTATGAACTGCATTACATATAGCTTGTACTTCTGTACTCTCATTGGCTAAGTCAGTTGTACTTATATCTGGATTAACAGTATGTCTATGGAAACTTCTCGAAAGTTCCACACCATCTTCTTCAATAACAGTAGCAGTTCTTACCTGAATTGTTTTGAACTCGCCCACTATTTCAATTTTATCTTGTTCTGTACGTTTTGTAATCGCCATTATTTTTCTCCTTTTGTCCGCCCCTAGAATCCACTAGAGGTATAAAGTTATTTATTCCGTAAAATATGTTGCACTTATTGCAAGGTCTGAATTACCACTAACTAATTCAGAGAGTGATAAGTTGGATGCACTAGTATTGTCATGACCTATATGAACATAAAAAGTGCTTGTAGAACTAGCAAAGGTAATAGGTTCAAGAACAAAAGTGATTGCTGTCGAAGCAACATTAAATTGATTAACCCAAACTGTTCCAGCAAAATATTGGTTTGCAGGTTTTGCAAAAGGGGTGCCTGTAATTTGTAAATAACCACTACCAGCAGAACTTTGTGTGATGTTTCCAATATACGCAGAAATATGTACTATATTTCCAACTTTTATATATTTTCCATAATTAGTGGTCGTGGTATAACTTCCTGCTGAAGATGACCCTCTAATAGTAGGATTCCAAGTGCCTTCTTCATAATCATCGAGATGATTAACTGCGGAAGTGCCACCAAGAAATATACCACCTTCATTTATAATTCTACCTGCTGTTGGAAGACGAACATCTCCTCCGTTTTCAATACGAAAGCGTTCAGTAAAAGATGACCCCATTCTAAAAATAAGGTTACCAGTACCGTTCATGTTAATATATCCAGTATTACCATAACCCTGAATTTGCAATTCACTATTATTACCAGTACCGGAGTTTTTACTAGTAATCATTCCGTCAACAGCTAATGAACTTGAAGGATTAGATACATTAATACCAATATTACCATTAGCTTTATCTATTCGTAAGACATTAGAAACATTTATTGTTCCTGCCATTGATGAATGATATTGACAATTATAGTAAAGAGTATCTGGTGCAGTATCAGGAACAGTAAAGTAAATATCACCAACTTCTGCTCCATTATTAATAACTGCCGTACCGTTGCTATATGCAGCACTGGACCCTGTTGTATTCGATGTATTAATTCTAAATGGATGACCAGAAGCATTTACGCTGAACTTGTATGTACGTCCTCTAATCAATGTTAGTGTTGGATTGTTACCTGTTGCACCACTTGAAAATGCATATGCACTAGATCCACTTGCTGTGATGTTAAATATTTGATCTTCTGGAAGTCCAAATTCTGTTGCTGCATCAGTAATACCATAACCCGATATAGTTGTCGGTTTACTAGTTATTGCAGAAAATGCTTGTGCAGGCAATGAAGTTAATCCTGATCCATCACCTGTTAATGCAGTCGCTGCTAATGTACCAGTTACAGATGCACCAGTAGAAGATGTCACAAACTTTATGCTATTGTTATGTTTCAAGGTAATAGCACCAGCTGGATCAATGATCATTGCATTGACAGAACCTGTATTATTTCTAAAATAATGATTACCAGCTTGATATTGGGCGTTCCAAGACCCAGCATTTATTCTGAATGTATTGGGATCGTATTCAATACTAACATCATCATCTGTACCAAAATAAATCTTATTATTATCTTGCATTTTGATGTTGTTGCCATTACTATCCAAGTCACCACCAAGTTGTGGTGTGGTATCTTCTACTACATTACTAATTCCACCACCTCCACCAGCAGTGGCAAAACTCAAAACTCCAGACCCATTTGTTTGTAGTACTTGTCCGTTAGTGCCGTCAGCGGTAGGTAATGTATAAGCACCATTAACATCTATGGTACCAGTAACTTTAGTACCAGTATTAGTTGTTTCAAACTTTTTCGAACCATTGTAATGTAAATCAACACTACCTGCTGTATTCATACCAACCCAAGTTTTGGTTCCTGCGGCATGATCTTGTAGATAAAATCCTCGTTTTGATCTAATAAGAAATGCTCCGTGAGATGCATTGTAATCAATATACATTTGGGCATTGTTTGTTTTATACATTTGAACTTCTGCTCCAGAACCAAATGTAAGTGTGTCATCTGTACCAGCTGTAGCACTATCACCAAATGCAATATTTTTTGTATTGACATCTAGATTACCACCTAATTGAGGAGTAGTATCTGCTACTACTGATGCAATTCCTCCTCCACCGCCTGAATCTGCCGCAAACTCTAGCAATGTGCCAGAAGAAGGAACTTTTAATACTTGACCTGCTGAACCCATAGTTGTTGGAAATGTATAAGCACCATTAACATTTATTGTACCAGTAACTGTAATACCACTGGTATTAGTCTCCATCTTTTTGCTACCACTAAAAAACAGCTCACATTGTGCAGAATTCAACGCCATAAGATTTGTGCCAGAAGCATTCTTGAATTGTATTTCTTGTCCTTGGACTATTAAATGGCTGGTGCCGCTTTCTGTAATATGAGATTTATTAGTAGAATTATCATGATAAATTACTAAGTCATTTCCGGCACCAAATGTAAGTCTGTTTACTGTCGCTCCACTACTATCTCCAAATGCAATATTTTTTGAATTTGTATCTAAGTCGCCTCCTAATTGAGGAGTCGTATCACTAACAACGTCTGATAATCCACCACCACCACCAGCAGTGGCGAATTCAACTCCTGTAGCTCCAGAGTTTACAGTAAGAACTTGACCTGCAGAACCTCCTGAGGCAGATAACATACTTGCAAGAATTGAATTAGCAGCATTGAATGCACCAGGTATACCAATATGAAGAACTCTAATTGCTGTTGAAGCAGGGAGTGCAGGTGAAATTGTTAGAGTCGTTCCTGAAACAGAATAGGCTGATGTAGGTTGAACAACACCATCAATTGTAACAAGAAGTTGATTAGTATATGAAACAGATCTTGCCATTGTGAATGTTGTAGCAGATCCATCTCCTGTAAATGTTTCTTCTAGTAAATCTCTAAGGTTAGATGCTAATTTAGTTGCAGTGATTGATCCATCTGCTACAGTACCAGTAGCACCAACACCACCAAGGAGTACAATATGACAAGTGTCTCCTGATGCTGGAGCAGAAGCAAAAATAATTGTTGATCCACCAATACCAAGAGTATATGCTGTCTGTGGTTCTTGAATAACACCATTGAGGGAAACAATTAGCTGCGTGGAATCCCCCACCGACACCCCAGTAGAATTAAATTGAAGATTAAATTGAGTTGTCGATCCATTAAATGAGGAAGCTATTGAATCTAGCTTCTTAAACTCACCAAACGCTGGTTGATTTCCAATATAACTTGCCACGGACTATCCTTCTCCTGGTTTGGGATTATTATCCTTAACTTGTTTCAGCTTAACATAAAAATCACTAGTTTTATTAAGACTATCTGTATCTATAGCATGCCACAGCATATCAAATTGTTCTGCCAATTCAGGGTATTCCATATTTCTTTTTGCAGCATACATATGCTTCCATTCAATAGTATCACTTATTTCATTACCAGCATCTAACCATTGTTGTAATCTAGCCCAATTATCAGATCCATCATTATCCATCGGCACAATGAAAAATAAATCTTCTTCACCCTCAAGATGTGCAATGTAGTGTGTTCTATTTTCCTTTATATCAACTGATGTAATCATTATGCTCTCCAAACTGTTATGGTTGCATTACTAGCATTTGGTGACGAATTACTGTATATTTCCAACCTAAGAGGATCATAGGCGTTACCTGTACTATTTCTAAGTCTCATTCTAATATTGTGTGTTGCTGTAACACTGGTATGATGATGTACAGTAACTGGTAACTCATTAGAATAAGTACCTGCAATATTATAAGAAGAAAAAGTACCAGTTGAATAACTAGAATGTGTGTTAGAGCTACTTGCAGGAATATAAACTTGTGCATTATGATTGTAACCATAAGTTGTATTTCCGCTTGTCCAATAAATAGCTACTATGACTCCTCTGTACCCAGAGTTATATCCACCAAGATAACCATTAAAATTAACATTGGTGATACTATGCCATGTATTAATAGCGGCTCCACTTATAAACGTACCTGATATTGTAGAAGGTCCCAATACTGGTTGGTATTTATCAGGCTTAAACTCAGCTGGTATTGTATAACCATCCGTATCAATCTTAAATGGTGTAGAATTCACCGTTGTTCCATCATCTGCCATTGATTGAATAGCAAAATCACCAGCTGTAAACTGCGAGGAAGCCAATCTAACTTTTTTCTTACCTGACGCTTGAGTGTTTGCATTTAGAATAAATGTAGGAGCACCTGAAGAAATTTCTAACTGTGCTGATGGTGTCGCCGTACCAATACCAACATTGCCGTTATATAGAACACAAAATCTTCTGTTTTGATATGTAGTACCATCGCTAGCATTATTTTGTCCAACTTCAAGTAGATGACCAGTAGCCGAAGCGTCACTTGGACCCGCTATTCTTACACCATAATTACTACTTATTCCTAGTGTAGTTCTCGACACGCCGTTTTGTCTTAATGCTATAACTTGATCATTAGGAGATGTAACTCCCATGTCTAAATTTACCAGTGGATTAGTTGTACCAATTCCAACATTACCAGTATTTGTAATCCTCATTCTTTCAATATTGACACCTTGCTCATCATTTCTTACTCCAAAGGTCAACACACCATCATAGGTACTATTAGCTGTATCAAGTTTTTTACCTGATATTTGTGCAAAAGTTGTAGAATTATTACTTGAATTATATCTTCCTCCAAATATAATACCTGCACCTGCATCACCACTATTGTAATTACTTTCACCAAAAAACTGTGCAGTGGTTATTCCATCAAAGGTAGTTTCATTTGGACCTACAACATGAAGTGCAGAGCCTGGACTAGTTGTGCCAATACCAAAGTTGCCGTTTGCCAATAGAATCATATGACTGTCAACTGCACCACTAATTTGACCTGCTTTCCATCTAATATTTTGGTGAGAATGTGTACCTGGCGTGACTTGAAATCCTAGTCCATTATCGTCAGCTACTATTCTTGATTCTTTACCAGAAGCCCCCATATCAATTAATGATCCGGAGCTACCACGTAAATGTAAAGAACGATACCCACTAACGTTGGATGGACTCACTGTACCAATACCAATATTGCCATTATTATCAATTACAAAACGGTATTGTGAGTTTATACGATCATATGCAATAAGAGCATTTGCTCCAGCACCAGATCCATCATCAACACCAAATGACCAGTGACTTGAAGTATCACTATCTTCAAATCTTATAAATGAATTTCCTGTAACACCTTTTAATCGCATTACATCTGTTAGCCCACCTTTATGTGCTACATCTAAAGTGTAAGTTGGATTTGCCCCAATACCAACATAACCACTGCTATTGATATGAAATCTTTCTGAATTAGCAGTTTCATCATAAATATTTAGATAAGTACCTCCGTTTCCGATTGAAAAACTTCGTGCATTACTACCAGTTTTTTGCAAACCAAAACGACTTATAGTACTATCGCTGATATAGAGATTAGTTCCGTTTGCTGGAGCAATATCTGTTGTAGTTCCGATAAAAATATCACCACTGCTGTCGATGAACATTCTGGTTGTATCAGCAGTTATAAAATTAAGTTGATCTGTCGAAGGTGATGATAATCCAAGCCCAGCGTTAAACCGTATAGCCGCCACGGTTGTATTTCCAGCATCACCGACTGTTAGTTTTCCAGTTAATGTACCTCCTGTTAGAGAAAGGAATCCATTTGAAACTTGAGTCTGAGAATATGTTTCTGATTTCAAATAATAAGCAGCGTTTGTTAATA
>NHBR02000105.1 GCA_002167435.2 Allomuricauda sp. TMED12
TAGAGAAAGGAATCCATTTGAAACTTGAGTCTGAGAATATGTTTCTGATTTCAAATAATAAGCAGCGTTTGTTAATAACTCATATACCTGAACATCAACGACAGAGCCTGATGTTACATTATATGTGAATGCTACTGAAGTTCCTGTTGTGGCAACAAAGTCGTTTGATGATCCATATACTTGTTTAACACCGTTGACATATACAACAATTGTTGTAGAGTTAGAAGTGGTATCATAGAATAATGTTGGGCTTGCTGTGCCTGTACCTGATCCTGCACCCGTGGAAGTGAAGACAACACCAACTGTATTTGCTGATGCACCAATTGCTGTGAAGTCTGTTGTGCCAACAGAAACAATAGTATATTTGTGGCCGCTTACAAAATCCCCTGCAGTGATTGTTCTATCATCAACCCCTTGAATACTATTTGTTGTTGAGCTAAGCGTGTATGTATATGATCTGAATGTTGAATTAGCATCAGAAGAACCGCCTCCCCCGCCTCCTCCACCACCGGCGGGGACAGCGTCCACAAAAGTAGACCCCGTATAAACTTTTAATTTTTGATTCAAGGAATCGAAGAAGAACGACCCCTGAACTGGTGTTCCAGAATATGTAGACCCATACTGTAATTTTAGATTTGCAAGAGACCCTGTCAGCGAACCACCAATGGGGGTGGACGCCGCTGACGTTACACGGCCTTTCGCATCAACAGTAATATCTGCAGCAGTGTATGATCCAGCACTAACACCTGAATTCTTTAATCGAGCAGTAATAACTTCTGCAGAGGAATCAATGACCTCTGTACCTGCTACTGCAATTGATCCTGTACCTGAAGTGCCACCAACATCTAACATATATTGAGGAGATGTGTCTCCAATACCAACTCTATCATTGGCAGTATCAACGTAAATTGTTCCCCCATCGATAGTTAGATTTGTTGCACTCTGAACAGCTGAAACCGCCTGAGCATCTGTATACAAATCACTATTATTTGCTAGCTCAACCCAGTTTCCTGCATGAGCATAATATCCTTTACCTGTTGCATGAACATGAGCAAACATACCATGGTATGTGCTTGCACTAGGTAAATCACTAAGTGCGGAATAAACATTAGCAAAGAGGACCTTACCACCAGATGTAATATCACCAGATACTGATAGATTGCCTGTAATGTTGTTTACATTAACAGTACCCCAACTAAGATTACCAGAACCATCTGTTTTTAAATATTGATTTGCTGATCCATCTGATACAGGATAAGCGAGACCAGATGCAGTAAGACTGCCAGTGATTGTCGTATTTGCACCGACCTGGAGTCCGTTTTTTACTATAAAATCTTTATTATACGTCGTCATCTAGTTCACTGTCCCTTAGATGTTTTGTTTATTTATATAACTATTCAGGTAAAGAAGCTAAAAACTCGGCCTCTCTGTCTGCTGCTGTTTTTGCTATACTTAATTCAAATGCTTGCGCCACTTGGGCCTCTTTACCCACAGCTAAAGCAATACCATTTTCATTACAATGGGATACTAAATTTTTTAATATCTCATCCATAGCCTCATTAGCTCGTACCTTTGCAAAATTTTCAATAAAATCTTGTGGATCATTAGCAATATATTCAAGAGCTTTTAATTCTGTTTCTGTTAAGTTAATTTCCATTTTTTTATCCTATCATTATTCCACCAGCCCAATTGACTGTATCGTTATAACCTGACACAATACCACCTGATCTTGCTACGACCCACTCAATGTAGTCTCCCTGATTAAACTTTGCTACATGACTATGGAAACCATGGGCATAATTATATCTACCCCACACTTCTACGTGTTGTCTTGCAACTACAGATCCATTTAGATACAAATAAATGTTACCAGCCCCTGGTGTATTTTCACATCTAATTGTACACCAAATCTTATATGTTCCAGTAACTAGAATATTTATTCGGCCTGAGCTATTAGCATTCATAGTACCTGATGTTGAAGCACTTAATGAAACGCTAGTTGAATGGCAGAATTGGCCACTACTACCATTGGTAGCTGCACTCCATCCAATTATTTCAGCTGAAGAACCCATTGTAACATTACCACTACTATTAGGTCTCAAATTCCAACTTGGTTGTCTTGCAGCTCTAATGAAATCTGTTGTACCAAACCCCATCCATTTAGATGATGAATTTGCTCCAGCAATTGGATTTAGAATTTTATTTTCAGTGTAGTTGCTAGGTGCATCGTTTCTTTGTAAATTTGTTGTTAATGTTGGATAACCCCAACCGCTTCTTGATGTAGGCCAATAGGCCTTCATGTAAATAGGATCTGTTCCAGATAAATTTGTAAAATAAATTTGTAAAATAGCGCCGCCATATGTCTGGTTACTTGTAACGTGCATCAATCTTGCTCGTTCAAATATCCTTAACGAGTGTCTTCCACCGTTAATAATAGATATTGCACCTTGACCATATGCCCAAGTAATCTCCATCTTAACATGGTTGTGCCTTGAACCGCCGTTTTCATATAATTCAATGGTACCCTGAGACCTTGAGCCAGGAAAAGTGGCAATAGTATACCACCCAGTTCCTCCAGTTGGTGTTGAAGAAACTTGTGACTGCGTTTCAATAAGACCATCAATAGCAGTCAAACGACCGCCTGATGTTACTGTCATAGCTGAACCCCCGCCACCTGGTTGGACTTGAAAACCACCTGAGGCTGTTGCTAACTCTACATTACCAGAGTTGTCTCTAAGTCTTATCGCAGCTGTGCCATCTGTGCTTTCAAAGTCCGCTACGACATTTGAAGAACCTGAATTTACATGGAGCCTATATGTAGGATTCTGTGTGCCAATACCAACATTACCACCTGATGTGATGCGCATACCTTCTGGTTCATTTCCACCAGTTCGTGTATGAAATCTCATTGAAGACTCAGCAGTTCCGCTATCGTGTGAAACTTTAATTATACCAAGTCTACTGTAAGTAGCTGCTCTAAAATCAATCTCTGCACTTCCAAGATCGGCCATACCAATAGTAAGGTTTGATGTTGGACTAGTTGTACCAATACCAACATTACCATCGCCACGAACAAAAAGATAAGGTGTTGATCCGGATTGATCGTACAATCTAAAGTTTGCATCATACGAGTTGGTACCAGCATTAATTAATGCACCATAGCTTTGACCAGTTGTAGAATTTCCACCTACAAATAATCCATTTGTATTTGCATCACCTCTTACAACTAACTTTCCTTCTGTAGGAGTAGTGTCTCCAATACCAACATTGCCACCGTTTTTAAGAGTTAGTCCAATAGCATTATTGGCAATTAGATGTGTATCTGCTATGTAAGCGGTGCCAAGGACAAGATCAATATTAGTTGCACCAGTGGTTATTTCATTATTACCTTTTGCCATACCAACATAAGCGCCAACCATATCATCTGTATCTGTAAATACAATTGAAGCATTTTCAGTAGCAGTTTCTTTGATAGTCATTTTATGACCAGTAACTGGACCCGTTGCACCAATACCGATCCTACCACTACCATCTATTGTCACGAGTTCTGTACCACTCGTTTGAGGAGCGTCAGTGGCAGTTATTCCGTTTTTAAATATAATTTTACCTGCACTTGCAGTTGATCCAATGTAAACATTGTTACTATCATATCCAACCTTTCCACGATCACCTACAGTGTTTAGATCAATATAGTCATTGAACTGACCTATACCATCTGTGGTAATTTTTTGAAAACCTACTATATTCCTCAAGAATGTTACACTTGTGCTCGTGCCATTCATTAATTGATATCCGTCTGCATACAAACTAACGTTGCCATCAGGACCGAATTGTAAATAAGTGTCTGTATCGCCAGCGTGGATCAACTTGTTTGGTATAGTTAGATCACCAGTAAGTGTACCGCCAGTGAGTGCAAGATAGCCAAGACCACCGGTAGGGGTAGCATCAACAAAGGTAGATCCCGTATAAATTTTTAATCTTTGATTTAAGGAATCAAAGAAGAACGATCCCTGGGCAGGAGTGCCACTATAAGATGTTCCATACTGCAGTTTAAGATCGTCGAAGGTACCAGTGATTGATCCTCCAATAGTAGTGGCTGAAGCTGATGTAATTCTTCCATACGTATCAACCACAACAGATGGTATTGCTGAAGAGCTTCCGTATGTAGCAGCAGACACCCCTGAAGTATCAAGTGCAAATGTTCTGTTAGCAGATAGATCTCCTCCACCTGTGAGGCCTGTCCCAGCTGTTAATGTGGTTGACGTTGGGGCCTTTGTGGCGAGGCTGGTTGTAACAGTAGTAGAAAAGCTGGCGTCATCATTGAGCGCTGCAGCTAGTTCATTAAGAGTGTCAAGTGAGGTCGGAGCGGAGTCAACAAGGTTGGCCACAGCTGTGTCAACATATAATTTTGTAGCTGGATGTGTGTTACCTGAAGGTGCTGCAATCTGTACTGTTTTACCTGTAAGGTCCATATCCGTATGAAGCAACGCATGAGTAATTTGAAGAGGTTCAATATTACTGGTTTTAATTTTTGTATCAGACATTATACAGCCACCGTTTGTCTCTGAATTTTAATTGTTGTATTTGTATTAACAGGAGTACAAACAAGTCTTACATTCCCACTAGTAAAATCAGAAGATAAACTTAGTAATGAAGCATTTGTATATATTGTACCATATTCTGATATGTATGTATTTGTTCCATCATGCATTAACAATACCTTTGTTGTATGATAACCAGCTGATCCATGAGAAGCAGAAACAAGGTATTCAGCTGATCTATATGTTGCTGCAGGAAAATAATCGACAACTTGATTTGCTGATGTTGTTGTTAGAGAAGTTGAAGTAGAACTGAATACATCATTGTTAACTATAGATGCTCTACCAAATGACTCAACTTCAATAACATCTCCGTTTTCTGCAGAGGTTGTTAATGCTATATATGTGCCATTTGTTGCAGTAAAGTCAGCTCCATCAATTAATTTTACACCGTTTTGAAACACATGAACTTTACCAGGAGTATACAGAAGAGATAAACCATTATCATCATTACCACTGAGAGATGTTGTAGTAGTGGTGATTGTGTAGATATATCTTTGATGTGATTGTAATATGACATCTGTGGCCACATCTTCACGTACTCTAAATTCAATATTATCAGCACTAGCGGGGGCAGTGGTGAATGTTAATGTGTTACCAGAAATACTATATGTGTCTATGTCCTGAACCAGACCATTAATAATAGCAAATACAGATTGCTCATTTGCAGGAATTTTTGGAAGAGTGAAAGCTGCCTGTGACCCTGTTCCTGTTGCCCCAGAAACAAACATTGAACTACTACCTGCGCTAGTAGAAGGAGAGAAGGTTACAATGGAATCGGATCCGTCGTTTTTCTTGATAAACAATTTACCATCATATGTATTGATGGCAATTTCACCCAAAGCAAGATCAGAAGTCGTGGGGGTCGATCCTGTTGATGAGTTTCTTTTATGTCTTAGTACAGTTGCCATCGACTATGAAATCCTACTTGTATCCAGTGTCATCTTTACTCTTTTTTTCTTGCTTTTCCTCCAACGACCTTATATGATTCATTGCTACAGCAAGTTGCGAGTCAAGCATTAAGTTCTTATTAATCAATTCACCAATCAGTTTATTCTGTTTGGACACATATTCATTCATAATCTGTGTTTGATCTAGTTCCATAATATACCTCCATAATAATGCTATTTAGAGGTGTTAGAATGTACCACAATCAATATGACCAAATACAGGAACACCAGAACTATTCATTTGCAGGATCTGTCCTTCTGTACCATAAGGAGATGTACTATCCTCCTCTTTAAATACTGCATTACCTGTACCATCAGTTGCTACAATTGCATTTGCAGTATAGTTACTTGTAGAGAATGTAATTCCATCAAGAAGAACATTACCAAACTCTGCTCCAGCAGCAGAACCAGAAAACACCTCTGATACATTAGTTGCATCTGCAATAAATTTGAATCTTGAAGCCGAATCATCGTAACCAAAGAAACCAACCTTTGCAGAAGAACCATCGTGCCATCTAAACTCAATACCTCGATCTTTGTTATCATCAGAAGCAGGAGCAGTGTCACCACCCAAGGTAAAGATAGGATCATCTACTGTTACAGTCGTTGAATTAACCTGAGTGGTTGTACCCATAACATTGAGGTTACCGTAAATGATAACATCATTGATTGGGTTACCTGAACCAGTGTTACCAGGATCTAAGACCAAATTACCTGAAGTTGTGGAAAGTGTATTTCCATTCAAGTTCAAGTTGTTCATGGTCAGACCATTGGCTGAGTCCAATTCCATCTCAAGGTTACCACCTGTTACAAAATACAATGTATTTGCTGCTGTACCAGGAACAGTGAGAGAAGATGTTACTTGTGCAATAACATATGTGTCTTGGTCCACATCAATAACACCGCCAAGGCCTTGCCATGCAGCGTTTGAGTATCCTTCATATTGATTTGTAGTGGTGTTATAACGAACCTGACCAGTTGCAGCTGAAGCTGGTCTCTGAGAGGTATTACCAACAGGAACTTTAATTGCTGATGTAGTGTTAAAATCTGTTAGGGAGTTAGCATTTGGTGCAATAGTCAAATTACCGGAGGTGGTTGTAATTGTACTACCGTCAAGATTAATGCTGTCAACTTCCAGTGAACCAGTAATAGAAAGTTTGTCTGTAGTATTGTTAAATGTAAAATTGGCGTCATCAACCAGCTCGCCATCTGCACCAGCAAACACAACCCGAGTTGCTGTCAGATCTTCAACATTTAGGGATGCAAGTTCTGTTTGACCTGTAACATCCAAATTAGTAGTAATATTTACACCATTAACTGTCAGGGTACCAGCAATGTCAGTGTTACCTGAGGCAACAGCAACAGTGAACTTATCTGTACCTGTCGTACCTACTTTTAGGTTAGTTCCGTCAAATGTAAAATTAGCATCATCTTCAAGTGCACCAGCAGTACCTGCGATCACAACTCTATTATCAGTTAGATCACTAACAATAGCACTTGCAAGAGTTGATTCACCTGTTACACCAAGAGTTCCAGAGATTGTCTGATTACCTGTATGTACGAGAATACCATTTGTTTCAATCTGCGTTGCAGTAAGCTGAATATCACCCGAACCACCTGGAATAAGTTTTATATCGCTGTTTGCACTAGACGTTTGGTCTACACTGATGGTATTACCATCAATAACACCAATCTGCAGATGATCAACGCGCCATTCATCGATCTTCTTGTTAGAATCAACAATAGCTGCACTCGAAGCGGTGTTTGTACCCGCTACATGGTTGAGCATGTCTGTGAAATATTTACCACCGACAACTGCAATACTAGCAGAAAGACCAGATGTTTCTGTTCCCGTACCTATGTAAAGTCTATCGCCGTTGTTACTTTGTGTACCTGTTGCGTAGGAATAGGCAAGTTCACCTGTTGCTACAACACTATCACCATTACCATCGACCGGTTGCTTGTCGATGTTGGTATTTTTAATTTTAATGACTGTAGCCATTAGTATATGCCTCCAATGATTTTAAGATCGGGGTTGTCGATCTGATTAGTGAGAATGAACTTTTGCTGAGCCAAATTATAGATCAACATTGCTCCGTTATCCAATGCGGAAGTATCCACATCAGAAAGGTCTGTGAGTTTAACACCAGCACCAACATCAACAGTACGGGCTTGAACTCTTGCAGTTTTATTTATAGTAGCTTTAACATTTGCCATTTATACCACCGTTGCTCTAGGAAATATTTCTACCTGCCCCTCAACAACTCTTGTGATGTTACCAGTGGATGATTCAATTATCTCAACATCATATACGTACCTTCCTGCTTTTAATGCAGCTGTCTGGGTACTTGTCAGAGACAAATTGATCTCCCCTTGTTGTGCGTTGTTTATTGTTGTAGAGAAAGCAGTAAAAGAAGAGGATGAATAATTTTTACGAATATGTCCTCTTGCACTGTATCCTGTCAGATTGAACGGCAGACTATTGCCACCCTCAACAGAAACAGTGGATGTATATGTTGATCCCTGATCAATAGGAAGATTTGCATAAACGGCCATAATAACTCCAGTTAGTACTCATGTGTTGAGAGTATTTATAACTTTGGAGAACTTGAATTTTTATATTTTAGGAGAAACACTAAACACGAGATGAACTCTGTCTTCACGTCGTGATAGCATAAGAGCTGAATGATTTTGTGTTGCATCAAGATAGTAAAGGCGGCCCAACTGATCCATTTGATGCATTGAGTTGTCTGCTAACATAAACCAGCTATCTTTGTTTGTGATAATTGGGATGTGTAATCTTATACTATCATCATAATGAAATGACAACGCTCGATTGGTTTGATGCATTCTCATAAATCGCACTCTACCAATTTTCCATTCAGTTTTCAGTTGGTTGTATATTTCTTCAATGTAGGTGGATGCAAACACATTGTGTATTGTGTCCCACTTCCATTCATCATCAGGAAGATAATTAAAGATGCTACCAACACCATCTTTCAAATCACTGCTACCGCGAGATGTAATCATTATCTGATTACTGTTATCATCCAACATTTCATATAGCAACAATAATTTGTCTACATCGTAAATATTATCTAATTTACGAAGTTGCATATAACTCACCGTTGTTATATAATTCAACCATTTCATCAAAGGTTTTGTCTGTTGTAAATTGAGCGCCAAACCTTTTTGCACTTCTCAAATTTATAGCAGAATGATATTCTTGTAAATTCAAAATAGCAGGCTTTCCAAGACTCCAATCGACACTCGCTCTTTTTTTCCAAACGGCATCATCATATTCCTGATATGATCCTTTTTCGAGAGTGTAGAAGTTCGTGGGGTCAATGTTATCACGATTCAAAGGCCACACAGGAAACATAATTAAACTAATCCGAGGAGGGAGACCAGGAACTATTCTGTCTTGATGAATCTTTCCATCAGTGAAAGGATCTTGTCCTAAAATCTCATGTGTCAGATCAATTTTGAAGTGTTTGCCAAGTTCGTTCATTAACTCAGTTGGTATATATTGAGCAGGAAGAAAATAATTATAGTCATATCTTCCATACTTGTTGGTTAGACGAGATGACGACCTTTCAAACTTATCAAAGTTATCAAAACAATATTGACCAATTTGATCATTAACACCTTTGTCGTATTGATAATTTTCTAAGTATTGGAAATAAGGCTGCATATAATCTTCCCCGCTTCTTCGACTGGAATAAAAGTACTTACAAGATTTGGATATTTAGCTCTGATATCATCGGTGTCGATATATCCAAATGATACATACTTCAGTTCACATTCACTGTTATTATACTGTATAATTCTCGATGCTTTTTTATGAGCTGCTTTAACAGCAGCATATTGAATACCTTCAATCGTTTGATCATCATAATCAGCTGCATCTGATCCAATTACAATAATTTGTTTTCCGTTTATATCTTTCCAGTTTTGATATAATTTAATCAACAGTTTTGTGTTTTCCCATCGGGCCGATGAAGCGTCAATAAACACATCACAATCATCCATATCATCAATCATACTTTGGTGTTGTGCTACATTAGAAACATCCCAACCAGTGGATCTTGAATACCCTTTTATTTTATCATTACCTAAAATACTACTGATCTCCATTCCTATTTGACCAGTATGACCTACGAGCGCTACTTTCATTTTCTACCCCTATAATAGATTCCATTTGATTTTTTAATAACTAGATCACCTGTAGCAAACCAGTCATCATAAACACACATATCGCCTTTGACATATAGTTCATCATTTACAATTTTATAATCACACCATATCTTATCACCAAGCATTGGTAATGGATCATCACATTGTTCAACAGTATTTATATCAGTGAACACTTTATTTATTACCACAGGACCAATTTCACTCATTCCCCAATTTGGTTGGACAATGGCACCTCTACTAACAAATGCATAAATCAAATCCCAGCTGACAGGAAAACTACCACCAAGAATCCACTTGCCTCTGAGGTCAGCATTTTGAAAATCTTTTGTTTGGATCAATGCTTTCATATGATCTGGTGTAAGAAATGTATGAGTACTATACTTCAGTCGTCTTAAAAAACCATAAGGATTGAATGGAATTATCTCCACGTCAGCACCAACTTCATACGCAGGTAGTGTTTGTGCAAGAAGACCTCCTGCATGAGTCATTCGTGTTACAGTAAGAATTTTACTCTGGGAACTTATCTGTTGTGCTTCTCGTGCAACTTTGTTACATGCTCTAATGTTATCAGGATCTCTAAATACATATTTTGGTGGTCCAGTAGTACCAGACGACTGGATAGTTACACCATTCATTAAAATGTCATTTAGATCCATATCGTTCAAGACTTCTATTAATTGTATTGTTAACTCTTACAAATGCTGATTTATTATATAGAGCATTAATTGAAGGAGCTCCTACATATGTGCATGTACTTCTAAGAGCACCTTTGATCTGCTTAATAACTTCAACAATGGAACCTGTAACAGGAATCATTAAGTCACGGCCTTCATTTGGTCTGTATTCTGCTTGATCTGGTTTTTTTATTGAGTACATTTTATCACTTCCAAGACCATAGAAACTTACAAACTTGTCACCATTAATGTCAATAATATTATCACATTCCTCACAATGCGAAACCATTCCTGCTATCATTACTAATTCTGCACCGGCCGCAATTGCTTTTGAAACATCTCCAGCAGTAACACACCCCCCATCAGATATAATTTTTACTCCATATGATCGTGCATGATGATGACAATCCATAATTGCACTTAGTTGTGGAATACCAATACCTACTTCACTTCGTGTTTTACAGGCGGCACCGCTACCAACACCAACCTTGATATAGTTAGCCCCTGCATCGACAAGATCAGCAATAGGTTCAGGTGTAGCTATATTTCCAGCAATAATAATTATATTCGGAAAACGATTTCTGATTTCTGATACTGTTTCCCACATACCCTGTATATTTGCATATACATTTGCTATATCAACATTTACAGCGGGGATATCAGGGAACTCTTCAAGAATCGATAATGTTTTAATTAAATCCTTTTCTCTAACACCAGAAGATATTGCAATGTATCTCTGATCAATTGATGGTAAATGTTTTCTATGTTCTTCTATAGTATACTCTTTTGATAAAAAAGTCAACACTTTTTCTTTACTGGCAATTTTTGCTATTTTGTAAGTACCGGTGCTCATCATATTTGCAATAACAATTGGTGTTGCTTCTGTGGATGCCCATGGAATATTAATGTTGACATCTGCACGAGTCAGTGTTATATCAGACACCTTTGGTTTAATTAACACATCATCGAAGTCAAGAAGTAACTCCGTTTCCACTTTTTTTATCATTATTAATATCCTATCTTTGCTCCTGGTGTATTGAAGATTGCTTCAGGAATAAAATGAACGTTAAAACTAACACATAATTTATCTATTCCTGCTGGCTGAGGTGCAGTCCCATGAGGGATATCACTCCTAAACAATATCAATTGATTTTGTTTTGTAACAAAGGATCTTTGTGTTGCATTAACGGAGTTGAATGTATCAGGTACTTTATGCATATTAGTATAGTCTCTGAAGATTAGTTTGGTATCCTCTGGCACTTCAAAATAGTAAGCACCACTTATAAAACTATGGCTATGTAAATGTTGCTGTATATGAGTATTCTCTTTTCCAATAAATGCCCACATATCCTTTATGAACAAATAATCAGAAGATTTTTCATATCCCATAACATCTGCAAACTCTTTACAGCACTTCAACACTGCTTGATTAAACACAGAGAGCTGTGGGTTGTCTTGTAAATTAGGATCCCAACCATGTGTACTAACTGTCACAGTTGTTTTATTCATACCATGACCCTTTTCGGGATATAATGGAGCTCCATCATTTGATTCTTTTGGGTCTATGGCATTATTCTCGAAGTGCTGTTTTAGCCATGTGTTGGCTTTTTGAAATTCTTCTTCTGAGAGTAAGTTCTGAAATGACATTACAGGTTTAGCAAATAGTAGGTTTAATTTTCCTGACATTAATAATTCCCTTCATTCATTTTAATGTGCTCATACATAGGAGCAATAGTCCAATTCTCTGTTAAACGACCTCTACGCTTGCTTCCAGGATCAGGTATTCCTACATGATTATCTGTATCCCAATCTGTTATCTTAATCCAGCGTTTATTATATCTATCTGTATTATCTTCATCCATTGGAAATTCTATTGTACCAGGTTCTACTCTTCCCCCATATCTGTGAACCTTGCCATAATGACTCCAAATATAATCTTCTGATAATTGAAACTGATCTGCACACAACTTTACCAATCCGGCAAGTTTAATATTTTCATCTTCTTGTTTTTGGTAGCGACCTAACTGCCCGACATTTTTTATTCTCATTGTTACAGTTTGAATATCTTTTGTATCCATTAAGTGTAACAATCTTGAAGGAGCTTCTTCATTGATACCCTTTACGATAATGGTTCCTGTGTCTATACTAAACCCAAAGTCTTTTATATTCTGTACGGCTTGTAATTTTTTTTTGGCACATCTCAACTCATCAATCTCTTCATACCAATCATCATTATCAACACCATTGAGACTAATATAAACGCCTCGCAAGGTAGTTTCTTTTAACCTTTGGGCAAAACTTGTACTTGATAATCTCAATCCATTTGTACACAGAACATTCATGTGGCCATGTTCTGTTGTTGCATTAATGAATTTATCTATTTCAGGGTGTAGTGTCGGTTCTGCTCCGACTAGTCTTATCATACATTTACCTGACAGTCTACTCAACCAACTGTTAAATTTTTCAAAGTTCATATCAGGAAATGTTCTGTTGGGAATATAGCAGTTTTTACATTCCATATTACATCTATGTGTGATATCAATTACAATATCACTAAAGGTGTTATCCTCTGGTTGCTGTTCATAGTAATTGATATTAGAGAAATCTATTTTCTTTGTCATCTATACATTTCCAACTTTTGTTTCTTATATTCCTTAATTTGGTTTAAATATAATTTATTTAAGTTTCTTTTAATGTAAATATCTTCACAGGTAAAACTCATTAACTCTTTATGATCAAATTTACTCATATGTTCTGTTAAATCAAAATTAAATAATTTTTGTTTCATAAAATCATTATTTATATAATCATCAGCAAATTCTGTGGCGCGCTTAAAATCACTCCATTCACTTTCCCAAACTAAAATCCTACTATCAAGTTTATTATTTTGTCTTCCAACCTCTACATAATTATTATATCCTTTGGAAGCTGCCCAATCTAAAATTTCTTTGTTGTCAGTAAGTTTATATCCATATTTAGCTGCATCTATACTAAAATCGCTTTGTGTGGTATTGTCAGTGTCAGTGCTAATATGAAGTCCCCAATAGAAAAAACTCTCCCAATTATCACGCATCCACTGTATACCATCATACCATGACTCAGGTGGTTCATAAGGTAATCCAGCAATCATACCTGTCGTTCCTCTATAGACACCTATACGTTTTATAAACTCTTCACGTATCCAGAGCAGGCCTGCTTTTATCTTATCAGGATGCATACCCTTACCAATTGCTTTTGCAGCCAAAGGGTGGAATGTTTCTATACCATAAAAATGTGCCCAGCATCTTGCTCTACACAACAACTCAACTTGATGTGGTTTGCTGATTACCAAATCAATTCTTATGAAGCAGCTGAAGTTAGGTTCAAATGGTAATCGTTCAACAACATTAGCAAGCATTTCAATTTTACTATCTCTATCGTTGAATGTATCGTCGCTGATAATGTAATTAGTAGTCCCCCATCGAATGTAATTTTCCATAAGTTCATTATACAATGAATCCTCACTTCTACTATAATCTTCTTTTACTCCCAAGAAAGCATAATTACAGTATTTACATTTAAATCTACATCCTCTACTAATCTCTAAAGTTAGTGCCTCATGACTTTTTATAAAATCGTTTTCATGATAGTTGACATGATACTTTGAAATCGATAGTCCCTTATAACTATGATTGGCATCAACTAAGAGAGAGTTGGGAGCCCACTCAGGAAATTTACCAACTGGTATATCACCGCCATTGAACAACCATTGAATCACAGGTTTCAATGCATGCTCACAATATCCAAAAACCATTGCATCTGCTCCAAAATCTCTCTGGTATGGTTTTGGTCCTCCCATAACAATTTTAGCTTTAGGATATTGAGATTTCAGATAATTAATTTGTTCTATAATAACATGGTCTTGCATCCATAGATTGCTAACACCAATCATATGAATTTCATATGGTAAACTATCAATAAACTTTTTCAGTTCTTGATTGGACCAACGTGTAGACCAGTCAATAACCTCCACCGTCCATCCATCAGCACGCATCATATCTGCAATCTTATACGCGCCCATGGTTCTACGTATAATTTCTTCACCACTATCATTTAAAATAACAGCATTCATTTTTTGCACACTATTTGCCAGCACGGATATTCACCCCATGTTCCATGGGGCGGTAATATAGCTTCATTGATTTGTATCAATTGTAAATGATCTTTAATATCTTGAAAGTCTTGTAGTTGAAACTGAGGTGGTTTATATAGTGGTCCTCCTATCTGATGATCTCTGAGTCTTCCAGATTCATTAATATAAATTCCACCTGGGTTTAGAACCTTTAGAAGTTCTTGTACATAAACATACCTTCGTTCACTGGGAAAGAAATGATAAAAACCAAAATCAATTACAACATCAAATGTATCATCTATCCAATTTGTTTCTTCAACGAGATTTTTTGTAATAAATGTTGCATCACACAATTGCTTTGCATCATTTATAGCTACATCACTAAAATCAATACCAGTTACTTGAAAACCTAGGTTGTAAAGATATGATATATTTCTACCATGGCCACAACCCAAATCTAGTATCTTGGCGTTTGTAGGAAATTGGTATACCATTCTTTGGAGGAATGTTGAAGGAAGATGCCCCCATGGAATTTTTCCCTTGTAATAGAAACTATTCCACCAGGTATTTTTATCTGGTTCCATTTCCCAGAACCTCTACTGCTTCTTCGTATGTACCTGTATATCCCCAGGCCATAATAAATCTTGGATTTGGATCAGTGGGATTGGCGTGTTGATTGTATACACTATGAGGTTTAGTAGTATTAATTATTGCAGGATTTTTATCCAGCACATAGTCTAATACTGGTGTTGCATCTTGTACGTATGTTTGATATTCATTGCTTTGAAAACTATCTTTAATAATACCAAAATTACCATACCACTCATTGACCTGTGTACCTCCTTCATAGAACCTCGTTATCTTTCCTTCACCAGTGTTCATAATAGGAATGTTTATACTAACAAGTCTGTTGACATCAAGATGTACAGGCCATGATTTGTTGGAATTTTTTAATATTCTTAGAGTGTTACCTAATCTCGGAAACCTTTGTTGGAACTGTAACAGGTAATCGTGGTCAGCTACTTTGATAAGTGTTTTATCAGTAAACGATATCAGTCCCATGAAGTCATCAGTTTGTTTCCACTCCTCTGTGATATAAGGTAATGCTATCTTCTTGAGTTCTTCAAGATCAAATAAATTTTTAAGTTCATAGTAGTAATCACTCATATCATTGTTCCCACTAGCTTCTCGTTGTAAATATCAATCACTTCATGATACATATTTTCAAAACAAAGTTGAAATACGATTCTCGTATTGTTATGTATAGAAAAATTAACATTGTGAAATTGTTCACCAGTATTTAGGATAGCTCCATAACCATTATAATCTACTTTTGCAACAATATTTTTTTGTTCATCATAGAAGCATGTTTCTCCACTGTTATCTGTTAACGGGAAACTAATCACTGTCTGTCTTGGCATATATGTGCCTTCATATTCATTATGACGATTCCTGTCTTTGTGTATCACACTATCAGGTTCGTTAACCCTTAGCAGTTGACACACACAATCAAGACCAGTATTATTAAATCTCTGCAGCTTGCTGGGAAGTTTAAAAAAACTAATTTTGTAACTGATATCAACAAACGCTCCAGGAGCATGAGCAATCTCCAAAAGATCTTGCTTTGTCGAATCGGTTATTGCATACGGTATTACTCTATAATATGGATCACAATTATGAAGCATTATGTGCTACTTTATATTCATAATGATTCCTCAATATTTCAGTAATGTTATTAGAGGGAAATTGGTGTTCATTCAATGATTTGACAGGAGTTAATCCTCCTGATGTAGAACATATGAAGCATTCAGAGAATTGGTTATATTCCTTGAAATCTCTTCTTTCAAATCCAATAGCAAGCTCCTTACACATTTCCTCTACAACATGGATTGTAACACTATTCAATACATCTGTCTTTGGCGTAACCACTATGTTATCAACTACAAAACATATTCCAAATCCAGGCCCTTCATTGATATATCCCTCAACACTTCGTACAATAGCTGTGTCAGTCTCCGCAAATCTCTGGGCTCGGGTGAGCTCTATCCAAGAGAAATTTTTATGTGTTTGATATCCTGGTGACCTTGGAAGATCTTCATTGATAGAAAGTGTTATGGGACTATCGGAAATCCCATAGTATGGTTTTGCATATATCAGTGTGTGTTCGGGGCCCGATAGATCTCTTGGTGATCCTGAAGGAGGTGTACCTCTCCACTTAATAAACCACACAAATGAATTAGGACAATCGTTAATTAAATTATTGACAATATCTGAGTAATCATTGTAAGTAAATCCATAGAAATTACAATTCTCTTTGAACCTTTTCATATGAATATCATAAAAGCATGGCCGAGCATTTACTGATTTCATAACATCATATGTCGCGTCGCCATGAATGAATCCAAAGTCAAGTGGTGATATTCTTACATCATCTATGGAACAATATGATCCATCAAACCAACAATTAATCATCACTATGAGCCTCGATGAATAAAACTTGCTGCAGCTGCACATCATTAGGAAGTTTTTCCTTGAGAGTTTTCAACCTGTTAATTCTCCACTGCAGTAACTTGAAGTCAAGTACCCATGGTACAAACGCATGAATGACACTACCAATACACATTAACAGCAGAAATCCAGCCTCACCCATCGCCAACTTAAAATGCCAAAAGTAACCACCGCTAACGCTGGCAGCCTCTTTTGCTTCTCTCAAATGATTTTTATTAAACCACATAGGTTTGTATTTTACTCCTTACATTAAAATATTTTTTACTATTGAACTTCCATACTGTTTGATCTGTATTAAATATACTATCATTTCGAACAAAAGTCAACATGTTTTGTTTAGCTATCAACTGCATAGCACGATGGTTTTTTGTTCCAATATTCGTTGTGATATATAATACATCTGATCCAAAAGTTTCAGCCCATTTAATCTGATAAGGTATCAGTTCACGAAAAGTGCTTGAGTTCCAATGACCTCTTGCAAGAGATTTTTTAACATCTGTTCCTGGTATCTCACATCCCCTAAATTGAATCCTAAAACCATCTTCAAAAGCATGACATCCACCAGTTCCTATCACAACATCATTGTTCATCAGCGCCCACATATTTCCACATACTGACGGAAGCCAATCCAGCTTCATTCTCTTAGCAGATACGTTATTCGAATATCCTAGGTCCTTACACTTAGAATAAAACACATCCATTTGTTCTGGTATAGTACTAAGATTGGATATAACAGTCAACATATTTTTCTTTAAATTTTCTCATTCTTATGTCATGTTCTTCACATCCAAATCCCTCAAGATCTACAGCATACAGTATGTTTGTGTCTCGCTCAATTATAAAGTTAGAAGGTGATATATCCCTATAAGTAAAAATATCATCCCTCTCAACACAGTACTTTTGTATCATGTTAATATATTTTATGAACGCCCTACCAACCAATAACTGATCACCTTTAATAAATTGTGATACTATTTCTAATGTTCTTCCGTTACTGGTGAAAGTGAATTCAGGGATTTGTATTTCTCCAAAGTCATTACGAACCTTTTGTAGTGTTATCAAATCTTCAATATGTCTTTCAACACCTTGTATGTTGCTCATTATATATTTCTTGTGTATATAATAACTAGCTACTTTGTCAGCACTATGATATAATTTTTCTTCCATATACCCCGCCCGAAGACCATAGTCTTATTATACATGATTTTTCATAAAAGTCAACAGCTAATACCAAAAATTATTGATCCACTGATCCTTAATCAATTCCATATTGTTGTCGGCATTTGAGAAGTGTACCATTTTTATACATTCATCAAATTCACCACCGAGATAGTAAGGCTCATCTTTACCAACTATTGTTTGCCAGTTATATTGTATCTTTACTATTTCTTCATCATTGTACTTCGCAAACCATTCCATTGGAAACCAAGATCTGTCTTGTATAACGTGTTGGTCAATAAAGTTTTGCTCACCATTAACAGGACCTTTTGCCTCGCCAATATTGATATAATGTTCTTGCCAGTGTCCTGGATTAGATGAGAATGTCTGCCAAAGATAATTTGTATCCCCCATATAGAACATTTGAAATCCACCGTTGATCATGCAATCGTCTAACCTATTTGACCACCATCTTTTGAAACATCCAAAGTGTTTTGGAGGTAGGGGATACAGCAGAATGTCATCCATCTCACCAGTAATTATCCAATCAATGTCAAGGATCAAACATTTTTCTCCATTGGGGATTCCACCAAAACCTTCTTGATGGAACTTTAGTTTGTGCCACTGCAGTTTAAATTCTAACGGATCCTCTATTGGAACAATGATAATATCTTTGTCCAATACTTCTGGATCTTCTGTATAGCAATAAAATTTAAAGTCTACTGTTGAATTCCTTTTGATACTATTGTATAGTCTATTGACGTACACAGATGAGTATTTGGATCCAACTTTTAAAGTAAGAATATTCATTTATCTATCAAAACACAAATCATATTGACCAAACGCCCAATATTTTTCCCTACACCAAAAACAATTTTTACATGGCTCAGTAAAGCTCTTTGTTTCTTTTTGATATCCAGTGCATGATGCTGTATAAGGATATAACCACTCCATCAATCCTTCTTTTTCGTACATTCCAGCAACCCATTTTTTATCAACATTTCGAAATGGTCTATAGTTTACATTATTAAGAAATGTTTCGCCGTCAAGATTGACTTTATACCGTCTTGACTCTACAAAAATAGGCCACGTCTCACATATTTCTTGAGGAGGTGCAGCTGTCATTCCATTTAGAAAAATATTCCAATATTTGTATTTGTGTCTCATTAGCATTTCATTATGAGCACATATTAATCTTTTGGTGGCACCGCCTTCTTTACTCTCAGCTACATGATGCTTCCACATAGGATGCGCCATAGCTCTTGCTCTTTCTTTGGGGTCTTTTACATCGATATCAAACTCGTATAGTTTGTCTGGTATATCAACATGAGGAAATCTTTCCTTCATCATTTGAAATATTTCTCTTGCAAACCAAATATGAGGCGGTCTTGCAACATCAATACCACACCAAGGAAAGTATTTTGCCTCAGGAACATATTTACAAGCAAGATAAAACAATAAAGCTGAATCAGCTCCTCCAGACAAACTCATTCCAACAGGTTGTCTGGATCGTAATAAATCATCATTTAGATAAACTGTCTGTCCTGCTGCTTCTAGTTCAATCATTCTACTAACTTTCCTTTTATCATCCTATCAAGCCATTTTTTTGATCCACAGTTGCGGTTGCAGATATGAAATCTTTTTTCTTCCCAAATAAGCTCTAAAATTTCTCTTTTTGTTTCATATCCATCAATAATACTCTGAATATCGGTTGTGTGAATATTTAGATCAAAGTCTACAAGATAATTGAATCTCTCAACTGTATAGTCTCTTACCTTTGCATCATACTTGTAGTACCAGTAGTGTATTCCCCACCAACAACAGGGATAGACATCACCATCACAAGCAACATACATTTCCTCTTTGTGAACAACTCTACATTCAACTTCTCTTACAACACTTTTATCATAAATAAATGGATTATTAAGATCAGGGTTCTTAGGATGGTTTAAAACAACACCTGACTTTTTTCCTCTTTCGTTTACACCTTGAGGGGTGTTAATACGGTAAGATTTTTTAACATCAAAACTAACGAATCCATTTTTTTTTGCTTCTTCCCTACATTTTTCAATCACATGCTCATTATGTTCAAATGGAATAAAGATCCATTTTGATCTCCCACCCGCCTCATTAAATGCCTTGGCGTTAGCTATGATCTTATGATAATTGGTTCCAACTCTGTAGATATGATTAGTATCCTCATCACCATCAATATGCCACTGAATGTATAATTTTGGGTGTACCATCTCTACCCAGTATTGTGGTGTTCTTGGAGCTCCGTTGGTTGATACGGATACAAAAATATCGTTGGAGGTAAAGTATTGTACAATTTCCTTAAATTCAGGACATACAGCAGGATCACCAAGATTTCCACAAAGATGTACTGCATTGAGGTCAGGAAGTCCACTATGAATTCTCTTTATATCATCTAACGATAGATCATGAAATCCAGCGTTAATCATATGATCATCTAAACCTCCAGCAAAAACACCAGTTCTAACACATGCTGGACAACCAGCATTACACCTATTTGTAAGTTCTATATGGAGTTTCTTTACAGTACTATTATACATTATATTCTGGCCACAATTCTTCAAAGTTAGAATTTCTATGTGCATTGAGTCTCTTTATATAACTTAACGCATACTTCCATTCATCTTCATTTCTATCTCTGTGAAGATTTCTTAAAATATAAAACATATCTTTGTCGTTTTTATATTTTTTTATTAACTGCTCTTTGTTTGGATGATTTTTTATATTAAGATAAAGGGGTGAATTTACGGTATTGGTAAAATCTACTTCGAATCCCATATCACTATAATAGTCTCTAATCTCAAACAGATCTTCTACATTAAGGATAGAAGTTGTTACATTAATTCTTACCTTATAATTGTATGGAGCATTGTCTTTAAAAAATCTAAGATTATCTTCAAATTTTTTTATATCTATTGGATATCTTATCCAGGATAACTTATCACCAAAGTGATCACATGATATACCAAAACTAGTATGAAAAAATCTTTCTGTATAATCAAAAATGTTTTTACCTTTATAGTTGAGCTCAGTAAAATTAGTATCAAAACTTAATGAAATATTTTTAGCAACATCATCGGGTATGCTTTCGATAAATTTATACTGTTTTGGTAATTGAAGTGGTTCGCCTCCTGTAATGTGTAAATGTTTTACTCTATCAATATGATTAAGAATATCCTCGGTCATTACTTTCCATTGATTTACATCAATTCTTGCATCAAAGTCTTTTTTTGATATCTCTTCAAACATATTTGCTTCTTTAAGCTCTTTTATTCTTGTTGAACTGTTGTAGGGTATACACATATAACAAGCTAGATTACAATAATTACCGAACACTCTTAACTTTAGTGTAACGTCCCCAACATCAAATCTTTGAAACTTTGGAATATGACTATGATACTTAAACAGTCTTGGGGATTGAAATCCCTCTCGTTCTATATCATAACATTTTTCACATCCACCAATCTCTTCTCCCTCAATCATTCTTTGTCTTATATCTTCCATCGCGTCAGATAGAAAAAATTCAAAGGGAGCAGTATCCTTTGAACTAAAATGTTTAAGTTCATTTTTATCATCATAAGCATGACAACATAATTTATAGTTACCAGCGCTATCTGAATAGATATGAGTAAATGCCGCTGTACAATATGTCTTATTCATTTTTTTCCTATCACCATAAATCTTGTATATGTTGGAAAATCCAAACTTCCAGTATAATATGTATGTGAAAGTTCATACTGCCGCGCTAGTTCTTGAGGCGAGTCCACACAGTTAATATGATCATCAACTTCTCTATAGTTATTACTTTGTAAGATGCATAATGTTCCAGGTCGCATTTTTATAGGTTCCATATGCTCGCAGGAACAATTTATCACCATATGTTTATACTCAAAATCAACACTATCAGTTACTTCAGCCTTGACATACATATCATCATCAAAGAAAATGTTTCTTGCAATTCGAATAGCCTCTTCATCAATATCATGCAACTTTATATGAGTCTGATATACATCTTTAAGAAGTGGTACCAGAACATTACCATACCAAGACCCAGCGACATATATTCTTTTGGGGGTTGGAAGTCCAAGATTGATTAATTCTTTTATCAACCATTGTTTACACTTAATCTGTTTGATGTCGTATGACTGAGCAATATCAACGGCTCTGTGAGGAAACTTCTTAATTGCTGTCTGTGTTTTTGTATCCATAAATAAATTCATGCTTAATGTAATCTCAGTAAAATGGGGAGTTAAATATCCCTCTTCAATGGTAAATCGACTATTTACAATGGTCGATAGAAACCTCACCGTTCCATTTACGTTCTATTGTTATACAGATGATCCAGAAGGTCTTGATCCTAGAATACAAGTTATTGATATTCCAGAAGACAACGAACTTGAGATTTACTGGAATAAGCTAGCACTTCACAAACCAGGAATGTTTACTGGCACTTGCTTGTTCTTTGATCTCGATGTTGTAATCCAAAACAATATTGATCACCTTTTGGGTTATTTATCTGACAAATTAACTATGGTAAATTCATATTGGAAGGGTGAGTCATTCATCACTGATGGAAGTTCAAAGAAACCTAATCATAGATGGGATATGTATGCCAACTCATCTATCATGTTATGGGAAGCTGGAAAGACAGAGAACATATGGAAAGAGTTTGACTCTAATCCTGACTACTATATGATACAATACAATGGAATTGATAGGTTTATTTTTTGGAACTTTTCAGTTGACTATTTCCCTGAAGGTCATGTATATTCAAGGATGTGTGGTTATTCATTAACTAACAATAATTATAAAGTCTTGTATAAGAATCAAAAAAAGACAGTTATTCTGGATTGGGATGAATTTAATCTATACTATGTTCCAGAAGCATCTGTTTGTTTATTCAATGGTCCAACAGAGGACTGGATGTATGACGACTTTAAACACTATTGGGAATAAAGATCTTCACACATCATCTCCCACATATCCTCATCAGGTACAACAAAACCAAAAGTTAATCTCTCCTCATATGCTCTAGCGCAGTGCCAATACACTTTATCATCTTCTTCTTTTGATCCATAATATCCAACCTTAGCGGTCCAGCCTGGTGTATCATATAACGTAACAATTTCTTTAGACAGAGGATCTTGATATCTAAACCATCCATCTCCGTTTTGGGTATACGACAAAAGGATGTTATATCCAGGCACATTATGATTATTATGCCACCCCATATATCCTCCAGCTGGATAATACATTTTCACAGCATTAAATTTTGTACCAAAAAATGTATTTAAATCTGCTGTGGTTTTATTAATATCATCTCTAAAACTTAGAGGGGTGACTTCTGTGTCCGAAAGATCAATTCCATGTGATACTTCTGGAAACCCCACATGTTTTTCTCGATTGATAGATTCAAGATATTCATTAGATGTATAATATTCTCCTTCATCCCTGTCCCCTTTAATTTTAATCAATGATCTGTTTTGATTGAAAAACCAATTAGAAAATGGTTCAATAATATCTAACACCTCTTGGTTCAATCCACCTTCAATTACTTTCATTATATTTTCCTTTGTCAAGTTCTATTTCCGCGTAAAGCGAAATACATTCCACCTACCCATAACAGGACGTGGAAGTGATCATATAAAACAACGTCCCAGAAACTTTCTGGATCACTTGTCCATATTACTCCCGTTAATATACTTGCAATAACAATGCCTGAGAAACGTGTAATTAGATCGCCCAACTCTTTGAAATATTTTTGATGGACAATCAAACCTCCTACTAACAATCCTGCACCTGCTCCTAGTTCACCTAGTACAACAAAGGTCCAAACAAGTAGTGTTAGTTCTACGGGCGAGTCGTTTACGTCAATTGGCCACTTGTCGAGTCCTTGCTGTAGAAAAACTACAACAAGGGGAATTCTCAACAACCAATGAGTCATACAAAACTCTGGGATACGGCTTACCCAACTCATAGGTCAGCCAGTAGTGCCTTTAGTTTCTTCTTTGACTTGCCACGTACTTTAGCACCGGACACATCATTAGTGCCTTCACCTACAACCACAAGTGCAATCATACCCATTGCTTTGTGTGGTGTACATTGGTACAAATATACGCCTGGCGCATCAAATGTAATTGAAACTTCTTTGTTGTTCTTTGATTTCTTAGGTGCGTCCCAACCATCTGGACCAGCAATAAATTCTACATTGTGACCTTTTGATGTTGGTACCCAAGTTACTGTGTCACCTACGTCAATGCGTGTGATGTCTTCGGAGTAAACCATTTTGGCTCCGTCATCACGTTTGTTTAACATTTCGACTGTGGTGTCTGCGGCCGCTACTGGCGAGCAGGCCATTACGCCCAAGAGGGCAACTGTTGATAGTAATTTTTTCATTATATCATATCCTTTGGTAATGTGTGATGATAAACAACTATTGGTTTATCTGTTTCATCTTCTTTATATGTATTAATAAAATTCCATCTTGCGTCATCCTGAAGATATGCTCTTTTAATACTATACTTAGTTTGGTTCTGTAGCCACCAATATGTCCACTGATCCCAGCTTCTAAGTTCTTCAGGATAAAGTTCTGTGTCCCAGTTCCATTCTCTTGTTGATTGTTTAAACCACAACTGATACCATTGCTGCATAAATTCAATAGTTTTTTTATTCGATCTGTACATAAACATCCCACAGTGATCGGTCAGGTTACCGCCAGGAAATTCAGATATCTTTCCTGAGTATGGCCTGATCTTTGTTATCATAAGATCGATACCCTTTGTATGATAATCAAATATTGTTGAGATATCTTCATGCATAATTTCTGTATCAGAATCAAGATATACAGTGTGTTTATAGGGGGTACGACTCAATGCCCATAACTTAGCACGCGCGTTATTTGGGACATCTTCTGTTACGATATGATCAAATGTGTTATAGAGATCATCTGTTACCCACTCTTTGTGAGTAAACAGTGTTACATGTGCTTTGGGATAATAATCTTTAAGAGAAGTGGCAGAATAGATTGCTCCTGTTAGAAACTTCTTCTCAACAGATGCGGCGTAGAGGAACCCTTTACTCGGTATCTCCATCTTGTATTTCCTTCATATATAGTGCTGTTGTAAGAACTTGCACTTCCATAATACTTTTTGCTTTTCTAATCCTTGACTTTGAAACTCTGTCTGTTGAATTTTTGATTTCAGGAATTTCAAATGCCTCGAGTTTAACAGTAAATAGTGCATCAGCCTTTGCACGATCTTCTGATTCTTTCTGTTGCTGTTCCTTTAACTTTCTAGCATTCTCTCTTTCTGTAGCAAATTTCTCTGTAGAAGCATCAATAGCCTCAGTACCAAAGGTGTCAATAATCTCTTTCCAATCAGGATTACCTTCTTCAGTGTCTGATACTGCTGCCTCCATTACTCGTCCATCTGAATAATGAAACTGACAAATAATTTGTGTCTTCTCGTCAGTTGCCCAGAATGGGTGTTTGATTTCTCTTGTGATTTGTTCTTCATTTTCCATTAAGCTGTCCTCAACCATAAACTTACGTTTGAAATATCTTCAGTGCTGCTAAGAATCGTAGCTCCTGTATAAGATCCTGTGTAGCTTCCTGCATAGTTTGCTGAATATGTTCTACTACCGGCATAATAACCAGTGTACGAACCAGAGAAAAAGTTAGCATAGTATCCAGTATAATAACCAGTAAAGCTACCAGCAATTCTTCCAGAGAAGGTCCTTACGTATACACCAGCATATGTACCAGCAAAGTTACCCTGATAAGATCCTGTGTAGCTTCCTGCATAGTTAGCACTATATGTTCTGTTACCTGCATAATATCCCGTATATGTTCCAGAATAGTTTGCATTCTGTCTCTGTCTTCTTGTATCAGTAAAAGCTGATCCTTGTCTTGTCCATGTACCACCAGTTGTTGGTGCACTTGTTTGAATTTTATATGTACCAATACCAGAAGAAATAATTCTATTTCTAAAGATATTTACAAGTGTTTTAATCTCTGTGTCTGACATCTCTTGTAGCATATTATCATTGCTACGAACTTTTATCGGTCTGACTGTAGGAATAGAATTGCTTGGATTTATATTTTGTGTTTGCTTTTTCCATAAAACTGTTTGATTCTCATCAAAATTTCCCTGAGCATTGACAACTCTATTAAAAATAATAGCTTGTTGTCCCCACGTACCATTACCTGGGTTATTAGGTTGTAGTTTATAAGATCCTAATCCATACCCTGTAGCTGCAGATTTTAACATATTTAAAGCATTAGTAATAATAGTATCATGTAGATTACTATTATCCATCTCACGAACACCACTATCATACTCAACAGGTCTTACAGCAGATGATTCTGATTCAGTTGCGGTTCTTTGATAGAAGTTTGTTGTAGATGTGAGAATATTTGTACCTGCGGGATGTGTTCCCACTGCTTGATCTCTTCTGGTATCTACAAAACTTCCTATCGACACAGCACCTGCAGGTGTACTTCCAACTGCTACATTACCTGTATTGATATCACTAGTAACGAACTCTTCTAGAACCCTAAATGCAGCATAATTCAGTTCTGAACCATTCATCTCTTTAAGAGATTTAGGATTTGTATTATTAATTTTAAGCGGAAGAACCATTATCTAAAACCTTATGGGAACACCTGAGTGCCGCTGACATTAAACACCTTTAAAACATTGGAAGCTGCTATCGTAGTAGTAATATTAACAGACCCGAGGTTGGACATTACAGCAGATCCTGTAACAGCCCCTGATAATGTAATAGTTGGATCAATGGTATCAAAGTTCAGCTTACCTGTTGAATCATTATATGTTACAGAGATACCTGCTTCTGTATTTGTTGGATTGACCATATTTCCGACAATATCTTGAACAGATTCTGTAAAGTTATCAATGTTGCTAGTTACATGATTATGTGAATCGTCAACAATAGAAACGGCGAGGTTAAACGTTGATGAAGCAAGGTTTGATAGAGTAACGGAACCGGTTGCATCCCCTGTTAGGTTAATTGTTGGGTCAGCAGTAAGAGTAAAATCAAATTCATTGCTAGCATCATCGTATGTGACGCTGATTCCTGTCTCTGTGTTGCCAGTAACCATAGATCCTGCAAAATCTTGAACAGCTTCTTGTGATAAAGTAGTAGCAATAGATACATTACCCAGATTTGTCATTGTGGCTGAACCTGTTACTGGTCCTGTCAATGTGATTGTAGGATCAGCTACATTAAAGTTCAGTTTACCACTACCATCATCATATGTTACTGCAATACCCGATTCTGTATTACCAGAAATCATTGTACCAACAACATCTTGTACGTTTTCTGTAAAATCAGAAATGTTTGATACAACATGGTTGTGACTATTATTAGCAATTGCTAATGTAATCTTTCCTGTAGAATCGTCATATACACCCGTGATACCACCAGACTCAGAGTTTGATGTGAACATTGCTCCAACAAGATCTTGAGAAAATTCTGTAAACGTGAATGAATCTGCATCAAAAACAACTTCTGAACCAATAGTAAAATCACCCGTTACAGCTGTAGCTCCTTGAAGATTAAGTCCAACAGTAATTGCTGTTGTTCCTCCTGAACCACCACCTGCTCTCAAATAACGGGTATCTGTGTCTTCACCACTATATCTAAGAGTTGTTGCATTAAGTGATCCTTGTACATCCATTTTATATGATGAAGGAGCTCTACCCACTCCAATATTACCTGATGTATTGATTGTAATCCTTGTTGTGTCAGAAGCTCCTGTTGCAATCAGAAACGAATTGGAGCCAGAGGATATACCATCTGTATGAACTGTGAGACGTCCAAGCATGTCGCCGACACCATCACGTCTGAGATATGCTGCGTTCAGTGTAGCCGAACTACCTGCAGCTGCAAGATTATTCAAAGCAGATATAATATTTGTATCAGCTCCTCCAGTGTAATCAGTGGACATGTTACCACCAATTTCTGTTTGAGCATCATCTGCCACTACCTTAACTTCATTGATCGCCGCAGTGATATTAGTTGCAGTAGTATTCAATGACATGTTACCTATATCTGTTTCATGTTCATTGATTGCGCTTGTCAGAGTTGTGGCGGTAGTGTTGAGAGCGTCATTACCCTGAAGAACATCGAGTTCATTAATAGCTGCGGACAAATCTGTAGCGGTTGTAGTAAGTGAAGCATTGCCCTGCCGTGTATCTAATTCATTGATTGCCTGAGAAAACGTCTGAGCAGTTGTTGTTAGTGTTGTTGTACCAGCTTCTGTTCTTAAAGTATTTAATTCAGCGACAACGTCAGGAGCAGAGGTACCACTAAATGTAAATGTATCAACAGCAAACCCAACGGTAACAGCAGTAAGAGAAATTGTAATATCGTTAGTACCATCAGAACCTCCTACAAGGGAACCAAGAATGATAAATGTGTCGGATGCAGAGTACCCTGAACCTCCTGTATTAACCGTTACAGCTGAATAAGTACCTGCAGATACAACAACATTAAAAGTTGCTAATGTTCCTGTGTGTCCTGTTGGTGGTTGGGCTGTTACTCCTGTGTATGTTACTGACGAATTAGCACTAAGAGTGCTCAGGTCACCAAGGCCAGCACCAATTGTGTTGGTTTTAACACGCCATTGTTCAAAGGTATCTGTCTGGGGGACTTTAACTATTGCCATCGTTTGTAATCTCTCTGTTTATAAGTTGCTTCACCAAATCCTTGAGCTCAGCAACATCTTGTTTTAAATCTTCTACGTCTTGTACCCTTTGTTTAGCAAGCTGATGAGCGGACATTCCTTGTGTGGTCATCTGCTTATTCATATTTATAATAGCATTTGTAGTCGTATCTCTAAAAAGTCCAGGATAACCTTCAACAGGAATATAATTCATTATGGTAGTACCGCAATAGCTCTCAGATCTCTAGCTGTTGGAACACGAGAACTGTTAGTGGTTCTGAATACAAGTTTCAATTGGAATACAGAGAACAAGCCCGTAGGATCAATTTCCCATTTAACTTCGCGATGCTGATCACCATCAGAAATTTGAATTGCTTCTAGTGGTGTTGCAAGAGTCCATGCAGAAGTCTCAAGATCTTCTTCTGTATTGTTAGCTTTATAATATAGATCTATAAATGTGTTTGAAGGTCTATTAATATCAATATATACGTTGATACCATCAGCTGCATCTGTCAACTTGATAATCTTTGTTAGATACTTTGCAGCTGCAGATCCTATTCCTGTTTCTGCTACAAAATCACTAACAATATTAAATGGTGCGGCTGCACCTGTTGCAGCAGGATTATCAATTCTATTTGCTATTGTAAATACGGAACATCTCTCAAGGTCAATCACAGGGGAGATGTTATCTCTTGTAGATGTGAATGACCCTCTGATGAACATAGTTTTTCCTGCTTGTTCATTATCATCAGAAGCAATAACTTTTGGTCTATCGACTCGATAATTTTGGTTAACAATGATTGGAGAAAATGAAGTACTTGTTACGTAAGGAGTAGGAGATGTTTGTCCTAAAGACATCCCCGAAGATAATCTGACACCATATGTAGAATTTGTTCCTGGGAAATTCAGCTGCTGAATAAATGGATAGAATGTGTCAAACTTTTGATTTTCTGTTGCTGTGACGTTTGATCCACCAGCAATCCCTGTACCTGTTGCATTTGTTGTTAATGTGATAGTATAGCTGTCCATTTCAATACTTGACACCACATGAGTACCGTTTAACTCTGATGCAGGGATGCCATTAGCAGCAACCGCTCCTGTAATAGTAACACTAGATGAAATACTATTTGTTGTTTCAAAGAAATGATGGTTGGGGTGGGAAACTCTGACTGTATTTGTTCCACTTGTTGTTTTAAAAGGATTTTTTACTAACTGTCTTGTTAGAGTCGAAGCATTCTGTAGAACAACCTGGCCAGTACTTGCAATATCAAAATCAGCTCTTTTGAGATTAAATTTTAAGTCTTTATTTTGATCGGGAGTCCATGTAGAAGCATTCTGTGACAAGAACATAACACCAGCATAAGGCTGCTTTGAAATACGCTCGCCGGTGATATAGTTATCCTCACCAATCTCAGAATACCAAACCTGATACTCATTAGTATTTGCCATAACAACAAAACAATATTCAACATTCTCTTGTAGATAGACAGGAGAAGGAAATGTAAATGTTGTGACTTGATTAGGATCGGGATTACTAACAGTAAGATCAACCACATTAATATTTGCAGCATTTACTGTAACTTCACCAAATGGAATTATTCGAGGAGTAGGAATACCATTTTCCATTTCACGAAGTTGTACTGTAACAGGAATTGATGAATCTTTTGTGTGGAAGAATAGATCAACAGATGTAATAAACGCTCCACCTGTAACATCAATCATAAACGATTGGGCGAGAGGATCACCCCATCCACGATTATCTCTCTCCTGTCTCCAAGCAATAAATTCACTACTCTGAGCCTGTCTTGGTACAATTCTATCATCAGTAACCTCTCTACGTTCAATTCTTGGAACACGTGTTGAGATAGTTACGTTTTCTTTTGTTTCAATCAAGCCCTTTGCAGAATACGCCTCTGAAGCAGATGTACTTGTCAAAGCATCATTGTTAGTACTGTTATCTGTTAGTTTAAATATTCTTGTACCCGTTTGGAATCTTGTGGTTGAATTGTTTGGAACAAAGAATGATCCAATAACTTCACCCTGAGCGTCCGTAGAAAGGGCTGTAGCGCCTGAGGGGTGTGCAGTGATTGTATTGGAACCATTTACAACACCATTATCTGTATCTTCAAATGTTGTGAATGAGGACTCTTCTCTGACAAAATTTGCCACCGATACGCCATCGAAGAAAGCATATACAGTTGTGTTCGGCTTCATTCTTGTTGCTTTAAAGTTTATAATACGGGATCTGACAAAAGGAGCAAAATTAACTTCTACAACTCTATCACCAATATCTGTAGTGATAGTCTCGGGAACGACAGATGTCTCAACCCCTCTTCTACTTTGTCCTTCATCAAATGATTCTGTTACCCTTTGAAAAATACGGTTGCCTTGAGTAAATCGATCCCCTCTTCCCGTAATAACAGGAGTGCCAGTCCAGTTGGTCTGCCATTCTCCCCACACGGTACCTAAAGCATTTGTTTCATCAATAATACCAAGCATGGCATCAAAAACACCTTCTTGGTCAACGATGACGTTAGGACGACGTGATGTGTCCTTCCATTCATCAGATGTGGGTGACAATTCAAGTGTACCTGTCCATGAGAATACATCGTAAGGATTGACATTTATAAAAGAAGATGCCTGGCTTTGATTAAATAATGATACTTGTGTGTATGGAAGAGTCACAAGTGCACCAGTCTTCTGTACATTAGATGATAAAGCACTACTGTACATCAACCTAACATTGTCCTCGGAGAACATAGGCCTGACAAGTCTCCTATCACGATCTATTGCAGCTCTATACTCTGAATTAGTTACATCACCAACATTATGAGAAGCAAAACTGTCTGTTATAAATCCTGCCTTCTGTCTTGTTGTGAGAGTTGTTGGATCAATAATTTCTTTACCAGCAGCCTCTTTTTCAAGAAGAGAAAGAGATGTAAAATATTCTATTCGATTCAATCGACGCTCAAGTTTACCAATATCTCTCATTGTGTAGCGTTTATTGTCGATAATTTTTATACCAACTTCTTCAGGTGATAATGTATAAGCAGGAATTGATAAGTGATATAGTATCATTGCATCTTTTGGATCTTCTGGTAACTCTGGTTCAATAGCGGGAACGCCTTCTACAACACCAAATTTACCTACCTTATCAAGGAAAACTTTATCCATTCTATTCAGATAGAATTGAAGATCTGTTGTGAAGGTAGTTAACGGCTCAGGACAAAAACCTACAGAGGCACCTGTACCAGAGAAGTTGTTACCAGCATTTGATTGACGTGGTCTAAAATCAATAGCTGATCTTAGTTCAATAACCTCACCTGTATTCTTTGAAGTAAATGAAGGAATATCTTCATATGAAACAGCCACCCCTTCACTGTCCACCAAATTACTATATGAGTCAACAGAGAAGAAATCTCCTGCACCAACATGTGTAAAATACTCATATTTAATGAGCAGTTGTCCTGTTGGCCTGAATGCGGTATTTGTTTTTAATTTAATTCTTGCTGGAGCATAGAAGTTATCTCTATGACCATTATCAAAGTCATAATACTCTGAAACATCTGTATCTGTAATTGTTGCAGCAGTAGAGAAGTCAGCTGCCATATAAACTGCTCTTAACTTATAACCATCAGCATGGCCCAGCTGCATGTCCCCAGACTCAACAGTTGATTGAACGCTAACAGGAAACAAATTAAGATTTGGTGAACCACTGGTTGTTAATGACTTTTGTTTATGTTCCAATGTTCTCTTTACACCAGCAACTAACTTAACAGTTTGAGTGTTATATGCTGAAAGGTTTGAAATAATTACTGACTCTGATCCTGTTTGAATATTAACATCACTTGACGATAGTGACACATTTGTGCCGTTACCTGTACCTGTAGCAATCGTAAGAATCCAGTTCTCATTATCAAACGGTTCAAATAATTCGTTCGTACCAACAGTACCAAATGTTACCTGCCCACCAGAAACTGTTTGTGCAGAAAATTCCCTGTTACTAAAATATACATAGTTAAAATCATCAGCAACACCGTCGGGTTGACTATCACAAGTTTTTACTCTTGAGAACGGCAAAGGAAATACTAATTTATTTCGTTGTGGTTCGTTAATTACAGCATTGGTACCAACAAGAACAAGATCGCCCTTAAATTCAGGGGTGCCAGCCATTCTCAAAGATCTTGCTGTATTAAACAGCTGTGCTGAGTTCATTTGAATATCAAACAGGTAAACTCTGTATGTACTCGACCCCGCATATACAATTGATCTTGCTCTAGCAAATCCAATAATACTACCGCCACCAGATACAGCATTTCTAATTTCTATCTGACTAAATGTTGTGATATCAGGAATACCTTCAACATTATTAATATTAACATAGTTACCAACAACCATTGGTGTTGAGGTAGCTTCTAGTAATGATGTTGATCTTGCTTTATTGATATTGACAAAGCGAGTTGCAAGTGTTTCAATTTCATAACCACGAACGTATGCTTTAGAAGGCTCGACACCAATTGATAATTTAGTGTTATCACCAGGCGTGTTGATCTCTGTATGTTCTTTAATATTAGCAAGAAATGGTCTGACAGCATAGTTACCCGACTCATCAAATGTTCTACGTGCAAGAGTTTCTTCGATAATATTGTAATCAGTTGTTGTTATAAATTTTTGAGGAACACCATTAACAATTCTCAATAATAGTAAGAAATCATCAATAGTTGTACCTTCCACTGCTTGTTTAGAAAGAGTTGTTTTAATTTGATATCTATGAGCTCCAGGAGCAGCATAATTGGATGTACCGTTTGCATTATCATTAAGAGTAGCATCAGCAGCAGGTGTCACAATCGATTCATCAATAGTAAGACCAACATCATAGGATGCGTTTGATGTATATTTGTTGAGTATAAGCTCTTGTGATTGAACAATTACAAACTTACCTTTAATGTAGTAAATACCTTCACTTATAAAAGCTAACGATCCAAAACCAGTTGCTGCCGATGCAGCAGTCGTAGCAGTGAATCCACCTGAGTCGGCTGTGAGCGTTTCACCCGCTGCAAATTCTTTTGCTTGACTTGTACCAGTAGTTTGATATTTCAAATAAAGTGTATCGGGATCTGATCCTGCAGCAGCTGCAACAGCAACAACCTTAGCAGTAACACCTGAAGTGCCTCCCGTCATAACCTTACCTTTGAGACTTGTAAGACTTGCAGCAGATGATGTTGCTAACTTTACAAAATCTTGATAATTTTCATATGTGATTCCCCCTGGAATAACCATTGCTCCTTCTTTGAACAAATGATTGCCCATTGAATTGACTTGATTCTGAAGTATGGATTGAATCTGCGTCAGCTCTCGTGCTTGAACAGCATGGCCTGGTCTAAAAAGAATTTGATTGTACTTCTCTTTTGGAGAAAGACCATCTACGGCTGTTGCCGTTTCAAAATCATCATAGTATGGTTCTACATTAAGTTTAATTGCCATATCGCTTTATACCTTTAAAATTCAAGAACAAGTTTGATAGTCTCAATTTGATCTCCTGCTCTATTGATGGGTGCTCTGTTCTCAAGGAACACAACATCGCCGGAGTATGGTTGAGCCTCAGGGTTATTTACCGCAGTTACATCTTGCCCAGATCCACTTGTGCCATTTGGTCTTACAAAATCAGAAGTAGTGAAGTTCGTAAATCCTGTAGCCTCTGTTTGGTGGTATCTAATAATACCATTTGTTGCATCATAATGATCAACAACACCTTTGGCACCTGTTACTGTACCTTCAAACACAGAGTCAGCAGCAAATGTACCACCAACTGCTATTGTCAATGATTTTGTTGCTGAAAGAGTATCTGCTGTTGCAACTGTTGTTGTACCAAAATTAAAAGGATTTTTAATTAGACCAATTTGTCTAAAATCGTTACCAACAATAAAGTCGCCGGAACCATCAGCATAAATCAGCTGTGTGTTGATATTACAGAAGTGAGCTCGTAGTTCGTTTCTTGCATCATATCCAAATCCATTTTTTGGTCCATGAACAACTCTTGCTGTAGCACCAGAACCACCACCGCCTGTGATAGTAACGGTTGCTTGATTGTATCCTGATCCTGCGGCTGTTACAGTGATATCTGTTACTACACCACCAACTACAGTTGCGGTTGCAGTACATCCTGATCCATCACCAGAGATTGTTACTGTTGGGGTTGATGTGTAACCAGATCCCCCTGTAGTGATTTTAACATTATAAATTGCTCCATGTACGGCATTTTGTTGAACATCCCATTGGTTTCTTAATGCAGTGTCTGCTGAAACACCTGGGTCTGAAGTAATCTCAACTAAAGGAATAAATGCAGAGGTCAAGAATTTTGTTGCATTGCCTGTAGACACAGTGAATAAATATTTCCAGATGTAACCATCAGATCCTGATTGATTAATTACACCTGATGTTTGAACACCTGTTGTGTCAGGGTTAACTGTTGATACCCCACCCGACTTTAAACAAATATACACATTATTGTTGTCAGAAATAACAAAGTATTGTTTGCCTTCCAATGCACTATCTCTGTCATCATACTCTGCGTATGTTGTTCCTGATATCCACTGGTATCTTGGGGCTCCAAATACAATGTCAGCTGTAACCAACTTCTTCATCGCAGTCATTCTTTGCCATGCATCAGTGAAAGTTGAATATGTATTGTCGTAAGGGTTGTCTGGGGATGCGTCATTAGTCCAGGCTTCGGATCTACCAATAAACAAGTAGTATGTTGATGTGCTTGTTGCATCACTAATAAATTCTTTGGCAGCATTGAGCCTAAAACTGCTAGATACGATAGCCGTCATTATTATTGCTCCTAGTTACTCAACTGTACAGTTGATTCTATATTAAACTTGATATTCTTATTTATAGCATCTTGAAACGTAAAATGTCCAAAAGCCGAAATTGGTGAAGAGTATTTAAACTTTAGATCTTCAAACCACTCCTGAGCACCTATCTTATTCTCATGAAGTGTATGGTTAAATGCGATCTCAACATGGGATACAATATTTGTATTGCTTGTAAATAATGTTGAATCTTGTTTTCTCTTTATATAGGCACTTTCTAAAACCTTAAAAGCAGGAATAACAATTGGAATTGGAAGACCACCAATTTGTCTTCCTGGTTGGGCTGCAGCTGCTCCTCCAAGTGATTGTAAGAACAATTGAATCTCACCAAAGAAGATGAATCCAGCTGGATGTACAAGTCTGTTAAATGCATTCTTCCATTGATCAGCGTTTGTACCAGTTCTTAGAACATATGAAAACTTTTGATAATAAAATGAATCTTGTAGTTTTTTTGTATCTGATATGAAACCATCATTAGTAGAAAATCCACCAGAGACATAGATCTTAACAACATCAGATGAACTCAGAGCAGTGTCAAATTTAAGTGAATAATCAAGTTTATTAGTAGTTGTGTTTACTGTTGTAATTGCTTTAAAGTCTGTTCTTCTTACATTGTTAACATATACAAGCGGAAGATCATATGTTAATGGTCTACCAGCATCATCATTGCCTGATATTGTGTCTGTTCCTGATGAAAGTGTATATGTAAATAGAGGTGTGGTTGTAGAGGGATCAGCAATAGTTTGATTTGCTGTTGCAAACCATCTTCCATCAGAAGGTATAAACATATCCTCTTTTGGAAAATATATCTCCACTTCATCATTGTACAAAAATCTAAAAAATGCTTCAATGGAGGCAGGAGTACCACGTGAAGTATAAAGATCTGTGACTTTTTTATAAAATGTTCTTGGATCAGCAGCAAATTGTCTTGGGATTGGCGCGCCAATTTCCTTTTGAAGTTCGGTTAATAATGTTGTCTCAACCCTATCAATATCTCGATGCTGATCAATACTGTTTAGATAAAATCCACTTTGATTTTGCTTCTCCATATATTTAAGAAGCTCTTTTGTGAATACAATAATATTTGGAAAGTCTGCAAGGACATGATCCGCTAGTACTGTCTCAACAACAGGATGAAAATTTGCATAATCTTCTGACATATTTAATACCTTGAAGTAGTAGTGTATTCAATACCAGCTGAAGTACCACCTGTTACCATTGTATCAACCTCTCCTGTTATTGTAGCATCAGAAACAAGAATTGACAACAGTTCATTTCGTTTTGGTGATAGATCATTTGAATTTGGTGTTGCAGTAATTTCAATGTATGTGCCAATGATAGCGGTAGGAGCAAAACCATTCAATACAATTTTACCTTCTGATTCAGTTACAGTTCCTACATCATTAAGTAAAACCGATTGACTTATTCCTGTACCAGATACAATCTGTATTCTTCTTGTACCATCTGTATTTAATTTATCTCTTAGTGTACACTGTTTTGATAGATAAGTAAACTCTGAAGATGAAATAATTTGTTCTTCTGATGATGTGGAATAAAGAGGAGAAGAAAACACAATTTGATATCTTGTTTCTGTATTCAGTGTAGGATTAAACCTTTTTTTCATTTTAATTCTGGTTGTACTTGATACGATTGCTGCATCAGTATTATCTATTTTTGTTGATAGATTAGAATATCTGAATACCCCATCAAACCTTTTCAATTCATCATTATTGTAAGTGTCGACAGTTGTTCTAATTAAATTGGAAATTGCATCAGCTGAGAGGTCTGACACATTGGGATTATATTTGTAGAATATTTGAAGATCAATATATGTGTATGCAGGATCAACAATTTCAGGTGTAATAGAAACAACATTCTTTGGTTTTAGATATTGTGATTTAATAAACTCTTTATCGGTGGAAGAAAGCGTTTCAGCATCCTTTGGAGCAATAGAAATATATACCTTCCCATAATCTGGTGGATCATTATCCTCTCCTCCCCAAACTGCAATAGCATCAATATTAGCAAAGTTTTGTTGAATAATTGATTTATAATCATCAGGTGTGACTGCTCTGTTTTGAGACACAAAGGAAAGAGGAGCATTAAATTTAACTGAATCAATATCCTCCTTGTCAGAACCACCTGATGCCCTTGTCACTGTTGTAATAGTGACATCAGAATTACCTTGAATAGTGTCAGCAAGTGTGAATACATTAGCACCATTAGCAGCATCAAGATTGGTATTAAGGTATTCTAATTGTATAATATTACCATTTGTGGGTCTTTTACCTACAATATTATCACCAAAACTTACTTCATAAAAACCCGATCTTCCTTCATTGAGAAAATATGCTGTAGAAGTCGAGAGAATGTCAACGAGGTTTGATGCAAGTGTATAATTTGTTGTTGCTGTGTTGGTTTCCGATTCTTGTACATTCACTGTAAGTGAAGACGTAACAGCATTTTCTGAAGTTAATTCAAATTTTTCTGCTGTGGATGTATCGTAAATATATTCCTGTGTTTGATATTTACCCTGTTGAACCTCCACACCACTGAATATATAAGCACCGTTTGAATCTCGTGATGTAACTATTGTTTTTGTGGTCACAAATGTATAGGTTGTACCGTTGATCAAGGAAGAAAACTGAGTACCTTTATTCATTGTAATAGTTTTGTACGATCCATCTTGATTGACAATATCAACAGGATTGTTAATTGTAATATTAATAACAGCCTTAGGAGCAAAAGCAGAGCGCGGTGTATATCCTAATAGTTTAGCATGAGAGACAACAGATTCTCTCAGTTGAGCTGAATCAATAAAAGTTTCATTGAGGGCTAGGTTAGCATTAAATGAGTTATAATGTGTTACATAAGCAAACACATCTAACATAGCATCAATTGCACTACCCTCAAAATTATAATCGTTAAGAACACTTTGATTTTCAAGATACGCTTTCAAATTACCTTTGATGGTATTGAAATCAAGTTCTGATACTCTTAATAGTTTTCCTGTTGTCATTTATCTAATCCGCTCTACAATGAATTCTACATCTGTTGAAAGTTCTGTTGGTGAAAGAATATCAAACTCAACTCTAATTCTTAAAGCATTTCTATATGAGAGATCTACTACTTCAACGTTTGTTACTGATACTCTTGGCTCGTAATTTATCAAGGCTGTTTCAACAACAGATTTGATAATTGCTTCTTGAACAGGATCAAAGTTTTCAAATAAATATGCTCTGAGGTTTGCTCCAAAAATTGGTCTGAATGGTTTTTCACCATGATTGGTCAACAGGATGTTGAGAACACTCTGTTTGACAGCAGCTACGTCTTTTTTGAGACCAGCATCTCCTGTGTTTGGATTAGCTATAAAGCGAAAATCCAAATCGGTAAATGCGTTGACTCTTGATGTTCTTACCTGTTCCATAGTTCTATTTATACCTAATTATTAACGATTACATCATCAGATCCAGTTAAAGCACTATTTGCTACCCAACTTCCATGCCCCCCAGTAGAATCACTTTGTCTATGAATAGCAATGTTATTGACATACACATCTCCTGACCCTCCCGTTGCAGGATCACCACAACTTGTTGCATCCCCTATTCTTATTGAGTTGTCACTGTTAACATACACATCTCCTGATCCCCCCGTATAGTTTGTTTGGTGAAAAGGATTGGGGGTTGGACTTGCATGTCCTACATGTGAATCTGTTCCTGATCTAACTGCGCCTAGTGTTGCCATTATACAAAGATCCCCGATAGCCATGAAGGAGCATTTGCACTTTTACCACCAGCTCCCCAATATCCTGCATAAGTTACTTCTGGTACATATGTTTTAGCTATATCAACATGAATACCAACACCACCCATATACCCAGGTCCTGCGCCAATTGATTCTGCTCCTGCAGATCTCAATGCTTGAATGAATGCCACTGTTTGAGCATCACCATTTGCAACATAGATTCTATTTGTTCTAGCTTCGTCTGTGTAGATCCAAATATCTGCAGCATAACCATCATCATGTCTATGTGAACCAACGCTTCCTGTTGTTTCATTTTGACCACCTGAGAAGATTGCTACATGGAGACCAGTAGCACTTGCTGCCGATGTTATTATGTTTTCTAGTACAGAATTTAGTTTTAAACTTCTTGTAGCTTGTTGATTAACATATGTAACAGAACCACTTCCTACAGCTGGATCTAGTAATGTAATATCTCGTGTAGTTGTTTCTGTAGTTGATGTTATGGTATCTGATGATACAGTATTACCTGTAGCAGCTGTCCGTGTTCCATCATCTGCTGTTTCATCTTGTGCCTGGGCTCTCTGTGAGGTCGGCATTTCAATTTTATATAACTCAGCAGCAGTAAACAATGGTTCATCTTTTGGAACAGTCACATCAACATGACCTTGATCATATGCCCACGCTGCAACATCAATTGCATCGACTGTTGTTGGGTCTTGACCTGCTGGGTTAAGATCAATCCTTGGTGCTTCGAGATGCATATTGCCAATAGAGGAAATCTTTGATGTTGTCTTAACCGCAAGGTCAAGTTCTTTTTCAGCTCTAAGTTTTATTTTACCTTTTACTGCAAGATCAAAATCACCCTCTGCTCTCACAGTAAGATTACCTTCACTATTCAATGCAACATTACCATGAAGATTTAATGTAGAAGTTCCCTTAACATGGGCTTGTAAATTACCACCAACACTTACAGTTGAATTACCAACAGTGTCGATAACAGAGTTACCTTGTACTTGAACATCCAGATCATTTGATACTGTCACATGTGCATTACCATCAACGTTAATTACCATTTCACCAAGTGATGTATTGTACTGATTGTTTGATCTGATTCTAACATCACCGTTAGGATGCATTTCAATAAACGATCCTGATCTATGTTGAATCATTATCCTTTCATGGTTGGGGGTATCATCATATTCAATTAAATGTCCTGATTCAGTTTCGACAACATGATTATAAGGATAAACTGCCTTATAAGGATCTAATGGTTCAAGATTAGAAGGGTTTTTTTCTCTTCTTCTCAAACCACGTGCGCGTTGGTTGACATCAGGCTCATCAAGATAACCATCTCGTGGATAGTAACCTCGAGGATCACTAAATCCCACTGACGATGATCTTTTTTGTTCGGGGTGACCTGGTACTGTACCAATCACTATAGGGTCCTGAAGATGTTGATCACGGAATATCAATACAACCCACGATCCTTCGATCAGAAACGGTGTTTGGCCAATACCGTTAACAGAAGGAGATGTTGTCGGTGTCATTACAGCTGCCCATGGAAGAGATGCTGTTGGTACCTCTGATATGTTAGGCGAATGATATCCTAGTACACGCACCCGTACTCTACCCATTTTTTCAGGATCAAGTCTGTCTTCCACTACTCCAAAATAAAAATTATTCATTATTACTAATACCTATCATCATTAATACCATCTCTCGACAACATTAGTTCAACTTCATACTTACCACCATTTGCAGCGGAGTATTTGTGAATTATTTCATTAACAACAAACACACCTGAATTGATTTTATCCTTACTATCGTCTCCTGTTGATAACATAGGCATAAATTTAGGATATTTCATATACAAAGTTTCTCCAACACTCAATCCCTCTGCATGATCTCCATGCGCGATGATGTTAATATTGTTTCTAAATGTTTCTTGTGTTCGATAAGAACTTTTAGATAGACTATCTTTTGATGAAATACTTTGTAATGTTTCAAATGATCTTGGAGCTTTATAATTTATCTTTGCTAATGATTTTGTGTTAATTCCTTGTTTAAATTGATCTGTAATGAAATCCTCTGAATTAACATTCGAATGTTCGGAATAGTTAAAATCAATTTCAGTAAATTTTTTATTATTATAATCTATCTCTTCAATCTTATGTGATAAAAAACCATTATCAAGAAGATAGAAAGCATTATATGCTTGCTCAATATGGACATTACTGAGAAGACCTTTTTGGTTTTGAGCATCAATTGTTGATGAACCTTTTGTGTTTGTATTAGCAGATATTCTTGATGTGACATCAATTGGATCTTCCTTATACATATCACTAAATGATTTCAGTATTACATCATTATCATATAATCTCTCATACAGGAAAAGAGGAGAATTGTCAACAGAAGAAGTTTTAGATATAATATAATCTAATGCTTGTAAAGGTTTCATATAGGGAAACACAATATTATGTGATGACCCACCAATACTTTGAACAGTAACGTCTATCTCAAAAAAATCTTTATAAATTTGAGCTATCAAGTCGGTGTTAAGTCCCGAATATGATCTTGAAAAAATGCTCTGTGCATTAATAACAGCATTGATACTTGTCATACTCATCAGGATACCACCAGTCCCAACATTCACCTGAGCAACGTTTTGAGGACCTGTGAGGAAAAATTCTTTTCTAATAAATTTATCTTGGTTTTTTCTTTTTATTGTAATCTCAATACGTTCTTGGCCAATAAGAGGATATGATGCAAGTATACCACTATTATCGAGAATAGCTATTTCTCCCTCAACAAAATAATTTGAAATACCTTCAAACAATGCTATTTCAGTGACAATCGGTGTTATATCATATAGTTCATCATCGAATGTTCTCAGGATTACCTGAATAACTTCAACACTATTGGGGCCGTTAAACATTATTTCATTTCTCTTCGGAAGTCGTCAATCACTGATTGAATCAGGGCTGGTTTAATAACCTTAATTCGTGAATTTTTTAGTTCTCTTTCTTGCTCATATTGAAAAAATGTTACAGGGGATGTTCCTGCAACTCTTCGTTTTGTTCTTTCTTTTGTTGAGTTATCTATATGATGATGGGGAGCAAGTGATTTTTTGACAATTGAAGCAGCGGTCAATGAATCTTGTGTAGTTATTCCTAAAATACCTTCTCCAGCTGGATTGAATGTTCCCGTGCTGGGTTGAATTTCAATAAAACCAAGTGTGGGATATTTTCGAACAACAGTTCCTGTTGCGCCAGAAAGCTGACCTGTTACTGTTTCACCTATGTTAAATTTACCAAAAATATTATCTTCAGCAGTGACTGTTGCTTGTGTGATTGCCGCAAGATTTGAATATTTTGAATCAACCCACTCAGAAAAAAATGCATTTCCTTTTGGCCAATCGTTATAGGAATTTTTCAGATGTGCGTTTACAACAAAAAATGTCCAGTAGTGGTTGGGCGTATCATATAACTTTTGAGATACATTATCTGGTCTATCGCCATCCTGAATATCATAAAAACTGTAGTATGTAATATCATCTGTCAGTTTTGTATCAATAGATGTGAATGCTGTAATCAGAGGAACATTCTGGGGATTACCGTCTCTGTTGATATCATAAAGTATTGTGGGGAAGAAAGAAAAATACATTAGAAGCCACCTGCAATCATTTCTTTGTGCATCGGCTGAAGTTCACTAAATTGGAGAGACATATTGATTTCAACTGGACGCTTATTTTGTTTAAAGTAGGACATGGAGTTAGGATTATATGTTGTGTTAACAGCTGTAAGTACAAGCTCAGGTAATTTTGGAATACCATCAATGTTCACAAACTCAAGCTGAAACGCATTCGGAAAAGTGTAGGTAAATCCTGAATCAGATAGTTCAGGATACATAGCTTGTCGGAAGTGTTTAATGATTGATATGACACTATCTGATTCTCCAGCACTTTCTGGAATAAACCTGAACTCCATACTGAATGATCTCATGTTTGGTGATTTAAACAACATGAATTGACGAGGGTTAATAACTGCTTGTGTCTGTTTCCTGACCTCATTAGCTGCAATCTGCATTGCTCCAATACCAGCAGCACCACCAATAATTGATGCAAGACCTGATGCACCAAACCTTTTACCAAGCGCAGCAATGGTTGCACCAGTAGCCGCAGGTCCATAGGTTGTTGCAATAGCTGATGTGTCAGGATTAGCTATATTCGAGAAATTGTTGTATAAATCAGTCATATTCTGACTAATACTTTCATCAACAACACTTCCTACAATACTTCCAATAATACCTGTCTCCACACTATCATACACAACAGAATCACCAACAGAAAAATTCAATGGCATATACATTGCTACCATGGTATCAGTTTCTGAATGTTTAAGAGTCTTTTTTTCTGCTGCCTCTGCTGCTTTTTGTCTATCAACAGCTCTCATATACTCTTGCCGAGACCCATATGTTTTGTCTTGAGGAGGAGAAGACGCATTGTCATATGTTGCCTTCATTGCCTTAAACAATACAAATGGCGCACCTTCCGCGAATGATTTTTGTGGATAAGTAAGGGTAGGCATAATGTCTCCAAATGTGTTTAAAGGTATTTATATGGCTTACAGAGGTAAATATAAAGTAAAACGCAGAACCAAATACCTTGGTGATGTTGACAATGTCGTTTATCGTTCATTATGGGAACGCAATGTATTTAGGTGGTTAGATTCCAACGCAGATATCATTGAATGGAATAGCGAGGAAGTTGTTATCCCTTATGTCTGCGGTACAGACAGAAAGGTTCATCGATACTTTATTGATGTTTATTTTAAAACACGTACAGGTCAAAAGTATTTGATAGAGATCAAACCAAAAAAAGAAACCATGCCACCAAAAAAACCAGCTCGTAGAACAAGAAGATATATTGTAGAGGGATTAACATATATAAAGAATCAATCCAAATGGCAGGCAGCAAAAGATTTTGCAAAAGATAATGGAGCTAAGTTTGAAATATGGACTGAAGATACTTTGAAAAGTATGGGAATTAAGATCCTCAAATAGGTATAAATAGCAGTATGGCAGATTCATTATTTCAAAAATTAGAGTACGAAGCATTTAGATCGGGCATACGACCACGGTCTCAAGAATCTATGGCATGGTTCCGTAACAAGGCTAGAAACCTTCGGAATGTCAATAGAGAGGCTTTGATAAAAGATCCAGCATTAGCAAGAGCACGAAGACCGATGCTTGGTGATATGCTGATGTATTTTTATGATCCAAAGACAAAGGACAAGTTACCATACTATGATACATTCCCACTGACTATTGTTGTCGATAATGCTCCTGGTGGTTTTTATGGATTAAACCTCCATTATCTTCCACCAACATTAAGAGCAAAGTTTCTTGATGCATTGATTGAAACATCTTCAGGTGGTCAAGATGAAGGATCAAAATTACGTGCAAGATATAATCTTCTCAAGTCCTCAAGAAAAATGAGATACTTTGAACCATGTTTTAAAAGATATCTCACACGACATATTAAAGGTAACATTGCAAAGATTGATGGACCTGAGTGGGAGATTGCAGTATTCTTACCAGTGCAGAGATTTGAAAAAGCCAATGTTAATAAAGTTTATGCTGATTCAAGGAAAATTCTACGATGACATTACCGGCCTCAATTGACGATCTTAAAGCTAGTATTGCAGGCCGAGGTGGTCTTGCACGTTCTAATCGCTTTGCAATTTATGTTACACATCCGAATACAAAACAATCATTGTTAAACACAGATGTGGAAAGTCTTGCAGGAAATGCAGCTGCTTCTCTTCTTGGTGGTGGTTCACTATCAGCAAAAAGTTTTTTCAATGACCCGAGAGATATGTTTATGCTGTGTGAATCTGTTACATTACCTGGCCGACAGATTGTTACTCAAGAGCATCTAACATCTATGAAGGCGATCAAAAAACCTACAGCATTCTTAAACGAGGATGTTTCTCTCACATTTAATCTCACCAACGATTACTTTGCGTGGGAGTACTACAAGACATGGATGGACCTTGTTATTGAGGAACTTGGTGAGAATCACTATGGAATTAATTTCAAATCGGATTATACAACAGATATGCAGATACAACAATTGGGAAGCAATGATTTCATTCCCGCTAAAAGTATTACATTAAAAAACTGTTATCCAATTACACTAAATAGTATTGAATTGAGCAATGCAGCAGATAATGCGGTTACACAATGTACAGTTACTTTGGCATATGATAACTGGCAGGAAACTGGATTGATTGATGGACTAAAAGATCTTGTGAACATGGGCTCGTCCCTTATATAAAATAGGAGTAATACATTATGGCTTTGCCAACCCTTGAAGTCTCTCGGTACGAATTAAATGTACCATCAACAGGAGAGAAAATTGATTATAGACCATATCTGGTCAAAGAAGAAAAACAACTGATGATGGCCCTTGAAACAAAAGACCAAAATCAAATGTTGAAAGTATTAGGTGAGATTGTTGAGGTTTGTACATTTAACAAGCTGTCATCACAGAATATGACAATTTTTGATCTGGAGTATATTTTTGTTAAGCTCAGAGGTAAGAGTGTCGGGGATACATCGGAAATTGGAATGAAATGCTCACACTGTGAGCATGAAAATAAAATTAAAATTGATTTTAATGCAATTGAAGTTCCTGTTGATCTAAACGACAATATGCTTCTGGATATCTCTGATACAATTAAAGTTAAGTTGAGATATCCAAAAATGAAAAATATGTTGGATATCATGGCCGGAGGTCATAATGAAGTAGATGCAATTTTTTACACAATTGCAGGACACATTGAAACAATTTTCATGGGAGATGATACGTATCACGCTGATGAATATAAATCACAGGAGTTATTGGAGTTTCTTGAGTCTTTTAATTCAGAACAGTTTTCGAAGATTAGAGAAAAGGTCAACAATGCACCAACAGTGAGGATGCCCCTCAACTTTACTTGTGAGGAATGTGGTAAGGAAAATGATCTAGTTGTTACGGGAACCGAAAATTTTTTCGCATAACCCTCTCACATGATAACCTTGTTAACCATTATAGGACCAACTTCAGTTTGATGCAGCACCATAATTATTCTTTAGGAGATCTTGATAGTATGTTACCATGGGAGAGGGAAGTATATGTAGCCATGTTGATCGATCATATTAAAGAAGAAAACGAAAAACAGAAACAAGCGGAAGCTAGAAGAAAATAATAGGATTAAGAAATGGCACCGAAGAAACTAGAACCAGGATCTAAATACGCCTATTTAGATAAAAATGGCGATGGAGTTGTAAGTGATGAAGAAATGATGATGGAAGAAAAAATGATTGAACTTGAAGATTTAAGATCGGATATGGAGAATGAAGATAAAAAACAAGACGCACAAAGGAACATGGCTTGGTTTGCTCTTTTCGGTATGTTGCTATACCCAGCTCTTGTTGTTATTTCTATATGGGCTAACCTGGCTCAAGCAGCAGATGTTCTAGGCGATATAGCTCCTACTTACTTTGTCTCTGTTGCCGCAATTGTAGCAGCTTTCTATGGTAAAGAAGCGCTATCTGCAAGACGAGGCGACTCAGTGAAGGTTTCACAAAGGAAATAGTTAAATGGCAGACAATAAATCTCTCAGTGATGTAATTCAAACCCTTCGAGAAGAGGGTGGTTTAACAAGAGAAAAAGACAACAATTCTATCAAGTCTCTGAGAGAGGCTTTAGTGTCTGGTGGATTGCAAGCCAAAGAAGATCGACGAGAGGATGTTGCTCGTGAAGAAAAAATCATTGACCTGTTAGCTGGTCTTGATTCATCTTCGAAATCTATTCCTAAAGATGATACTAAATTTACTGATGGTCTTCTTGGTCTTGTTGCGCTAAAGGCAATTATTGCAGGTGTTGCTGCTGTAGGAGCGGCTCTAGCGGGATTACGTGGTTGGGAAGCAGGTGCTCTAAAAGCAATCAAAGACATTAAAATTTTACCTGATACAGTATTCAATGCTATGATTAGACTTAGAAATGCGGCCTACGGAATGTTTGGATTAACACCCAAAGGATTACTCAGGCGAAATGCACTAGGACAATTCGAAAAGGCACCACCCATTACAACTCAAATTCGCATGAGAATGAATGCAATTCGTCTTCGTGTGTTAAGATTATTTGGTATAGGGGCTGATGGAAAACTACTAACATTGACGGATGAAGATGGGTTATTCAAGAAAAATATTATTGGACGAGTTACGACTTCGATCTCACGTCTTCTCCAACCACTTCTTTCTGTTACTCGTGGTGTAACTCTTTTTGCAGCTGGCTTAGGTAAACCAATTTTTGCATTTTTTGACGGGCTTGGTTCGACAATTAAAGGACAGGCTGGGGGAATAATAAAACGGTTTGCTTCAATTCTGAAACCAATTGGATTCTTTATTTCATTGTTTGATGGTTGGAAAGCATATCAAGGATCAAAGGAGGAAAAGGATCTTTTGAGGCTTAGTGATGGTGTAGCAGGATTCTTTGGATCATTTCTAGGTGCTCCCTTTGATCTTCTAAAGGCAGGTTTGAACTGGGTCTTCGATAAAATATTCGAGGTTAAAAGAGATGAAAAAGGAAATGTTACAAGTGAGGGTTGGGCCAGCTGGGCATCAGAAAAAATGAAACAGTTTTCGTTTGTGGAGTTAGTTCAAGGATTTGTTAAAGCTCCGTTTCAATTACTATCTGCTTCAATTGACTGGATCAAAAAATTATTGGATGATCCAACTAAAGCGCTCGAAGAAATGTGGTCAGGTCTTAAAGGGGTACTTGGTCTGAAAGAGAGTGAGGGGTTTGTAGACCTACTATTTAAACCATACAACCTTGCTATCAACTGGGTAATGGATAAATTTGGTTGGTCGGATCCTGGCGGAGAACAATTCAATCTCAAAAATTACATAATGGATGTATGGCATGATGTTGTTGATGGTGTTACAAGCGGGTTCCGAAAATTTGGTAATTGGCTTATGTCAATTCCATCAAGAATCAAACTTGTTGCCCTAGATGCCATTGACAGTATTCTACCTGATTGGGCAAAAGATTGGTTTGATATGGATAAAGAGCGTGCTGATATTAGACGAGATCTCGATGCAATGAGACGTGCAGAAGAACTTGCAAGTAAGGGAAGAACTATTGCAGAGACATATACTCCAACATATAATGAAGAACAAATGATGGCAGCTGCATATGGCACAGCAGGACCATCAGGCTATGGAGGATTTAGTATTCCAGCACCAAGTACATCAAATCTATTAGATGTAGAAGCACAACGACGATCATATATGGATGCTGCTGGCCTCTTGCCCAATGTTACGATTGCTCCTTCCAGTAATTCTGTAGAAGTTAAGCCTACAAATATTAATAAAAAAACAAATATCTTTGGAGTATCGACCGGCGGATCAAAAGGTCGGAATAAGCCGAGAACACAACGGTTAAGTATAAATGATGATTAATGTAACTAACGCATAAAACAATAATATGCGTTAGTTACAATTTATATACTAGCCATCTTGTGCTAATTTAGCAAAGTATGACATCGTATCATCATCGTCTGACGATGATTTAGCCACTGGTGGAGATGTAGGAGCAGCTTCACTGATAACTGGTTCTGCTGCTGGCTCATCTAGTGATACAGATTCAGCAGTTGTGAATGAAGCGGTAGTGCCTCCCAGTACGCGATTAAGTTTTTCCTTCAACTCATCATATGACTTATACTTCGTGGGATCAGCAAACTCTTGTAGTGGGTACATAGAGTTATAAACCTTTCGAAGTTCTTCCTCATCACCGTTGAGCAAAGCTCCAGGTGATGCGAATTCTGATTTATCATAGTTGCGGTATCCCTCTACCTTTCGAATCTTCAACTTGAAGGAAGCTCCTTCCCAGAAGTCAAAAGGATTGATAGGATCTTCATCCTGAAATTCAGGCTGCATTGCATCCATGATCATATCAAAGATCTTCTTGCCAAACTTATACAAGAATACCTTACCCTCGTTCTGCGGATTACCAGGATCCGATTCAACGAGAATGTTCGCTACATAATGAAGCCTACGCTTCTGCTTACGAACAGTGGCTTTGTCATCCTCGACGCCAGAGTTCCACAACTTTGAGTTTAGCTCAGAAACAGGATCTGGTTTATTAATGGATGTGAGAGAGTTCTCGATATACCATTGACCGGTTGGACCTTGGAATGCATGATCCCAATAACGAACCCATGGTAGATCTTCACCAGCTGCTGCTGGAAGAAAACGAATAACAGCATAGCCGTTACCTGCTTTATCTACAGTAGGTTTCCAAACTCGTTCATCAACATAAGATTTCTTCTCTTGTTGACCGTTACCGTTGATTGCTTCTGCGGCCTTGATCATACTTGCGATCTGGTTACCACGATTAGATTTAAGTGCATCAAATGACATTTGTATCTCCTTGTGTCTTTTTGTGTCTTTTTATATGTTTATTATACTAGTTTTCGAAGATAGAGACAACAGTTTTTTTCATTTTTTCTAAGTTAACCCTCACAAAAGGTTGGGTTTTTTTCAATTTGCGATATAGATCAGGCCAGACAAGCGTTTCTTTAATATTGCAATTTGCTTGATTAAGAAACCCTGTCAATTGATCTAGTATCACCACTGTTACGATATCTATATCCCCACGTGCATACATGGTGCAAACCAACGGATGTTGATTATCTCTGACGATTAGCACGTCATCAAAAGTTGATTGCTCCGAGGTGCACCATGCATGCAGTTTATATATATCCCTTTCGAAGATATATGATAAAGACTGGCTAGATTTTAACCACTGATTGTAGTTTTTTTCACCAATCTCTTCATTCATGTCCCCAACCCATTTTGCATCATTTACAAAGTTGGAGACATAAAATTCTGTTAGTTGTTCAGTCTTAGGATACTTCTTAGCTAGCTTGGCAAAATAGTATTTGTCACGCCGCTTGAAGAATGCCTGAGGCTTTGCAGACGTCTTATAGTTGTACTTAATCGCATCGTAGCTATCACTTTCAAAGTGTAGCTTCATAGCCTGGTACAATTTATAAGCGTCATAAGGATCCATTGTTTCAATCGTCGAACGGTAATTCATTTGGCTTCGGTAACAAATTAAGGTTCATTGCTTCTGCTTCTATCTTCCCACGAATGGAATCAGTTAGCAGACGTCTGACATCACCAGGATCAATCTGCTTATTTTCACAGACAGTTAGAACAGCATCCATGAAAGGCATCGGTCGATCAACTATAACCTTCTCAACCTCTTCACTGAATCTTTTCTTAGTTATGATGCGGCGTTCTAGCTCAGCATCAGTCAATGTCTAGCTCCATCTGTTCTTCTTGATGCTTCTCGTTTTTGTTATTAAACATATCAACGTGAATAATATTACCTTCTTGAGTTATAGGATCTTTTAAAATAACATCTCCAGGTTCTACTTCAAACCCACATACTTTAAGAAACGTATTGAAAGCTCCCATGAGTTGATCAAGATTAGCATCCTCATCAAGATCTAGTTGGATGAAGTTGATACCATCACCATCTTCATCATATTCGTCGGTTTTATATTGTAATGTATACATCACTTACTCCATCTGTAAAAAATATGATCGTCGACAACTCCGATCAATTGAAGGTCTCTTGACCACGAAGGGCTGACCGCTCTTGTATGATAATGGGTTGCGGCTTTTGTAAAATCCTCCCCATCTATCCACCATGTGTAAGCCTGCACTGCATTGTCAACAGCTACTTTGTAGGCTTCATGTTCTTTTATCCTATCAGATTTACCATCACAGAACCAACTAAATTGACATTTGTGACGTTTGATTCTTCCATCTCTATATCTCTTTGCTTGATACACGACATCGCATATTGTGTTAGGAAATCGTGTATCTCTAACTCTATTCAATGTTACTAATCCAATAGCAAGCTGGCCAATTGTAGATTGATTGCGACCTTCAAAGTAAATATTTTTTGCAAGGCAAGTTAGTTGATCAGCAGGAGGATGGTACAACTGATTTTCACCGGCGGTAGCTGTTGTACTAAATGTGATAGCAGCTACCGCAATTGTCATTATTTTTTTAATCATTTTGAAAGTGCTCTCAATATTACTGTTTCGTTGTTGAACCTACCAGTCGTTGTCCTTGACTTTGTGCCCAACTTACTCCATGCATTATCCACCTGACGCGGGGTCTTGGTCAACGCTAAAGTTAAAAATTCTTCTGGTTTTCTCAATTTGACTCGTCTCGATTCTTCTGAATCAAAATGTTGGAGAGTTGTACCTCTAACCTCGAACCCTTCACGGCGCTGGGAAACATATTCATATAGTTCACGAGACTTTGTGTTGAATGCATACAGTCTTATTGCACCTACGATGTTTGCTGGGTCGATTGAGGCGACTTTGAAGTTTGAGTCTTCTTTTTTGAACTGGAGTTTGCTGACTTGGGTGTCTGCTGACTTAATCTTCTTTGTGCGCGGCTTACGCTTTGCCTTAGCAGCGTTCTTGAAGGATTCTGCGCCATTAATAATCTCCTCTAGTGTTTTGATAACTGAATTGATGTTGCGTTTTGTCATGTGTGAGTATGCTTCCACACACTGATCATCCGTCTTATCCCTTACACAAATATAATCAGCAAGACGATCTGCTGCCCACTGAATAACCATCTGTGCAGGAATAGTTCCCTTGAGGTCATACTTCCCCATTAACTTGTATACGTCGATTGAAGACTTATAATTATCTTCACACCACTCGTCTTCGAGACTATCGAGGTCAATCATAATAGTTTCATGTGTTTTTTGTTTAAGACGAATAGAAGGAGGAATACGAACAATATCTTTCTGCTTCTTTTTGCGCTCAACTATTATCTGAGCACCCTCTTCAGCAAGCTCTTTAATCCACACATCAAGTTTACCAATATATCCAGGATGGAGTTTATCAGGTGCATTTTCTTCAAGATGAGCAGCAGTTGCCCAATGACTCTTATGACCATATTTCCATTCAGGAAGATTGTTGATTGCAGACACAATCTCTTTGCCATAGTGCTTCTTGATGTAGTCGTGTATTCGTTCACCCCACTTCTTAGCTTCGATGTTGTAGTGAATAAAGTATTGACACGCATACCAACCTTTATCAATAGGAACAAGATCCCATTCATTTGCTCTACGAATGACTCTTTGCTTTCTACGCTTTACGCTCTTAGCCATTATTTGCCTCCTTTATATGTCTCTCTCAAAGACATTAATCCACCTTTAACACGCTCAGGGTATTCACCCAAATATGTGCCTGCATTAAGATCATCTTTACTGATTAAATGCTTGTGAAAGTGATCTATATTGTCCCAGTTGCTGTACATGAATTTACCAAGCGCATCAAACATACCATCAGAAAGAATTGGATCGTCCTGTTTGTAGTAGGCGTATGATGCCATCAGATAGAACGGAACAGTCATGCTTGGCTCTAATGGGTTCATGTGCTTTGAAACAATATTATCTATGTTCATGGTATCTCCACTCGTTGAATCTCACTTACTAATATAGTCTCCCATGAATTCGAGTCAATGTCAACAGCATTTATTGCACCTTCATCAAAAAAAGCGGCCTCTCGGTCATTATAAAAACCGATAGGCCGATTATCTAGTTCAGAAAGTATCTCAGGCATTAAGGTTAACCTGCGAGTACATCTTGTGCTTGATTCTGGTGTGTAAGTGATAGTAACTATCCTGACTTCTAACGCTTCAACAAGCTCACGTCTTGTTAATCGGTCCTTCCACCCCATTGAAATCCCTCACACTATCTAAAAGAAAAGAACGCCATTCATTGATACTAAGATCATATACGCGAACAGCTCTGATGGTATTTAGAACACCTTGCTCTTCTAAAATATCAATTTGCTTTGGATGATCTTTAACAGGAATCATATCAAAGTTTAGAGTGCACTTCATATTGCGGTCAGTGCCATCCTTCTTAACAAAGTTAACATAACAAGCAGCAGTTTTAAGTGCTGTGATCATATCATTGTATTTCATTACCAATCTCCATTTGATTTATATTCATTATAGGAATCAAAGATTTCTGACCCCCGAAGGAACTCTGCAGTATTTTCCTGTGAGTAGTGCATGTTTTTTTCTTTAAATGATTCAAAGTAATCATTTATTTTTCGTGATGCGCGCACGTTGCGGCCTAACTTTTTGGTTTTGCGCTGCAATTCTTTTTTTAAGTTGGTGGACTGTGTCACATGATTTCTCCTTTATTAATTTTACATTTCGCGTATCAACGGTCATCAGCATTACACGTTGGTAATCACTGAGATCATTATACGCATTCTCTGCTTGCCACAGATCATGATAATCCCATATATGGATATCATTACTTTCTGTTTGAAGAAGCACTCGGTACATTACACACCGAGTGCTGTAGCAATAACTTTTTTATCACCAGGAAGTGATTTGCCTGACCGAATCCAATCTTCAATTTGCTCAAAGTAAAAAGCAGCATCTTCTTCACCCTGCTCTTCGAGTAACTCCTTTGCATATTTAAAGAAGGCAACGGTCTTCATACCATCCATTTGATCGGCCATTGAAGCCTTTTTCCATTTACCGGAACGTTGATTGCTCATTGTGTATACTCCTTATCTACAGCAGATGCATCCCAAACATAGGGATTATACTTGGTTCCTTTGGCAATGACAACAGTATCTTTAGGACCAACTTCAGTCCAGACCCGATCGTCCAACCACTTGTGATAGTAAGCAGGACCGCCAAAGATTTGTCGAGCTCGTTGGTACTGAGATTCAGTACAGCCAACGTAGTGTACAGCTCTGACCATTATATCACCTTTTCATTCAAACAAACATTACCAATCATACGAAACAACTTGTTGCGAGCATAAGTCTCACGATACGATTCTGACCCCTCACCATTATAGTAAAGGTATTCAATTTTCTTAATAGCACTGAGGTGTTGTGCTTGCTTACCAGCTCTATACTCGGAAACCATTTCCTTGCAAAATTTGATAAGGTCATCAACTGTCTTACAGCTCTCTGCCTCAGTAATTAGTTTTTCAAGATCCTTCATTTATTTCTCCATCTGATTAAGAACAACAACACCTGAGAACATCAACAGTAACCCAGGAACTGCAAAAGCAGGTATTAACCATAAGGGTGCAAAATCATCTACACTACACCCAACAATCACAAGACTTAGTCCCAACACAACTCTAAACATTTTCTATCTCCTCTACTGTAACTCTATAGAGCTTACCATTTATATCGGACAAAGTCAACGTTTTTTTTGTCGAAACCATATATTTTTCTTCGGGGTGAAGATCAAACTCAACGTTCCCCACATCGCTAATCAATGTATCATTATCACTGATCTCACGATTTAAAAGTGTCTTGATTCTATCCACAATGTAATCACAATATACCATATTCATGTCAAAAACCACACTAACAAAGCACCAGCAGCAACATAGGGGAACAGTTTCCATCCAATGTGAATAAATGCAACAATAACAGCCAGTGTCACACCAAATGTAACACCACCAACAATTAGAGGGACAAGTACGTCCCATGCCATTTGTAAATCACCACCCATTACGCGGCCTCCTTCATCCAGCGTTGCAGAGTGGGAATATCAATCCCTAGCGATTCCGCTAGCTTTTGCTCCTCTTCCTTTGCACGCTTTTCTTCTTCCTCAGCCCACTTACGCTCTCTTTCCATTGAGTCACAAGCATCTTTTAACATCTCTTGTAACTGCGCATCAGACATTGTTGAGAAATTAAAACTGCGAGCATAACTTTTACTGTATGCATCTGCAGTTGCATAGTACGCATCCTCTTCCAGCTCAATACGCTGAAACTCAGCAAGCGTACCAGAAGGAACACGCTCGTTCCAGTACGTGGTATCTTCTGGGGATACCATACTACCCATCCAGCAGCCTGGCTGCTTTGAGAATTCCTCAGCTTCTTTGCGCTGAGTATTGATGTAATCTATAAGTGCTTGTTCCATAATGTCTCTCCTCATTTGATACCTTAATTTACAACATATTTACCTAAAGGTCAACAGTTAATTTACTTTATTTTGTAAAAGTTTGAGTAAATACCGGAAGACTCTCAAGGGGGGCAACTCCGCCAAGCTCGTGAACATTAAGCTCACTTACAATACCATAATCAACATCCTTAGTAACAAGAACGATAGACTCATCACATCCGATAAATCTCTCAACTGCGATACCGCTGTTCCAACTTTCGATCTGACTCATTAAGGAAGAACAGAAATTATTGACCACTACCGTATCAGTAGTACCGATCTCAATTTCTAGTTCCTCTAACTTGTTAATCTTAGAAGACTTAATTATATTTTTAAAGTTCTTGAAATCCATTTTTCTCTCCTTTGTTTCATTCTATACCCTCCTTATCGCACATTTTTACCAAAAGGTCAACAGTTAATTTAACTTTTTTTAAATTTATTTTATTATAAATACCAACGAGTCTGAGGTGGAAATATCATTACATAATTGTTATATCATAATCAACTAAAGAGGGAAAAGATTATGATTGATCCAATATCAGCTTTAGCAGTTGCGTCATCTGCATTTAATGCTGTGAAATCCGCTGTTGGGGCGGGTCAAGATATAGAGAATATGGCTGGTGCTTTAGGCAAGTGGATGGGCGCTGTTAGTGATATTAAAAAAGCAGAAGAGTATAATAAAAAACCACCATTATTTAAAAAATTATTTGCATCTGGTTCTGTCGAAGAAGAGGCAATGCAAATCTTCATGGCTAAAAAGAAAGCCGAAGATATGCGTGAGCAGTTACGTCAAATTATCATACACACTCGTGGCCTTAGTGCATGGGATGAATTGGTGCGTACAGAGGTTAATATTAGAAAAAAACGGCAAGAAACGATCTATGCTCAAGAGGAACTTAGAAGAAAGTGGATTGAAGCTATTGCTATTGGTCTTGCGGCGCTAGTTGTTTTAGGAGCAATTGTTGGTCTTGGATGGCTTGTTTATGCTAGTAGAAATGGTATCATTTGATGAGATATGTATTTGTTGTATTGTTGTTAATGTTACCCACTCAAGCTCTATCGGTGGAGTGGACTCATCAACAAAAATTAAGATTGGGTATTATTGAAGATAAGCAAATGGTTACTTGTAGACTTGCTACAAAAAAAATAATCCGTAACCAAAAAATTTGTATCTTCTCGGGAGCCAACAATACAACCGATACAATCTTCATTGACCGATTTGAATATTGTCCTAGACAAATAAAATGTGTTTATAAACCAGATCAAGAAAAGCCAAATATACTAGAAATGATGGAAAGTCTCGAGAAAAGTCTAAAGAAGAGATAACATGCGTGTAATATACTATGAGAACAAAGCTATTGAATACGATGGTGCAAAAGGCAAAGTTTATGTAGACAATAAGTTGGTTTTTCATGGATTTGCTTACTATGCCATACTAAATTTTATTAGCGCTTGTAACAACAATCCGAAAGTAAGAGAAAAGTTCAAGGATGTTTTGAATATGCGTGAAAAATGTAAGTTTGAAAAAAAAGAAGCTAAGAAAAATGACTGAGACGTTTGTTGTTTTTGCTTTGGTGTTTCTTCTTGGAGACAAACCACAAAAACTTGATATGCATTTTTTATCTATTAACACGTGCAATTATTATGCTTCGAGAATTGTTAAGCGATATGGAAACTATAAGGCTTATGCATATGTTCCCAAAGAGCATAAGGCTACAGCATACTGTAAGCCTATCAACACTTACCCTGGTGACCCAAAAGTCACCAGGTTATATCAATAATTTTGGATATGTCTACAGAGAACTTTTTTTTCTGTAAGGAGTAAACATTCTTCCATTTACAAACATGCACGCTGTGCCATCAGCAAATACACCTATTATACTATAGGTTTTTGTTGTGGGATTAACAAGCATAAACATTTCTGCTTGAAAATATTGGCCATTTTGAGCTGACTGTGCTAGTGTTTGTCCTGAAGCAAATGGCAATTCCCCATACTGTTGTTGTACAACATTAAACATCTTCTTTGCATCAGCTTCACAGGGAAGTGAAGAAAAGAAATTTCGATAGCTAGGAATGGGATTCTCAATTGGAGGAGTTGGTGATTCCAACTCGTCTGTCTCCTGTGATTGTGCTCCTGCGGCAAACGCCATGCAGATAGCAAATACATATAATGATTTTTTAAACCAATTCAAAGTGAGGGGCATCTATAAAAGGTCTCCGTCCTTGAGAGCGGCGAAGGTCAATGTAGTCATTCATGGCTTCTTCCATCGTACCATCCCATTCTCTAATGTCGTCGATGTGCCATGCCGCTCCCCAGCGGATTGGTACACCAAGCTCAATAGCGGCTGCTTTCATAGCATCCGCAACTTCATCATAGATAGAAAGTTCCCAAGATCCCTTTCCAGCTAGATATGCCATCAAATCTACAGCTCGTCCTTCGAGGTGTTTTGATTTCATAGTTTGGGAAGCTCCTTTAGCAACAAGAGCTTCTTGTTCTTCAATGGTTCGCATACCTTGAATTACTCCAAAGTCAACTGTTGTCAGTTCAATTGCTCGGCAGACAACATCAATCATATCTTGATCAACGCCGTCCATCTTACTCATCGATCTTGATGATAGTTTATATGCCATAACTAGTCCTTTACGTTGTTTGATTTGGCTGTTCTAAAAACAGCATTAGAATACTGACGAGAATATTCTTCTGTCATTTTTGCAATGTTGTCCATTGCAGCTTTCTGAAAAGCCACTAACAAATCTGTTTGCTTTTCTCCAGGCACAAGAAGTTCCTTGAACTCATCAGGGGTCATTTCAATATTTACCTTCATATTAACTCCATCCTTCAAATTTAATTTCATTACAATAAGGCGTACGATCTTGTGGTCGCCCATCTCTGATCCACGCAGCTCGATCAAACTCTTGATAATCGTGACACATTTTATGAATGATCATATCAGCCGCTGTCTTCATACCAAGAGCTATATTATATAGCTCAATGATTGAGGCCTCATCAGCTACTTCATCAACTTTAGGAAGAAGATTTGATAGTGCAATCGATCTATAATTTAACTCAGAGTTAATCACTGTACTCCAATCAAAGTGATGTGAAATAGACTCATCGTTTTCGCCAATAAAAAGATCTACTTGGACACCTCTTGGATTGACACCAACATATGTCTCAATCCCAATATTAACATTTGTGGTAGCTTGACTATGTTCCATTTTGTCCTCACTCAGGATATCAATTAGGCGAAAATTCGTCAAGGTCTAGCATCTGCTCTTGATCAAAATACTTTTCTACCATTTCGAGTAGATCATGGTATTCGGCAACAACTTTCATTTCTATTTCAATTGCTTCCAGAATATCCGAGTGCTCCCCAATACCTACAGGATTGGCGAGATACACTTCCACGTTAGCAACGTGTTTGTCAATATGGCCTTTGGCGTGGCTCTTAAACGCATTTAGTAGTTTTTCTCTCATTGTTTTTTGCTCCTTACAAAAAAACCAAGACGGGGGTCAGGTAACAAACCATCACCATCTTCATAGTTGACGATAAACTCATACCCAGGTTTTGAAGTTTGTACATCTGAACTCCACACAGGTATCAACTCATCATAATCAGGATCAGGTGATCCTCTAAGATGTACTTCAATAATATAATCACCTATCCACTCAACATTTATATGTGAATATTGATATTTTAATGAACCTAATAATTTAGTTGGAAAGTCCTTCATATTATCCACCTTGACCCACTTATCAAATTTCCATAGAGGAGAAGTGGGATCGCGATGTGCTTCATACGTGGAGAGAGGAGAGCAGTTTTCGTATGTAACAGAATACTGAGGACCTTCCAACTGTTGAACAAAAAAATGACCAGTGGGGACTGTTGTTTTGTCTCCTGCAGCTAGTTTCATTATCTTTGCTCCTAAACTCATACCCACCATATTGGTGATAGGTCTTATTATATAATTATTTGTTTCGGGAATGTTTACTCCCGCAGGACCACATTTCAATTGTTGTTTTTTTGCAACAATTAATTTATCATACACCCAAAGATCATCAGGGTGTGCGATTTGCCAAACATCTTCATCCTGTAATAATTTCGTAAATTTCTTTCCAGTTTCCAACAACCTTAGCGGGTCCTTTATAGTTTACATTGTGATGATGCCTCACTAAAAGACTATTTAGACCCATTCTATGACCACAGTCAGCGTTTTCAGCTTTATCTTCAATCCAAAAACATTCACTGTTTTTATAGTTGGCAAGAGCTTCATCTTTATCTGCTCCTGTATCAAGATAAATAAACTTTTCAAAAGCAGTTTGACCAAATAGCCTTTTTAGATTTTGAGTTCTTAGTTCACAAGCATGATTATCAGTACTCAGTGATGTAATACAGTGAAACACATAACCATGTTTCTCGTGTAGCATTCTTACATAATGGATAGCATCTCTCAGAGGAGGTAAGAACCCTATAGCTGCACTCTCGTTAAACATTTTTACCAGACGTTTTGCGTCCGGTTTAGTGAGACCATACTGCTCACCTGCATCATAGATGTCTTCTTTAGTCTGTGTATGACCATGTGAATCCATCCAAACTTGGAAAGCGTATTTCCAATCTAATAAGACACCATCGGCATCTGTTAAAATTACTTTTTGTGAATCTGTGTACATTTTCATTCTCTCTCCTTACATAATTCCTGTCCAGCGAATGCATTTCTGCATGCTATCTTCTTCAAAGACGTTGCCTCGTGCAAAGTTTGTTGCAGGTGCGCTCCAAGAAGCAGCTTTAAGCAAATCGCCTTTTTTGAATTTCTTGGTATCTTTCTTAACAATAAAACCAGCAACAGTTTGTTGATTTCCATGCTTGTCGACAACAATCTTAAAGTAGTTGCGACCCTCTTCAAGACTGTATTCGTTTGTCTTGAGCAACTTGATGTTGGCACGATCTGTCCATTCAGCATAATCGTTATTGAAGATTTCCAAGATGCGCTCGATTCCTTGTTCAAATGTGTAAGTCATGTTTCTCTCTCCTTTTTAACTTATACCTTATATTAGGACATTTCTGAGTAGAGGTCAACAGTTAATTTAACTTTTTTCATTTTTTTACAAAGTTATTTCAGGCTTGATTACCTCTTCTAAGAACTCATCTGTAAATTTGTATTCAACTTCGACTATATGTTTACATTTTTTAAATGCGGGGCAGTTACACTCAAAGCCTCTATCCAACATCTCAACTTTATAGAAGTTGCCCTTTGATCCCTTAATTGACCACTCTACACCTACAAATGGGTGACCCTTTGTATTGATTATTTCAGATAAATGCGCCATAATGATATCTCTCCGTCAGTTTTATTTACTACTCTTCAAATTGTCTCTGAATATTAGCCATGCTCTTTCCCAGGACCATTTTATACTCATATTATATACTTTTTCTCGGTCAAGGTCAAGCGCTTTTTTGGTTGCTATTGATAAATTATTGTCCATTGCTCCTGTTATATTGTCATCAATTACATCTAACGGGCCTTGCACAGGATAAGCTGCAACAGGTGTGCCACAGGCCATTGCCTCTATCATAACTAATCCAAAAGTGTCCCAACAACTTGGGAACACAAATACATCTGCCTGTTGATAGTAGTGGGCAAGTTCAACACCCCTCTTTGCTCCAATAAAATGAACATCGGGGTAGCGTTTGATATATTGTTTAAGCATCGGTCCATCACCTACCTGTATCTTTTGACAGTTGGGATAGTCCATCTCATAGAACGCTTCAAGATTCTTTTCCTTGCTTACACGGCTTACGTTTAATAGTATGACTTTGTCACGTACTTCGTGTTCAGCAGGTTTAAACAGTTCTCTATCTACGCCACGTGTCCAAGGTTTTACATTATCACCAAAACCGTGACTTTGCAGTTGTTTGACCATAGAAGGAGTGGTAGTCAACACACAATTAGAATTACTATGAAACCAACATATCAAAGGCCAAGTAACAAATTCTGGGACATTAAATATCTTTTTTATAGCTTCAGGAAATTTAGTGTGATAAGCAGTATTGTAGCTATACCCGTGTATTGTAAGATACCTTCTAGCAAACAAACCAAGAAGACCCTCTGTGGCGATGTGGATATGATCCGGAGATATTTCCTCGATCGTTTTACCCAAGTCTTTGGGATAGGCAAGTTTGACTTCGTTATACTTAGGGCAATCAACATAGCGGTACCGCCCGGGGTTAATATAATCAATAGAATAACCATCCCGAGCCGCATACGGTTCAATGTTTTTGTAGGTCGTAACAACGCCATTGATTTGATCAACTAGATTGTCCGTGATTATCAGTATCTTTTTCGTCATTAAAATAAAGTTCCCATTTACCGTCGTGATGTTCTAGCAAGGCAGTAGCACTCTCCACCCAATCACCGTCATTCATGTATTCTATGTTCCTTATCTTTCTCATTTCTGCGTTGTGTATGTGTCCGCAGATAATGCCATCATAGCCTTTATTTTCACAATATTCTGATAGGTATTCCTCGTAACGATTTATAAACTTCACAGCCTGTTTAGCATTGGCTTTCAACCACTTTGAGAGACTCCAATATTTCAAACCAAACAACTTTCTAACTTTGTTGAAATATGTATTAAACATTATCATAAAATCATATAGGTTATCACCTATGTGCATAATCCATTTTTTATCTTTACGCATTAGTACATCAAACTGATCACCATGTACCACAAGATACTTTTTACCATTCACAGCTGTGTAATTATAACGGTTTAGTATTCTCACTCTACCTATATCAATTCCATACTTTAGAAAAGGTCTTAAGCCTTCATCATGGTTACCAAGAATATAGTAAACTTTGGTTCCTTGTTTAGCTGCCGTTAGTATTCTACGAACAACGTTAGCATGACTCTGTGGGAAATACCAACGTTTTGTTAAACGCCAACCATCAAATATATCCCCAACAAGAAATAGATTATCTGATGTATAATTTTTAAGAAACTCGCAAAGGGCATCTGCCTGACATCCACGTGTGCCAAGATGTATGTCACTTATAAAAATACTTTTATATTTTTTTTCCAGAGTCACCGCTTACGTACACCCTTGTATGGTTTTTAAAAGTTTTAAAAATACATACTATAAACCATATTTGACAAATTATTAGATATTCATCAAACATATTATTACCTGCGGCAAAGTATTCAAATTGATCGCCAATTGTAGCTGCCCATATCAACATGATAAAAAATGACACAAATGGTGTTACGATATATTTTATCATGTCATCATTGCTATCTCCGAGAACCTTGTCCTCGGTATTTTTTAAAAGAACTACGTCTATGTTTATTCATAGTAGATGTTATTGGTTTTCTACCAATAGAGGTTCCTTTTGGCAAGGACTCGTGTATGTAGGTTCCCTTTGCTTTTGTTGGCATAATATATTACCTTTCTATCGCTTGTATGCTTCAATAGCATCAAGTAGTTTTTCTGTCCAGTTATCACGGTGTTCAATGAACACTTGAGGAGACTCATTGTCAACAGATATGAGAACAACGAGTTGTGTGACAGGAACCCTAGTTCGTTCCTCCCACATTATTGCATATGCAGCTGCTTGCATAAAATAGTTTTCAATCCACTCTTTCCTTTTAGGTTTGAGAGATGTCTTAAAATCTATGATGGATCTTTTACCATCGAAATAACCAACACAATCAACACGACCAGCTAAACGCAGGTGATCAGAATATAATGCTGCTTCCTGTGCATAGACAACATCTAATCTTTGATCGAGTATTGGTTTAAGATTTTGAAAATCACTGATAATATTTGGTAAATATCCTTCTGTGTATTCAGGATCATTATCAATATATTTTTCAATCATATTGTGCACAGCAGTGCCGCGAGATGAAGCTCTACGAGATATCTTGTTGGCTTCCTTCTCACCGACACGCTGTCGCCATTCGAGGATTGACTGTTTCTTCAGCGCACCAAGTACTGTGGTAACTGATGGATATAATTGTCCATCAGGACCAACATACTTGCGTCCTGAGTCTGTAGTCGTTGATTTCAAATCACTATACCCAAGATCGACTGGGTTATGTTTGAACTTTTTCCTCATATTCTAATACCATTTCTGTTTTGTATTTTTGTCTTTTTAATAGTACAGGATCTTTAATTCTTCTCCCTTGGATCCCACTCTTTACTAGATTTTTATGTTTGTTAGCTTTTTTGTTACGTACATCATACCTCGAGTACTTAGCCATTTGACTCCAAATGCTCCTTAGTCATTATGTATTCGCGGACGAAGTCCGAACGAACAATGTCTTCCCATGAGAATTGAACGTGTGTGAAATATTTCATATGATCCACAATATTAAGGAATTTCATAATTCCTTGTTTGTCCCCTTCCCGACTAAAATCAGATTGATAGTAATCACCACACATGATGAACTTACAATTCCGACCTATTCTCGTAATCACCGAATCAAGTTCATGAAATGTGAGGTTCTGCATTTCATCGATAATTACAATTGCATCTGATAATGTGATTCCTCGAATAAACGAAGTTGTTAAAAACTCCACTGCACCTTGTGCACTGAGTTTCTTCCAAGCATCACTATCATCAAACAACTCTGCCATCGCTCCCTGATACGGCAACAGATAAGCAGCCTCTTTCTCTTCCCTTGAACCAGGAAGGAATCCCATATCCCTTGTAGGAACAGCTGAGCGCACAATGATAACTCTATCATATGTGTTCTCTTTATCTAAAATATCTTCTAATGCCAATGCTAAGGCTAAGAAAGTTTTACCAGAACCAGCAGCGCCAGACATAACGATATTGTCATCGTTTTCATATGCATCAAATACTTTTCGTTGGTTCTTGGTGATGGGCTCAATCACCTTGAGATGTTCAAGGCGGAGCTTCATTGATTTATTAGTCATGAATAGTGTTGCCTTTACCTGACGCTTTCTTGACCTTCTTCAATACATCTTGCCACTCTGTGCCGGCGCGGCGCAATACACTCTTCGAATCACTGACAAAGCCTGGTGTGGTTAATTTCTTCTGAACTGTGCCATACTGTAAGCATTGTGCACAACGCAACTCTGTTGGTTTGTTCATATCTTTAATTGGTAGAATTTCACTCCACTGTTCACCACATGCGGTACATTCATAACTATAACTTGGCATAATATTCCTATCTGTTTACAAACACATGGGAGCATTATACCCCCATGTGTTATATATGTCAACGATCAACTAGCTAAAAAATACTCCTCTTCCAAATCGTGAATTCGTGACATTAGATACTCTTTCTTTCTTTGGATTCGGTGCGCTAGTGTACTTTTACCTTCCTTATTTAATCGCGCTTGATAATGTCCCAGTTCTCGCTCATCCTTCTTTAGTCGTTCAAGTTGATTAGAATTCATCTCGTTATACTCCACATACAATTGACGATTATGGGTAATTTTCAAACTGATCTCCTTTCTGTTAGAATAAAAAAAAGCTGTCAGGAAACCCTGACAGCCTAGGCTGACAAACAACAGTTTTTTTATTATAATTATGACTCATCAATAATATCATTGAGTGTGTTGTTAATCATGGGGGTATTTAGGAAACTATTAATTTTGGAAACGCTTCTGACACGAGCTTTTTCGTTAGACCTTTGTATTTTCCTGTAAGTTTTTTATCCTTCATTAGGATTACCAACTCCGCTTCACCAGGATGAATAGACTCAAGGATTTCAATAAACATACGTTCACGTCGAACAGCTGGAAGAGTTTCACCAGGACCTCCTTTACACATATAACGTAATTTTTTAGTTTGATTTTGTAGTGATGAAATTGTATAACCAGCTGGAGCATCATCCTCTTCGAAAGGTGGCCGACCAGGAGGTAAAATGAATGAAATTGAATCATCGAACGATCCCTTGAGTATATCTCTCAATCCCAACGTATTGTATCTTTGTAGTAATTCAATCTTTTCTTTCCTTGTGGGTGCTTGTGCAACTTTATCAAGTACCTCATGTACCATTAGATTCATTCTAGTAAAACTCCTCGACACATTCAATTAACATTTTGCAGCGCTTCTTGATAAGATAGTTAAGGATATTACTCTTATCAACAACCTTTGCTTGATCATGTGTATTTATAATATTATATTTTATATCATCAGGACACAGACTGAGGTCTATCAGTTTGCGATTACGTTGATAATTTCTGACGACTTCTCTGTCAGAATAATCGTCAAGTCTGTCGATATAATCCACAAACCCTTGAATAAATTTACTACGAGCAGGAGACTGTCTGGCATCAGTGACGAAGGTATCGTCGGCAGAAAGGATGTTTGGTATGCCGTCACTAGAGTCTCCTTTAATGATATGATGGAGGAGGTAAGTTCTTGGATTGTCATCTTTTACATACTTCTTTTGCATAGGTGAATATTGCTTGACATTATCATACTTATGCAACTGAATAAAATCTTTATCAGCTGATAAGATCATAACAGGTTCATGTTTACCAAAGTCTTGAGTCTGCTCGGTAAGTACACCAATGATATCATCGGCTTCTGCATTCTCTACTCTCACAACTTTATAGTGTGTGTGATCAACTAGTTCCTCTGTCACAAGGTTCATAATACGATATACTTCATCCCAATCAACACTTGAGGTCTCACGACCTTTCTTACGTGCCGCCTTGTAGTGAGGAAAGAAGTTCTTACGCCATGAGCGACCCTCACAGCAAATAACCATATCTCCATACTGTTTACGGAACATAACATTATACTGACGCAGGAGATTAAGGATGATATGACGTATAACATCCTCCTTTAGTTCTGCCTTTTGAGATATAATTGTGCCTACTGTAAGGCCATTGAAGTCAACAAGAATCATCTATCTTTTCCATAATCATTTCACGAATCTTGTCCACATGTCTTGATGTGACGCGGACAGAGATCCAATCGTTGTAGTATTCATCTGATAAGAGAACATTTCTAGTAAATTGCTCATATGCCTCAAGATATGCACATTCCGACTTGGTCTTACAAAGATGAATTATAGACCTATTATACTCTTCTTTTCCGTAAAGGTCAACAGCTTCATTTAATTTTTCTGATGATCCATAATAATCTCGCCAATCTGATTCAGTAATATATCTTTTTCGTTTACCTTTAACCTGACGCGTCTTGCGAGACCAAAAGAACTTCTTCCCAATATACTTTTTATTAGATTTTATGTGTTCAATCAAATACACAAATCCATACAAATCTTTTGGATCCAAGTCATCCGGATCATAAATATTGCCATTATAAAACCACATAGTAACACTCCAAATTGTGCTACTATTTATTCCTCTGAAAAATCCAACTCTTCATTGAATGGTTGTCCACATGCAGGACAGTATCTAAGATCTTCATCTTCCCAATCCTCCTGAGGTTTGATACGTCCTTCAAACCCACAATAGTAACATTCAACATTTGTTGTTTTAGGCATCTCTGTTTATAATCCTTCCAGTGTCGGGTCGATCAACGTCAATTGACCCATCTGTTTTGTAACGAAGTATTTGAGCATGTCTCATCTCATCTCTCAAACGATCAACTCTTTCTTGCCAATGTTCAACAGGATCAAAATCCACAGGAGTTCTTGTAGATGGTTCAACAACTCTAACTTTATTCTTTGATACTGGTGGTGGAATGTTTTCACTATTTGGAAAAATAGGTGGAGGAGACCCATAAGGATTGAACACAATGTTCTCATGAGTCTGAAACGGCATTCGTCCTATGGCTTCCAAACCACTCATGAAAGAGTATACCCAGTGCCGTTGTATCCTGTATCTTCAATATACTTTTGCAATTGCTGAAATCCTCCTATAATGTTATCCCCTATTTTAATTTGAGGAAAAGTCTTTGCGTTAGGAAATATCTTGAATAAATCTTCTTTTGAATAATCTTCACCCGCTTCAAGATATTCATATTTTAAATTCATTGACTCACAAAGATGTTTCGCATTGATGCAAAAACCACATGAGCTCTTACCGTATATAGTTACCATTGAACACTCCTTAGAAGGTTATTTCACAAGCACCACCTTGACACGCAACAGCGCCCACTGTATCAATCTCCGTGAAACGCTTCTCATCTAATTGAGATACAAAGTCGATGGGTTTAAGATTTTGTTGGATCTTTGTCCACTTATGAAGTAAAAATACATCTTTTAGACAATTAGCACATTCACTAGTTGTCCCAAAATAATTATCTGCAAACTTGTGGAACCGACGAATCCATTCTGCATTGAGATCGGATACTTCACCGCGGTGTTCAACAGGCATTGTTGCATACATTGTGGCTTCCCATAAATCACGGAAACCAGACTTACGCGTATCAACAATCAGGCCAGAAGCAAATAAAGCTGCCTTACCATATTGCTCAACGATTTGTTCCTCGGTAAGAACTTCTGTCATAGGAGCTTGTGCATAATCCTTATCACCACTACCTGCAAGGAATGAAATACCTGCAAATGAATGCTTATTATCAAACACATAGTCTTCTACCTTACCCCACTGATGAGGCATTACTGTAACAGTATTGGAAACATTATGACGAATACGAGGATCGGCACAAAGTTCTTCATTTGTTCCCGCTTCAACCCAATTCTGTTGAACACGTTTTACTTTTTCCAGAAGGTTAGTAGCGTATAGATCTTCTCTATACAACGATCCTTCAGGAGATACAATTGGAAAACCAATACAAAAATCTGTTCCGTTAGCTGACCATACACTTTCTTCGACCATGTACGGATTTGTTTTAGCGATAAGTTGGGCAACTTCTGTCTCCTTATTTAATTGAATATGTCTAATATAACGCGCCGCGTGCTCTGCATGAATACCAGATGCTGTTTCAAGAAGAACAGATGCATTGCCTGATGGTTTAACACATGTTGTACGTGCTGCAGCATTAATACCAAGAAGGTCAGCAACTTCTTTGTTGACCTTTTTTACAATCTCAGCACCATTACGCTGTACTTCCTCATCAAGTAACACTTCGGGGTTGTTCATCCAACCTGTAACAGAAACACCTAGTAATGCCTCGCGCTGAAAGATATCTTTAGTTGAAGCATCAAGATATCTAAAATTTGTATAACCAGCTTGCAATGTACCAAGAATAGCACCGGCTCTACAAGCCTTATAAAACTCTTCTGCAGTAGTACATTTACCACCATTAATCTCTGTTAGGTTACATCCTTGCCAACCAGTCTTGCCGTCAATTTGCGGATACATACCAATTTCAACACAAGGGTTAGTTGTGAAATCTCTGTCTTCGACAAAGTAAAATCCTGGCTCTCCGAACTGTTTGATGTTGGCCATGATCTTTTTAAAATCTTCTCGAGTAATTTCGGATCGGACAATAACAGCTGAATTATTGCTTCGGCCTCTTTGTGGGTTATCGATGAACCAATTTCCTGTTTTTGCATTGACCATCTCCTCATCATCTGGTGAGAATAACGCAATGGTAGCACTACGACGAACACCGCCTGCTAATACAGCATCTGCAGCATGCATAGCAATATCATAGGCCTCAATAGGTTTTAGTTTTTCACGTCCTGAGAGTACAACACCTTGCAACAAGTGCTCAATCTTGTCGAGAGCACGACGAAGGGGTTCAGGACCAGGTGCCTTAAACCCACCTGAGATCATTGAACCTTTTGGTCTAATATTATTCAAATCAAAGTAAACTTTGCGCCCAGCCATCTCAGGAAATTGCTGATCAGCAACAAAGTATGAGGACAATAACGCTCCAAGAGCATCAGCCCATCCTTCAATTGAGTCTTCTACGACCCATCCCTTCGCTTGCTTCTTACGTTCTGACACTGCTGGTAATTTATCAATATGATGTTTCTGAATTGAGAATCCAACACCAGCACCACATAGTAAAACATAAAACTGTTCAGAAAAGAATCGTGGACGATCACAATACGTTGATGTACAATTATACATTCGCATCTGATGCTTAAGTAATTGATCACCACCAAATTGTAGAGCTCTTTGTGCACCTAGTGCATATTTTAGTTTATAAAGTGATTCTGCTTCATCAATCAGCAGGGAAAGTTCAGGAGACATTTCATCTTGATAATAACCGCGGTGCATGCTCATCACCCGCGAAACCGATTCATCCCATGTTTCATAACGATCTTTCTCATCATCCCATCTACTATATCCCTCGTAGAATTTTGTCTGTGACATCACATTACGAGTGTCGAGGTCTTTTTGATTGTGGTTGACGAGTTTAAGCATATGTAATTCTCCTTAGCGAACATGTATGTACTCCATGGGCCGTATGCCCATAGATATATAATTATTTTTGTTAATGGATAGGATTATATAGTAATCCCTTGATTTCTATATAATGATTATACACCAGATTTAGTAGGTTTGCAACTGTTTTTTTATGTAATTGCAAATTTCTTTTTTTGATTGTGTATTTGGTCTTTCTATTTCAAGATCATCACAATACTTTAGAAGTTCTCTAATACTCATTTGGTGCATTGGGGGATAAACATGGCAGGTTTTAGGGTGGACACAAGGTTCATGATCTTCAGGCATACAATCTTTCATTGCTCTGAATACAGCGTATAAAGTTGCTCCTATACAAATTCCAAATATAATGCATCCACCTATATTCATTTTTTTCTAGCCATATGCTTTTCAAGAGCTCTGGATCCGAACCAGAAGGAAATGATAGCAGCAAAGATTGCTTTTGTATCATCGTCCCACAGCAATTGAATAGCTTCACTGAATTCCGTACCAGCTTCTAATGCAGACATCAACAATGTAATTTCAATTGTTGCAAATAATCCGAAGAAGGCATATGTGATTACTGGTCGGACAGATTTTTGAAGGATTGAAGTGAATCCTGTTGAATTGTTAATAGCAATGTCATGTTCAATAAGACGTTCATGTTCTTTATCATCAGCCTGGGCCTGAAACATCTTCATGTCGAAGTCCATACCTTCTGATCTCAATTCTGCCATCAGTCTCATTTTGGCAAGTTCTTGCTTGTTGTCGGCTCTTGTTTGAAAAGCCTGTGTTACTGCGGGAACAGCGGACCCCGCAAAACCAAGTAGTGAACCTAAAATAGATAGCATATTACTGCTCCTTTTTTTTAATATAGTCTTTGAATCTTTTCACAAAGATCATTTTTTGTTTCTTTGCATTGGGTGCCATATCAACACCACCACCTGCAACTGAATTTGCAGCTACTTCTTCACTGTGCATATTGATGAAAAAATTAGCTTGTTTTTTGTCAAGAGTTGTAGCACCTGGTTTATTTTTTAGCGCTCTTGCCTTAGCAAGAGTCATCTTACCCTTCACTTTGCGCTTGAGAGTTCCTGGTGCACCTCTTTTTGCTTGCGACTTTTTTATCAGATCAGAAGTTTTCATCTTACAATATCTCCCACACTGACATACAACATTTGATGTGTATTTACATGCTTTACTTTATATATGTGTGCATTAAATATAGTATCAGTTGGCATACAATTTTCAATAACAGAAACGTATGTACCTCTTCTACCTATTACTTCACCTGTCTCAAGTGATGCAACATCTTTTATGAGTTTGTACCTACCTGGAAGAAGTTGTTCTTCATTAATGATCCAACTTTCCTGTAGATTAGTATCATCCATTGTATATCCAAATTTTTCAAGCATTTCAGCAAGTCTTTTTTCTGACATACCTGTATGTTCTTTGATTAAAAAAAGAGCAGCCGCATAAGATGCTAATCGTGTTTTTCCACCTGGAACTTTTTCGAGAAGTCTTTTAATATTGAACACAAGTTTTATGAAAATAGTATAAGAGTTCTTTTCTTCCCTTGTAGTTGGTTTTTTGAGTACTTTACCATTACCGTCAATGACACCCAGTTTATAGGCATCGGTATCATCCCATGAAGTTGTCAATAACTTCAAGAAACGAAAGGCGTATATCATATCAGCAGCGCTTGTAAAACTCATAATTCCCTTAGCCTATTCACTACAAGTTGATCAAGTGGTACCTCCACAAGATCTGTTTCTTTAAGATAATGAAGATATACTAAAAACGGTTTTAGTGCTGACAAATGTTGTTCATCAACCTTGTACATCAACATCCTCATAGCAGGCTCAATTCCAAAGACATTAAACAGAACAATTAGATGATTAATTATTAATCGTTCTTGAAGATCGTTATGAGTATTATAACGACCAAGTAGTCTCTTTAGATACTTGAACCTATTGAGGTCCTCGTAAAACTCTTCTACATCTACACACTGTGGATTGTTGTAGTGATTTGAAGCGAAGAGCGTAAAATTATTATCGTTAAGTTTGTCAAAAACTTTCATACCAGACTCCTAGTTATGAAAGTATGTAGTATAATTATTTCCCCGCTAATACTTTAACTTTCTCAACAAGTGTAGATTTCTTTTTTCTACGATCAAGTTCTACACCTTTTGTGCGAGCAAATGCTTCAAGTTCTTCCTTGGTCATTTCTTCAATTGGATCTGCTTCTGTAAGCATTTGTGGTTCTGGTGCAGCTGGTACAGCTGCCTCATTCCACATTGCAATATGTTCATCACTCAATCTTGCAGATTTCAACAATTCACCATTAGGGGACATGTATCCTTGAGGGGTTGCTGTAGTATCTTTTAGCCATCCTGGTTTGTTCATTTTATTGTCCTGTTACTTTGGGGGTTGATTTCATTGGCTCTGATCCTGCCTTGTCACCTGGACGAGAAGGAGCTTTTTTTACACCAGATGTCATACCTTTTGTGTCAACGCCAACTGTTTCCATCTCATCAGTCTCTTCAACTTCATGAGCATCTTTAAAATCTTGTTCACCTTTGGCACGAGGATCGAGCATTTCTTGATCTTTCATTTTATCTTGAGTGTTTTTATTCTTGATTGCATGAGCGTCTTCTGCAATCCATTCAACACCATGATTAAACAGTACAGCAATTTTACCATCATCCTCATCAATAATAGTACCCTGACCCCACTGCTTAGAATTGTAAAGACCCTTCTTCATTTTTTCTTTTGAAGACATGCCTTCCATTGGTTTCTTTTTCTTAGACTTATGACCATGACTCATTTCTTGAATGATAGTTAAATCTTCAACAGCTACATCTTCAACAATACCATGATTAAACTCAACATCATAATGAGTGACATAACCATGTGTTTCGTTGATAGCCATCAAAGTGTGTTGACCAGGAATACATTTACCAATACCATATTCTGCATGTTCTACATGAGTAGCACAGTCATGTTTAAGAGCCTTCTCAACATTATCACTGTCGAGATCATCAGCCTCATTATACATTCCACGCTTCATTTTTTCTTTTGATGAGAGCTTTTCATCTACACCATCTTTTTCCTTATCCATGGCCTTTTTAATAGCTGCACGTTTGGTTTTGATGTATTTGTCGGAATTGTCGACATCACCATCATTATCCACATCATCATCCGCCTGACCAACTGGGTCAAGTTTAACCGCGCCATTATCATCTTTTTCTTTTTCTTTTTTATTATGCATGGCCTCTTGCATTTCGCGGTATGCTTGGGCCACAGCTTTGATCTGTTCTTCAGACATTGTATTCTCCTACATTAAGAAAGTGCCGGCAAGCACACTAGCTGTTACTGTTATGACTATCCAAAATAGTCTATTGATTACTTTGACCGTTACAGCGTATTCATCAACCTTACGGTCCACAACGTTGACTGCTGTTTCTATTGTTGTTAATCTCTTACGTGTCTCTTCACGATCCGTTTCGAGAGCAACTAATTTCTCTTCTGCGCGAGCCAATGAAATCACTGTTTCAGATAGCTTATCGATCTTAGTCTCAATTCTATCTAAGCGCTGTTGATTTGTTACTGATAAATCTTGTGACATCTCTAGTTTTGCCATTTCTTAATCCATTTTTGAAACAGGAGTAGACGACCACATACGACACGACCAATATCTTGCTTTCCATTTAGGACCAGGGTTATCACAGTTATGACGGGCCCTGAAAGATTTTTTTCGTTCTGGATCATCTCTTTTAATTGAAAGATTCGGATCACCAAAAGTAACTTTTACAACATTACCTTTTTCATTTTTAACATATACATAAAATTTCTTTGGTCCACCACGTTTTGGATCATTTAATTTTACCTTCTTGTCCTCATACATAGCATCTTCAACAACAAGATCCTCTATACACGACTCGCAGCAAAACTCGTTATTAGTATATGCATTAAACTTTTTCATTACCGCATTCTTACCTTATATTGTTTTTCCATATATTTATCGCCCATTATATTGAACATCATCATGTACAACAGTTCTCTTACGTCTGTGTCATTATCATCAACAACTGCTTTGGATGGAAGTTTACCGGTCATTTTTACTTTTTTCGAAATCGTCATTAAGTCTTTCTTATCAATACCACCATACTTATTTGCATATACTTCAAGTTCGTTTGCAAACTTCATAGCTTGATCTTTTGAGGCCTTTGCTTCATTAAGGTGATTCCTAAGATCAAAAAAATCTTTGGATTCATTTTTACTTGGGCCGGCTGCAACTTTAGCTGACGAACCATATCCCATTCTTTTACGTATCTTTTCATCAGCAGTCTTTTGGCCACCAATACGTTTATCCTGACGACGAGCCGATGCACCAGGTTTCCCTGCATCTGCTGCTGATTTCCTCATATAGTTGCTAAGTGTTGTCGAAGATATTTCATTCATATCTGGCTCTTCATGTGTATATCCCATCTCAGCATACTTACTATGATCTGCAGGCGACTTAGCCATAACTTTTTTACCTGTTTTAGGATCATACATTGCATGTGGGTAATCAGCTTCTTTCTCTTCTGCAACTCTTTTAGCAGTAGCTGTAGCAATGGCCATCTTCTTATCCATAGGCATGTCGGGATTATCTTTTTCAATTGCTTTCGCTACTTCTTCCCGCTTTTTCAGTTCAGCTTTTGTGAGTGTCTTCTCTTCCATCCTCGATCTAATCTTTATTGCAAAAGGATCTTTCTTCTTTTCCTTACCTGCAAGAGCGTCTTTAAATTCTTGATGACTTTTACCGAGACGTCTTGTTAACATCTGCTTAGCATTTGCCATTCTTAAATTGTCAATCATTTTCATTGCTTTTGTTGCATCAGCAACCGAGATCTTTGCTTTTGAGCCGTCTGCAAATTTTACTTCTTTTTGACCTCGCATCGAAACTGATTTACGGAGCTGCATAACAATGTGCTCCATTTCTTCATCACCGTCATTTCTTTGACGGGCTTCTGACTGACCAGGAGTCATTTTCTTTGTATGATTTGTATATTCCTTAGTGCCAATTTCATATGATTCGCCCATAGTAGCAAACACTTTAGGATTATTTTTTTCATGATCTTTCATCAGATTGATCTCGCCTTGGATCGCACCGCGAGTCGCTCTATACTTCATCATGAGATCGGCCATTGTCATTTTTTTATTTTTATAAGCCAAATAGTCGGCTTTCTTAATCTCTACTTCATTAATATTTTTTTTCTTTTGGGCAAGAGATTTAGTATACGATCCCTTAGCTCTAAGATAATTGGTGCGATTGTTATCCATTATACTAGATCCTTGTCGTGGTTTAAGTTACCTTTTTTCTTTTTAACGATAAATGCATTGACTCTTGCGTGTCCCCATTGTGAGGGGGTTGTACCAGGTCTATGTCCTGTCTTCCATGCAGCGACACCTCTGTTATATACTTTGCGAAGCGTGCCAACACTAATGCCAGATTTTTTTGCTTTTCCTGCAAGTGATTTATCTGCGTCTTCGTTCATTTCAAGAAATGAACTAAATGATCGACGCTCAGAGACATCTACTTTTCCAAATCCAGGTTTTGGATCACCTTTCAAGATTGAATCTTTATGCATGTCCATATAGGGTTTAACATCTTTCTCAATACCTGCTTGTTTTGCCTTTTGCATAATAATGTCGTACATTTTGATAGCTTTTGTTTTATCGGCCGCAGAAGGTTCATTATTGATAAACTTCTTTTCCATAGCAAAATAATCATCTTGCATTTTGGTGAGAAGTTCAGCGCCCTTGACATCAGAATGTTTTTTCATTGTTTTGATGGCACTACCACACATATGAAAGTATTTTGTTTTATAACCACCAACAGTAATCTCAGCTGATTCACTCATCATTTTATCAACTGCTTTTGTGTATTTGGATGGTTTTGTTTTTGCCTCTTTGTCACCAGGAGCTGGTTTATATGCATCTGGATTATCGTCGGCCATTTTTGATTGTTTCTTAAACTGCGCATCTCGTTTAGCTTTTGTACTTTTAGCAAGTCCTGTGTGATACTTTGCAGGCTGTGTGCCCTTACGATCTTTGATATCAGCATCCTGTGTAGCTGCTTCTACCAATTCAATATCACTTAACCATTTTCTGAGCTTTGTACCACCAGTAGTTTCAACCATAACATAATTTGTACCACGAAGAATAATTTCTGCTACTTCATCAGTTTTTGTAATGACAATCATGTCGCCTTCATTAAATACTTCACCAGCAACGTATGCTTCTCTAACATCTGAAACCTTATCAAACTCAACATGACGTCTAATATCTGTTTGTTCTTTGAGACCCATTCCTTTACGAACAGCATTAAACAGCGCTTTACCTTCTCTATAGGAAGGAGGAAGACCTTTAGCAAATGAATTAAAATCATTCATATTAGCAGCTGCTCTCATCTTTGAAGCTGACATACCTGAAACACCCTCAGCATCAGGATCTCTTTGGCCTGCTGAAACAACAGAGACTCCGCCCTCAAAGTTATAAAAACCATGAGTGCCTTTCTTACCATTGTACTTGTTGAGGATTGTTTCGAATTCTGTAACACGATCGGAACCGGCAACCATTGTCACTTTATTGAAGCCTTGATCATACAGCTTTGAGCACATTTGAAAGGCGTTCTTGACATCAGTATCCATTATAATCTGGCGACCGTGTTTTGGAAACATCTTGCGCATGAATTTTACTTTCTCTTGAAAAGAAAGTGGATTCTTTTTTGCGTCTTGTGATTGTGAAGGATAAATTCTATAAGGAACACTGCGTGCTACAGATCCCACTTTATCTAGTAACTTCTCATGACCAATAGTAGGTGGATTGAAACGGCCAAAAGCCACCACAATGGCTTTGTCTGCTTCTGTCATATATTGAGTAAAGGACTTAATCATTTTTTTGCCGACCTACCTGCCATTTTGCTCATATCATCTTTTCTGACGGTGGGGAGCATTTTCTTTGCCATACGATCAATCATCGACTGTCTTTTAGCAACACGTTGTTCAATCTCTTTACGCTGTGAATAAGATAATTCACTCTTATCCTTACCGCGCGAAAGTTTTTTAATCATTGCTTGGCGAGCTCGTCTTGCCGCTCGTTGTTTTAATTTTTCTGGAGTTGCTCTCTTCTTCATTGCGCGCTTACGACCCATAGCGATCTTTGCTTTGAGGCGGCGCATAATCTGACGACGTTTAACTCTCTGCTGAGTAGTTAACGCTTCTTCAATCTCTGTTTCTGCTTCTTCATACATAGCTCCATTACGGCGCTTTTTAGCGCGGTACTTGAGATATTCATCTTCTCCATCTTCAAGCGGAGCAACAAGTAATTCTTTGAAAGTATACACTTCTAACCTCTTCCTGGTGAATCCCATCCTTTAATAACGTCACTACTAAAATTGTTAGCTGCAAATTCCATTCTGTCAACTAACTTCACTGCACTACCACCCAATTTGTCAATCGCAACAAAGCCCTCAGGACTGGTCACTCTAAACCCATTACGAGTCTTAACAAACGTGTCGACTTTATTAAGCCTATTGAGCTTATTTATAATAATTTGTTTCGCGGTAACAATATGACTCTGTAACTTGAATATGTTTGCAATTTCGCTGGTTTTATACTTTTTAAAGAATTTAAGAACATCTTGTTTAGCTGCATCTTTTCTTTTTTTACCAGCATCCGTCTTTAATTTTGCAATCTCAATATCATATTTTGCTGTGATATATTTTTCTAGTTCTTTTGCATGAGCTGTAAAATTTGTAATCCTTTTACGCTGTCTAACAAATGTGTTGTTAAATGTATTAGTGAGCTGATTTAGTTCTTTATGAGATTCAAGATCCTTAAGAATATTTGAACTAACCTGTTTAAAGATCTTACCCGCCTCTGACAGAGCAGCAGTAACTTCTTTGGTTTCTGACTTTGTCATTGTCACGGTGCCACTTAAATCCTGAAGTTCAGCAGATACTGCCCACACACTGGACACATTTCTAAATTTGTTGACATCGACTCCATACACTGCTGACATCGATTCGAACGTGTCGCCTTTGTATGATGTGTGGAAGACGACCCCAATTTTTGATTTTTTAATTGTTCTGGCTTCATCTGAATCGGAAGGAACTGCATAGAGAATAGTGTTGGGGTGAAATGTGACATATGACTCTCCTTCTATGTTTTCTGTTTTTAGATCATCATTAGTGAACATAATATCCCCTTGCACAACTCCTTTGATGCCCAACTTACTTAATTCAGCAAGTGCAATCTTCATTTTACTGTTGAGTTCAGTGCCGGCAATGTCGTCGTCGATATCGGCGTTGGATTTGTAAACCTTTGGATTTTTATTGAAGATACCTTTTTTTGCAACGAAGAATTTCCCATCGCCAGGATCCACGCCACAAAAGACAGCAGGAGCACCGTCCCACTTAGTCGTGATATTCGTCGGCCGCGAACTATGACCAGCAAGCATATCACGAAGAGAACGAAGAGCAAGTATTGCATCGCGAGCTCCTTTAACCCCACCATCAAGAACAAGATCCTCGATATGAGTCATATGAGTATTTTTTTGTTCATTTAGGTGTTGTGAAAATGTTAACATTTTTATTCCTATGAATATTTGTAAAATACAGAACTAACATCAGTGTTAGAGGCTGCAATCATTGCTATGTTCTTGAGAACCTGATCTTGTCGACCAGATTTAATCATAACATATGTAAATTGAACTGATAGAAATTTGCTATAGAACCAGCTAGCTCCTAATTCTTGTAGTTGTTGTTTTGCTAAAGCAATCATTTCCGATTCTGATCTTTTATCATTAGACAAATATTTGTACATTTGTACATATGATTTTACAGTAGCATCAGACATTGATCTTGCTGCTGCCTTAAATGTAGTTTGATCAATGAAAGAGGATGCGGGGATACCAGCTAGCACAAGAGATTGTTGTAGATTGCCACCACCAACTTTACCACCTGCTGCGGCCGCGCCTTTTATTTCTCCCTGCCAACCAGACATGCCAGAGGAGAATGTTCTCAGCTGCATTTTCATAGCTTTACCATCAACTGTATATTGTAGATATACATCTTTTGAAACACTGTTAGCAAAAAAGTCTTTTCTACCAGCTACAAGCTGATGTGAACCAAATCTAATTGATATGTCCGATTTCTCAGCATTGAAGATTTCTTTCTTGACTTTTGTTCCTGCAAGTTTCTTCAGTGAAACACCAATAAGTTGTTTCATCTTAAACTGTTCAAGAATGTATTGATTGTATTGAGCAAGAGAAGCATGATTTCCCTTGAATTTAAATGTAGAACTTGCAGCCCAAATATCAGCGGGATTCCATTTATTAATGTTTAACCGAATTCCCTCTGCTCTACTGAGACGTTGATACTCACCTTCAATCTGAGTAATCATTCTTGATCCTCTGTGGAATACATAGTTTCCAGAACCAAGTTCATTGTGAAATGCATTTGCAATAGTCACACCTGTTGTAATCCATTCAGGAGGAAGCGTTTTACATTGCTCAAGAGTTCTATCTGCATCAACGCCTTTTGGTGGGTTATCAAATACATCTTCACCAGAGTCAAGTACACGACCAAGAGCTTGTCTTGCTGCACACGCATATGCTTGAAATGATTCACCAAGCGCTGTTACTTCTGCACCAGCACCCGATCCCTGTTTTTTTGGCTTAAAGAAAAACCGATACATCTTATTGTTATAAGTTGCATCGGTTGTACGAATATCGAGAGAAGTTGATGATTTGATACCATCTTTGAATGATACATTTCCAGCACGTAGTTGCTTTTCAAGTTCTGTTTTAGCGCTGAATCTATCTGCACCTTGAACAATAACAATCATAGCACGATCATTAGAGTCTTTAATGGTAAACTCAAGACCCTTTATTAGATCAAGCATAGGATCTGCCGCCTCTCTTAAATATGTACGAAAAGATAACATTGTTTTCCCCAGGTTCTTTCGTACTATTTATAAAGAAAGAATATTATAGTTTTCGTAAACAAACTCCATTGCTAGTTGTTTTTCCATAGCAAACGCTTCCTTTTCCCAAGGACGGTCAGCATAATTTGTATCAGCGGGAATGTATGTTTTCTGCCAGCGGTGACCTGGCTTTGTTTCATACTCATGAAGTTGTCCTTTGACATACTGCTTAACATGAACCAATTCATGGCACAGTGTTTCAACCATTGTCTTTGGATCAAGATACTTATCAATGCGAACGACATATTCACGCCATCCCTCATCGAAGCAATCACCAAGAACTCCTTCTTTCTCCTGCAAGTTTTTTACAAGATGAATAGATAGTTCAACGTTTTCTGCACGGGGGAACATCTTTGTTTTACAGAACTCAACTACCTGTAAAACTAACTCATTTTTAGTTTTATTACCATTACGGATTTCTATGTGTGAATATGGTGTCATGTGTCTCTCCTCACTTGATACCTTATATTAGGACATTTCTGAGTAGAGGTCAACAGTTAATTTTAATTATTTTTAATTATGTTGGCACCGGTACAAGGATTCGAACCCTGACTTTCAGTTTTGGAGACTGACGTGCTAGACCGTTAACACTATACCGATTTAATAGCCTTTAGAATATTAATAGCCTTTAGGATATTCAGGCTTTTCTTCTTGATCTGGATGCCAATGAGTTACATCTCCAGTTAGCCATCCATAATCACAGTAGAAGATACTCATGCTAGGCCAAACTTTTCCTTCTTCATCTTCATATAGTCCTCCATAGAATCCTCTATGAGCTCCTACTATATCAAAAAAGTACCAGCACTTCTCTCCTACTTTAGGTAATCTTTCTTCAACATTAATCCATTCCATAATACACTCCTTTAGTTATGTTGTGTGTTTGAGATGTTATGGAATCATTTTTTACTGGTGTTGATCGCCGTGAGAGGCTTGCCACTCTTGATACATAGCATCAATTTGTGTATCGCTTGGGAAATCATCTCCGAATGCATCAGCCATCTCACCTTGAATGCGTTCAAAAACATCCATGCAGTTTGATCCATGTTTCTTGCTGAATTCATCAGCCGTCATGCACGTTGCATCCTCTTCCATTTCCATTATCCATTGTCCTACTTTGCTCATCGTCTAATTCTCCTAAGGGTTTTTCTAACGTTTCTGATATTATTATATCCAATTCTTCCTTAGAAGGCAACACTTTTTTTATAATTTTTTCACCATTTTGTGTTTCAATCGTGATTATATTTTGTTTAGCGAGAGAAGTCAGAACAATTTCCACCGCATCTTCTATCTGGTCACCTTGACCTTTATGATATCCATCCCAATACATGTGCTTCATTGCAGCAACAAACATGCAACCTAGAATAGCCATCATCCAATATTCTAAATACATTTAATAACTACTCCCTGACGATGAACTGCTTGATGAAGAAGACGAAGAAGAAGAAGAACTGCTTGATGATGAAGAAGATGAAGATGTGGTATATTGAGCATACCCTGACGTCGGGGCTGTATCCATTCCATGAAACATTAAATTGCTCGGCATATAAAACTTGATACCTTGAAACTCTGTAAACTTATGAAGATGAGTTTCTCCTGTAGTGTTACTTTCATGGTTTTGTGCACCAACAACTGTTAGATATAGAGGGTAGTAATATCCCACCTTACCAACAGTTCCACCAACTTCACTAGTACCATAAACGTAATACTTGATAGCAGCAGTTGATGTTTCTTGTCGGGCTCCGACAATTTTCAATCTATCAAACCGCTCCGGCCCAACAATAAAATACATTTCTGTTTCTGTGTTATAAACAATATCACCAACAGAAATATTTCTTAGCTGGCCAATAATATTGATTTTTGTATTAGTTCGATCATCGTTAACAAGATCCCTAACCTCACCAGCTGTGTTTGCCTCTACATCAGCAACATTTAGATAGTCACCTTCAAGAAATGCGTTTCTTGCAGTAGCAGTAGTAAAAGTGTCAGATAACCCGTAAAAGACGGCACTTGATGCCAACACCTTATTTGATTTGGGTACCTGATATACATTAAATCTAGCCATTCGTATAACTCCTTACTAATGGAAATATCTGTTCAATAGCTTTTGCACAGGCTTTAGCTAATTCAATATGTTCCTTTTGTGTTCCGTTAGCACATCTCAACTCAATGTAATGCATCCATGATCTCAATGTACCATTCACATAGAGACGTGAGACTGTTAACCCTTCTGGTAAGACTGCTCTAGCCTGTTCTTTAGCAATACCATTTTCTATAGCCCACTTGTACGTATCAGAGGCTTGTTTAATTATTCCTGCTTGTCTCCGTCCCCATTCTGTAATTAAACTAAGATTGTGTTGATTATCTACAAGAGATGGGTCACCTTCGATCTCAATAGAATTCTGTCTATTGATAGGATCCTGCAATCGTGTTTCTCTTCTGACAAATTCAAGGTCTTTAGTTGGATCTGCATATCGTTGAGAAAACTCTTGAAATGAAAACGACCTGTGTCGTAAAAATTGACGAGCGATATCTCTCGTTGTTTCTATTTCCATACACACACTTGCCATCTCAAACGGTGACCAATGTTTATGTTTGGACAAATATGACAACAGCTTACCTGCTGTCTTACTATTTAGTTGATTGTCAGGGTTGGAAACCCTTGCACAATATGATATCAAGTCTTGTACATCATCTAAACCAATAATAGCATCCTTAGGAGGCTGACTATAGCTGATTATCCTGACTTTCAAATTTTTCTCCTTTACAGAGGGGCTCGCTTCGTGTGCTATCATTGTAATCTCCATCGTTAAAGTGTGTACGGGTGGTGGTAGTTTTAATCAGTACCCCATCCTTAATTTCATACGAAACGTATTCCTCTTTTATGAGGGTTCTTCCTTCACACTCAAGTGCTGTTTTAAACGGTCCATCCTTTATCATGTTTTAAATCCTGAAAAATCCTTTTGGTTATTGTTATTAGAAGAAACTTGGTTCGTTACAAGATCCTTTTGAGCTTCTTCCTCGACATCGTATAACTTCATTCGCGATCGGTCAACACCTATTACAAATCGCTTATGAAGATTAGGGTCATTATATCTGTTTTTTAACTGCTTAACCATAATCTGATTAAGCTCAGCAAGCTCATCATTAGATATTAACGCAAACATAAGATCTGCTGTGGCAGGAAGTCCAAAGGACTCGGAGGTGTCTTCTAATCCCACATCTGTGTTAGAGTAACCAGATCTTGTTGTTTGAGTAGCAGAAAAAACAGGAACATTAAACTCTACAGCAAGGCCACGTAGTTCCTCTGCAATGGACTTGATTAGGGAGTATGTATTCACAGAGCCACTAAGACCCTTCATTCTACTTGACGCACAAATATTGAGATAATCAATGTAAATTACGTCAGGTGTAAATTTTCTCTTCAGTTTAAGTTCGTTCAATAATGCTCTAAAATGCCCCACATGAGCAGCTCCTGTAGGATACTCTTTAATGATCAACTTACCTTGTGTCTTCTTTGCGATCTGTGATACTTTGTTCTCAAACATTTTAATGCCGAGGTTTGCTATCTGATCCAATTGGACATTCATTAGGTTAGCATCAATTCGTTCTGCAATCCTTTCTTCGGCCATTTCCATAGTAATGTATAATACATTCTTACCACGAGTAAGATTAGCTGCTGCACAATGACACATAAACAACGACTTACCGACTCCAGTGCCGGCTAGTATTATATTTAGGGTTTTATTAGGTACACCACCTTTTGTAATCTTATTAAAATATTCTAAATCAAATGTTGTTCGTGTTTCTTTACGATTGTAAAAATCATATCTTTCTGCAAAGTTGTCAATGTAGTCATGGCCAACCCTTGCATCAAAACACACCCCAAGAGCATCTTTCAATAGATCGGGGATAGCTCCATTACTGACATCTGTGTGCTTCCCGTCAATAATCTCAATTGATTTCATTACAGCAAGGAACACCGCGCGCTCTTGACACCATTGCTCTGTTTTATCTACAAGCCAATCAACATCTGTTGATTCTTCTTGTTTAAGAGTCTGAGCAATCCCCATAGCATCAGCACTAGTTGAAGATGATGACATTTCTATTAGTAGTGCTTCTGATGTGGGTAGTTTATTGAACTTAGCTACAAAATTAGCAATCTGATTGAATATCTGTCTATGTTCAGCATCAAAGTATTCTGGCTTTAGAAAAGGAATAACTGTACGAGTGTACTGATCATTGCTGATCAAGTTTCGTAGTATTGTCGTTTCCAGATTTGCCATTTTCTTTTCCTATTTGATAGTCGCCGCGATTAAAAGATTCTTCAATAATATGTTTCAGTATCTCCCCAATATACACCTTAAATGGTTGAGAGTCAACAAGTAAATTGAGGTCAATAGGCGATTCAATTAATCCATAGTCAAAGTTAACTTTACCATCCTCAGGACTATCCCATCCCTCTTCTGGCTCTTCAATCTTAATCCTACCATATGTGTAATATGTGTCCTTCCATTCTCCTGTTAGCAAATGAACAACCCATATATCTTGATCACCTTTGACGGTAAAAGTATAATCATCACTCGTTATCATCTATAAACTCCGAAGCTGAATCCAACATTGATCTATGACCAATAGTGTATGTGTTTTTTAAAAACTCTTTAAAGTTCGTATCATTAAAGATTGGATCCCAGAAAGGTTTTTCAAGTGTGTCGTCATATCGAACTTTGGGTCCAATTTCGCCCGTCGATTGATCAACCGCAGCATACCACCCATTAGACGGCTTATTAACATAGCCGCCTGCAAGAGCAACATCAAGAAGACCGCTAAACTTACGCACACCACCATCCCAGGAAACAGTAATAGGAATCTTTGACTTCTCTTTAACATAACGACTCTTCTCAATATTAATTATAAAATGATAACCTTGGATCTCCGTACCCTTCTTGTCTTGTTGACGTCCAATAATCCAAATGTTATCGGCACTATAGTATATACCTGTTCCTCCACCAACAATATCTTTAGGAAACAGTCCAATCTCTTTGTATGTATGATTGATTGCAAGAAGGGGAATATTCTTCATTGTAAGATACGGAGTTGTCATACGAAATAAACCTTTCAGAGCTTTCGCACGTGACATATCTGCTACTGACTTCTCGTTTTGTGCATCCTCAAGTTCTTTCTTTGACGCCATATTACCAACAGAGTCAATAACAATAATTACCTTATCCTCTCGATCAATATTCTCAAGTTGATTAATTATATCAAATTTAAGTTCTTCAACATTTGTGATAGGTGTATGGAGAACACGAGTCAGGTCAATGTCATATGATTCAAAATATGATTGTGGTGATCCAAATTCAGAATCATAGAACAACATCACAGCATCAGGGTTCTTCTTCAAGTATGCAGAAGCCATCAAAAGAGCAAATGATGTCTTGAAGTGCTTAGATGGACCGGCAAGGACTGTTAGTCCTGATGACAATCCTCCATCAACAGATCCTGATAAAGCAACATTGATCATCGGAACATCGGTTGTAGTCATTTCCTTCTCATTAAAGAACTTGGAATCAGCCAGCACCTCTGTTGTCTTGATTCTTGAGTTTTTCTTCAGTTTATCCATTACAGACATATATTTCTCCTACGTTACGTTTTTGTATGCATATTGTAATGCATTGTTTGCTTCAATATCCAATGGTCTATTCTCATATCGATTAGCTGAATCTCTATCAATCTGCTTAATTAGTTCTACTATTTGATTAGTAGTGATAGGATACTTCTTTTCAATAGCATTGCTAGCTATGGATATCATAATCTTGTAAATCATTCTGTAGCGACCTGTGCCATCAGTATTAGCTATACTCATATATTCCTGTAGCAATCTTTTATTAACAAATGGACAATCAGAATAACTAGACCATTGTACATCAGTATTCGTCAATTGTCCACGGCGATGTTCAATTATTTGTTTCTGCATCTCAGGGGGTAATTTATCTAAGAATGAGTTACCTGTTTTTTCCACATAAGGATGTTTATCCATCATCAAGTGAGGATCAATCCATTCGCCGTGATTAGTAAAAATAAAATTGTGAGAACCTGAATAATTTGCAGGACTATAATACATCCGCGAGTAATCTTTAGTCTGTCTGTCTCCAATGCTGTCCAATTCAGTATTGAGAGCGAACCAAAAGTGTCTGATTTTAGATGATCTAACTCCTCTTTTAAGAGGGAAGACAAGACGAAACTTGGGATGGTTGATACTGCTACTAGCAGTGCTATAGCATATAAAATACAAGGTTCCATAACGATTTTTTAACTCCTGTTCTAAGTTACCTTTAAATTGGTGATCATCTACATCAATAGCACACCACCCAGCCCACTCTGTAACATTTCTATTAGCGCGAGTGGTTCCTGGTTCAAACACAGCAGGACTAATCAGCTCTGCTTCTTTCTTACTGTTTAAATTGCGTTTAGATAGTTTATACAGAAGATCCTCAAAGTCATTCCACTCCGAAAGATCAATTCTCTTATCAGTCTTATTGTCATATAGGTTTTTGAATACAGTTGCACTAAACAAAGAAATCTTCCAATGTGGCTTTCTCCTCAACACTCCAGCCTATACTATCCAATATAATCGTTAAAGAGTCAAGGAAAACTTTGTTAAATTGCTCATCATAATCAATATATTTGTCTAATCCCAACTCACGTGGGAATGCATCAGGAAATGATATGATATTCTCTCTAATAGGATTGCGTTTCAACAATGATATGAATTTAATCTTATCACCATCCTTGACCATTTGGTATTTGTTCTCAAGACTAGCTTTGCGGATCAAATCATTATACAACAGACAACCACGAACATGCATTGGAGTACCTTTTGCATAGATGGTGTCATTATCAATATACTTAGTTAAGTTTGAAACACCTCTTGGAGCTGCAATATCTTCAATAGGAGCATTCCTAAACTCATGGCGAAAGTTTCTTACAAACTTTCTCATATCTTGTTCAGACCCGTCAATCAATAGTTTAAATAGTTCCTTAAACTTAACGCGACACATCTCAGGTGTAGATGATTTGATAGCTTCAATACCCATTACCTTGAGCTTAGGTTCTTTGTACTGAACACCCTCAGAGTTATGAACATTAAGAATATAACGCTTCTTTGCAGTCCAGATACCTTTGTCAGCAATCACCTCACGGGCCATGACCATACGGTTCTCATATGCACCCATACGATCGGACAGTTCTTGATATCCCTTTGCAATAACAGGTTCAATTTTATCTCTACAAACATTATCAAGAAACTTAACAGGATCTTTAGGTTGATACTGCTTAATCAAAGTTTCTGTTTTAATATATACGGAATCTGTGTCAATAGCTACAATATAATCAATAGAGGTTGTTCCAGCAATCTTGTTCATGTATTGATTGATGACTTGCTCAGCCCAACGAATCGAGAGGCGGCCAGTGGCGGTTATAGCGTCAGCAATCCGCAAGTCAAAGTAACGA
>NHBR02000106.1 GCA_002167435.2 Allomuricauda sp. TMED12
ATACACAGGACCCTTGTATGCCGGGATAGGAGTAAGGGGACCTTCTCAACCCGCTAAATCTTGTCCGAAACCTGTTTTAATAGTTCAATATCCTGTTCAAAAGTCCTTGGATATTTCTCCAGATCGTCCTTTTTGTCGAATTGTGTGGGGTTCACAAAAATACTGACCACTACCAGATCATTTTCCGAAAGCGCTTTTTTTACCAAAGAGATATGACCAGTGTGAAGCGCACCCATAGTAGGTACAAGACCAATGGAATGGTCTTTTTTGCGCTCTTCCAAAGTGAAAGCGTTCAGTTCATTTTTACGGTCGAATATCTTCATATACAGGCATAAAAGGGTGCAAAAATACTATAATTACTGCTAATCAGCATAATTTTTGTACTTTTGCAGCTATGTTTTTCGGATAAACAAAAGAAAGTGTTTATGAATGGTAAAAAGGTATTGTTTGTATCTTCTGAATTAGTTCCCTACCTCCCAGAGAATCCTGTTTCCTTAATGTCGTACGAAGCGCCTAGAATGGTGAACAGTAACGGTGGGCAAATACGGATATTTATGCCCAGGTATGGAAATATTAATGAAAGAAGGCATCAATTACATGAGGTAATACGTTTATCGGGGATGAACCTGGTGATTAATGACATGGATATGCCCCTGATTATAAAGGTAGCATCCATTCCAAAGGAACGAATCCAAGTATATTTTATAGACAACGACGAATATTTTAAAAGAAAGGCCACGTTTACTGATGCTGATGGAAACTTGTTTCCGGACAACGACGAGCGTGCCATTTTCTTTGCAAAAGGAGTTGTGGAAACGGTAAAAAAATTGAACTGGTCCCCGGATATAATCCATGTTCACGGCTGGATGGCATCCATGGTACCGCTTTACCTGAGAAAATACTATGCAGATGAACCTTTGTTCTCTGAAAGTAGAATAGTTACTTCGGTGTATGGTAAGGATTTTGAAGGAGAATTAGATAGTGGTATGATCGACAAAATCGCTTTTGATGGCATCGATAAAGAAGAAATTTCATCGTTGGAACACCCCGAATATAATAATTTGTTAAAGGTTGCCGTAGATTATTCCGATGCTGTTATTTTAGCCGCGGAGGAATTGTCAGAGGACTTAAAAAACCATATTGATAATCTTTCCGTACCTGTTTTGCCCTATGTTCCGCTTCAGGAGGCAGAGGAAGCATACACAAATTTCTATAACACAGAGGTTTTAAAATAGATTGAATGAGATTTTCCAAGATTACCAAAGTTTCAGCGCTAGTTGGAACTTTGCTTTTACTACTTGCTTCTTGTGAAGAGGAATTGGATACCATCGGCGAGGGTGTTGTTGCAGGAGAACCCTTCAGTACGGGCAAAGTAGAGTACGACGTTTTTACATACAACAAGGGTATCACTGCGGTACAGACCAATAGACTTCCTTTGTACCAATTGGGAACCTTTGATGATCCAATTTATGGACAAAGAAAAGCAAGTATAATTTCCCAACTGCAACTACCCTCAACATCACCCACATTCGGGGATATTTCTCAAACGAGTGAAGATGAAGCGGATAACGATCAAGAAAATGAAACGGTAAAAGAAGTTATTCTTTACATCCCTTTTCAAACCGCTCCCACACCCGATTCCGATGGTGATGGCATTCCAGATGAATTGGAAAATGGGCAAGATGTGGATGACCCAAATTCGGATTATGATGGTGACGGAGTTACCGATAATCAGGAACGAGTGCTGGGGTCAAACCCTTACGATGCTTCTGAGGATGGGACGGGCGATGATTTTGTGCCGAACATCTATGCCAATAGATTTGATTTGGACAGTATTTATGGGGATAGAAATCAAACTTTTGACCTAGTGGTTTCAAGGTCCAATTATTTTCTTCGCGATCTAGATCCAAATTCCAATTTTGAAGAAGCACAAGAGTATTATTCCAATCAAGATTTTTCTTCTTTTATAGGAGAGGAACTTACCATAGATGGTCAGAAAACCGTGGTAATTGATGATACGGAAATGTTGATTTATGCCGAGGATGATCCAGAAACCGAAGATGTGGATGAGTCAGAAACTGTGGTGGAATCACGGATTGCTCCCGGGATACGCGTACCATTGAATCCAGAGTTTTTTCAAGAGAATATTTTGGACAAAGAAGGTCAGTCCGAGTTGTTGAGCGATTCCAATTTTAGAAACTTTTTTCGAGGAGTGCATTTATCGGGGACTGATATGGACCAGCTGATGTTCTTGCTGGATTTAACAGAGGCAAATATTACCATTACGTACGAGTACGATGATTATGACCCCGAAACTGACGAGACAGTAACCGCTGAAAAGGATTTTGTTCTAAACTTTTTGGAAAGTTCTCAAGCTGGGATTTTTGGAAATGCAGTAAATGTTTTTGAGAATGAAATGTTGCCTCCGGAAATTGAAAATGCCCTTGATACTGGAGAAAATGCCTCACGGATATATGTAAAGGGAGGAAATACCTTGGCTGAAGTAAGGTTGTTCGATGAAGTGGAGAACGGTGGTTCTGCGATAATCAATCAAATAAAACAGAATAATTGGGTAATTAACGAAGCCAATTTGGTATTCTATGTGGATCGCGAAGCATTGGGTACTTCTGTTGTTGAGCCACCAAGGCTTTATTTGTACAATGCGGAAACAAACCGGCCTTTGTTCGATTCATCCAATGAGGACATTACTGCCAACTCCGGTCCAAATTCGTTAAGATATTTTCCAAGTCATGATGGTATACTGGAAACAGACAACGATTTAGGGGTGAAGTATACAATTCGCATTACGGAACATATCAATAATATTATCGTAAGGGATTCTGCAAACGCTAAATTAGGGCTGACGTTGACTCCTAATATTAACCTTATTGGTGTCCAAGAAGCAATCGGCAGCGATATGCAGGGAATCGATTATCCAATAGGAGCTGCTATTAGTCCATTGGGCACGGTCCTCTATGGAAGCAGTGTTGGCCCGGGAGAGGAGTCAAGCAAACTCAAATTGGAGATTTACTACACCGAGGCCAATTAAAATTCGTATTTAACGTTGTTTTTTGAACGTTTATCGTTTTATAGAACCAGAACAGCATATTTTAACGTATACATTTTAAATTTGATGACCAATCCCCCAAATGGTTGTTAACTTAAAAAAAATCTTATGTGTGGAATAGTCGGATATATTGGTCATAGAGAAGCCTATCCAGTTATTATAAAGGGTCTGCAAAGACTGGAGTATAGAGGATACGACAGTGCGGGAGTAACCTTGTTTGATGGAGAAAACATCCATCTTGCCAAAACCAAGGGTAAGGTAGAAGATTTAAAAAACAAGGTCGAAGGCTCCATTCCTACAAATGGAAAGTTAGGTTTGGGCCATACGCGTTGGGCAACCCACGGAGTTCCCAACGATGTCAATTCCCACCCCCATTACTCTAATTCTGGTGATTTGGTCATTATACATAATGGAATCATAGAGAATTATGAATCCATTAAGCAAGCCCTTATCAAAAGAGGCTATACTTTTGATTCTGACACAGATACTGAGGTGCTGATCAACTTAATTGAAGAGGTCAAGAATAAAGAAGGAGTAAAGCTCGGTAAAGCTGTTCAAATAGCATTGAACCAAGTTGTAGGAGCTTATGCCATTGCTGTTTTTGATAAGAACAAGCCGGATGAAATTGTCGTGGCCAAGTTAGGTAGCCCACTTGCTATCGGAATCGGGGAGAATGAATATTTTATCGCCTCTGATGCTTCTCCTTTTATCGAATTCACCAACAATGCCGTGTATCTCGAAGATGAAGAAATGGCAATTGTAAGGATTGGTAAAGAAATCAAGCTACGCAAAATCAAGGATGATGCTATCGCTTATCCCAATATTTTGGAATTGCAGCTCAATCTTGAAGAAATAGAAAAAGGAGGGTACGATCATTTTATGCTCAAGGAAATCTATGAGCAGCCTAAGGCTATACAAGATACTTACAGAGGAAGGTTATTGGCGGATAAGGGTATTATAAAAATGGCTGGAATTGATCAGAACCTGGAAAAGTTCCTTAACGCCAATAGAATTATAATTGTAGCCTGCGGTACATCTTGGCACGCCGGTTTGGTGGCGGAATATATCTTCGAGGATATGGCAAGGATACCTGTTGAGGTTGAGTACGCCTCCGAATTTAGGTATCGAAACCCTGTTATTACCGAAAATGATGTGCTTATAGCCATTTCTCAATCTGGAGAAACGGCTGATACTTTGGCAGCGATTAAACTGGCCAAAGAAAAAGGAGCATTTGTATTTGGTGTTTGTAATGTAGTAGGCTCATCCATTGCCCGAGAAACCCATGCCGGAGCATATACCCATGCTGGCCCAGAAATCGGAGTGGCTTCAACCAAGGCATTTACAACACAAATTACAGTATTGACATTGATAGCCTTAAAATTGGCACAAGAAAAAGGAACCCTTTCCCAGTCTAAGTATCAAGAATATTTGGCAGAATTAGAAGCGGTTCCTGCAAAAGTTGAAAAAGCATTGTTGTCCAATCCTTTGGTTGAGGAAATATCTGAAACGTACAAAGATTCGACTAACTGTTTGTACTTGGGCAGAGGTTACAATTTCCCTGTAGCTTTGGAAGGAGCCCTAAAATTAAAGGAGATTAGCTATATCCATGCGGAAGGCTATCCTGCTGCTGAAATGAAACACGGACCCATTGCTTTGATTGATGAGCAAATGCCAGTTGTAGTAATCGCCACCAAGAAAGGGCACTATGAGAAAGTAGTCAGTAATATTCAAGAGATTAAATCGAGAAAAGGTAGAATTATTGCTATAGTAACCGAGGGAGATGAAACAGTAAAAGAACTGGCAGACCATGTAATCGAGGTCCCGGAAACTTCAGAAAGCCTATCTCCATTACTAACTACAATACCGTTGCAGTTGTTATCATACCATATTGCTGTTATGAGAGGTTGTAATGTTGACCAACCAAGAAACTTGGCGAAGTCGGTTACAGTGGAGTAGCAATTTCAAAACATAGAATTAAATAGAAAAGGTGCTGTTTTCAGCGCCTTTTTTATTGAAAACGTAGATTTAAATACATTTTTTTGCCAAAAAAGTATTATGCATGCATAATTTTTTTCAAATTTGTATAATCGGAATAAAAAAAAATGTATCTTCCCACTTGATACTTAACATGCACAAAAACTAAATTAACTCTAATCCATAGCAAATGAAAAAACTTATGTTTGTTTCCCTAATGCTGTTGGGTTTGGCAACTTATGGTCAGACCACTGTACAGGGAAAGGTAGTTGATGAAAATAATGAACCTATTCCAGGAGCCAACGTAATCTTGGTAGGTAAAGCAGAGGGAACCACTACGGACTTTGATGGAAATTTTACCTTTAATACTGATGAAGAGCCCCCTTTTCAGCTTCAATTTTCCAGCATTGGTTTCTCTGATTTTACAGCGAGTGTGACTTCTAACAACCAGACGCTTACCATTACACTTTCGGAAGCTAATACGTTGTTGGACGAAATCGTAATCTCGGCCTCTAGGACTCCGGAACGAATTTTTGAATCTCCCGTATCTGTTGAAAGATTTGGGCTTAGAGAAATTAAGAATACCACCGCAGAATCTTTTTATGGTGGCCTCCAAAATTTAAAAGGAGTTGACATTAACACCAATAGTTTAACCTTTCAATCCATAAACACCAGAGGTTTTGCCACCTTTGCAAACAATAGATTTTTACAGTTGGTAGACGGAATGGACAACACCGCCCCCGGTCTAAACTTTGTACTGGGTAACCTTGTGGGTATGTCCGAATTGGATGTTCAGAGTGTGGAAATCCTTCCTGGAGCTTCTTCCGCATTATATGGAGCAGGTGCTTTCAACGGTATACTTTTTATGACCAGTAAAAATCCGTTCGATTTTCAAGGAATAAGTGCCTATGCCAAAGGTGGGGTGACCACACAGGATGCGGCAGGGAGCAATTTTTATAAAGATTTTGGAGTAAGGGCCGCTCACGCCTTTAGCGATAAATTGGCCGTTAAGGCCAACCTTTCGGTTTTAACAGGAGAGGACTGGCATGCAAACAGTAGAGTAGATTTGAACAATCCAGGCGCTGACCGTTCCAATCCTGGCTATAATGGGTTAAATGTATATGGAGATGAGGTAGCCAGAACATTTGATTTGGATGCTATTGCAGGATTTCCGAGCGGAACCTTGGGTACTACCTTTATTTCAAGAACGGGATATGATGAAGCGGATTTGGCAAATTATAACGCCGAAAGTGTGAAAGCGGATTTTGCATTGCATTACCGACCGTTTGCGGATGATTTAGAAGTGATTCTGAATAGTAGAATAGGTAGAGGTACCACCATTTATCAAGGAGCTAACCGTTATGCCGTAGCTGGATTTACTATGCAGCAGCACAGGTTGGAAATTAAAAATGACAACTTCTTTGTAAGGGGGTATATTGTTTCCGAAAATTCAGGAGATGCATACGATACCCGTTTCGCAGCTATTAATATAAATAGAGCTTGGAAATCCGATCAAGATTGGTTTGGCGACTATTTTGGTGCGTACATACCAACGTATTTGGGAGGTATTCAAGGGGCTGGACTCTCTCCAGAGCAAGCCTCTGAACAGGCACATATTGCAGGTAGGCAAGCTGCTGACCAAGGAAGATTGATTCCAGGTACTGCTGGATTTGAGAGTACTTTTAATAAAGTGACCAATGATGGTGATTTAACTACGGGCGCTAAATTTATCGATAAAACTAAATTCCGCCACGTGAACGGGAACTATAACATTGCCCATTTGATTGATGATTGGGCGGATATCCAAATAGGAGGCTCTTTCAGGGAGTACGAGTTAAATTCTCAAGGAACTATTTTCACGGATATTGATGGACCTATCAAATACAACGAATACGGAGCCTACCTTCAGGTGCAGAAAAAGTTTTTGGATGACCGTTTAAAATTTACAGGATCTGCTCGTTACGATAAAAATGAATTCTTTGATGGTTTTGTTTCACCAAGAGTATCTTTCGCCTATACTTTGGGCAAAGAAAGAAATCATAATCTTAGGGTTTCGGTGCAGCAAGGTTTTAGGAATCCGACCACTCAGGATTTATTTATTGGATTGAACGCCGGTTCAGCTGTATTAGTGGGGTCTGCTCCAGCAAACCTAGATAGAGATGTAAGGACATATAGTATTAGTCAAGAGGGTCAAGATGAATATGGTCAACCGGCAACCGTGGAGATTGTTGGTCGGGCGGCATATGAAAATGCTTATTCTCTTAGTTCAGTTTTGGCAGGTGCCCCAGAGGCAGTGGAAACTCCTCTGGTGAAACCAGAGGAAATTACCGCTTTTGAAGCAGGGTATAGGGCCCAAGTGGGAAGGTTTACGATTGATTTGAGCGGATACTACAATAGTTACACTGATTTCTTGGCTAACACAGTTGTAGCAGTACCATTATATGGAGAAGCTGGTGATGGAGGTTTGTCTCTAGCCGCTCTTGGCAACTCAGATTACCAATTATATCAAACATACACCAATTCAGAAGCTGACATCAACTCTTATGGAGGTACCGTTGGGGTAGATACAAAACTTGGAAACTTTGATCTTGGGGTAAACTATACATTTGCCGAGTTGGATATTGATGAAGGAAAGTTCCCAGATGTAAGGACAAACTTTAACACACCAAAGCATAAGGTTAAGGCATCGTTTGGTAATGCCGCACTTTTCAAAAACTTTGGCTTTAATGTAAACTACAGATGGAGCGATAGTTATTTCTGGGAAGCCTCTTTTGCTGATGGCGACATTCCGGCATATACAGTCTTGGATGCACAAATAAACTATTCAGTTCCTTCCATTAAATCTATTTTTAAATTGGGTGGATCTAATCTTTTGGGTGATGAATACTACACTGCAATCGGTACAGGATTTATCGGTTCGATATACTATTTGTCTTGGACCATAAATCCTTAAAGAACAGTAAACAAGCAAAACTAAAGGCGTTGGAAAATCCAACGCCTTTTTTCTTTAAAAAAAAGCTGAAATCGGTTTCTGAATAAAAATGTAAAAGCATATCTTTGCAGCCGAAAAAATAGCGGTTATTTTCCGCGTATTCAATTAAAAATAAACACACTAATGTCTAAAGTAACAGGTAAGGTTGCCCAAATTATAGGCCCGGTCATTGATGTTGAGTTTGAATCAGGGGTAGAAATCCCAAGAATTTACGACTCCCTTGAAATTGCAAAAGCTGATGGCTCAAGATTGGTTTTGGAAGTTCAATCACATATTGGTGAGAATACTGTAAGAACTATTTCTATGGACTCTACCGATGGATTGAGCAGAGGAGTAGAGGTTATAGCTACCGGAAATCCAATTCAAATGCCAATTGGAGAAGATGTTTACGGACGTCTATTCAATGTAATCGGTGATGCTATCGATGGTTTGGAGGAACTACCAAAAACTGGAGACAATGGACTTCCAATTCACAGGGAAGCACCAAAATTTGAAGATCTTTCCACTTCAACAGAAGTACTTTTCACAGGTATCAAAGTAATCGACCTTATCGAGCCTTATGCAAAAGGTGGTAAGATTGGATTGTTCGGTGGTGCCGGGGTAGGTAAAACCGTATTGATCCAGGAGTTGATCAACAACATTGCAAAAGGTCACGGTGGTTTGTCCGTGTTCGCAGGTGTTGGAGAGCGTACTCGTGAAGGAAACGATTTGCTTCGTGAGATGTTGGAGTCCGGTATTATAAAATACGGGGACGATTTCTTGCACTCCATGGAAGAAGGAGGATGGGATTTGTCCAAAGTGGATAAAAAAGCAATGAAGGAATCCAAGGCTACCTTCGTGTTCGGTCAGATGAACGAACCACCAGGAGCACGTGCCCGTGTGGCGTTGTCTGGATTGACCATTGCAGAATATTTCCGTGATGGATCAGGAGAAGGGCAAGGAAAAGACGTTCTTTTCTTCGTAGATAACATTTTCCGTTTCACCCAAGCAGGTTCTGAGGTGTCCGCACTTTTAGGTCGTATGCCCTCTGCGGTAGGTTACCAACCAACATTGGCAACAGAAATGGGTGCCATGCAGGAAAGGATCACATCAACAAAAAGAGGTTCCATTACATCTGTACAGGCGGTTTACGTTCCTGCGGATGACTTGACGGATCCAGCACCAGCAACAACATTTGCTCACTTGGATGCGACAACCGTACTTTCCCGTAAAATTGCCGAGTTGGGTATTTATCCTGCGGTGGATCCATTGGATTCCACTTCTAGGATTTTAACTCCTGAGATTTTGGGTAAAGAGCACTACGATTGTGCACAGCGTGTAAAAGAGTTGTTGCAACGTTATAAAGAGCTTCAGGATATTATCGCCATCTTGGGTATGGAAGAACTTTCTGAAGAAGATAAATTGGCCGTAGGTAGAGCAAGACGTGTTCAGCGTTTCTTATCTCAGCCATTCCACGTAGCCGAACAGTTTACTGGTATTCCAGGAGTTTTGGTTGACATTAAAGAGACTATTAAAGGATTTAATATGATTATGGACGGTGAATTAGATCACCTTCCAGAATCTGCCTTCAACCTTAAAGGATCCATCGAGGAAGCTATGGAGGCTGGGGAAAAAATGTTGTCCGAAGCATAGTGTCATTCCTGCGAAGGCAGGAATTTCATTATTGATTAAGTCAAAATTTAAAAGGTTCCCGTTTGCATGGGAATGACAAGAAAAAATATGTTTTTAGAAATAGTATCACCCGAAGCCACTTTATTTTCAGGCGACGTAACTTCAGTTACAGTTCCTGGGGTAAATGGTGAGTTCCAGATGTTGGAGAATCACGCGCCTATTGTGTCTCTATTACAAGCTGGCAACGTAAAAGTGAAAGGTAACATTACCATTGAAGAAGCTTTTGAAGACAAATTTTCCAAAGGAAAGAATGGAGAAACAGTTTTGTCCATTTTAAGTGGAACAGTGGAGATGAAGGACAATAAAATAATCGTCCTAGCCGATTAAAATAAATGAATTCATTCACAAAAAAGCCGCTCCATTGGAGCGGCTTTTTTATTTGCATCACATCAAGTCAATATTCTCTCACCAGTTTAAATGATGTAAGCGCAGATTGCTCCAATCTGATTCTTTTTCGTCAATTCATACGGGGTATCCATCAATTGGTCTCTATTGGAACCACGTAACACTATATATTGAGTTTTCATATGTGAATGAGCTTTATTCTGCAGGCCCGTTCTCCAAAAACTACTTATGAGAGCACTATCCACTAAAGGTCTATATAAGAAGGTACTGACCGTTTTCTGCCTTCTACTCATGGGAATAACAACAGCCCAAATCTACCCGGTACAGGTAACCCCACAAATAGTACCGCCCTACAGTTTTAAACTGTCCGATTACACGACCACCACACAGGAAAAACTGTTTGTCAACCTTTTGCTCACGGATGCCCAAGAATCCGGCAGGCAGGTGCGGTTAAAAATATTCGTGGAAGGCCCTGGCATCAATTTTCAGTCTACGGATTTTGTGAACGGTGCACTGCCCATTGTGCTGGACGGGGGAATCAACCAACGCCTGACGAATCTGGACCTGCAACCCTATTTTAACCTGAACAATTTGGTAGGGATAAGTCCCAAACAATACAGCGAACAATTGCCCGAAGGGCAGTACCGGTTCTGTTTTGAGGTTTACGACCAGTTTTCGGGCCAACGCATATCCAACCGGAGCTGCGCCAACATCTATTTGGTGCTGAACGACCCGCCCCTGCTCAATGTCCCTTTCCGTGGGGACCTTGTCACGGCCCAAAACCCCCAGAACATCATTTTCAACTGGACACCAAGGCACATCAACGCCGGGGCGGTACAATACGAGTTCACCTTAAAGGAGCTTTGGGACACAGGAATGGACCCACAGGCCGCCTTTTTGGCCAGTCCACCGCTGTACCAGACCACCACCTATGCCAATACCCTTCACTATGGTCCTGCACAAATGCAGTTGTTGGAGGGCAAAACCTATGGCTGGCAGGTAAGGGCCTTTGTAAGCGATGGCATTACCACCACAAGCCTGTTCCGGAACAACGGCTTGAGCGAGATCTACCATTTTACCTACCGTGCCGATTGCCCACCGCCCGGTTTTGTGCTCTCCGAGGCCCAGAACTCCCAGACCGTAAAAATCAATTGGCAAATGGGCGAGCACCTGCGCTACAGGGTACAGTACCGTAAAAAAGGCTACGGGGAAGACGACTGGTTCGGGCTATGGTCGCAGACCAACGAGGCCACAATCCGCAATTTGGAAGCGGGCACCGTTTACGAATTCCGTGTGGGCGGAGATTGTGGCCCTCTCCAGACTTCCACCGAAATAGCAGGCGCTGGATTGGCCTATTCGCCCATTCACGAGTTTACCATGCCCACTGAGGACGAAATGGCCTACTACAACTGCGGCATACCGCCCGAAATTGAAATTGCCAACCAAAACCCGTTGCAGCAGCTTGAACCTTATGAAGTTTTTACAGCCGGGGATTTTCCCATTGTGGTCAGAGAAGTATCCGGAAGCAACGGGTATTTTACAGGCTGGGGCTACATTACCCTGCCATTTTTGGAAAAATTCAAGGAGGTCATTGATGTGGCCAACGTTGTGAGCGAAGGCGATATAAATATTGGCAAATTCAGTCGAATACGGGTGGAGTTCGATAACATTAAAATCAACACCGATTACCAAATGACAGAGGGTATGGTGGAGACGAGTTATGATCCGAATTGGAGCAATGTGGAGAGTGTCGATGAATTTATTGAGGATATTGGCCAGCTTGTAGGTTCAATCAAAGAGATTATATCCCAAATATTTGATCGTAGGGATGAGGAGTTGAACCAACTGCAAGAGTTACAGCATCAATTGGCAGAAGGTTACATAACGGAAGAGGAATTCAATGAGCAAGCAGAGGAAAAGGCAAACAATATTGAAAAATTGGACGATTTGCTCGGGGAACAACTTAAAGAAAAAATATCGGAGAGCCCAGTTGTAACCGAAGCGCAAAAAGAGGAAGTTCAAAACCTAGGACCTACTGCGCTTGCCAGTAATGATGATCTTAGCCAAACGGACATCAATAGTATAAAAACAAAAGATGCCGCCGCGAGAAAACGGTTGGAAGATATTGCAGAAGAGGTAGCCTTGGCGGAGGATATGTACTTTGTAAATGAAGCCTACACCTTATTGTCAGAGGATGGTGTGTACCAAGAAGTACTGGAAAAGATAAAAACCATTTCCGAGTATCTGAAAGAATCCACGGAACTGTGCAAGGAGCAAGGGTGGGCAAGCTACAAGGCCCAAGGTGTGTTCCCTTATTGTTTATGGAAGGAGGCCCCTATTGCCGAAGCCTTTTATTATAGCAAAGTGGATATTCCCTTTGTGGCAGGTCTTACGGACGGTCTTTACGGAGAGGTGGAAGGCTTGGTATTGTTGCCCAAGATGTTCTATGACCTTTCCACGGGCATGCAGGAATTTATTTATGCCTACACTTGGGCCAAACTGCAATGCACGCCCAACAAGGTGGCCCTGAACCAGAAACGGATGGGACTGCTGTTGGAAAAACTGGAAAGGGAACAAGCGGAAACCAGTATATGGATCTGGGTAAAGGAGCAGTGGTATGCGGGACAAAAGGAACTGACCGAATATGAGGGCAAACGCTGCGAGGATGCTGAAAAACTGCGCAATGAAGTTGACGAGTTTGTGGATTTTATACAGGAGCGGGAAAACTTAAAGCAACTGATAGCCGATGTAGAGGAAAAATTGGCAAGTTACTGGGTTACGGTGAATGACACCGATAATGAGGCTAGGTATCATCATGGAAAGATATTGGTTTTTGCAGCAACCTTTGTTGTACCTGGTTTAGGCCAACTAACCAAGATCAAAAAGGTAAAAAAGATTTTGGAATGGATAAAGAAAGCTACACCAGATGATTTGTTGAAGCTTAAAAATAAGTATGTCAATTTGATTGTCTATAAAATAGACGATATAAAGCCCTTGTTGAGAACAGAGAAAAATACAGCGTTCTTTTGGTCAGGCAAAACAAATGGAATAGGGGGTGAAACCAAGGCTTTAGAGATAGCAAAAAGTAGGGGAGGTACTACTTTGGAGGGATTGCTTGCAGATAAAGGTGTGAAAATGCCCAATTTTTCAGAAAACCCAAAAATATGGGAAGAAGTTTCCGCAGAGTATTCAAATCAAGTTTCAGGTACTATCCGTGCTGTTATTGGTAAAGAATTAAGAGAAGGGAATGTTTGGGAAAACATAGAGTTGCCTAGATTAAAAGCAAATAATAATGTGACTGAGATTATTAAGATTGATCCTGTTACCTTAGAAGAGAAAGTAATTTTTAAGAGACAATGAAAAAAGATATTGAA
>NHBR02000107.1 GCA_002167435.2 Allomuricauda sp. TMED12
TCTTAGAAAAGAGATTCGAATATTTAGGGTCTCCTTTAAAAAATGGAGAAAGTCCTTGATCAACAAAAACGATTAATCCCTTTTACATATTTCTCCGGTATTGCCCACCTACTTGAAAGAGTGCTTCAGTAATCTGACCTAAGGAACAGTATTTTGCAGCTTCCATTAATTTTCCAAAAATATTTTCATTGTTGATGGCAACTTGTTGCAATTCATTCAACTGTTTTTCCGCCTCGGTCTCTTCCCTTGCATGAAGGTTTCGCAAGGTTTTTATTTGATTTTTCTTTTCGGTTTCCGTAGCGCGAATCACCTCTGCAGGGAGAATAGTCGGTGAACCTTTGGAACTCAAGAAAGTATTTACCCCAATTATGGGATACTCCCCAGAGTGTTTCAAAGTTTCATAATGAAGGCTTTCTTCTTGGATTTTGGAACGCTGATACATTGTCTCCATAGCGCCGAGCACGCCGCCGCGTTCCGTAATTCTGTCAAACTCCATCAAAACGGCCTCCTCCACTAATTCAGTCAACTCTTCTATGATGAATGATCCTTGAATAGGATTTTCGTTTTTGGCCAATCCTAACTCTTTGTTGATAATCAACTGAATGGCCATCGCTCTGCGAACAGATTCCTCGGTCGGTGTGGTAATGGCTTCATCATAGGCATTGGTGTGTAAAGAATTACAGTTATCATAAATCGCATACAAAGCCTGAAGCGTAGTACGGATATCGTTAAAATCAATTTCCTGAGCGTGCAGGCTTCTTCCAGAGGTTTGGATATGATATTTTAACATCTGTGCCCTTGGATTGGCTCCATATTTTTCCTTCAAGGCTTTGGCCCAAATGCGTCGAGCCACACGACCAATAACAGCATACTCCGGGTCCACACCATTGGAAAAGAAGAACGAGAGGTTCGGACCAAACTTGTTAATATCCATTCCACGGCTCAAATAGTATTCCACATAAGTGAATCCATTGGATAAAGTAAAGGCCAACTGGGTGATGGGGTTGGCACCCGCTTCGGCAATATGATAACCCGAAATGGAAACCGAATAAAAGTTACGAACCTGTTGTTCAATAAAATATTCCTGCACATCTCCCATTAACCTTAAAGCAAACTCGGTCGAGAAAATACAGGTGTTCTGTGCTTGGTCTTCCTTTAAAATATCGGCCTGTACGGTGCCACGAACCTGGTTTAAAGTTTTAACCTTTATCTCCTCATAAACCGATTTTGGCAGTACCTGGTCTCCCGTTACTCCCAAAAGCATCAGTCCGAGACCATTGTTCCCTTCTGGAAGTTCCCCATAATATGTGGGCTGTGCTATCCCTTTCTCTTTAAAGATGGTTTTGATTTTGTCAATGACTTTTTTCTCCAAGCCATTTTCTTTGATGTACTTCTCGCAGTTCTGATCAATAGCAGCATTCATAAAAAAGGCCAAAAGCATCGGCGCAGGACCATTTATGGTCATACTCACCGAAGTCATCGGGCTGCTCAAGTCAAATCCCGAGTACAGTTTTTTAGCATCGTCCAAACAACAAATGGACACCCCAGCATTACCTATTTTCCCATAAATATCGGGGCGATGGTCAGGGTCATTTCCGTATAAGGTCACAGAATCAAATGCAGTGGACAGACGTTTGGCGGGCATATCCATACTCACGTAATGGAAACGTCGGTTGGTCCGTTCTGGTCCTCCCTCACCTGCAAACATTCGGGTCGGGTCCTCCCCTTCTCTTTTAAATGGATACAGACCTGAAGTATATGGAAATTCCCCGGGCACATTTTCTTGTAAAATCCATTGTAGAATGTCGCCCCAAGCTTTGTATTTGGGCAACGCCACTTTTGGAATTTGACTGTGCGAAAGGGATTCGGTATGTGTTTTTATCCTGACTTCTTTGTCTCGAACTTTAAAGGAATAGATTTCGGCTTTATAGCGATTGACTTTTTCTTTCCATTTTAAAATAGCCTCCCAATGATGAGGATTCAAATGCATTTTTACTCGATCAAACTCCTTAATGAGTAGGTTTACCAATTCCTTGGACTCCTTATTTTTGATATAAGATTCGATCTCCTCTTCGTTCAATCCAGACTTATCCAAAAACAGCTCTGCGGCTTTCTCATCATCTACTTCCAAAGCAGAGGACAATGTCAAAAAGATACCATAAAGCTTTTGGGCTATTTTGGCTTCCTCCTTCACCTTAGCATCATAACTTCTATTGTTTTCGGCTATTTCTGATAAATATCGGGTGCGCGCTGGCGGAATCACATAGATTTTCTCGGCCATTTCCTGTGTCACCTCAATAGTGGAATTTAATTTGGAACCTGCTTTTTCCACCAGGGTATCCATCACAATTTTGTAGAGACTGTTCATTCCTGGGTCGTTAAATTGCGAAGCAATGGTTCCAAAAATGGGCAGTTCATCTTCGTTGGTGTGCCACAATCCGTGGTTGCGGGCATATTGCTTTTTCACATCGCGAATGGCATCGAGCGCACCCCTTTTATCAAACTTATTGATGGCCACAATATCCGCAAAGTCGAGCATATCAATCTTCTCCAACTGTGTTGCAGCACCAAATTCGGGCGTCATCACATAAAGGGAAACATCGCTGTGTTCCAATATTTCGGTGTCGGACTGTCCAATTCCAGAAGTTTCCAGGATAATTAGGTCGTATTTCGCAGCCTTTAGTACCTGAACAGCCTCGGAAACATATTTGGACAAGGCCAAATTGGACTGACGCGTAGCCAAAGAACGCATATACACCCTATCGTTGTTGATAGCGTTCATTCGGATTCTGTCACCCAAAAGTGCTCCTCCTGTTTTTCGTTTGGAAGGATCAACAGAAATAATCCCAATGTTTTTATCAGGAAAATCAATCAAAAACCTTCGCACCAGTTCGTCCACTAAACTGGATTTCCCTGCTCCGCCAGTACCCGTAATTCCCAAAACAGGAACACTGCCTTGCTCCTTTTCAATTATCGGCAGAAACTTTTCAAACTCTTCATGACGATTCTCTGCCAAAGAAATCAAACGAGCCAAGGTATTCGGGTGCTTCTTTTCCAATTCGCTTTCCAAAGATCTTCCTTTGGGAAGTTCTAAATCAGGAACGGCAGTATCGCAACGCTCCACCAAATCATTTATCATGCCCTGAAGTCCCATCTCACGACCATCGTCTGGAGAGTAGATTCTTTCTATGCCATAATCCATCAGCTCTTTTATTTCTTCAGGAAGGATAACACCGCCACCTCCACCAAAGATTTTGATATGCCCTGCACCTCTTTCTTTCAGTAAATCGAACATATACCTAAAATACTCGTTGTGCCCTCCTTGATAGGAGGTCATTGCAATGGCATTGGCATCTTCTTGAATCGCACAGTCCACTACTTCGGCCACACTCCTATCGTGACCCAAATGAATCACCTCAACCCCTGTGGCTTGGATAATTCTTCTCATAATATTAATGGCTGCATCGTGTCCATCAAACAAAGAGGCTGCGGTTACGATTCTGATTTTATGTTTAGGCTTGTAGGCTTTAATTTGTTCCATCTGCAATAAAAGGTGAAATTTTGCTTTGCAATTTACGGAAAATGCAATTGAAAATTGATTTTGATTAAGATTATACAAAAAATAATAAAAGTTTGGGCTTCCTTTTTTGAATATCATAATTTTACCCACTCAAAAGTATTCCATGAAGCTGACCGTTCTTATTAATTGCCCGGACCAATCGGGAATTATTCGTTCCGTAACCACTTTTATCCATCAGCAAAAAGGAAACGTGGTTTACCTTGACCAACATGTGGACAAACAGGCCGGTGTATTTTTTATGCGTTTGAAAAGTGAGTTTGTGCAAGAAATTGACCTTGACGCCTTCAAAGAAGATTTTGAACGGAAGTTGGCGAAAGCTTTTAATATGGAGTGGGATGCTTACACCGATGAGTATAAACCAAAAATGGCGATTTTTGTTTCCAAATACAATCATTGCCTGTACGATTTGTTGAGCCGCTACAATTCTGGGGAGCTTTCGGTGGAAATTCCTTTTATTTTGAGCAACCATACGGATTTGGAATATGTGGCGAAGCAATTCAACATACCCTATTTCCACATTCCCGTGACCAAAGAAAACAAAGCTGAGGCCGAGGATAAGCAACTTGAATTATTGAAAAAACACGATGTGGATTTTATTGTGCTGGCGAGGTACATGCAGATAGTATCACCAAAGGTGATTGATGTTTATCCCCAGAAAATCATTAATATCCACCATTCTTTTTTACCCGCTTTTGCAGGAGCAAAACCCTACCATGCCGCTTTCGAACGAGGTGTTAAGATTATCGGTGCAACCAGCCACTACGTTACAGAAGATTTGGATGCAGGACCAATTATAGAACAAGATGTTACCACAGTTTCCCATACGCATTCTGTTAAAGATTTTATTGCAAAAGGAAGAGATTTGGAGCGGATTGTCCTATCCCGCGCTGTTCAGCTTCATGTAGCGCGAAAAACCATGGTTTACAATAATAAAACCGTGATTTTTTCATGATTAAAGATTATGTATCTTATAATCAAGAAGCAAAAACAAACTAATAAAATATCAATCCTGAAATGAATCAAGACTATATACAATCAAATCCATGGAGCATTATTGAAGAAGGTTTCGACAAGGAACGCGTTAAATCCTCTGAAAGCCTTTTTAGTATAGGTAATGGAGCCATGGGACAGCGCGCCAATTTTGAAGAATCCTATTCAGGGCCAACTTTTCAAGGAAGCTATATTGCCGGAGTTTATTATCCAGACAAAACCCGTGTGGGATGGTGGAAAAATGGCTATCCGGAATATTTTGCCAAAGTGTTGAATGCCCCTAATTGGATCGGCATCGATGTTAACATCGATGGAGAGCCCTTGGATATGGCCACTTGCACCAACATCAAAAACTTTAAAAGGGAACTTAATATGGAAGAAGGGTGGTACCGAAGAAACTTTATAGCCACTACACCCAACAATATTGAAATTGAAGTTGTTGCAACACGCTTTTTGAGCCTGTCCCATGACGAAGTGGGGGCCATTCATTATCAAGTGACACCCCTTAATTCTGATGTCGATATTCTTTTCAAACCATACATTGATGCTGGAATTACAAATGAAGACAGTAACTGGGATGATAAATTCTGGAATACCACCAAAATCGTATCGGATAAAAATAGGGCGTTTATAGAGTCGCACACCATGAAGACCAATTTTAATGTGTGCACTTTTATGCAAGCCCATTTGATCCATGGAGATACTTTAAAAAAAACTCCCGATGCGCTTAACCAAGAAGATCTTTCTATTGGTTTTGAATTCTTTCAAAAAGTAAAGAAAGGAGAGAAAGTAAGTTTGGTTAAGTATGGTGGTTATACAGTAGACCGAAACCATAAAGCCGATAGATTGACCGAAGCGGCCCATACAGCACTCGACCAAGTTTCTTCTCTTGGCTTCGATGGCCTTTTGGAAGAGCAGAAAAAAGCTTGGGCTGCCGTTTGGGAAATGAGCGATATTGCAATCGAGGGTGATGTAAAGGCACAACAAGGCATTCGTTTCAACATCTTCCAATTGAACCAAACCTATACTGGAACAGATTCCCGTTTGAATATTGGACCAAAAGGATTCACAGGAGAAAAATATGGTGGAAGTACGTACTGGGATACGGAGGCCTATTGTCTTCCATTTTATATGGCTACCAAAAACCAAGAAGTGGCGCGAAAACTGCTCAAGTACCGATACAACCATCTAGAAAAAGCGATTGAAAATGCCGAAAAATTAGGTTTTACAAATGGTGCAGCACTCTACCCAATGGTTACCATGAACGGTGAGGAGTGCCACAACGAATGGGAAATCACTTTTGAAGAAATCCACAGAAACGGGGCGATAGCCTATGCCATTTTCAACTATACAAGGTACACTCAGGACTATAGTTATATTCCCGAAATGGGATTGGAAGTCCTAATCGGAATAGCTCGATTTTGGCAGCAACGAGTCAATTGGTCTGCACACCGCAACAAATATGTGATGCTCGGAGTAACCGGTCCGAACGAGTACGAGAACAATGCAAACAACAATTGGTATACAAATTACTTGGCCAAATGGTGTTTAGAATATACGTTGGAACAATTGGAATATGTTGAGCAAGAACATCCAAATGATTACAAAAGGATTTTGAAAAAAACCCAATTGGGGAATGATGAAACCGGTTTATGGAAAAAAGTAGCCGACCATATGTACTTCCCATATTCGGAAGAACATGGGGTTTATCTGCAACAAGATGGATTCTTGGACAAAGATTTGATTCGTGTGGCGGACCTCGATAAAAAAGAACGTCCCATTAACCAACATTGGAGCTGGGATAGAATTTTGCGTTCACCATACATTAAACAGGCGGACACCCTGCAGGGTTTTTATTTCTTCGAAGACCACTTTACCAGCAAAGAATTGGAAAAGCATTTCGATTTCTACGAATCTTTCACGGTACACGAATCTTCACTCTCCCCTTGTGTACACGCGATACAGGCAGCCAAGTTGGGCCGCATGGAACAGGCCTACACTTTCTATCTCAGAACCTCACGATTGGATTTGGATGATTACAACAAAGAGGTGGAGGAAGGGCTCCATATTACCTCCATGGCAGGTACCTGGATGAGTATTGTTGAAGGTTTTGGTGGTATGCGCGTAAAAGACGGAAAACTATGTTTTATTCCTCAAATTCCCGAGCAATGGGACATGTATTCCTTCAAACTTAATTTCAGGGATAGGATTATTAAAGTAACCGTTACACAAAAAGGAGCTGAATTTGAGATAAACGAGGGAGAAGCTCTGGAAATTGTTGTTGACGATAAACCTATTACTTTATCACCTTAGTTGTGAAATTTGAATTACGCTAGAAAAAGCAAATAACCAGTTATTTCCGTAAAATTGAGATGATTTCATCTAAAATGTTCCAAAAGCAGTCAATTTATGCGGTATTCAAAGTATTTTCATATCCATTTAAAAATTTAACCATGAAAAGATTACTGCTATGCATTTTAGTATTTCAACTAGTAGGATGTGCTGAACTCCAACAAGTTGTAAATCAATTGCCCCAAGGACCTACTGGTATAGGAAATGACCAAATAGCTCAGGGATTGCGTGAGGCCCTGAATATGGGCATTGAAAAGCAAGTGAACAAACTGGCTTTAGAAAACGGCTTTTTTAGGAATGAGCTTGTAAAGATTTTGCTTCCGGAAGAACTACAAAAGGTGGATAAAACCCTACGCGACATCGGTTTGTCCAATTTGGCAGATGAAGGCCTTAGAATAATTAACCGTGCAGCTGAAGACGCCGTGGGCGAAGCGACTCCCATTTTTGTAGATGCGGTAAAAGGAATCACTTTCAACGATGCCAAACAGATTCTTTTAGGAAACGATAATGCAGCGACCCAGTATTTACAACAGGCCACCAAGACTCAATTGTACAATAAGTTCAATCCAATTATCAAGAACTCCTTCCAAAAAGTAGGCGCAGACGAAATTTGGAGCAATATCATTACTAGATACAATAATTTGCCCCTAACCAATGATGTAAACCCCGATTTAACCGATTATACGACCAATGAAGCTTTGGAAGGCGTATACACGATGATTGCTTTGGAAGAAAAAGAAATTAGGACAAAAGTTTCGTCAAGAACAACAGATTTGTTAAAAAAGGTGTTTGCTCTTCAAGATTAATCACAATTTTTTATCAATAATGCAATAACTTAAAAAATAATACGTTATAAGCTCAATAATAAAGAATAATTATAACAAAATCCTAAAGTTAAATTAACCTAGACATGAAGGTTAAACTTGAATTTTGTAAAAGTTATCTGAGTTAGCATTTTTTTGAGTTAGTTAGTTTAAAAACCGGTGTTCTTCACCGGTTTTTTGTTTTATCCAACTTTTTATAAAGTCCATCAAAAGAGATGGAGACGTTACCCTCTTGTCCCAGTACCTCCCAAAGTTGCCTAACGGTTCCATCTTCATTTTTGGTCCAAGTAATACGGTTCCTATATTTTTTACCATCAGCTTTTGTAAATTCATCCGATGTTAAAATCATTTGATTGCCAACCCGATGTCCTTTCAATTTCAAAGAAGCCCCTGCATTGTCCACCCACAACTGTTCCCATTCATTGGTTTGGGTATTGAAGAAATTGAGACTGGTTCCTGTATACCCAGCTTTGGCACTGGTCCAGTTTTCTCGAATCACACAACCATCCTCTTCCCTTCGGATTACACTGGAACCTGCAGGAGAATCACCTTGGGAATTGACCACTTCCCATTCCCCTATCCAAAAATCAAAGGCTTTGTGGTTTTCGGAGCAGCAATTACAACTATTAGAAGTCTGTGCATACAATACCACTTGAAACAACAATGAGAAAATGAATAAAAACTTTCGCATAAAAACAACATTTTCTTGTTGGGCAACCCATTTAAAGATACATCAATTTATCTTTAAGGGAACGCAAGTGTTTTAACAAAACTGGAAGAGATACGTTAAATTTTAGATAAATCACCTGATTTCTAGATGTATACCAACATTTATCATAGTCCACCAGCCTGTTTTGAACGTATCTTTGTTATTAACAAATCTTGAGAGCTATGAATAATCAGTATTGCAAAGTTGGAGCGGTTACACCAATTACCAGTGTAAGTCAGGCAGCATCAGTTTTGGAAGTAATGTACGACCACTTCATGGAAAAAGCGGCCAATGTTTCTGGTAAGGATAACCAATTGAGCGAATTCTTCAAAAGAAAAGCACAGAGTCTAAAAAAGGTTTTGGACAACTTGTAATCTAAACTTTATTCTGTTTAGCCAGTTCAATTGCCATTTCCTTCTGGATTTCCTGTGCCTTTTTCGCAGCAATTTCAGCAAAATCGACACCCGTTGATGCATACAAAATACCTCGTGATGAATTCACCAATAGACCAACATCTTTAGTAATTCCGTATTTACAGACTTCCTGTAAACTTCCGCCCTGCGCACCTATACCGGGTACCAATAAAAAGCTTTCGGGCACAATTTTTCTTATATCCTCCAAATAAGTGGCCTTCGTTGCTCCGACCACGTACATTAATCTTTCAGCGCCTTTATACGTTTTGGACACGGACAATACTTCTTTATACAATTCCTGTCCATTCACATTTTTGGTCTGAAAATCAAAAGCACCTTGATTGGAGGTGAGCGCCAACAAAATGGTATGTCTATCCCTGAATTCCAAAAAAGGTTCTACTGAATCCTTACCCATATAGGGTGCAATAGTAATGGAATCAAAATCCATGGTCTCAAAAAATGCTTTGGCATAGCGCGTGGAGGTATTGCCAATATCACCCCGCTTGGCATCGGCAATGGTAAACATTTCTGGATGCTTGGCATTCAAATATTCCATGGTACGTTCCAAGGATTTCCATCCTTGCAAACCATACGCTTCATAAAAAGCAATATTGGGTTTGTAGGCCACACAATAAGGGTGTGTGGCATCAATAATAGCCTTGTTGAAAGCGAAAATGGGGTCCCCTTCTTTTAAAAGATGTTCTGGAATTTTATCTAAATCCGTGTCTAGTCCAACACAGAGAAATGATTTCTTTTGATGTATTTGGGCAATTAAATCTTCTATCTTCATTGTGAAAGGTTCTCGACCGTGCTCAATTGAGGATTAACAGCTTAAAATATCTCAGAAGCTTCCTTGAGTTTCTCGGTGTTTTCCACCAACATCAACTCATCAATTATTTTTTGAATATCCCCGTTCATAATATTCTGCAAATCGTAAAGCGTTAGACCAATTCGGTGATCAGTCACCCTACCCTGTGGATAATTATACGTTCGGATTTTTGCCGAACGGTCACCACTACTCACTTGCGAATTACGTTTGGCAGCATCCTCGGCCTGTTTTTTGGCCAATTCCATATCATACAAACGGGAACGAAGCACCTTAAATGCTTTATCCTTGTTCTTGTGCTGGGATTTTTCATCTTGACACTGGGCAACAATCCCTGTTGGTTCGTGGGTTAAACGTACCGCAGAATATGTGGTATTTACCGATTGCCCTCCTGGTCCTGAGGAACAGAAATAATCTACCCGAACATCCTTGGGGTCAATTTGGACATCAAATTCTTCTGCTTCGGGAATCACCATTACAGTGGCTGCACTGGTGTGGACCCTACCTTGGGTTTCGGTCTGCGGAACACGTTGTACACGGTGCACCCCAGCTTCAAACTTAAGAGTTCCGTAAACATCTTCGCCGTTCACCTCAAAATGGATTTCCTTGTATCCACCGCTGGTCCCTTCGCTCAAATCGATTACATTGGTCTTCCATCCTTTGGATTCGCAGTATTTGGTGTACATTCGGAATAAATCCCCTGCAAAAATACTGGCTTCATCCCCACCGGTTCCTGCCCTGATTTCCATCACCACGTTCTTTTCATCTTCGGGGTCTTTTGGAATCAGCAGATATTTAATTTCTTCTTCCAACTTGGGCAGAGCACTCTTGGCCTCATCCAATTGCATTTTGGCCATTTCCAACATTTCCGTATCACTACCATCGGCAATAATCTCTTCGGCCTCCTCAATATTGTTGGTCAGGGCTATATATTCGTCACGTTTATCGCTGAGCAACTTTAAATCTTTGTACTCCTTGTTCAGCTTTACGTAGCGCTTTTGGTCCGAAATAATATCGGGTTGTATGATAAGGTCCGAAACCTCATCAAAACGCTGTTTTACGATGTTGAGTTTGTCTAGCATAAATCAATCCTCCTATAGGAATGCGAATTTACGATTAATTTGTACATTTAATGAATACCATGGTTCCATTATTCCGTCTTAAAACGTACCTACTGGTTTTTCTGTTCTACAAAACCATTCTCGTGGCATCCACATTGATAGCAATTATGCTTATGTTTTTTAAAGCATCGTTTTCATCAATAATAGCCCTAAAACTGGTTTTTATTGGATTGTTCATCCTAAGGTTTACTGATTCAAGATATTCTAAAGATTTGGTTTTATATCAAAACTTTGGAATTTCAAAGTTTTGCTTATTGTCACTCTCTTTTACGTTTGACCTACTGATATCCCTAATCATTTATATTATCTTTTTCCTTTGAATCTGGAAATCGACAACATAGAACTCTCCTTTGACAACAAAAACATTTTGAGAGGGGTGTATTTGAAGTCCGAAAGTGGAAAAGTTACAGGGATTTTAGGGAGAAACGGTTCGGGAAAAACATCCTTACTTAATATTCTATTCGGAAGTTTAAAATCAAAATATAAATCAATTCGGATTGATGGAAAGTTAATAAAGGAACCTTTGTTTCTAAGCAATAATGTTCCCTATCTACCTCAGCATAAACTACTTGCCAAAAAAATTAAAATCAGCACTTGCTTTAAACTGTTCAATATTGATTGGAACATCTTCGTAAATGATTTTGAACATTTCAGATTCTTTAAAAACCATTATACCTCTGAGCTTTCTGGAGGCGAACTCAGATTATTGGAAACTTACCTTATACTGAACAGTGATAAAAGTATCATCCTTCTTGATGAGCCCTTTTCCAATTTAGCTCCTTTATATATTTCCAAAATCAAAGACATCATTGAGCATAAAAAATTGGATAAAATCATCTTGCTGACAGATCACCTGTATGAAGAAATAGTATCGTTAAGTGATGATTTATATTTCCTTAAAAATGGATGCTCAAAATTAATCCATAATATGGAAGACCTGGAAAACGAGGGATATTTAACCACTAATTCCCAACAAAAGTAGTTCCAAGAGTAACGATGAAGGCATTGAGACCATCGCTCCTATCGTATTGGCTAAAGCGTAGGTTGATTGTCTTCAACCCAAAATTAAGGACTCTGGCACTTGTAAAAATATCCTTGTACTGTAACCCTGCCCCATATTGATGGGCATCGTAATTGGATAAATCGTAGTCCGAAGTATAGAAATCATAGGTTGATAATGCCCGTTCCTTTGGGTAAAAATAATCTGCTGCGGTTTGGGTATAGTATCGGTAACTCGGATATATTGTAAGTTTCTCTGTAAGTTTAAAAGGAGCCTCCAAACTTGCGGTGTGGGAACTAATGCCCCAATCGTCCCAATAAAAACGGTAATACGAACGCAGTACTACCAAATCGTTCAAATAATAATTCAAACGACCACCTACAGGTATTTTAAATCGGCTATCGGGCAATTGCTCCACGTTATCCGCCAATTGGAAGTCATCAATATAAAAATCTTCAAAATCCGAAAAATAAACGCGTTGGAACGGTGTACTCAGCAAGCCATTTTGGGAAACCACATCCATAAATAAAGCTCCCTGTAACTTTTGGCTCAAAATCTGGGAAAAACTCGAAGACAAAGAATATGAATTCCTGTTCTCACTTTCAAACTCAGAAAAAATAGGCGTGTATGTGCCATTTCCTGAAATACGGTCATCAAAAAAACCATCACGTAGTTCAATGGGATAAATTGCATTCCATTTGTCCAAAAATACTTTCCCGCTTAGGGTGATTTCGGTATTCTTTTCGTTGAACAATTTGGTATAACTGCCACCAAAACCAATAGAAAAATAATCGTACTCTGATGAAAAATAGGCATTGGCGCTCCAAATTGAATTTCGGTCATCGGAACTATGCGAATATGTTGGGTTGATATAAGCCAACACATCCTTTCTAGATTCTCCGGATGAAGCATCAAAAGGAGTGACATTAAGACCTCCGTCCAATGGATTCACGTTACTTGAGGATGCTGAAGTATAAGCAGACAGACCAACATCCACCGTTAAAATATCATCTTCGTTCATGGGCATTCGCAATACTATACTGGAAGTGGCATCGGTCAATTCCTCCGTGCCCTCGCCCCCTGTAACTGCAGCATTTTCCCCGTCTTGATTGTAGTAACTGAAAAGCAAGTCGACCTCACTGGCCTCCAAGACCCTCCTCTTATAGGAAGTATCATTCTGTTGCGACCAACCCACGGACACCATCAAAAAGAATACTATTACAAAAAATAGTTTTGTTGTGGAAGGCATCTGTCTCATATGGTTTTAAATAA
>NHBR02000108.1 GCA_002167435.2 Allomuricauda sp. TMED12
ATCCCCGTCAGGACCCTCCCGGAACACCGTCCGCAAAATCTCGTGCCTGGCGATCACCGACCCAAAGGAACGCTCCAAAGCCTCAAAGGACAGATCGCCTTCAAAAAGTTGTACGCCTGGCGTATTATAAATAGTATTAACACCTTTAAATTGACTATGAATCCACAATCTCCTCTGAGATGAAGAAAGGGGATAATCTTTCATTTTTGGAGCTAATGGAATTGAACCCGAATATTCATTAATTCTTTTATCGTTTAGAAAAGAGATTAACTCCTGTTTTCTTTCTTTAATTTCATCTACGAACAGGTTGAGGGTTTCCTTTTCATTAGAGTAAGCCTTAAGTTTATCTGTGCCTATTAATTCTAAATAGACGTCATTTCTATTAAGCTTTTCAATGAACGCTTTTATCATAATAAATTAGAATACTTACAATTAGCAATTTCCTTTATAAATGGCCACCATTACCACCATCCTATAAAAAGCAATATGAATTTTTGGAATTCAGGACAATCAAAAAGCAGGCATCCTATCATAAAAAACAGAAGCTCTACAATATTTTGATTTATATACTTGTAACTAAATACCAAATCCTATAAAAATATAGATTGGCAGTTAAGGGTTTAGGTCAATTCAATTTTGGGGATTATATTTGGAAGAAGAGAAGATAGTTTTATTAACAAAAAATCTCCCAACCCCATCTTTAAGTTTTTTATAACTCAAAAAATTGACTTTTTTTTCAACAAATTCCCCGTGAAGAACATTCATTGATTTATATAAGTCATCTTCATTAATTAAAATAGCAATATGGTTATCGGAAAACCGATTTAAAATAGTTTTTATATTAATGCCTCGCCTTCTCAACCTACGAACCATCTTGACATACAAATCAGACTCATTTCCCCTATTACTTCCAATTAAAGCAACAATTGCAAGATTATTTTCAATCTTTAATGGGCCGATTTTGCCCATTTCCTTTTCGTAACTAAAGACTTTATTTATCTGATCAATCACCTCAACATTTGCACAGGTTCCTTTACTAATAACCAAGCTGAGTGAATGTTCTCTAAAATCCTGCATAATAGATAGAATCTCTATCTCTAACTGTGACAGAAGGTTTGAGATTCTCATAAATATATCGGAAGTCTTCATTCCCTTTACTTTCTGTACTGATAAAATCGATAAATCTTCTATATGGCCAACCCCAAATAAGCACTCTCTAAATCCCTCAAAGTCCTTTGAAATTAAAGTCCCATGATGACTTGGATTTAAAATATTTTTAATTCTAATAGAATTGCCACTTTCCTTTAATAAAGAAATTACATCTGGGCATAACACTTTGGCTCCTACTAAAGAAAAATCGAAAGCCTCGTCATATGTTAGGTATGGAATAACTTTTGATTGCTTTATGGACTTCGGATCTGCTGTATGAACACCATTAACATCGCTCCAAATTTCAAGAATATCAGCATCAACTGCAGCTGCAATAATAGCCGCAGTATAATCCGCACCATCTTTTCTCAACGCAGAACCTCCTATATCCTTTGATATTGCAGTAAATCCGGTAACCAAGCTTATACTTTGTGAAATATTTGTGAAGTAACTTCTGCAATTTTTATAAGTGGATTCAATGTTGAAACAAGGTTTCCCAAAAGAGGTGTCGGTTTTTATTAAATCTTGACTATCCTTAAAACATATATCCAATCCTTCTGAAATAAAGAATTCGTAAATAATATGTGACGAAAAAAGGGCTCCATAGTTCAAGATTTTGTTCAAAAGTTTTGGTGGAAGTTCTCCAATTAGAAAAGCACCTTTTAACAGTAGTTCCAAAGAATTCATCTCAAATTTCACCTTGCTTAGCACATAAGACTGAGATTGTACAGGTAGTAAATCCCTAATGATTTTCAAATGCTTAGCTTCAATTTCGTTATTAAGTTCCCTATATCGAATATCCTTATTTGATGCTAAATTTGATGCGGCAAGTAACATGTCCGTAATACCAGCAATGGCCGAAATCACCACTATTTTTTTGGAATACTCTATACCCTGGACAATTTCTCTTAATTTAAAGATACATTTTGCATTAGCAATAGAGGTACCTCCGAATTTCAGGACCTGTATCATTCAATAAATTTGAAGACTTTAAATCATTAAAAAGTGTATCAGTTCTGGAATAACGACTCAGATTTATAAAACACTAGAACTTTTTATTTTTCATAAAACTCCAAAACCCCATCTGCTATGAGAATTTTGACTTGGTAAGTGAGAATAAAAGGCAATCGTTCTAATAGATCAGATTTATTCTTGGATTCAGAATATAAAATCAAAGATTTTAATTCTCTTTCACTTTGGGCACTGATATAGTGTTGAATTTCATAAAGAGCCGTTTTAATTGATTTTGGCCTTACAAACAATTCCAATAAAAAATTTATAGAATTTAAATTCATTTCACTAATTCCATTTTCCAAATCGAATCTCCAAAACGTCTGGGACGGTACAATCGCTTGTCCTCCTTTAATATGTTTTTGGATTGGGATATAAGTATTTTTCAAATGTTTCGAAACAATAGAGACTTTTTTCAGTTCTAATTCGGCAATTGGTATCTGCATAGATACTATCCTTTCTCGTAGGGAAACCAAATGTTTAGCATGCCAATAAGGATTATGTTTTCTTTCCCATTTAGCATGGTTCAATTCCATTTCGTACTTGAAAACTTCTTCTAATATTACCTGTTTATTTAATTCCTCTTTTAGATTTGATATTTTCATTCTGATAAATCCTTCTGGATCTATACAGGAAACTTCGGTGAAATCGTAATTATCAAGAGCTCCTATTTTACTCAAAATAAACGTGGTCCTTCCAAAGTTGCTTTTAGCCAATGACTCAAATACATCTTCGGGTGTTTGAAAAAAATCAGGCAAAATCCCTTTATCTGCTTCTTGAAACTTAAACTTTTTAAAATAAAATGTGCATGATTTTCCTTTTAACAAGGACATTTTTAACATTGCAATATCTAAATAGTCTATTTCATTTAATGTCGTATTATTTAACTTTAATGACAGTGATTCTGCTTTACTATAGTTATTCCTAAGTCCAAACTTGTGAAACAATTCAACATTAATATGAGCTAACCCAATTATATCTTCTTTTGAGCACTTCTTTGTATCAACCGGCCAAGGATTTATCTTCTCCAATAGCTGTTCATTTTCTATCTGGGAATACCATATTCCCGCAGTTCCATTTGCTATTGAACTGTCAACCATTGGTGATTCCTTAAAAAAGGATTCATTGTTTTCGGTAAACTCCTTTATATGCTCCTCCAAATCAGTATCACATAAAATATCTTTCCTATTATCATACCAAGAACTCAAATCTTCATTAAAGCATAAGCCATTAACGTAGTTAAAACATCCATTGGAAATTTCATAAAAAGATGAACAACCAAAATATTTACCAAGAATATGGAAAACATAACCAATACCTGACACTCCATAACCAAAAGAGCAATTTGGTTGTATTACCATTTCAAAAGGAGTAAACCAAGCCAGTCCTTGTTTAACGGCGATTGCTGTGGAGAGTATTTCTCGAATCAATTTATCTATGATTCTTAAAAGTTCTAAATTCTTTGTGAAATCGTATAAATAAAGAATATTCAACAGAAGTCCTGATTTCCCCTCAAACAAACCTTCACCAATCTGTTCAGAGCCAATAAAATAAGGACTCCCGTTAAATGCTAAATCTAATGCCTTGGTAAGATATTTTTCATCTGTCGTTTCCTCAAAAAATCTCATCAAAGAATAAATAATTCCAGCTCCTCCCGTCAAAAAGGTCATGTTTTTTGGAAACAGTATATAATTAGAATATGCTTTATCAATAAATAAATTAGCTCTATTCAAATATTTCTCCTCTTTCGAGAGTGCATATAAATGCAGAAGGAAATCCGTTACTTTATATAGGCTTTCATTATCTGCCTTAGAATTGCTGCCAATACCATTTAAAATCCCACCTTGACATATACAATCACCATATTCAAATAATTCCAACTCAAGTTCTTTGGAGTTGGTTTTTCTAAAAATCAAAGGGTTCTTCACAACCTTAAATCTTTTGTTGTTTTAAAAGATCAATTAATCTATAGTACTGTTCTGGGTAACTCATTTTGAAAGTATATTCCAATAGATAACATGTTTCAAATCTTTTTTTGAAACCTCCTATGGTATGGATATAATTCGTATGCATAGGCACACCCAAAAAGTTCACAAATTGATCCAGTAGCTTCTTTCGGTCATCGATTAGATAATGAATTTTGGATTGCTTTTGGATTGCAAGGCAGAAAAAGAGATACTGTTCGTAGAACATATTATATGCCCCAATGTCTAAACCATTCATTTTATCCAAGTTCCTATTTACAAATTCAAAAGCTTGTGCCACATACTCTTTGAAAAAAGAAATATTTGTTCCCCCAATTATTCCAGCATTAATACTGGAAATTTGGTCATTCTCCTTTTTCACTAGGAAATTTGGGATATAGTTGAAATAGTTTTGAATAAAATTATAAACATGCAAATACCCTGGTTCCCCCACTTCATAATTCTGACAACATAATTCTGCCGTTTCTATTATATCGGGAAATCTATCCCAAATGAACACATCACCATCAACATGAATAAATGGTTTATCCTGTAATCCATAAGTATATAATTTCCCTAATGCCCAAAGATCGCTGTGATATTCGTTTAAGCAGTCAAGAACAACATGCACATTTGTATAGGGTAATTCCAAATTTTCAATTAAGAGGTTATACCCAAAATCATCTGTCACCAATTCTACATCGTCATAAAACTTTCGCAATTGGAGACAACTAAAGGTCCAGGACATATAATTATACTTTGCTACTGGCCATCCACCTCGGTTTCTGTCACTAGGGTTCAGGTTTGATGACTTTAAGCTAGGTTTAGACCATAAGCTTTGAACCATTTTCATACTAAAAAATTAAATGATAACTTCAAAATCCTGATTTCTATTAGTATCATTGTTCCCTTCCTCCATCTCGGCAACAATTTGTTCTATGGTAGCTCCCATTAGGAAATCCCGTACTGAAATGATTCTATTGGTTTTTTGATTTATTCTGTTTACAATTCTAGTAGCCATAAGGCTATGCCCCCCTATTTCGAAAAAATTATCTGTAATCCCTACTCTTTCTAAGTTCAAAACTTCTTGCCATATTTGAACAATCTCTTTTTGAAGTTCATTTTCCGGAGCAACATATTCCTTTAATTTAAAATTACTTTCACTTAAATCTGGTAAAGAATTTCTATCCAATTTACCATTTACTTTAAAGGGTAGTTTTTCAAGTTTAATAAAGAAACTCGGAACCATATAGTCAGGAAGAATCTTCTCAAGGGATTGTTGTATTTGAGATGAACCTATATCCCCATTACAAATAATATATGAAACTATTACCTGATTTGAACCCCATTCTTTGACCATTACAACTGCTTGCGTAATTTCCGGAATTCGAATTAATGCACTCTCTATCTCACCTAATTCTATCCGATATCCTTTAAATTTCACCTGAAAATCGGATCGTTTAATAAATTCAATATTACCATCCGGTAACCATCTAGCCAAATCGCCTGAATCATACATTTTGGTATACTTAATAAATGGATTAACTACGAATTTTTCAGATGTTAATTCTTGTGCACCTATATAACCTCTGGAAAGTCCAACTCCTGAAATATAGAGTTTACCAATTGCACCTATAGGAAGAGGTCTCTGTTCTCCATCCAATATATATAGCTGTATATTATCAATTGGCCTTCCTATGGGAACAGTATCAAAACTTAACGGTTTTGAGCAATCATAATAGCTAACATCTATTGTGGCTTCTGTTGGGCCGTATAGATTCATTAAACCGACTTTAGGCAATATTTCAAAAAAACTGTCTCTTTGAGCAATACTGAGAACTTCTCCACTTACGAATACTTGTTTAATTGGGGAAAGCTGCTCTTCAAGTTTTGGATTTCCTTTAACGTAACCCAAAAACTCTGATAACATTGAAGGAACAAAATGGGCAACCGTAACATCATTATTTGAAATATTCTCAATCAACAAAACTGGGTCCTTTTCCGCACCAGTTTCAGGAATTGACAATGATGCACCATATATACTCCACCAAAAAATTTCCCAAACAGACACATCGAAACAAAAGGTGGTTTTCTGGATCAGTGTATCTGATTCCTTCAAAGGGTAGGACTTTTGCATCCAAGCCAGTCTATTTACCAGTGACCTGTTTTCAATCATCACACCTTTTGGATTGCCTGTTGTACCCGATGTATAAATAACGTAAACCAAATCATCAGGAGAATTTATTGTTTCTAGGTTTAAAGCTGAATATTGATTTTCTATTGAAAGAAAAGACTCCATTTCAGGTGTATCCAACACTATTCTACAATTGGCATTTCTTTTCATAAACTCAATCCTATCGATTGGGTAAGTAGGATCAATAGGCATATAAGCTGACCCAGCCTTTAGAACCCCATATATAGCAACAATCAGTAATTCACTTTTGTCCAGTTTTATCCCAATAACTTCATTTTCTTTAACACCATATTTCTCCCTCAAGTATCGACCAAGTTTATTGGCTTGAGCGTTTAACTCAAAATATGATAATTTCTTTTGACCAAATATAAGGGCAACTTTGCTCGGAGTTTTTTTCACTTGATCTTCAAACAAACCCATGATTGTCCTTTCACTTGGATAAGGTTCGGTGGTTTTATTAAAATCTACTAAAACACGATTTTTCTCTCCCAAGTCCAAAATTTCAATATTGTGGAGAGGTTGGTTCATCAGTTCCTCAAGATTTTCCAAGAACCTAACAAAATTCATTTGGAAATGTTCGATGAGATGAGGAGGTGCCTGAGACAATCCACATTCAAAACTAAAATCTAATTTGGCTGTATTTAATGACTCAATTTTTAACAGAAGACCGTTACATTCATGTCCTAAAGCTTTCCCAATCATTAAACCAAATCGACTTGCATTAACAATCGATTCACCTTCTAATGCTATTTTAAGATCTTCTGATTGGTATTCCTTATATTTTAAACATTCTTGAAGCTCCTTTTTTACATTTTGTACGTACACTTCAAATGGGACATGTTGCACATTGGCTACTTCAAGAAGTACAGGTTTTATTTCTTGACCCTTTAAGGAAACGGATAATGATATTGAGCCCTCGAAATCAATAAAATACCTTTTTATGAGATAAGAATAAGTTGCCAATATCAAACCAATCTTAGCAAGATTGTCTCCATCTGCAATTTGGTTTAACCTTTTTAAATCTTTTTGCTCAAAACTGAATTTTTCAGTGGTGTAAATTTTCTTTGGTTTAGTAACCAAGCAATCAAATTTTTTGAGTTTTTTTACCCAGTAATCGATTATTATTCTATTCTTTACTGCTATTTCCATTTGTTCATGTTTAGCCAACTTAGACTTTATATTTGTTTTGTGCCCCTTCCCGTAATCTTACCTGCAAAAATGACTCTATACCAGAAATTGTTTAGCTATCCAATTGTATAGCATCAAGGTTTGAAATACCTCAAACCTTTATAAGACCTGTGCTTCTTTTACTTTATCAATAAAATTCAATTATTAGAACATCTCTATACCCAACCTGCTCACTATCTACAGACCTAATTGGTGTCACTTCATGAAATAATTTGTCATCCTCAATGAATAAGGTTTCTCCAAAGGACTTTAATACCATACTATTAATTTTGGATTTATTGTTGTCATATAAATTTGTAGTACCTCCTAATATATTATTACGATTAATGAAGTGGACCGCAAATGCAAAATGACCATCCTTATGCATACCTTCAGGTGTAACTATTCCCTCAGCAGAACTATTCGAAATGGTCCGCATCTGATGGACCCCAACTTCATAAACCCTTTCATTCAATAACCCCTGATCTAAAAAAAAAGCAAAATCCAGTTCTAAAAACGTTTGCAAAAAAGGATCTTTAATGAGATTAGTTTCCAACGGAAAGAAAACCCTGTCCTTCCCCCCATATATGTTGTTATGCTCTTCTTCCTGAAAGTAAGATGACGATAAAAATTTTAACTTCTTCGATTTAGGATTATAATTAAACTTTGAATACCGTCTTTGACGGTATTTAAAATCACCTTTTATATAGCTGTCCTCTGGAAGATTATGCCAATAATTTTGAAACCTCTTGATTCCATCTTCATCGAAAAGATTAGTATATTCTTGTAAATGAAATCCTTCTTCTAATAAGGCATTACTTAATTTGTTTTCCATGATATGTACGTTTTAATAAATTAAATTTTCACTTTAAGGAATATGCAAATCGTAATTGCTTATACCCTTCAATTATAATACTGTGTAATAGGCAACTATGCTCCTTTAAAAATTCGCAGGGGAATTAAGTATGAAATAGGAAGATTAGCAGTTATATTCTGTTTTAAAGATTCAATTTCCACATATACCTTGCCTCGGTTTCCAACTCTTGTTACAATACAAGGCATACCATCGAGAGGACCATAATTTATCATCATTTTCTCACCAATTTTTGGTATACTATCGACTATACCTATTTCGGTAATGGAATCTAAATCAAGCAATTGTTTAATTCTGAAAATTTCATATTCTTGAACCTTTGCATAATTATTCCCAAACTTTACGTAATTGATTACACCTTTTATATTAAGCGCTTTATGGAATTCCATTTTAGAACTAATACTTACAAAGACATACGAAGGGAATAATGGCTTCTTAATTTTCTTTTTCCTATCAACCCATTGTCTTATCTCTGTGGTAATTGGTAAAAAAGAGTTCAAACCTTCATTCTCCAATAAAAGGTTTACTTTTTTTTCATGCTGACTTCTAACATATAAAACATGCCAGCCTGAATAAGCTTTATTCATCTATTAAAAGGATTATTGGTTTAGAAATGGATAAACAAATTTGAACTAGAATCGATGAAAAACTTACCTCGTCGGCTATAAAAGGTTCATCTTAAGAGGTACAAACCTTTGAGTGAAATGACAAAAAAATGAGAATGGCCATGGCTACGCCAATCCGAGACACATCGGACTAGTTTCAATAAATATTTATGGGGGAATAAATTAACTTGCAAATAAGTATGCAAGAAATTACCCTACAAGTATAATGAAATAAAATTCATTATTTGTAAGAATTATACTTATTTATTGTTAAAGAAATGTAAATTCTTGTGAGGATTATTTGAATTTTAAATAATTGCTAACACATTGTGATATTGACCTGCAAGGGAATATAAGTTCAATACAATTGATGTTGGCTAGCCTGAAAAGGCACAGTTATATAACCATAAAAGTTTATATCTATGAATTTTCTTAAACCAAGTGAACGGAATGAAGTTAATCTTTTGGACGCAGATTTCAAATAGAAGAACATGATTCATTATAGGGAAAACTTTAAAAAATATTTTGTGCAATTATGGCTCATATCGATAAGTAGAAGCATGTAACAAACAAAAATAACTGCGTTGGGGTACCTGAATAAATATACCAATCTTGTGAAATTACATTTATTAATGGTATTTTTGTTGTTCTCTACCGCATACGGAAACGCATACGGAGAGGGCATTTAATGAAATCAGAAGAAATATTAACTAACTGTCAGTTAGAAAGTTATAAAACCGCGGGGTAGAGCAGTAGGTAGCTCGTCGGGCTCATAACCCGAAGGTCGCTGGTTCGAGTCCAGTCCCCGCTACTAAAAAG
>NHBR02000109.1 GCA_002167435.2 Allomuricauda sp. TMED12
AACATCTTCAAAAATTCTTTCCCAAGTCAATAACAATACACAGTTGGAAATACTGGATGCGAGTTCAGATTGGTGGAAGGTGCGTACACCTAATGGGACGGAGGGTTTTATGCACAGTTCAAGGATCGTTAAAGGAGATAGAGATAGTATTAAATAAATACACTGCCAATGAAAACATAGACTTCAACCAAAAACAAAACGCAGCATAACCCCAAATCAATTTTCTTCCAAAAAGGAATATGGAAGAAAACAGATAGTAACCATTAAAAATTTACTTATGCTACGTAACAATTACCTAATGCTAGTATTGGCATTATGCATTTCTACCACCTATGCTCAAGACAAGCTCTGGGAAATCAATTTAAACGAAAAACTCTACAAGGTAGGCTGGATAGAACAAACCAATGATGGTTTGATTCTGGCTGCGAATACTTGGTACCTTAAGCGACAGAAGGGTAAGATATCCTTTAAACAGACTTTTAGATTAGAAAACAAAGAAAACATTAAACACCTGTACTAATGCTGTCAAAAAGAATAAAACAAAAACTGTTTTTCCAATGTATGTTACTAATAGGGGCTGCTGCAATGGCCCAAAAAGCGGACATTTCAAGCTATAAAGTAACATTTGGGTTTGAACGACCAGATTACTTAAAAACTATAAAAACATTCAGCTATGAAATCCAGGACGATGGAGAATATTGGAATTATCAACCAAATCCTGAACATTATCCTGAGGATGCCTACCCTGATTTAGCTTCGCTTACCGATGGAGTCTTTATTGATGGACTTCAACAAGTGGATGAAAATGCAGATTTAAAAATTATCACAGGATTTTTAGGAAACCAATTAAGAATGGATAATGGCCTAATTCAATTGAATGGGACAATAAATTTGATGCTAATTGTTCATGGTGACAAATTACTGCATACTTTAACTGAAGATGTTCAACTTTCAGTTGTTGTAAATCCAGATAATTATCCTTTGGATAGCCCTACCCATAGAAATCAAACAAAAGCGAAGATTTTAACGAAACATGTACAAGACTTCATTAATGAACATCAGTATTTATTGATTAAAAATCCAGAGGTGAACATACCGTTCGGCGTGTTTAAAAAAACAAAAACGGATGATACCGAAATATTTAATGCTACATCCAAAACATTTATTGAAGGTATTATGAAATCGCCTTCTGACGAAAGAGTTTTAAATGAGGCGATTACGTATTGGAAATCACAAATTGATGCTGATTTCGGGAAAAAGATAAAGGATAAAATAAAGGATAAAGTCATATGTGTTAATCTGGCATCCGTTTCCATTTTAAAAGGTGACATGAATGGTGCGAAAAAATACTATCAAACAGTAAAGGAAAATTCAGGATTTTTTGATACATGGACTGTTGATTACGATAAATTATTTCGAAAGACTGATTATATCAATGGGTTAAAAAATCAGTCACTACCATCAATAACGATATATCCAAATTCAGCTTATTTCATTACCATTGATGAAAGTGGTCTATATACTTTTAAAAACAAAGAAAGAGAGTTTTCAAAAATAGAAATTGAGAGGTTTATTCCCACCGTTCAATCAGGAATCACCTCTCTGGACTCCTATAGAAAACCACGAGTTTTTATTTATGAAAAAGAGAATGATGTCAGGTGGATTATGCATAAGGGAGGTACACACAATCAGATAGTCACAAGTACTGGGAAGGAAATTATTTTTAGAGAAGAAAATGGTGATTTCAAACCGTATATCAAACAAAAAAATGGGGACTATTCAATCTATCATGGACATTAAAATATTGAAAATGAATATATATAATCTAAAAACAATGAGTTTCAAATACATATTTTTTCTACTTGTTACAACCTGCATATCCATGCAAGCTCAAAAAGTTAAAGTCAAAAAAGGAGATATTCTAGTTGATAAGGTCAAGGTTGGACATATTGAAAAAATAAAGGTAAAGAATGACTCTTTGAATGAAGCGTTTTATAAAATAGTGGATAATAGTGGAAGGCATGTTTTTAATTTTAGAAATGAATTTATTGTATCCCCACTTTTTTTAGATGACAAAAAATATTTCTTCCATACAATAGAGTATGTGATAAAAGGAAAAAGGGCCGCGGTCCAAGATCCTAAATATTATCCTACAGAAAAACAAATGGCAAAATATTTAATTAGCTCCAATCTGTTGGATAATGATGGCGTAAACGATTCGGCGATTGAGGAATTTATAATAAGCAAGGACATACTGCCCCCAAATCTTCAAAAAATAGTAAAAGAAGAAGAAGAGTTAAAAGCTTATGCCAGTTTCAAGGTAGATAGGCTCATATCTGACCCTGTTTTTGTGTTTTTCGATAGAACAACATCTGGAACGAGTGCAGTTTCTGATGGGATGGTTACAAAATCTAGATATAATATATTTCAAGGCATAAAAGACCCCAAAACCAATGAATTCATTTCCAAAACATTTATCGGTTATGCAATTGCTGAAGATTTTATCACTTCAGAAAAGGTAGGTTGGTCTACAAATCCACCTAAGGATTATCGTCCAAATCCAAAAGATAATTATAAGTTAATAGTATATAATATCAAAGGTGTTCCTCTGGCATCCTATCAATTTCTAACATACAAGACTTACCATCCTTATGAAATTTTTGGACCAACCAAAACAGATTTGAGAGGAATTAATAGTGTTGAAGAACGAATTAAATATATTGGTGGGGATTTAATAGAAAAGAATATTTTATGATTATAATCAAATTCCATAACCGTCAGAGCAAATTAGCTCTAATCTAATATTTAGGATAATAGACATAGTAAATCAAATATCAACCTCAAAACAAAAACTATGAAAACCTAAGTCAGAACCATTACCAAATCCTAACCTACAATGCCAATCCAAAAAGCGGCCAAATGTTGGCTCACGCTGTCTTTTTTCTTTTTTGTTGCCACTGTTTCTGCCCAAATCGTTGATTTGGAGACCTTGGGCAAAGGCAAAGTCTTTAAACTCGGTGGGGGAGTCTCATCCAAAGGTGTTTTTTACAACTCTAACCAAGAACAGGGCAGGCAACCCTTCACCTATTTTTTACAGGGTAACCTCAATATCTCATTTTACCAGTTCAGTATGCCCATTAGTTATAGCTACTCCAATCAAGGAGAGCAGTTAAACTATAACTTGCCCTTTAATCTAAACCGATTGAGCCTACACCCTAAATACAAATGGATTCAGGGTCATATTGGCGATATTGCCATGAGTTTCTCTCCCTATACCTTGAATGGGCATCAATTTACAGGGGGAGGAGTGGAACTGACTCCAAAAGGACCTTGGAAAGTCAGTGCCATGGCCGGTAGATTATTAAAAGCTACTGAATTTGATGGAGATGAGCAGACCATTCCCGCTTTTCAACGGATGGGCTACGGGTTAAAAGTCGGGTATGAGCAAGAGAGGTATTCGGTAGGAGTTATCGCTTTTTATGCCAAAGATGATATCAATTCAATTGCTGGTGTTCCCGATGAACAAGGTACAACTCCGAAGGAAAACCTAGTACTGAGCTTGGAAGGATCTTATAAGATTATGGAAAATCTAAAAGTCAATGCCGCTTATGCTACATCGGGCATAACCCAAGATCTAAGAGCTGATGAGCTCAAGAGGGGACAAGGAAATCTGGCAGGATTTTTTTTGAACGATAGAATGTCAACCCAATATTTTGATGCCTTCCGTGGTGGATTGGACTATAGTTTTGATAAGTCCACTTTGGGAATAGCTTATGAACGGATCGCCCCTGGATACGAAACGTTGGGTGCTTATTTTTTCAATAATGATTTTGAAAATATCACACTGAACACCAGTACGGTATTGTTTGATAATAAATTAAACTTGACCTTTAATATCGGCTATCAACGCGATGATCTTAAAAACCAAAAGGAAAGTTCCATGAACAGGACGGTGGGCTCTTTGAATGCTACATATAATGCTTCCGAAGTATTGACACTAACAGGTTCCTATTCCAACTTCACAACATTCACCAATGCCAAAGTAAATCAGTTCGAAATCATTAACGATGATAATTTATTGGATGATGGTTATGATGTTTTGGACTATAAACAACTGTCACAAAGTGCAAATTTGAACATCAATTATATGCTCTCCAAAAGAGAAGACTTGCAGCAAAATTTGAACATCAACTATGCCTTGGCCGATGTTTCCAATGCAGAAGATGGAATAGTTCGGATTGGAAATGCTTCCACGTTTCATAACGGAAATGTTTCTTACACTATGGGACTACCAAACCGAAATATGAATGTTACGTCTGCATTAAATGGCACAATCAATACAATTGGTATTGAAGACTCTACTACATGGGGACCTACATTGAACATCAACAACAAATTTTTTGATAATACATTGAACACCAATTTTGGTGCATCATACAATACTAGTAATTCGGGTATTACAAAAACAAATGTGACCAATATAAGGGCAAGTCTGTCTTATGTACTCAAAGAAAAACACAATTTCCATTTTAATCTCATCCAATTGTTCAAACATCATACAACAGGTAATAGAAGCGAATTGACCATCACTTTTGGACATAGTTATAGTTTTTGATGTCAATTCGAGCGCAGTCGAGAACTAAATAGACTTTATTTTTAAAGGAAGTTCACATATTATCACATAAAAAAGCCCCCAATTTTGAGGGCTTTTTATTTCTTTGACATTTATTTTTTAATCCGCAGCTTTATCAACCACTAATCTGCCAGGTCTGTTAGCAATTTCCCATGCCGTATAAAAAATTAGACGGGCACGGTTTTCCAAAAGATCATAATTTATTTTGTCGGGAGTATCGCCGGGTCTATGATAGTCCGCATGGGTGCCGTTAAAGTAGAATATGATCGGAATATTGTTCTTGGCAAAATTGTAATGATCGCTTCGGTAATAAAATCTATTGGGATCATTCTCATCATTATACGTATAATCAAACTCAATATTGGTATACTTTTTATTGACTTCTTCCGAAAGATTATGCAGTTCGGTACTTAATTTGTCAGAACCGATCAAATACAGATAATTTCTAGCTCCACCGTAATTGGGGTCGATTCTACCGATCATATCAATATTAAGGTCGGCTACAGTGTTTTCCAAAGGAACTACTGGATCAACATCGGTATAGTATCTTGATCCCAACAGCCCTTTTTCTTCACCTGTCACATGCAGGAAAACCATGGATCGTTTTGGACCATTGCCCTCATCCGCAGCTTTTTTAAATGCTTGGGCAATCTCTAACAAGGCAACGGTTCCCGAACCATCATCGTCGGCCCCATTATTGATCTGTCCTTTGCCAGTTATTCCAATATGGTCCAAGTGGGAGGAAATAATCACGTATTCGTCAGGTTTTTCAGTTCCCTCAATAAAGGCAACCACATTTTCGGAGTTTATTTCATCATTGCCGCTGGTAATGTCCATTTCAATATCCGTTTTGATGGATTTTGGCACATGATCTTCCTCTATATCACTTTTTAATGTTTTGGCGGCATCATCGTTTATATAAATCAATACATCATTGCTATCGTCAGAGGCCAATTGCATTCTTCCACTTTTGTTGTTTTTCATGAACTGGAAATAGCCTTGAAACCTCGGAAAACTCAACATATCATAATACAATATACCAATGGCTCCTTTAGCATGTGCAATTTCACTCTTTTTACCAACGGCTTCGGATGCATTGCTCCAAACTGATTTTTCCATATCACCGGAAATTTCATAGATGCCATTTTCGTTAACGGGCTCCCCAGCTTTGATCAGTACAAATTTTCCCTGTACATCGATACCAGAATAATCGGAGTAGTCACCGTCTTCAATGCCATAACCTGCATAAACGATTTCTGTATAATTTCCTTTTGCAGCGGAGAACGTGAGGATGTCTTCCCCCAATTCAAAAGCGGTATTGTTGATGCTCATGGTACCTTCAGGTACTTTTGAAACTTCCAATGGCACTTTTTGAAAATAGTTGCCGTTAGATTGTGCGGGTGGCACTTCCAATGATTCGTAATGCGCCTTTATATATTCAACAGCCTTTTTTTGTCCAGGAGTCCCAGTTTCCCTTCCTTCGAATTCATCCGAAGCGTAGGTATATAAATGTTCTTTTAGATCTTCCTGTGTGATGGTTTCCGCATAGGACACCGGACTTACCATTGGTTTGGGTTCTGGTGCCTCAGAAACGGTCTTCTGGGAGGAATTACAGGCTAAGGCTAGGCCCAAGACCAATAAGGATAGTTTTTTCATTCGTCTGTATATTTTCAAAACCCTCCAAAAATAGTCAAAACTTTGATAAAGAAATCCCAACGTAACAATTAACATTTCCACGCCCTTTATGTATCTTGGCGCTTCTTTTAATGAACACCCTAAAGTTGTGGCAATGGGCAAGAACAAAAGTGTAATTGTAGTTGGAGGTGGAATCGTTGGACTTTCCACTGCTTACTTTTTGCAGAAGGCAGGACACCAGGTAACCCTTTTGGACAAATCGGATATTACTTTTGGAGCTTCGTTCGTGAATGCGGGTTATCTTACACCAAGTCATATTGTTTCCTTGGCTTCCCCAGGCATGATCACACAGGGGCTAAGGTATATGTTCGATTCCTCGAGCCCGTTTTACATGAAACCACGGTTGGACCTCGATTTTATTCGCTGGGCGTGGTACTTTAAAAAATCCTCTACCCACGCCAAGGTAGAGCGTTCCATGTCCATTATTCGCGACATCAATATTTTGAGCAGGGAATTGTATGAAGGCATAAAAGATTCGGGGGACCTCGGGGACTTTGCCATAGGTAAACAAGGTCTGATGATGGTGTACCAGACCGAGAAAGCCCGGGACCACGAAATGGAGGTGGTGGAAAAAGCGGCCAAAATGGGATTGGTGGGCAAGCATCTCTCCAAATCGGAATTGAAGAAAATAGAGCCCAAGGTGGACTTTAATGCCAAAGGTGCCATTCTTTGGGAGTGTGATCGCCATACCACGCCGCCACTGATCATGAAAAAGATGTTGGAACACTTGGAAAAGGTCGGGGTGGACATTCATAAAAATGAACCGGTCACCAACCTATCCGTGTCGGATGGTAAGATTACAGAAGTAACGACCGATAAAGCATCCTACCGAGCGGAAGAAGTTGTTTTTGCAGCTGGGTCATGGACATCGGGACTCGCCAAAAAATTAAAACTAAAACTGCCATTGCAGGCAGGTAAAGGATATCGAATCAATGTAGAGGAACCGACCAATATAACCATGCCGGCCATTTTAATGGAGAAAAAGATCGCCGTCACCCCAATGGAAGGATTTACCCGTTTTGCCGGAACCATGGAATTCTCGGGAATCAATCATAATATTCGAAAGGAAAGGGTAGAGGCCATTGCAAAAGGTGTGGAAGACTATTACATGGGGTTCCATATTTCGGAAGAGGCCAAAAGCCAAGCGAAGTGTGGTCTACGGCCGGTATCGCCCGATGGTCTGCCATACATAGGGAGACCTAAAAATATCGATAATCTGACCATTGCCACAGGCCATGCCATGATGGGGTGGAGCATGGGCCCAGCGACAGGCAAGTTGGTTACCGAACTTATTTCAGGTGATAAAACCTCCATGGACATTTCACCTTTTGACCCCCAGCGTAAATTTTAGGTCATTTCTTGCCTATTGTGGCAGGATATATGCGGTTTAGATTTTTCAGTTGCGTTTTTAACGACTAATTTTACAGTATGAAAAAACACTACACCACTTTATTACTTTTTTCATTCTTCCAGATTCTTGGAATATGGTCTCAAGAGGTACAAATCTTTACGGTAGAGGATTTTGACCTCAAAGGAAGGGTTGAGTCATGTTTGGTTTCTACAGACTATGGCAAGGAATTATTTGAATTTAATAAGGAAGGCGTGTTGACCAAGACAGTTACCCAATACAATGATAACGATCAAGACATCACTTACTATAAATATAATAATGGTGAACTGGTTGAAAAACGTATGGAAAGTTATAAGAATAATGTGTTGGACGAATCCACTTCCATGGCCAACTTTTACGAAGTGGATACAATTCCGAACAGAAAAGTTATTGAGAAGATAATTTCTTATGACAAACAGTTTTTGGAGCAAGAACAATATCATTATGATGATAAAGGAAAATTGGTTCGTATTATATCATCCAATGGTGATGGTGTTGATGAAACCACTTTTGAATATTCGGAAATAAAGAATGAGCATACGGTAAGTACTTTTACCAATGGAATTTTACAAAAATCAGTCAGGACTTCTACTAAAAAAGGTCCCAATGGAACCCAAGAGGTTATTTTAACCAAGGAGTATATTGATGGTGAGCCCAATACAGCCACCGAAGAAGTTTTTAATAGCAAGGGTAACTTGGTTACTAGCGAAGACTTTTTATATGATATGGTCGAAAGGGAATTTGTTTCGCAGAAAAAAAGGTTTTATAACTATACTGCTGAGGGTATTTTGAGCAAAGTCATCAAGAAAACGATAAATACGGAATCTGCGGACAAGTATATTTTTCAATTTGACAGTCATGAACCAAGCAATTGGGTAAAGCAGATTGTTGCTCCCGGTAATACCTATATCACCAGAACTATCAAATATTACGAAGAAGAAGCACCTAAGGAGGAAACTGCCAATTAAGCAGAAGTTAAATTAAGTTCTTGATTATTTCCGGTTTAACTTCATGTCCACCTTTAAAAGTGATGATATCTGCCTTACCTTGAAATAAGGTTTCAATTTTTATTTTTTCACCTTTTAATCGGTCCGGGGTCAAATATTCATCCTGGTCACCGTAAATAATTTTTATCTCAGTGGCATTTTGGTCCAAAAATTCAAAATCGGTAGCAGTAAGTTCATTGGGAATACCACCTGCATAGAGTGCAACCATTTTGCAGCGAGGTTTTTTACTGGCCAACCATCTGGTAGCCACCGAAACACCTTGCGAAAACCCGAAAAGGATAAGGTTAACATCGTCAGGAAGATTTTCTGCCTCGAGTACAGCATCAATATAATTCAGCACATTTTTTACCTCTGTGGCCGTATTCTCTTTGGTCAACCAACTTGCACCTACATATTTATACTCGTTCTTTAAATAATATTTGGATGGTGCCTGTGGAACAAGAATATAGTTTTCCTCAGGGTGTAAACCATTAAAATACTTTACAAAATAGCGGCTCAAATAACCAATACCGTGAAAAACCAACCATACATTTTTGGTTTTAGGGGTTAATTCATTCTGCGTCAGATAGGTATTCTCAGTGGTGTAGGTAACGGTCTTCTCTGTGTTGGACATGATTGAGGTCACTTGATTAGATATTGCCAAAGCTTTGTGTAATTTTACAAAAAATAGAAGGATGAACGAGCATAAAGAGAAGATTCTGTCCGTTTGCAACCAAATTTGCAAGGACACATTAATGGAAACTTTGGATATTACCTATATTGATGTAGGCGAAAATTTTCTTCTGGCCAAAATGCCCGTTACACCAAAGGTACACCAACCAGATGGTGTACTTCACGGTGGTGCATCCGTAGCACTTGCCGAAAGCGTGGGGAGCGCAGCATCCTATATTTTCTTGGACGGTCAAAAGTTTTTTGTTCGTGGGATTGAAATTGCTGCAAACCATGTTCGTTCCATAAAAGAAGGCTTTGTGTATGCCAAGGCATCCATGCTCCATAAAGGACGAACCACCCAGCTTTGGGAGATAAAAATTACGGACGAGGAGGGTAATCTGATTTCCAATTGTAAACTGACAACCATTGCACTACCCAGAAAATAGAGAGCTTCAAGAAGTTTTTGAAAGGATTGAATCTTGCCTTGAAAACGGCCTGCCTTTTGCCATTTATCGAAAACCTGACCACAAGGAGTTATTGGCAGTTTTTCAATCTGACCAAGAGCTTGTGGTATCCACTGATTTTACCGAAAGGGGATTTGTTTTTGCCCCTTTTGATAAAGAAAATGAAGCTGTTCTTATTCAACCTGATGAGATTTGGAAGGGAGAATTTATATTGGACAAACCACCAATAAATTCTAAAATTTCTCTAGATGAAACAGGAAAAGAAGACCATTTGAATTTGATTAAAAGCGGAATCCAAGAAATCGAAAAAGGAAGGTTGCAAAAAGTTGTTCTTTCCAGAAGGATAGAAGTACCGATCACAAAGAATCCTGCTCAAATTTTCAAAACGCTACTTCATCATTACCCCAATGCTTTTGGATATCTTTTTCATCATCCTAAAGTTGGAACATGGTGTGGCGCAACTCCCGAAACCTTGGTGAAAGTAAAAGATAGAAAATTGCAAACCATGTCCTTGGCCGCAACCTTGACGTTCGTTGAAAACGAGGACCCAAAATGGGGCAGTAAAGAGATTGAGGAACAACAAATGGTTTCGGAATACATCGGGGATAAACTGGCGCACACCATGGAACGTTTGGAAATAGACGAAGCCGAATCGGTAAGGGCGGGCAACCTTTGGCATTTACGTTCCGAGGTGCGCGGAACCATGCTAGCTGATCTAAAGGTAAAAAAGGTGATCAATGCTTTGCATCCCACTCCAGCAGTTTGTGGGATTCCCACAGGCGAAGCACAACAATTTATTCAAGCCAATGAGAACTACCAAAGAACCTTCTATACTGGATTCTTGGGTGAATTAAATTTAAGTTCCCAAGGAGAACTGTCTTTGTTTGTTAACCTTAGATGTATGCAGTTAGAGGACGACAAAGCTTCCATTTTTGTAGGCGGAGGAATAACGGGAGCATCCGACCCCGAGAGCGAATGGATCGAGACGCAAAACAAAAGTAAAACCATGTTGGGCATTCTATAAATTGAAGCTCTAGATTGTGGTATTTTACCGTCTAGATGATGTATTTTTGTATTCCATGATTTACTCAGATATACCTTCTGCACAAACCTTGGTATTGTATTTCAAATCGAGGGGAGTTAAAAACATTGTTATCTCACCAGGGTCCAGAAATGCACCTTTGACCATAAGTTTCACCAAGAATTCTTTTTTTAAATGCTTTAGTATTGTGGACGAACGCTGTGCTGCTTTTTTTGCCATGGGCATGGCGCAGCATTTGCAGGAACCTGTTGCCGTGCTTTGTTCATCGGGCAGTGCCATGTTGAATTTTTATCCAGCCGTTGCAGAAGCTTATTATAGTGATGTTCCTCTTATCGTGGTTTCTGCGGATAGACCAAGTTATCGAATTGATATTGGAGATGGCCAAACGATAAGACAAGAGAATGTGCTGCAAAAGCATATTGGCTACTCCGCTAATTTGAAGCAGGATATCGCTCACGCAACAGGCACCATTTCAAAATATGGCAAGTCGCTGCTGGAACAAAGTCAAGAGGAAATACAAGAACATAACGAAGCGGAAATTTCCAAAGCGCTTTCTGTGGCTTTTGATGAAAAATATCCCGTTCATATCAATATTCCGTTTGAAGAACCTTTGTACGGTAGGGTAAAGGAGCCTTCGGTGAAAATTCAAGACCTTGATAAAGGTTTTATGGAAGATAGTTTAAACGAGGAGAATTGGGAAGAGTTGGCTAAGGTTTGGCAAAAAAGCTCCCGAAAAATGGTTTTGGTGGGAGTAAATCAACCCAATGCGATTGAAGCTGAGATTTTGGAAGCTCTAGTGAAGGACCCCAACACCTTGCTATTCACAGAGACTACTTCCAATTTGCATCATCCTGAATTTTTTGAGAGCATTGATAGCATTATTGCCCCCATTGAAAAATCCGAGAACAGGGAGGAGTTTTTCAAGACATTACAACCTGACTTGTTGGTGACATTCGGGGGGCTGATAGTTTCCAAGAAAATTAAAGCTTTTTTACGTGAGTACAAGCCAAAACAGCATTGGCATGTGGATATCAAAAAAGCAAACGATACTTTTTATTGCTTAACGAAACATATCAGAACAACTCCAAATCATTTTTTCAAAGAAGTTGTTTCTTCTGAAATTGAACCATTAAGTGATTTTAAAATATTTTGGGAAAGGAAAAAGGATAGCTACGAAGCAAAACGGGATGCCTATCTCAAGGAAATTCCATTTTCAGATTTTACCGCTTTTGACGAAATCATCAAAAAAATACCCAAAGGGTATCAAGTGCATTTAGCAAATAGCTCCACAGTAAGGTATGCGCAGCTTTTCCCAATGGACTCATCATTAAAAGTATTCTGTAATCGTGGCACAAGTGGAATAGATGGTACTACATCAACAGCGGTGGGCAGTTCTATTTACAGCAAAGTGCCAACGTTGCTTCTTACGGGCGACCTAAGTTTCTTTTACGATAGCAATGCCCTGTGGAACAAATATATACGTCCAGATTTTAGGATTGTTCTTATCAATAATTCGGGCGGTGGGATTTTTAGAATTTTGCCAGGTAAGGAGGATACGGAAGAATTTGAAACCTTTTTTGAGACCAGCCACGAATTATCTGCTAAACACTTGGCAGACATGTACGGTTTTGAGCATATAAGTGCAGAAAATGAGGTAGAATTAGAAGACAGGTTGAAGGAATTTTATTCAAAATCCAATCAACCAAAAATCCTGGAAGTGGCCACACCTCGAGTATTGAACAATAAAATTTTGCTTGGGTACTTCGATTTCATATCTTAGAACCTTAGCTATAAATCAAATAAGAACACTAACAAATTATGAGTAAAAGAGACGAATTAATAGAAAAGTACGCTGAGGACATCAAAAGCAAATTTGGACAGACTCCGGACATGGATTTGTTGACCAAAGTTGCTGTAGGATTGGGACCGGCTATCTACAATTTGGACGCTTCCAAAGTTTCTGGGTCCGACGATAAGGAATTGGAAACGGTGAAAAACAATTTCTTGATTAAAAAATTGGGTCTTGCCGACACCCCTGCTTTAATGGAATCCATTAATAGTGTTATTGATGCGTATGGGAGGTCAGAAAAAAATAAACACCGTGCGGTCATCTATTACATGTTGGCCAAGCACTTTGGAAAAGAATCGGTTTATAATTAGGATTACGACCTAAAAAAAAAGAAGTTGCTCGTAATAGGGCAGCTTTTTTTATACCCGTTTTTTACAGCTACCTTTGCCGTATGATAGAATTGGGAAATTACAATACCCTTAAAGTCCTAAGAAGTACCAGTATAGGACTCTTTTTAGGTGATGATGAGGGCACGGAAATACTTTTGCCAAACAAGTATGTTCCCGAAGATTTTGAAATAGATCAGGATTTGGAAGTGTTTTGTTATCTGGACAATGCAGAGCGTCCCATATCCACTACTTTAAAACCCAAGATTATCCGCAATGGGTTTGCCTATTTAGAAGTGGTCGAAGTGGGAGCGTACGGCGCCTTTTTGGATTGGGGATTGGAAAAGCATCTCCTTGTTCCCTTTAGGGAGCAATCCGAAAGAATGGAAGATGGGAACAAATATATTGTTCATTGTTACATGGACGAGGAAAGTATGCGTCTTACAGGGTCGAGTAGGGTAGATAAGTTTCTTTCAAATGAAAGTTTGGATTATAATCAAAATGACCTAGTGGATCTTTTGGTATATCGTAAAACCCCATTGGGTTGGGAGGTCATTGTGGACAACATGCACAAAGGACTCATTTTTGACAGTGACATTTTTAAGCCAATTTCTATTGGAGATGAGTTGAAAGGATACGTGAAAAATGTTAGGGATGATAAAAAATTGGATATCTCTCTGCAACCCATTGGTGCCAAAATGTTGGAGCCCACAGCCAAAATGATCTTGGACAAACTTGAAGAGAATAGTGGATTTTTACCGCTTCATGATAAATCATCGCCAGAGGAAATCAAGAAAACACTGCACTTGAGCAAAAAGGCTTTTAAAAAAGGTGTCGGGATTTTATATCGCCAACGTAAAATCAACATTCAAGATGATGGAATTCATTTAATCTAATTAAAAAAAATCCAACAAGATCAGATTATTTAAAGCTTTACAGCCGTAAAGTTTTTTTCTTTCTGTAAAAACTCTATTTTTGTGTAGATTCAGATTAACTTATTGGTTGTTATGTTTTTAGCATAACATATAATTATAACCCCTTCACAATATGCCTTTTATTGAAGAAAGCGATTTGTTGGACCTTCATAAGGATATAGATAAGGCCCAGATTATCAACGAAAGACTTCTAGACCAAATAAAATACAAGAATAAAGATCTCCGTAAAATAAAACTGCAACGGAACATTCTTTTGGGGTTTGTTGGACTTTTTGTGATTGGTACTTTGGCCATTACTTCCTTTACGGCTGGGCTAAGCAGTAAGCAATCATTTGAGAACCAAGGTAATCTCTTGGTGTCCATAGATAGTTTGGATGTAATCAAGGCAAGGATAGATAACCTAAAATCCCAGAACGAAGAGCTGAGTTTGGTTAAAGAATTTTATTTGGCAAAAGAGTTTTTAAATAAGGAAAAAATCTATTCTGTTCAGGTGAAATCCTTTGTTGAAAATAATGTGACCTTGGCTTCCGAGGCACTGACCAATACTCTTTTTGTAAAAACAAATCCATTTTATGCGTATTCACTAGGAAATTTTGAAACTCTGGAAGAAGCGCAAAAATTTAGAAAACAATTGGTTCAAATGGGTTTTAATGATGCATTTGTCGCCTCCTACCAAGATGGTCAAAGAGTTAAAATAGAAGATCCATATTAATCTTGGGAAATACAAAGGCTTGGATACAAGCTGCTAGGCTGCGTACACTTCCTCTTTCTTTATCGGGAATTATTGTTGGAACTGCATTGGCCGTTTTGGATGGTCAATTTGACCTCCCCATATTTATTTTGGCCCTTTTGACCACTGTCGGTTTTCAGGTCACCTCCAATTTTGCCAACGATTATGGTGATGGGGTAAAGGGAACGGACAATAAAGATAGAATAGGCCCGGCAAGGGCACTGCAAAGTGGTTCCATCACAAGAAAATCGCTCAAAATAGGAATTATTACCTCTATTCTTATTAGTATGGCGATGGCCTTGACTCTTATTTACTTTGCTTTTGGCCAAGAGAACCTCACTTATATACTTGTTTTTTTTGCTCTTGGTCTTTTAAGTATCTGGGCGGCCATTAAATATACCGTAGGTTCCAACGCATATGGTTATAGGGGTATGGGAGACCTTTTCGTATTTCTTTTCTTTGGATTGTTGGGCGTTCTCGGAAGTATGTTTTTATATACAAAAACACTTGGTTGGACTTCGCTTTTGCCTGCAATTTCCATTGGACTTTTATGTGTGGCAGTGCTAAACCTGAATAACTTGCGCGATATGGTTTCGGATAAAAAACATGGGAAGATTACCATGGTAGTTCAGATGGGTTTTGAAAACGGTAAACGCTATCATTTCCTTTTGATTTTTGGAGCTTTGATTTGCTTTTCTATCTATCTCTGGATAGAAGATTTTGGTTTGAAACAATCATTTTTTATGTTGGCCTTTGTGCCATTATTGATTCACTTAAGAAAAGTATTGAGAACTAAAAACCCGGGTAGTTTAGATCCAGAACTTAAGAAAGTAGCGTTGAGTACCTTTTTGCTGGCTATTTTATTCTTCATTTCAGTCAATATTTTTTTGTAAATTTGATTAACAACCAAATAAACTTTAAGGAACTTGGAACATCCGATAAAAATTTTAATCGTAGAGGATAATGTTATCATCGCAGATGACATGCAATCCATGCTAGAGGAAATCGGCTATGAAATTGTTGACAATGTCATAGTGTACGAACAGGCAGTAGATGTATTAAAGAACAACCATGTGGATTTGGTGTTGATTGATATTATCTTGGCATCTGACAAAACAGGTATTGACCTTGGTAAGCATATTCGTGAGACTTATAATATTCCATTTATATTCGTCACCTCTAACTCTGACAGGGCAACAGTTGAAAACGCTAAAACTGTAAAGCCAGACGGTTATTTGGTAAAACCTTTTGAACAACAAGACCTTTATACATCGATAGAAATAGCCCTTTCCAATTTCAACTATGCTAAAAAAGGAGTGGGTAAAATGGAGGATGAAGAGGCTGCAGATGAAATAACTTCCAATTCCGTGTTAAAGGATTCCATTTTTGTAAAGAAGCAACATCTTTATTATCGGATTCAATTTACCGACATTCAATTTATAAAAGCGGATAATGTTTATTTGGAGGTGAATACGGTGGACAAAAAGTTTTTGGTTCGGTCGCCATTGAAGGATTATTTGGAGAAACTGCCAAAGAACAAATTCTATAGGGCACATAAATCATACATTGTAAACGTAGACCATATCGATGCCATCAATTCTAAAGATATTATGATCAACAATAATCTTATCCCTATATCCAAGGACTTTAAGGAGTTTATTCTTTCATCAATGAACAGTTAATGTTCCCTCAATTTAAAGAATATTAAAAAGTGCCCAATGGGCACTTTTTTTTGCGCAATGTTTTTATTGTAAGATGACCACAACTTTTAACGAGTTCACAACAATATTTTTATTCACACTTTCAATACCCATACTTTAGCAGTGTAATAATTCAGAAAGTAATTTTTTCATTTTCATATAGTGTTCTCGTAAAAGGGTCTTGTTGTAAAAAGCAGGACCTTTTTCAATTTAATACCCTTTATATCGATTAATGCACTCCATGAAAAGCATAAAACATCGATAAAATGCATATTCACATACAAGTCTCACCTTTTCACAACAGAAATTGACACTTTCACAACAATAGTGGTCAACTCTTTCCTTTGGAATTTAATTTTGTAACCAAACTAACGTTCTTTATATACCCCATACATTGAAATTCAGTTGACTGTTTTATTTTTTGAATTGAATTGGTTATCGGGGCAATAAAGAAAAAAGGGCACGATAATAATATAGGGCAACGCAAAACGTGGTCACTGTATCAATTAAATTAATGGGACGTTACGTAAGACTTTTATTTACCTCGGTATTTTTTATTTTTCTTTTATCCGCATCGGCTCAAACCATTGCCGATGAAGAAGAAAGTACTCTGAAAGAATTTCAGGATA
>NHBR02000110.1 GCA_002167435.2 Allomuricauda sp. TMED12
ATATCATCCAGATAAATATTCCCGCCATTGGGTTTTATCAAGCCGACAATCATGTAGAACGAAGTGGTTTTACCTGCTCCATTGGGACCTAAAAGTCCAACAATTTCACCTTGGTTTACCTCTAGGGATATACCCTTAACAACTTTTCGGCCACGGTAGGCCTTCATTATATTTTCTGCGCGTAGCTTCATAGGAATTTGCCAAAACTAAACATATTCTTTTTCTGCGGTATGGTCTTTTGGATTTTTTTAAGCTTCGGTTTCTTCCAAGTCTTCCCAATATTCGTAGGCACGCCTTAAATGTGGGACTACAATAGTACCGCCCACCAAAGTGGCGATACCAAGGGTTTCCATTACCTCTTCCTTATTGGCGCCGGCTTTTTTAGAGCTTTCCAAGTGATACTTTACACAATCGTCGCAACGGAGAACCGCGGAGGCCACCAAGCCCAATAGTTCTTTGGTCTTTACGTCCAAAGCACCTGCCATATAAGCGTTGGTGTCCAAGTTGAAAATCCGTTTGATGAGTTTGTTGTTCTCGGCAAGCAGCTTATCGTTCATCTTGGCACGATAGGCATTGAACTCTTCTACTTTATTTGGCATTATTTCTTGCTTTCTCTTTTCTTTCTTCTTTTTTGACAACCATTCTTGAAATAAATATACTTACCTGGTAAAGAATAAGCACGGGTATACATACAATAATTTGACTAGTTATATCCGGAGGTGTAATGATTGCGGATAGTATCAAAATGATTACCAAGGCAATTTTTCTATATTTCTTCAGGATTTCGGGAGTTACCAATCCAACTTTGGTCAAGAAGAAAATAACAATGGGCAATTCAAACATGATCCCACAGGCAATAACAGATGCCCTTACGGTTCCAATATATGAGCCGAGATCAATTTCGTTCAATACTTCTTTACTGACTTGATACGACCCCAAAAAGTTGATGGATAATGGAGCTACAATGTAATACCCGAACAGTACCCCAAGAAAGAACAATCCCGAGGCCGTAATGATGAATCCCTTAGAATGTTTTCTTTCGTTCTCGTAAAGCCCAGGGCTGATGAATTTCCATAATTCATATAAAATATAAGGGAAGCCAAGAATTACACCTGCCCAAATCGATGTCCAGATGTGTGCGGAGAACTGTCCGGCCATCAACCTACTTTGAATGGTAAACGGAATTGTATCGCCACAGAATTCGGAGTCTATCCCGAAGAATTTCCCAATGTTACAAAAGAACTGATAAGTGGGAAAGTCCATGTTTTTTGGGCCAAACAATATCGTGTCAAAAATAAAGCCCCTGAATACAAAAGCCATGCAGGCAATAATAACAACCGCTAAGGTGGAACGCACCAAGTGCCAACGTAATTCTTCCAAATGGTCCAAAAAGGACATTTCATCTGGACTTTTTCTTTCTTTTTTAGCCATTATAGGATTCCCTCGTTTATAAGGTTATGGATATGGACCACTCCAGCATAGGTATCGCCATCAAATGCCAATAATTGAGATATGCTCTTTTCTTGCAATAGTTTTAGGGCCTTGATTGCCAATGTATCCACGTCTATTGCCTTAGGGCTGGAGGTCATGATGTCCCTTGCGGTCAGTCCGCTAATATTATCATATTTGCTCAACATTCTTCGAACATCACCGTCAGTAACAATTCCGACTACTTTTTCTTTATCCATTACCGCGGTAACGCCCAGCATTTTTTCGGATATTTCTATGATTACGTCTTTTACTTTGGCATTGATATCCACTTGTGGTTTTTGGTTGTTTACCACAATGTCGGCAACACGCAAATATAATTTTTTCCCCAAAGCTCCACCCGGATGGTATTTGGCAAAATCGGAACTGCTGAATCCTTTCAATTCCAATAAGCATATGGCGAGTGCATCTCCCATAGCCATTTGGGCCGAAGTACTTGTTGTGGGTGCTAAATTGTTTGGGCAAGCCTCTTTTTCTACGTATGTGTTGAGTGCAAAATCCGCCTGTTTTGCCAATACGGATTCCATGTTGCCCGTAATACCAATAAGCTTGTGGTTCGCAATTTTAATTAAGGGAAGCAAAGCTTTGATTTCTGGAGTGTTTCCGCTCTTGGACAAGCAGATGACCACATCATTCTGTTGGATGGTCCCCAAATCGCCATGAATGGCATCCGCAGCATGCATAAAAATGGCCGGTGTTCCTGTCGAGTTTAAAGTAGCCACAATTTTAGAAGCAATTATGGCACTTTTGCCCACACCCGAAACAATAACCCTTCCGTCGGATTCTAAAATACACTGCACAGCTTGTGCAAATTGGTCATCTAACAGACTAATTAAATTAGCTATGGCCTTGCTTTCTATTTCAAGGGTCCTTTTTGCTATGGATAAAATTGACTTAGTGTCGTTCAAAGTAATTAACCGATTAACTGATTGTATTCCTAAAAGAATGTCTTATATTTAAGATTACAAAACTAATCAAACTATCTTTTACAGACTATTATGGAAGTGAGAATAGATTATTCTGTAATTGAATGGTTAAAATAATAGTTTCAACTGCCTTTTAGGTTGCTTGTAATAAATTGAAAATGCGGAAATGAGCCTAACGAACACCGATTTGCATTCCTCGCTCAAAAAATATTTTGGTTTCTCAAAGTTTAAGGGATTGCAGGAAGATGTAATTCAGAACATTCTTAGTGGTAACGACACTTTTGTGATTATGCCCACAGGAGGTGGTAAATCCCTTTGCTATCAATTACCCGCGCTAATGAAAGAAGGAACGGCAATCGTTGTTTCCCCTTTGATTGCTTTGATGAAAAACCAAGTAGATGCCATACGGGGAATATCCGAGCAGCACGGAATTGCACATGTATTGAACTCTTCCTTGACCAAAACAGAGGTGAAGCAGGTTAAAGAGGATATTACCAATGGAGTAACCAAGTTACTTTATGTGGCTCCGGAATCTTTGACGAAGGAGGAAAATGTAGATTTTCTTAGAAATGTAGAGCTTTCATTTGTTGCAGTAGATGAGGCCCATTGTATCTCGGAATGGGGACACGATTTTAGACCGGAATACAGAAATCTTCGGGGAATTATTGATAGGTTGGGCGATAATATTCCAATCATTGGCCTTACCGCTACGGCCACACCCAAGGTCCAGGAAGATATTATCAAAAACTTGGGGATGACGGATGCCAAAGTATTCAAGGCATCGTTTAACAGACCTAATTTGTTTTACGAAGTACGCCCAAAGACTAAAAATGTGGATGCCGACATTATCCGTTTTGTAAAACAAAACCAGGGTAAATCAGGTATTATTTATTGTTTGAGTAGAAAAAGAGTAGAGGAATTGGCCCAAGTGCTTCAGGTAAACGGCGTGAGTGCTGTTCCTTATCATGCAGGATTTGATGCCAAGACCCGTTCCAAATACCAAGACATGTTCTTGATGGAGGAGGTAGACGTGGTTGTGGCAACCATTGCTTTTGGAATGGGTATCGATAAACCCGATGTTCGTTTTGTGATTCACCATGATATTCCTAAAAGTATTGAAAGTTACTACCAAGAAACCGGTCGTGCCGGCAGGGATGGAGGTGAGGGACATTGTTTGGCCTATTACGCTTATAAAGATGTTGAAAAGCTGGAAAAATTTATGTCCGGTAAACCCGTTGCGGAACAAGAAATTGGGAATGCTTTGTTACAGGAAATAGTGGCCTATGCGGAAACATCCATGTCACGAAGAAAATTTATTCTGCATTATTTTGGTGAGGATTTCGATGAGGTAAACGGAGAGGGAGCTGATATGGACGATAATGCCAAAAACCCCAAGCCCAAAGTAGAGGCCCAAGAAGATGTTGTAAAACTTTTGAGTGCGGTAAGGGATACCAAAGAAAAATTCAAGACTAAAGAAATCGTTAGGGTGTTGGTAGGTAAGACCAATGCCATGATAACTTCCCATAAAACAGATGAAAAAAGCTTTTTTGGGATAGGTAAGGATAAAGACAAGGAATTTTGGATGGCCTTGACAAGACAGGTGTTGGTTGCTGGTCTACTTAAAAAGGAAATTGAACGATACGGTATATTACATTTGACCGAATTGGGTAAAGAGTTTCTTGAAAACCCTAAGTCATTCATGATGACAAAGGACCATGTTTATTCTAAGGATGATACAGGTAATATTGTTACTCCTGAAAAATCTGGCGGGGCTGTTGCGGATGATCAATTGCTGAAATTACTTCGGGATCTTCGAAAAAAAGAGGCGCAAAAAAGGGAAGTGCCTCCTTTTGTGGTCTTTCAAGACCCGTCTTTGGAAGATATGTCTCTTAAATATCCTGTTACCATGCAAGAGCTTATCAATATTCAAGGTGTTGGTGAGGGTAAGGCAAAAAAGTACGGAAAACCTTTCCTGGAGCTAATTTCCAAATATGTGGGGGAAAATGATATTATTAGACCGGATGACCTTGTGGTTAAAAGTACAGGGGCCAATTCTGGATTAAAACTATATGTGATTCAAAGTGTGGACAGAAAATTGGCTTTGGATGATATTGCCTCTGCCAAAGGATTGGAGTTGACCGATTTGATAAAAGAGATGGAACAGATTGTGTTCAGCGGTACCAAGTTGAACATTGGTTACTGGATAGATGAAATATTGGATGAGGACCAACAAGAAGAAATCCACGATTACTTTTTGGAAGCGGATTCTGATTCCATTACTGCCGCTATTGATGAATTCGAGGGGGACTATGAGGATGAAGAACTCCGTTTGTACCGCCTAAAATTTATAAGTGAAGTGGCGAATTAAAATTCGCCACTCAACTCTCCTGTTGTAATTACAGCTATTATCAATCCAAAGTAAAGGATCAATAGAACCAAATAAACCAAGCCTAGTCCCAATCCTATATAGGATAGTATTTTGCCGGTCTTCACATTGCTGTAATCTGTATAACTTTCTGGATTTTGTTGGTATAATTGGCTGGCTGTCTTTGCTTTAACCAATCCGATGATACTGAATATAGCACCAAATGGACCACAACAAAATAAGGTGCCGACAATGGAGAGTATCCCCATTGTCAGCACGGTACTTGCCCCAGGTAAGGGTTGTTGGCTCATAGTATTGTTTTATTGATATTGTTCCATCATTTCATTGACTTTTTCCATATAGCCTTCCCAGCCCCCCATTTGGTTGATGGACCAGAATGTATACAGTAAATAAAGAGCTCCAATGACCATACCTATGATGGCTAAAATTTTCACGGTCTTTAGTGTGCTGTAGTTTTTATACAAATCCGGATTTTCCGCATATGCTTTTTCATCTTTTTTGACCAAGAAGAAGGCGATTCCACCGAGAATAAGACCAGGTGCCCCTCCAAAACAACAGCAGAGGAATGATAAAATTGCCAGTATCATGGCGATAGTTACATTAGGAAGATTTTTTTGTTCCATGGTTAAAAATGTTTAGTGTATAAATTTGAAAATATAATTTATTAAAATTAACGCTACAGTGGCTATGCCCAAACCGGTAATCAAACGGTTATCAACTTTTAAATTGAATATTTTGTTGCCAATGACCAAGGCAAAAAGTGGCAATATGGTATAAATGGCCGGATACATTTGAAATGCGGCCAAGAATTGACCATGTAACAATAATTCTACCGAGCGTTGCATGCCACACCCTGGACAATCCACTCCAAAGAGTTGTTTATTGAGGCAGGGCAGCATATAGTCTTCTAAACTAATAGTGTATATGGCTGGTATTAGGTTCATCTTAGTCTGTAGTAGCCGAAAAATACTATTATTTTTGTATTAAGGTTTAATTTTTACATCATTTTTTACCACAGAAATTAATTATGGGAAAATTTTCGATCGGGGATAGGGCTGAGGTACTGGATGAGGCAATATCAGGAATTATACAAAAAGTGGATGGTGATTGTGTGACCTTAATGACAGATGATGGTTTTCCCATGCATTATGCTGCCAATGACCTTGTAAGGATCGAAGGAGATATTTCCGTCACCAATTTTGAGGTTGCCCAAGTAAAAAAGGAAAAAGAACTACCAAAGAAAAGAAAAGCTCCTGCCGTAAAACCAAAGGAAAGGAATACTCCTAAAATGGAAGTTGACCTCCATATCCACCAATTGGTGAAATCGAGTGCCGGAATGAGTAATTACGATATACTCAATATTCAATTGGAGACCGCGAAAAGGCAATTGGATTTTGCCATTAGAAAACGCATCCAAAAAGTAATATTTATCCACGGAGTGGGAGAAGGTGTCTTAAAAGAAGAGCTGCACTATTTGTTTAACAGGTACGATAACGTAAAATTCTACGATGCCGATTACCAGAAATATGGTCTTGGGGCTACCGAGGTTTACATTTACCAGAACAGTTAGTTGGGAACATTGGTGGTTACTTCACCAAATTCGTTTATTGCAAGGTTCGTGATTCGTTCCCCGCTTTCGGTAACAAAGGAAATACCACTTAAACTTATAGTGTGAACAAACATGGTATTATCGTCTGGGTCAACAACTGTTTCGATAATTACTTGACCATCTTCTGCTTCAACCTCATCGATAACGATAGGTTCTGCGGGAGGAATGTTGTCACAAAAGTACCCATTATCCACGGTGTCCGAGAAAATACGATAAGTAACTTGAGATTGACTGGGCACATTGCTTTCGGTGGTAATGGTCTCTCCTACAACACCATTATTTAGAACGTCGCTTTGAAGTTCTAGGATTAGGGCTTCACTATCATTTATTTTGAACAATAAATTAGTGGATGTTGGATTGGGCGAACTGCAAAATTGTAAGGTAACACTATCAAAATTGATGGTCTCAATTTCAAGGTCACCATCACTACAAGAAAAGAGTATGCCCAAACAAAGAACTAAAAGGATGAATTTTCTCATGCACCAAATTTAATGTAATTCCATTTTAATACCCCAATTCCAAGATGTACTTTAAAAGAAATTAACTTTATTTCACGTACTTTTACACCTGTTTAAAAGTGAATTTAACAATGCAAAAAGTCTATCTGGATAACGCTGCAACAACGCAGGTAAGGAAAGAGGTAATTGAGCGAATGCAAGAGGCGCTTGCCCAACATTATGGCAATCCATCTTCTACCCATAGTTTTGGAAGGTCGGCAAAAACGGCTGTAGAACAAGCAAGGAAAACTATTGCCAAAACCTTAAATGCACAACCATCCGAAATTATTTTTACTTCGGGAGGTACAGAAGCGGACAATATGATTTTAAGGTGTGCTGTAAGAGATTTGGGAGTGGAGACTATCATTACATCCAAAATTGAACACCACGCTGTTTTGCATACGGTCGAGGAACTGGAAAGAGAGTACAACATCAATGTGCTGTATGTGGATTTGGATGAGTTTGGCAATCCAAGCCTTGCACATTTGGAACAATTGCTCAAAAAGGACGATTCCAAAAAATTGGTGAGTTTAATGCATGTGAACAACGAGATTGGCAATATCACCGATATCGCTGCTGTTGGTGAGCTTTGTAAAGAAAACAATGCACTTTTCCATTCCGATACCGTTCAGTCCATTGGACACTATCCTTGGGACGTTCAAGGTATCAATATTGATTTTATGACAGCAGCGGCTCATAAATTCCATGGACCCAAAGGTGTCGGGTTTGCTTTTATCAGAAAGAACTCAGGATTGAAACCATTGATTGTAGGTGGGGCACAAGAAAGAGGTTTTAGGGCAGGAACCGAGCCTTTTCATAATATTGTTGGTTTGGAAGAGGCTTTTGTGAAGGCATACGAAAACTTGGAAGAAGAGACCCGAACTGTAAAAGAGCTCAAAAAATATTTTGTGGAAAAAGTCGAGCAAGAACTTCCTGAAGCAGTTTGCAATGGACTTTCCGGAGATTTGGAAAAAAGTACTTATACGTTGACCAATATTAGATTGCCATTTGACAAACAGAAGGGCTTGATGCTGCTGTTCCACTTGGATATGAAAGGAATTGCCTGTTCCAAAGGAAGTGCTTGCCAATCCGGAAGCGACCAAGGGTCACATGTGCTTAATGAGGTTTTATCGGGAGAAGAATTGGAAAAACCTAGCTTACGCTTTTCTTTCTCCATGTACAATACCAAGGAGGAATTGGATTATACCGTGGAAGTCTTAAAGGAGTTTGCTAACAGTTAATGTTAGTTTGGTTGAAACTAGTTACGGTCCCTTCTTTTATCTCTGTCATACGGAAATTTCCTAGATGCGGTTTTCATCATTTTATCGATGAGTTCCGTAGTGTTTTTACCCGTTTTCTTGGAGATTTCGTTTTCGTACTTCCAAAGTAGTTTTCCCGTTTCACCATCACTTACTTTAACTCCGATCCTACCGTAATTTGCATTTCCACTAAAATAATCTAAAATACTAAAATCGGTGGGTACACCTTCGGAAAGCAAAATATTGAGATTTAGGTTGCCACTGATGATTCCATTAACTTCCAATATTTTACACAATTCTTGGGTAGTGTAGGTGTCAATATTATTGTAGTCAATATTATTTTGAGCTAGAATAGCGTTGGTATTATTGATGTTCTGGAAATCTACATTGAATTTTTTCCGTTTTTTCCGTTTGGAAAAATAGGTTTCCAATGCATTTTGTACGGCGTAGCCTTCTTTTTTGGCCAAAACCTTTAACTCATCCCTATCCACTGCTTCTTTTAATTCCAAATGCGCAATAAAGGGAACAATGGCCAAAACCTCATGATTGTCCGTGAGCTCATCAAACCTTATGTTTTCATAGATGTTCTTTTGTGCGGATGCCATGACCGTGGTCAAAAGAATAAAAACGAAGACAATTTTTTTCATTAATCTATTTTTAATTTAACACCTCTGGTTTTTGGCTTCAGGTTGCAAAAAGTATTGGTTGATTTTAATTTTAGGCTTAATCTTAAAAAAATATAAACTGGTAAAGTCTATTTTTCCGTTTGCAAAAATAAGTCTATTTCCTGAAAAAATTGCCCACAAAGGTTGTGGAGTTGCCCACATTGTCGGTAACAGTGACTTTTAACTCACATTCTGTTTCGTTGGAGATGTTGTCCTCAAAATCGTAGGTTATGGTATTTGTTTTTGGTTCGTATTCCATCAAAATCCATTTGTCGTTCAGGGTGGCGGAATAGGAGTCGACACCACTCAGGTCGTCCGAAATGGAAAGACTTAAATAGCTATAGTTGCTCAGCCATTGCTTTTCTTTGAAATTTTTTGGTTTTACTTCGGGGGCAACACTATCCTTTACAAGAGTATATGTGCCCAACGTTCTGGTTCTTGTAGTAAAGGAGCCGTCCCGTTTGTAGGTTTTTGAGTACGAGGGCCTCATTTTACTGTCCAAATGAGCAATAAACATTTGCTTTCTATCTTCTTCGGAATAATTGGATGGGTCAAAACTAATGGTGAAATTTCGGTGTGCTGCCACACTATTGTCGTGTATGGTAATGGTGTCGCTTCCCTTTTCCAAATTGATAAAGAAATCCTCGTAGAATGTGCTTGCTGGAAAATATACTTTGGCCGCACCAAGGTCAAAATTATTGGGCTTGCTGGAAATCACGAAATTTTCGGTGGTCTCATCGTCTTTGGCAATTTTTTCCTCTTGTTTTTTTCCGTCTATGGGGATGATGAGCTTTGTCGTGTTTCCGGCTACGTCGGAAATCAATAATTCAACATTGTAGGAAGCCCCTTCTTCTACTTTGATTTTACCATCGTTGTAAAGTGATTCATATATGCTCAAATGGTTATAGGGTTCCTTAAAACATTTCTGGATTCTTTGCCTGTGGTCGTAAAAATAGGCGTAGTCAATAAGCGTATTGATATATCGTGTTTCCCCAAAAGAAAAGGAATCAAAATCAAATTCGGAATACACCCTGCCATTAACGGTTTGTTTTATGGCATATACGCCATTTTTGTTGGCTGCCATGTCCAAACGGTCAAAACTGTTGATTCCAAAACCAATAGTGCCAATTGCGGTAACCTTATCTGCCAAATATGAACCATCGGATTGTTTTGTGTAATTCAGCTGAATTTTGTCTGCACTCTGATTAATTAAAGCACCTTTGGACAGTGGGTACCCGTAGAGTCCCAGCACCGTTGGGTTGGTGGCATCTCTTACCTCATAACCATAGAGCAAGGGATTTGTGGGCTTTCCACTAACGCTGTTTCGTATTTCAAAATGAAGATGGGGCCCTGCAGAGCTCCCGGTATTGCCCGAGTAAGCAATTGTACTGCCTTGGATTACTTTAAGTTCTCCATAGTCCGGAAATATTTCCACTTCGTAGGATTGCTTCTCATATTGCACTTTTTTTACGTACTCTTCTATTTCTGGCCCAAATTTTTTAAGATGCGCATACACTGATGTGTAGCCGTTTGGGTGAGCTATGTACAAAGCTTTTCCATAACCCCAATGAGAAACTTTGATGCGTGTCACCGTACCGTCGCCAATGGCAAAAACGGGCAACCCTTCCCTTTGTTGGGTTTTGATGTCCATTCCCGAATGAAAATGATTCGAACGCAGTTCACCGAAAGTCCCAGCCAAAACCAAAGGAATCTCCAAAGGGGGGCGAAATGTATCTTGAGGGTATTTTTTCTGTGCAGGTAGATGTAATGCAATCAAAAAAAGGAATAAAAAAAGGTTGCAGCGCATATGAAAATCAATAATTCTTTACGAAAGTAACCAATGTTTTGATTTGAGAAAAAGATTTAAGTTGTCTCAATGGGCTTCAAGCAAAGCTTTAAGAATAAATCTTAAAAGTATTGCGAGGTTGTCCTAGGTTGGTTAACTTTGTGTAATACGTATTGTTGTTTGCATATATGAGCGAACTTGTTGAGATTGTGGATTCTTTAGAGAACAAGGTGAGCAAGCTGCTGCACAAAATGGAGCTGTTGCACCAAGTCAATGCCAAATTAAAACAGGAATTGGTTCTATTAGAGGAGGAAAACCAACTTAAGCAAAACGCTCTAAACGAATGGGAGGAAAAGTATGACTCCTTGAAAATGGCAAACACAATGCTGGGTAGTAATACAAGTAAAACAGAAGCTAAGCTCAAGATAAATACATTGATTCGCGAACTTGACGTTTGTATAGCCAAATTAGCGGATTGATAGGTACCGATATTATGGACGAGAAGCTCAAGATAAAGCTTTCCATTGCAGATAGGGTATATCCCTTAACGATTGACCCAAAGCAAGAGGAGGGGTTGCGAAAAGCGGCCAAGAACATAGAAAATTTGGCAAAAAAGTTTGAGCAAAACTATGCCGTTCGGGATAAGCAAGATGTTTTGGCCATGTGTGCCTTACAATTTGCTTCAAAAATTGAGCAAGGTGGAATAGATCGTTCAGAAAACGCGGAGGCCGCCATGCAGCGCCTCAGAGCATTGGATGAATTGGTTCATTCCAAATTGGGGGAATAAGTTCTTTTAAATAAAATATTGTTACTGCCCACATTGGTAATTAATTTTTGACAAACTCAACACTATTATAATTAGAAAGGGTGAGTTTAGGTTGTAAAAGCAGGCCCTACCTGTATAGGGATCCTTGATCAATCTGTTAGCCCTAAACCTGTATTTAGGAGTTTGTACAAAACTTCGGCCAATGTGGGCTTTTTTTTTAACTAAACATAAGCAAACATGGATAATATCATAGTTATTGTTGTCGCAGCTGTTGTAGGGCTGGCAATAGGATTCGCAATTGCCAAGATGATGGAGAAGGGCAAAGCATCCAGGACCATTGCCAATGCTAAGAAAGATGCGGCCGATATCATTAAAGAAGCCAAAAAGGAAGGGGAGAGCGTAAAGAAGGACAAGATTTTTCAGGCCAAAGAAAAGTTCTTGGAGTTGAAGGCCGAGCATGAAAAGGTCATTATTAATAAAGACAAAAAAATTGGTGAAGCGGAGAAGAGAACCAGAGACAAGGAATCTCAAGTAAGCAGTGAGCTTGCCAAGAACAAAAAGCTCAACGATCAGCTACAAGAAAAAATCAAAGAGGTTGCTTACAAAAGTGATATTCTCGAGAAAAAGCAATCCGAAGTAGAAAAACTTCATAAGAGTCAAGTGCAGCAGTTGGAGGTCATCTCAGGTCTTTCCGCTGAGGATGCCAAGGCACAACTTCTGGAGTCACTTAAGGAAACCGCAAAGAGCGATGCCATGGCCTATCTTCAAAACACATTGGAGGAAGCTAAGCTTACCGCACAACAGGAGGCTCGTAAAATTGTGGTGAACACCATTCAACGTATTGGTACCGAGGAAGCTGTGGAAAACTGTGTTTCCGTGTTCAATTTAGAGTCCGATGACGTCAAAGGACGTATTATTGGCCGTGAGGGTAGAAACATTCGTGCTTTGGAATCTGCGACGGGAGTGGAGATTATTGTTGATGATACCCCAGAAGCCATTATACTGTCATGTTTTGATTCGGTTAGGAGGGAAGTGGCCCGTTTATCCTTGCACCGGTTGGTAACCGATGGGAGAATTCATCCAGCCCGTATTGAAGAGGTTGTCAAAAAGACCGAAAAACAAATCAACGAAGAAATTGCGGAGATAGGAAAACGTACCGTAATCGATTTGGGTATCCATGGATTGCACCCTGAATTGATCAAGGCAGTAGGACGAATGAAATATCGTTCATCTTACGGACAGAACCTGTTACAGCACTCTAGGGAAGTAGCCAAACTTTGCGGTGTAATGGCCGCAGAATTGGGACTTAACCCAAAAATTGCCAAGCGAGCTGGATTGCTCCATGATATTGGAAAGGTACCAATGGCAGAAGTGGAAGTGGAGACACCCCACGCTATTTTAGGTATGCAATGGGCACAGAAATATGGTGAAAAAGATGAGGTTTGTAATGCAATTGGGGCTCACCACGATGAAGTAGAAATGACCACTTTGATTTCTCCGATAGTACAGGTTTGTGATGCCATTAGCGGTGCACGTCCAGGAGCAAGAAGACAGGTCTTGGATTCCTATATTCAACGTTTGAAGGATTTGGAGGATATTGCCTTTGGTTTCAACGGAGTGCAAAAAGCTTATGCTATTCAGGCAGGCAGGGAGTTGCGAGTCATTGTCGAAAGCGAAAAAGTGAACGATGACAAAGCAGCTGAACTTTCTTTCGAAATCTCACAAAAAATTCAAACTGACATGACCTATCCCGGTCAGGTAAAAGTTACTGTAATTCGGGAAACACGCTCAGTAAACGTTGCCAAGTAAAATTACACCTGTATTAGTATTGGGCGTTTTTCATAATCCAATCAACAGGAATATCTTGATAACTCGTACTAGATCTGTTGGTAGTGTTTGAGGGATTCTTGGACATAACTACGAGCCACATGCCATCTCCATAGGTGATGGACGTTATGGAGTAACCTTTATCTGCCCTTTCTTGAATCCATTCAAAAGGATATTCAACCTGGGTTTTCCATGATTGAGCTCCAAGTTTAGAGCCCTTGCTCATGGATAATGCCCAGAGACCATTCCCATAGGTTGCTGAGGTAATTGCATAGTTTTCGTTCCAATTGTCAATGATCCAATCACGGGGAATATCATAACTCGTTTTCCACCTTTGGGTCTCAAAGCCTGTATTTTTGTTCATAACCACATACCAATTACCTGCCCCATTGGTCATGGAGGTTATGTTGTAATTATCATTCCATTTTTCGGTGATCCAATCCTTGGGAAAGGTGCTCGACTTTTTCCACGATTGCGGTCCAAGTCCATATCCTTTGCTCATGAGTACAGCAAAGGTACTTTTATTGTCATCAAAATCCATTGAGGTGATGTAAAAACCTTGATCCCATTGATTCTTGATCCAATCACTTGGATAGCTGTTGGATTCTTTTATCCTCTGCTCCGAGTAGTTAAGGCCACTATTTTTATCCATTACGGCCGCCCAGACGGATTTTTGATCAACGCCATTTGCCAATACGGTTACTGCATTGTCCTTAATTGGAAACGATAATTCCCCTTTGTTTAAAAATACCAGAAATTGGAATATAGTTTCCTCCTCTCCAAAATAATCATCTAAATACCCTTTTGTCAGTGCATCGGGATTCAATTTCACCCAATACAGCATAGGTTTCATATATTGGGTAATGTCTCCACCGGTAAATCCATTATCATCTACCGTATACCCCTTGTAATTGCCGTTCCCAATTTCTTTAAGGTAAAAATTGTCCGCCGAGTAGCTCGACTCTGATGATCCTCTTATAATGGATGCATTGGTTCCATCCAAGTATCTGTCTGTGGTGCCATCAGATTTCGTGAAGTTTTTATAAGAACATCCAAAGTTTGCCAATTTGTCCAAACCATTGTTGTAATACTTCACTCTTACCAAAGCTTCACTATCCTCATAAAAAATTACAAGTGCAGTGTATTTGATTTCACCACTGATCCAGCTGGTTTCGTAATACGTTTGAGAGAATCCAAAGATCGATGTCAGTAATGTAAGGGACAGTGCTAAAAGAGTTTTCATTTGGTTGGAGGGTGTTTTTAATTCCGCTTTGAAAGGTAAAAATGGCTATTTAACGGAAAGAAATGCAAAAAAATGCGATGTAAGGTCGAAAAAAGTAACTTATATGTCTAAAATCATCTTGTCCATCGTTTTTTGATAACAAGCTGAACTGACAATTATCATACTTTGCCAATTAGAATCAGGGTAACTTCATTCAAGGAATTTTAAATTACTGGAAGGATGAAAATTGGTGTACCTGTTTCGAAGATAATGACCAAAAACTTGGTCACATTGAGCACCAAAGATGATTTGGTGACTGCTGAACGACTTTTTAAAAAACATCATATAAGACATATCCCCGTGGTTGAGGGCAAAAATATTAAAGGTATCCTGAGCCATACGGACTTGATGCGTATAAGTTTTGCAGATGCCATTGATGAACATGAGGAAGTTGTGGACACCATTGTATATAATATGTTTACGATTCCCCAAGTAATGGTTCACGATGTAGTCAGTGTAAAATCGGATACTACAATTAAAGATGTAGCTGAAATTTTGTCGAAACGCGAATTTCACGCTTTACCAGTTGTAGACGATGGCAAACTCAAGGGGATTGTAACTACTACGGATTTGATAAGATACTTTTTGAAAAGTATTTTCTAATCCTGTTATGGAAAGGGTATAGTTAAATAGGATAGCATAACTTATAAAGCTATTCTTCTTCGTTGCTATTTTCCTCTTCCTCGGTTTCTTTGTTTAACTTGTGCTCAAGAATATTGAGCTTCTTCATTTTTTCCTTCCAGGTTTGGAGCGCTTCTTTTTGCTTGTCCAATTTATTTACGACCTCTTTTACTAGGGGGTTGTCCTCGGAGTCACCAGAGAAAAACTGAAGATTATTCTCCAATTGTCGAATATCGGATTTTACTTCATCTATTTTTCGCTTAACAAATACACGCTCGTTGCCAATGGCGTAGTTGTCCTCTGTTTTAGCAAGTTCCTGAACTTTATTACCGTATTTGAGCAATTCGGATTGTTGTTTGCCAACTCCTAACTTCTTGAAGAGTGCATCGACAATTTTGTTGAACTTACTGTTGATGTGTTTTTTGTTATATGGGATACGACCGTATTTTTTCCATTCGACCAAAAAGGCTTTGACGTCTTCAATATCCTTTTTCTTGTCACCGCTCAATTGGAATTTCTTTAAACGGTCCAAGCATTCACTTTTATTTTTAAAGTTTTCGAACTCTTCTTTGTGCGCTTCGTTCTTTTCAGAATGCAAGCGATCAAAATAATGGTTGCAGGCATCTTTGAATTCTTTCCAAATTTTATCGGAATACTTCCTTGGAACATGGCCAATTTTTTTCCAGTCCCTTTGTATGCCTTTCATTTGTGGGGTAACCTCGTCCCAGTCTTCACTATCTTTCAATGAAACAGCCAACTCCAAAAGCTCTTTTTTCTTTTCAAGATTCTGTTGTTGCTCTTTTTTCTGATTTTTATAGAAGGCATTCTTGGTTCTGTTGAACTTGCGAACGGTTTCTTTGAATTGACTCCAAGTATCTTCGTTCACCTTTTGTGGCACCCTACCAGCCTTAAAGAATGATTCTCTAAGTGCTTCAACCTCTTTTATTTGTTGTTGGATGCCCCTGTGATTATCTGCAACGCTCTCTGCTATTTTAGCGATAGCAGCAATAATCTCTTGCTTTTTCTCCAAATTTTTCTCGTAAACCTTTTCCAATTCTTGGAAATGTTCTTGTCTACGATGGTGCATTGCCTTTGTGGCATTGCTGAATTTTTCCCAAATTTCTTCGCGATGTTCTTTGGCTACGGGGCCAATGTCTTCCTTCCAAATCTTGTGGAGCGTTTGCAGTTCCCTGAACGCCTTGCCTAAGTCCGGCTCATCGCCCAAAGCTTCTGCACGTTCCACCAACTTCTGTTTTTCTTCCAGATTGTGTTTGAAATCCAGATCGCGCAGCTCACGATTTAGGTGCAGAAAATCATAAAAGATTTCCATGTGGTGGTGATAGGTGCGCCACACATCATTATAATTGGTACGAGGAATCGGTCCGGCATTTTTCCAGCGATTCTGAAGGTCTTTAAAGTTATTATAGGTGGTATTGATGTCCTCCTCAATATCTATAAGACCTTTAAGTTCTTCAATGATGTCCAATCGCTTTTGAAGATTAGCTTTCAAAGATTGATCTAATTGCTTATAGTACTGATCACGTTTTTCACGAAAATCAGAATAGACCTCATTGAATTGTCTTTTGGCAACCGAATTGTATCTAAAATCTATTTCATTGCCACCTTTGGATACAAATTCTTCCTTTTTTTCATCTAGGAATTCTTGGAATTTTTGATCGAACTCGTATTTAATGGCACTAACATGCTTGTTAATGGCCTGTACTTTTTCATTTTTGACCAAGCGCTGCAATTCCCCGACAAGGTTTTCCATGGACATGGAGTGGTAGTCCAACATAGGGATGGTGTGACGCTTTTCGTTTTCGACATCCTCTGCATCCTCTGCATTGGATTCGTCAATTTCGTCTATATGCTCATCGGAATCGTTCTTTTCGGTACTTTTTTCATCACTTTTGGCTTCGGAAACAGTTTCCTTCTCAGGCTTTTTTTCTTCTTCATTCTCAGGCGTAACCTCTTGGGACACTTTGGGTTCTGCTTGGGTGCCTTCTTCCAATTGTCCTTTTGTGTTTTCTGACGTTTCTTCTATACCACCTTCAGCTTGTTGCTGAAGTTTACCATCGTTTTCCTGCATTAGTAGCTTATTTACCTATTTGATTGATGAAAATTATAGCCAATTTAACAACTTAATTGTCTAATAGCAAAAGTATTGATTCTTCTTTTGAAGAAGTTTGGAGATGTACGGATTGGCGAAATATTTATATCGATTACGCTTTTTAAGCTGTGTTCCAGATTTCCCACGCTTTTTCGGCCTGGTATTCCAGCATTTTTAATCCGTTGCAGATAGCTGCTCCATTGGTCTCACCTAGAGCTAAAAAAGTGGTTTTTTCAGGATTGTATATAAGGTCGTACAATAAGTGGTTGGCACCAATATGCTGATATGGAATCTGAGGTTTGTCCTCAACATTGGGGTATGTTCCCAAAGGGGTACAGTTAATGATCAGCGTGTTTTTTTCTATGATGTCTTTGTCCAGTTCCTCATAGGTGTACTGACCTTGCTTTTTGCTGCGGGAAACGTAGATGTTGGCAATTCCCAATTCATCCAAAACAAAACGAACAGCTTTGGATGCTCCTCCGGTACCCAAAATCAATGCATTTCTATGATGTGGTTCAAGAAGAGGTTCCAAGGATTTTTGAAATCCATAGGCATCGGTATTGAAGCCTTTTAGTCCATTTTTTGTAAACTGAATGGTATTTACCGCACCGATTTTTTCGGCTTTCGTGTCCAATTCATCCAAATAGGGGATGACGTCTTGCTTATAGGGTATGGTTACGTTAAGTCCTTTAAGGTTGTCTTGGGCGAGAACATTTTTCAGTTCCTCTATATTTTGAAGGTCAAAATTCTCGTAGCTATGGTCGGTAAACCCTAAATCCTTGAATTTTTGGGTGAAATATCCCTGCGAAAAAGAATACGAAATGTTTTTACCGAGAAGTCCGAACCTGCTCATTTTTTTGTCTGTTGTTGCCATACCAATCCAAAATCAATAATACCAAAATCCCAATTAAAATAAAAAGTATGGCCCACCATGTTTCCGCCTCTGTCATATTCGGAAAATTACGTGTGTAGTTAAGAATTATTCTGTCCCCGTTAGTGTCCAATAATGGGTTTCCTGCCTCATCCAGCTTAAAAACGGTTCTTTTCCAAGGCCAAAGAACGCCCAATGATCCTGTGATAAACCCTAATAGAACGGCTGTGGTAATGGCCTTGAAGTGTTTAAGCAAATAACTGAGCAAATGCGAAAATGTAACCAATCCAGTAATGGACCCTAAGGTAAAAACACCTAATATTTTTAGGATTTGCATACGCCCCTCATTTTTATAGAAGCTAAAATCTCCAGAGAAAATTTCTGAGAAAGTATCATAGAGTGCATTTACCGAATCTACCAGAAGCAATACATAATTCCCCAATAAAATCAATATAAAGGAGCCGGAGAGGCCAGGGAGTGTCATTCCGGAAACACTAATGATGCCACAGAAAAAGATGAAGAGTAGGTTGTCGTTTTCACGCGCAGGACTTAAAAAGCTGATGGAAACACCGATAATCAATCCAATAATCGCGGCTGGAACAGTGCTTTTGTTCCAAGGAGAAAAATCTTTACCTATGTGATAAATGGAGCCAATGACCATTCCGAAGAAGGTGGCCCAAACAAAAAGCTCGTTATGTGCCAAGAAATAGTCCAATATTCTGGATACACTGAAATAGCTCACCAGCATTCCAAAAATCAACAGACCTAGAAATTTAGCGTTGGTATACTGAAAAAAACTTTTGAATCGCCCATTAAAGAATAATTTTACGGCTTTGGAGTTCAGTTTCTGAAGGGAATAGATGAATTCTTCGTAAAAACCGGCCACGAAAGCAACAATACCTCCCGAAACTCCCGGGACTTTGTTGGCAGCACCCATGCAAAGCCCTTTTATGACCAAAAAGAAATTGTCCAGAAATGTTCTAGGTTGATGCATGTACCTAAATTGATTATCCTTATTTTTTGGAAGCTAGTCTTTCCAGGATAAAAATAAGTGAAAAACCTAGGATGGCTAGAATAATAGCAAGCATTAATTTGCTATCGCCCTCAAATGCGCCAGGAAGCACGTTCATATCATCCACTACAATGATCTTTTCGCCAAAAGTCTTGGTTTCCAAGACTTTTTTCCAAGGCCAAATTTTATTCAAAGATCCTAGAATGAACCCTGTTAAAAGCGCCAAGGTGATATTTTTATAGTGGTTGAACATCCATTTGAGCAAACGGGCAAAACTCAATAGTCCAAAAACGGCACCTATGCCCACGGTTAAAATTATTTTAATGTCCCTTTCGTGAACGGCATCCAATATGGTTTTATAAGAACCTAGTAGCACTAAAATAAAAGCTCCTGATATCCCAGGCAGAATCATGGCGCAAATTGCAAGTGCACCAGATAAAAACAAATAGGGCAGACTATCGGTATTATCGTTCGCCGGAAGCTCAGTTATAAAGAATGCCAAAGCGGCACCTAAAATCAACACAACCACTGTTCCCAAAGTCCATTTGGAAATTTCCTTTCCCACAAAAAAGATGGAAGCCACCACAAGTCCGAAGAAAAAGGACCATAACAGGATTGGCTCGTTTTCCAAAAGCCAGCTCAGGAACTTTGCCAAGGAGAGCACGCTAATAAATATCCCCAAAAAAAGGGCCAACAGAAAGTTCCCGTTTACTTTTTGCCATACTGCCTTGATACCATCCTGTCTAAATATTTTGATTAAGGAAAGGTCTATATTGTTGATGGAGGTGATAAGTTCTTCATAAATGCCAGAGATAAAGGCAATGGTTCCTCCTGATACTCCTGGGACTACATCTGCGGCGCCCATGGCCATTCCTTTAAGGGTGACAAATACATAGTCCAGTATACGACGTGCTTGCATGGATTTGGGAATAATGTGGGGCTACTTGGCTGTTTTTCTAATTTTTAAAACTAATGCTTTCACCCAATCAACTTCTATGAATTCCGGGAATTCTTTTTCAAACTGCGGCAATTTACCAATATCCAATTTCATAGCCTTGGATAAGATGGTTTTTGCTTCATCCAAATCATTATTTTTTAAATGAATGCCCGCCAATTTATAAGTGAGGTCCGAGTTATCGGGGTAAAAATCCAAACCCTGGATCAAGACTTGGATTACCGAATTGTAATCGCCTATTTTATTGAGTACTTCTGCCCAGTTCTTCCAGGTATCGAGCTCATAATTGCCTAAGTCCACCGTTTGCTTGTATGCGAAATCAGCTTCATCCAGATTGTTCATGGCAAAATAAATCTTTCCGGCTTTTTTCCAATATTTTGGATTTTCTCCATCAATATTTATGGCCTTATTGATGTAGTATAGGGCTTTTTCATAGTTTTTTTGTCTAAAATGGAAGTCTGTGATGGCCAACCAGCCTTTGTCCAATAAAGGATCTTCATGAACAGTGTGGTAATAATAGTATTTTGCCAAATCGAAGTTGCCCAATTTTTCATGGCATTTCCCAAGTCGAAGAAAAGCGTAGGAAGTCGGATCTTCCATCGATATGGTGGATTCATAATTTTCGATGGCCTCGTTGTACCTTCCTAATTTTTCCAGCACTTTGCCTTTTTCAAAATAGGCACCGATAAAGGTATCATCCGAAATAACGGCAAAATCAAATGCGGTCAAAGCCTCGATATATAATTTTTTGGACAAATACATTTTTCCCAATTGGTGCCACGCTACTTCGCAATAAGGGTTTCGGTCCAAATAGTCGTTTAAGAAATAGATGCCTCCATCAAAATCTTCCAAAAACTCAAAGCAGTATACTACATTGTATAGCGATGAATAGTCTCTATCGTCAATCTCCACACATCTCATGAAACTGAGCTTTGCTTGCTCATAATTGTCCATAAATAGGTATTCCATTCCCAAAAGGGAGTGAATGTCGAAAGAGTGATCGGTAACGTCCAGCGCCTCCAACAATAAGTTCACTGCTTCTTGGTGTTTGTCCTGCTTGGAACGGATATTGGCTCTTTGGATATAGATTTCTTCGTTTGTTACATTGATGTTCTGAATTTCATCCAGAAGTGTTTCAGCAGCATCAAACTTGTCCTCGAAAGCCAATACTTCCACCTGTAACAATTTTAATTCCATTGAGTTTGGGTGTTGTTGCAAACCAATTTGAATGGCTTTTTTACCTAAAGAGATTTTACCGTTGTTCAGGTAGTAGTGGATAATTTCCTCAAAGTCCTCCGCATCAAAGAAGTAGACGTCATCCGTCTTGAGCATTGACTCAAATTTGTTTATGGATTTGTCAGGATATTCGTTAGATTCTAACGCCATAGGAACGTTTTTGGTTGAACTATGGACTTAAAATTAACCCTTTGTGGTTCTGTTTAAGTCCGAATTCGGGGTATGTTATCAACAAATTAGTTAACAGTATCGGGTTGGTAGCTATTTAAAATGCTGAGAATTTGGTCGCAACCCGACTCAATTTCTTTCATCGAAATAGTTAATGGGGGTGATATTCTCACTGCCTTGGACTCAAATAAAAGCCAAAATAGTATCAATCCTTTTTTAGCGGCTTCAAGAACCAAATAATCGGCTATTTTCTTGTTTTCCATAATGAGGGCAAGCATTAATCCTTTGCCCCGTATTTCCTTAATTAAGGGATGTTGCAATAGTTTTCTGAACAGTTTTTCTTTTTTGAGTGTTTGTGGGATAAGGTCCGTTTCCGTGATTTCCTTTAAAGTGGCCAAACTTGCCGCTGCGATTACCGGATTTCCACCAAAAGTAGTAATGTGGCCGAATTTTGGGTTGTCTTTTAAATCTCCCATTAGTTCGTGCGATGCTACAAAAGCGCCCACAGGTAATCCGGAGGCCATTCCTTTTCCAATCACCAAGATATCGGGTGGACAGTTAAAGTGCTCAAATGCGAATAATTTACCTGTTCGGCCAAAGCCTGGTTGTATTTCGTCCAATATCAATAAGGCACCGACTTCGTCGCAGCGCTTTCTGACTTTTTCCAAATAATCGTTTTCTGGTACAATGAATCCAGCACCACCTTGAATGGTTTCCAAAACCACAGCAGCGGTTTTTTCTGTGATGTTCTCCAGTTCTTCCTGAGCATTAAACTGAATAAATCTAATATCGGGAATCAACGGGCGGAAGACACTTTTACGTTCTTCCAATCCCATAAGACTCAAACTGCCCATAGTATTCCCATGGTAGGCATTTTTTGCTGCAATAATTTGAGAACGACCTGTATGCCGGCGAGCCAATTTGAGGGCGCCTTCCATCGCCTCAGTGCCAGAGTTGACCAAATATGTTGTGTTTAAACCTTCTGGAAGGAACGATGCCAATAATTTGGAGAATTCCACAGCGGGCTGTTGAACGTATTCGCCATAGACCATTACGTGCATGTATTTGTCCATCTGTGCTTTGATAGCGTTTACCACTTTGGGGTGACAATGTCCCAAACTGCAAGCTGATACCCCTGCCACAAAATCCAAATGGGCATTACCATCTTGGTCGTAAATGTAGCTCCCTTTGGCATGTGAAACTTCCATAGCCAATGGGTTTGGGGAGGTTTGTGCTTGGTATGTGAAGAAATCGTTTTTGGACATTATGGGGTCTGCGCTTTCTTTTTAAGAACAGGCTTTTTGGGTTTCACCGCTTTTGTATTTGCCGTATTTATAGGGTCGTTCTGGTTCTTCTGCCGCTCGTTTTCCTCTGCATCAATATCAATGGGGTTGTCTATGCCCCTAATGTTAACCAGTTCAATACTATTGTCGTCTTCATCAAATATTTCTTCCTTGGATCTGATTCGTTCGTCACCACGCCAAATAAAACCTTTCAATTTGCGGCTCTCCACAGGCAAATCGGTTTCGGGGAATATATCTCCATCAGGATTCACAAAAAAGGTGATGTCTTCAATATCGTTATTGGCCATGAGCAACCTAATCTTACTGCAAATGGTTTTATCTATGCCAACAAGCTCCTCTTCATCGTTGTAGACATAGTAAATAACTTCGGTATTTTGGACCAAGTCAATGATCTTCAATTCGTTTTCTATGAATTTGCCAAAGAGGTTTTTGCCCTTCGCTTGATTGTAACCGGTTCCGCTAATGGTGTCCAGTGAAATAATGAAGGCATTTTCTATCACTTTTAGGGAATCCAGTTTATCCGTCTCCAAATCAGACAATAAATGGATGCTATCCCCTGTGATTTGATTGTCCACATTCCATAAAATAGGGTCGGTGATCAGTTGGGTGATTCCCGTTTTTTCATCAAAATGGATGGAATCACATTTACCGCTTAAGTCGGTTTTGTAAAATTTGGCGTTACGAAATGCCCGAAGAATGCGTTCTTCCTCTTTCCCTGTCACCATTAAGGTATCTCCGTGCATGTAGAGCGAATCTTTTTGTACTAGGCTGATGGAAACCGCCCTTTTGGTGGCAAAAACGGAGTCTTTGGCTTTGTGCACCTCGGCATAATGCGCCCTAATTACCCCATTGTTGATGGTATCTGTTATCTGGATGTTGTTGGTAGCAGAAGCAAATTCGGAAGCTTTATCAAAATAGAGGCTGTCTCCCTCGATGATTTTATTGTCGTAATCTATTCGGGTGTTCTTAATGCCATATCCTTGTTCGATAGTAGTGTCATAAAAACCGCGCTCGCAATAGATTTTGTATTCCTCTCCGGTAATGGTAGAAGGTCCGTACATGTAGGCGTTCTTGGAGGTGGTGTAATAGTCCAACTGCTCCGAATCAATAATATAATCGGGATTGTCTATATGTACGTTACGCTGGAACTGATATTTTTTTGGCGTCATAAAATAGGTGCCCACTTTACTGGTAAGCACGTTGGCGGAATCTACCACTTTGCCACCAGCGTTATAATAAGCTTGTTGATTTTCTCGATCAAAATAAAGGGTGTCGGTGGTCAAGGTCATTTGGCCGTTGGTCAAATCAACTTTTTCCCAAGCCTTGGCCAGCTTTGTATTGCCATCGTAATCCATTTTACCGCTATTCATCTCTATTGAATCTCCTTGTTGAAGTCGAATGTTGCCAATAGCTTTGAGTCGGTTTTCTTCTGTATAAAAAATAGCGACATCACACCAAAGGTCGGCTCCTTGGTGCTCAAACTGAACCTGTCGCTCGTCATCCTTGCTAAAAATGGAAGCACCGGGGAATTGGGCCTCATCTTTGGTAAAGTTAGCTCCGTATACAATGTTTATTTGCCTACCGCCTTCGGGCTGTTGCTCTTGGGCAAACGTGCTAAAAGTGACGAGAAATAGAATGAAAAATGAAATGCTTTTCAAATTCATGAAATTTTGCCCAAAAGTAGGATTTTTAACGGAAGTGGCATACATCGTTTAGAAAGCTTTGGGATTTCGCTTTCAGGTAATTGTACCTGTTTTTTACTTTCCGCGTTTTAGGGTAAGTGTGATTTGTCCGCAGTGATAGGTATTGTGATATAACACGTGGCCCAATAACTTGGCTCTGGAAATGGCGCCAAAAAATGGGGTTTCGATAGTTTCTGCCCATTCTTTTTCGGATAGACTTTCAACAAGATCATCCAATTTTTTGTAACCATCTTCTACTAGTTTTTGGCTTTCATCCAAGTTGTACACTTCACCGGTATCTTTTTCTCCCATGGTGGTGTTTTTAACTTCGGTGGAAATGCCAAAAAATTGCGTGAGCAGATGCATAATTTCCCCAATATGACGATATATGAATCCGACGGAAGCAGTTTCATCATTCAATTTTAGGGTGCTATTTTCTTGGGTAATCTCGTTGAAAGTATAATCGCATGTTTTTCTGTTTTGTGCGATTAAATCCTTGAGAATGCTTTTCGTCATAAAAATTATTGGTTTAGATATGCCGAATACATCCAAATCAGTTTTTCCTGTTCACGGATATAATCGCTCATAAGTGCATTGGTGCCTTCATCATTGGATTCCCCTGACATTTCCAAGAGCTCTCTTTCCAATGGCAATAACACTTCGTAACCGTTTAAAATTTCTTGTATGGCCTTGTTGCCACTCGATACATTTTTAGCGGCCTTTATTTTTGATAGCTCTGTGTAATCCCCATAGGTATGGAGAGGAACGAAGCCCAATGTCAAAATTCGTTCTGCAATTTCATCAATTTTTATCAATGAATCATTGTACAATTCTTCGAACTTAAGGTGAAGCTCAAAAAATTTTTCGCCTTTAATGTTCCAGTGGAATCCTCGGGCATTCATATAAAATAGTTGGTAGTTGGCCAGCAATTCGTTTAGCTTATTGGCCAAGCTGCTGGAGACCTGTTTATCCAGTCCTATTTGATTGAGTTTATTTGTCATAACGGTATATTTTTGATTTTGTTCAAAGGTAGTTTTTGCGTCCTATTTGCACAGTGATATAGGTCACATAAAACAGAGGTACATTACCCGTTTTTCTTTAATAAACTAATAGCAAACCCACCACCTTCTGCCATTTGTATGGTCAAAGATGAATCTTTGTCAATATCGATTCGCTCAATATTGATGGCTGTTGGATTGTTTTTAAAATTAGCATCCTCTGCATCTTTATAAATAATGGTTTCATATGCAACACCATCCTCCAGAAAATCAAAATCAATGGTGACTTCCCTTGCGTTTTCATCAGTGATACCGCCAACAAACCAATTGCCTGTTTCTCTTTCTTTTCGGGCGATAGAGACATAATCACCAACCTCACCATTTAAGACCTTGGATTCGTCCCAGTCTACACCAACGTCCCTGATAAACTGAAGTGCGGGCTTACCTTCGTAATTTTCGGGTAGGTCACAGGCCATTTGTACAGGACCGTAAATAACTACATACAAGGCCAGTTGTTGCGCAAGGGTAGTACTCACGCGGTTATTCTCCTTGCTTGGGATTTCGATATCAAAAACGCCAGGTGTAAAATCGATGGGACCAGCTAACATTCGGGTAAAGGCCACAATGGGCAAATGCTCGGCAGGATTTCCGCCATCGGCCGACCAGGCATTGAATTCCTGACCGCGAAGTCCTTCGCGTGCAATGGCATTTGGATACGTCCTTCGAATTCCTGTGGCTTTAATAGGTTCATGTGCATTGATGGCAACATTGTATTTGGCACCGGTCTCTACTACTTTTCTGTAATGATTCACCATCCATTGCCCATGGTGGTATTCTCCTTCGGGAATAATTTTGCCCACATAACCTGTTTTAACGGAATGGATGCCCAATTGGTTCATCAATTGATAGGCGGTATCCAATTGTTGCTCGTAGGTTCTCGGTGCGGCCGAGGTTTCGTGGTGCATAATTATTTCGACTCCTTTTTCCTTAGCATATCGATTCAACTCTTCCAAGTCGTAATCGGGGTAGGGAGTTACGAAATCGAAAACCCCTTCGCGATCCTCAAAACCGATCCAGTGTTCCCAGCCTGTATTCCAACCTTCCACCAAAACACCGGTAATATTGTTTTTGGCTGCAAAGTCGATATAGCGTTTGGTGTTTTCTGTGGTAGCACCATGTTTGCCCGTAGGCTTTAAGTCTTTGGTAAAGGTATTCATGTCTTGGGAACCTGCATAGTCCCAAGTGGATTTGCCTACGTGCATTTCCCACCAAATACCTACATATTTTTTAGGTTTAAACCAACTAATGTCCCCAAGTTTGTTGGGCTCGTTAAGGTTTACGATCAACTTGGATTCAATAAGGTCCCCAGCTCTGTCGGCAATTTGTATGCTACGCCATGGGGTTTTAAAAGGAAGTTCTCTTTTTACTTTGTAACCCAATCGGTTGGAGCCCACAAGTTCACTGGTCAACAATAAGGATTCATTGTCTACCTTTAAAGTCATTCCGGCATAATCCGTAAGGTTGGCTTCGTGAAAGCTAAGGTGCAGACCATTTGCACCACGCATGGTCACTGGAGTATTTACTGCATTTTCGGGAATGTAGGTCTGAGCCAAATCGGCATTGTTTCGTTTGGATATAGCATCTATTTCGGAAATTTTGGTGGTGTTGTACAGATGCTCATAAATGTCCCAATCACCGGGAATCCACCACGTAGTATAGTCTTCCGTTAATTGAAACTCGGTGTTTTCATCCATTATGATGATGCTGTCAATATTTTGTTGTGGCAAAAACTCATAGCGGAAGCCGATACCATCGTCATAAGCCCTAAAATAGATATTTAATTTACGATTGGGTGCTTGAGTTTCTTCAAGCTCTACAACCAATTCGTTGTAGTTATTAACAACATCTTTTTGTTCTCCCCAAGGCATTTCCCAAGTTTCATCAATGGTATTTGTAGTTGAATTGATAATACTCAAGCCATCTTTCAAAGATTCTTGGTTTTTAAAATCAAAGCTCATAGATGAGGAATCAACAACAATCTTATCGTTATGATTCACAAAATAGTAGGGTGTGCCATCTTCCGAAAGGTGAAAATCTATTGAATTGGTCCCGTTGGGAGATGTTACCGATAATTGTGCAGGTTCTTTAGTACAGGAAATAAGTATTCCCGACAAAAATAGAAGGGTCAGTGCTTTGTTCATGTTATTGATTTTTAGTCAATTATGTATGCAGTAAAGTATTGCCCAAGATTAGACAACCGGAGCTTTAAATTACTTAAAAATGAACAGAAAACCGAGACTTATCTGTGAATAGTTTGGAGCCTGTCAGGACCTACGGATACTATTTTAATGGGTACATTTAATTGCTCTTCCAAAAACGCAATATAGTCGTTCAAGGTAGCTGGCAATTCTTCTGCTTTGGAAAGTTTTGTAAGATCCTTGGACCATCCTTTCATTTCGGTATATAAAGGAGTTACATACTCTTCTTCAATGTTGTAAGGCAAATGCTGAATTTCTTCGCCTTTATATTTGTATGCAGTACATACTTTAATGTTGTCAAAACCGCTTAGAACATCGGCTTTCATCATCATCAATTCGGTTACACCGTTAATTTGAACGGCATATTTTAAGGCAACCAGATCCAACCAACCGCAACGTCTTGGTCTTCCTGTGGTGGCGCCAAACTCGTTACCAACTTTTGCCATTCTTGCACCATCCTCATCAAAAAGTTCGGTAGGGAATGGTCCACTTCCAACTCGCGTTGTGTAGGCCTTAAATATTCCCAGAACTCTTTCAATTTTATTGGGAGCTACACCCAGTCCGGTACAAGCACCGGCCGCTGTGGTATTGGAAGATGTTACAAAGGGATAGGTTCCAAAATCAATATCCAATAGGGAGCCCTGCGCACCTTCGGCCAAAATCTTTTTGCCTTCGGCCTGTGCTTTAAAAATGTATTCCTCACTGTCAATGAAGGTCAATTTTTTAAGGGTTTCCACTCCTTCATGGAACTCTTCCTCCAATTCATCGAGGTTATACTGTATATCAACATCGTAAAAATCGATCATGGCCTCGTGCTTGTCGGCGAGGGCACGGTATTTTGTTTTCCAATCCTCGAATTCCAAATCCCCTAAGCGCATTCCGTTACGACCTGTTTTGTCCATGTAAGTGGGGCCAATACCTTTAAGGGTAGAACCAATTTTCGCTTTTCCTTTGGAAGCTTCGGAAGCTGCATCCAATAAACGGTGGGTCGGCAGAATTAAATGGGCTTTTCGGGATATTAAAAGCTTGGATTCAATATCGATATTGAATTGCTCCAAGTTGTCCAGTTCTTTTTTGAAGATTACAGGGTCTATTACCACTCCGTTACCAACAACATTGATGGCGTTTTTGTGAAAAATTCCTGAGGGAATAGTATGTAAAACGTGTTTAATACCATCAAATTCCAAAGTGTGCCCTGCGTTAGGACCTCCTTGAAATCGGGCGATAATATCGTATTCCTTGGTCAGTACATCAACAATTTTTCCTTTTCCTTCGTCTCCCCATTGGAGTCCAAGCAATAAATCTACCATGTAATGTGTGGGTTATTCGGTTAGGTTTTGTTCTTCTTTGTTTCGAGTTCCGTAGAAATATAGTGAGTGGTTGTTGATTTTAATATCAAAAACCTCTTCAATTGTTTTTTTGATGGATTGAATTCTTGGGTCGCAAAATTCTACTACTTCACCGGTATCCGTTAAAATCACATGATCATGCTGGCGGTCGAAATATGATTTCTCATACTGAGCTTGATTTTTACCGAATTGGTGTTTACGGACCAATTTGCTCTCTAACAAAAGTTCAATGGTGTTGTAGAGTGTAGCTCGGCTTACCCTGTAGTTTTTTGTTTTCATTTTAATGTAGAGAGATTCCACATCAAAATGATCGTCACTATCGTAAATTTCTTGTAAAATGGCGAAGCGTTCAGGTGTTTTGCGATGTCCTTTTTCCTCAAGGAACGAGGTGAACACGTTTTTTACAATTTCCTGATTTTTATTGTTTCCCATGTCTTTCTGCATAGCTAATGCACAAAGGTACAGTTAAAAATTAAATTCTTGTCACTTTATCTATCCCTTCGACCTGCTTTAAACTGTTCATCAATTTTTTAAGGATATTGTTGTTTTTTACAACAAGGGTGATTTTTCCCTTGAAGGTACCTCCATCCGCACTAAAGTTAAGGTTTCGCATATTAACGTGCATGTTTTCGGATATAATTTTGGTGATATCCTTTACCAATCCCATGTTATCGATTCCGGTGATTTGAATATCCACAGAAAATTCTTCCTGCGAAGAATCTATCCATTTGGCACTAATGATTCTGTAGGCGTAGTTTGATTGTAATGAAATGGCATTAGGGCAGTTCTTTTTATGAACTTTGATACCATCAGTCACACTAACAAAGCCAAAAACTTCGTCCCCTGGAATGGGGTTGCAACATTGGGATAACTTATAGTTTAATCGCTCTTCTTCCTTACCAAAAACAAGTAAATCGTATTTGGTGGTAATTTCATTTTTGTCGACATCTTTAGGAGCAGGGGTCTTGCGGATTCTGTTCTTAAAGAAATTGATAAATGCATTATGGTACGAGGAGGCAAAATCTTTGAGTTTTTCATTATCAATAACTCCGATGCCCACGCGATAGAAAAGATCCAAACTGGTCTTTAACTTGAAGAAGGTCACCAGCTTGTTTACGGTATCCTCGTTGAGATTGATTTTTTGCGCTTTAAGTTTTCGTCGCAATATTTCCTTACCTTCTGCAGCGACCTCTTTTTTCTCTTCACCGAGCGATGATTTAATCTTGGAACGAGCCCGTGCCGTTTGCGCGTAATCCAACCAGGTCTGGGTAGGTTTGGCACTTTCCGAAGTTATAATCTCAACCTGATCGCCGCTTCGAAGCACTGTACCCAAGGGTACGAGTTTTCCGTTAACTTTAGCACCGCGGGTCTTCATGCCAACTTCTGTATGAATATTAAAAGCGAAATCCAGGGCAGTTGCTCCTTTGGGCATCGATTTTAAATCTCCTTTAGGGGTAAAAACAAATATTTCCTTGGAATATAGGTTTAGTTTGAATTCCTCAACAAAATCAACGGCATTTCCATTGGCACCCTCCAAGGCTTCTTGTAGCTTGTTAAGCCATTCTTCTATGCCCTGTTCTTTTTGGTTTCCATGCTTGTATTTAAAGTGTGCGGCATAGCCTTTTTCGGCAATTTCGTGCATGCGTTCACTTCGTATCTGAACTTCAACCCATTTGCCCTTTGGTCCCATTACCGTAATGTGGAGTGCTTCATAACCTGTAGATTTAGGCGATGTAATCCAATCACGCAATCGAATGGGGTTGGGGGTAAAGTGGTCCGTAACGATGGAATATATCTTCCAAGCGAGGAACTTCTCGTTCTTACGGTCTGATTTGTATATAATCCGAATCGCAAATTTATCATAGACCTCATCAAAAGTGACATTCTGGGTCTTCATCTTTTTACGGATGGAAAAAATGGATTTCATCCTCCCTTTAATGTAGTAATTCAAGCCCTCTTTATCCAAAGAAGTCCTAATAACATTGGCAAAATCCTCGATATAGGCCAAACTCTCTTCTTCGGTATCCTCTATTTTGGCCTGAATATCATGATAGACTTCGGGTTCCGTGTATTTTAATGAAAGGTCTTCTAAATGGGTCTTTATATTGTACAACCCTATTCTGTGAGCTAGTGGGGCATAAATGTAAAGCGTTTCGGATGCAATTTTCACCTGTTTGTGCTCTGGCATGGAATCCATGGTGAGCATATTATGATAACGGTCCGCAATCTTAATAATGATTACCCGAACATCATCATGAAGGGTCAACAGCATTTTTCTAAAATTCTCTGCCTGCTGACTAATGTCCTTGTCCTTTTTAAGGTGGGCAATTTTAGTTAAGCCATCCACAATTCGAGCAACCGTCTCCCCAAACATCCGTTCAATATCATCTAGGGTATAGGGTGTATCCTCAACCACATCGTGGAGTAGGGCGGAGGCAATGGAAACGGCATCAAGACCTATTTCCGAAGCTACAATCTTGGCTACAGCGATAGGGTGAAAAATATAAGCTTCCCCGGACTTACGACGCTGGTCTTTGTGGGCATCCACGGCCACATCAAAGGCAGAACGAATCAACTTTTTGTCCTCATCCGTCAGCGTCTGGTAGCTTATGCGAAGTAATTCCTTGTACTGCTTCGCAATCTCCTTGTTCTCTTTTTCAATAGCAGCCTCTGTCATAGTATTTTAAATTTACTACAATCTTATAATCTGACCAACAAAATCTATGCCTTTAGGTTTCGGATACGTTCCACCAGTGGTGGGTGGGAGTAGTGTACAAAAACATAAGCAGGATGTGGTGTTAAGTTGCTCAAGCTTTTTTTGGACAACTTTTTTAAGGAAGAAACCAATGGTGGTGCGGCAAAAGTGGTCTTCGCAAAATCATCGGCCTGAAACTCGAATTTCCTCGATAAATAATTCATGATCAATCCTGTGATTTCCGAAATCGGACTGTACAATAGTGCAAAACCGACCAAAGCGGCATGAAAACTTGGTGTGGATACTCCAATGGCCAATGAAATCTCAGGATGGTTGATGAATAATGAAAGTATGAACAATGTCAGACCTGTAGTTGAGAGTGAAATAATAAGGTTGACAATGATGTGTTTGCGTTTGTAATGACCTACTTCGTGCGCCAATACAGCTACAATTTCATCTTCGCTCAAATCATTGATCAGCGTATCGAACAAAGTGATTCTTTTCTCTTTTCCAAAGCCCGAAAAATAAGCATTTGCCTTCGTGGAACGCTTGGAACCATCAATTACAAATATGTTTTGAAGCTCAAACCCCACTTTTTGGGCATAATTTTCAATGGCGCTTTTTAAACTTCCATCTTGCAACGGTGTTTGTTTGTTGAATAGGGGAACAATCAAACGGCTATAAAACAAATTGATGAATAAGATGACCACACCTACCATAATCCAAGCATAGACCCAAAAATTGGGTCCCGTAGATTGATAAAACAACATAAAAAGGGTCAGAATACCACCCCCTAAAATGATGGTGAGTATAGCCCCTTTTATTTTGTCCAATAAAAAAATGGACTTCGTGGTCTTATTGAATCCGTATTTCTCCTCAATCACAAAAGTTCGATAATAGGAGAATGGTAATCCCAAAATGGAACTTCCCAACATAATGATTCCAAAGAAAATCAAAGCCATTGGAATAGGTTTTTCAGTAATGGAGCGAGTGAGTTGATCTACCCATTCAAAACCTCCAAAAGACAAAAAACATATGGTCAGCACTAAAGAGAAACCATCGGAAATAACCCCAAATTTATAGTTGGTCTGTTTGTACAGTTGCGATTTTTGATATTCATCTTCATCAAAAACATCCGATAGTTCCGGAGGTAGTGTAGATTTGAAACGCTTGGCATTCAAGTACTCCAAATACTGGTGGACCAGATATTGGACCACAAGGATGGCCAGGATGACATAAAAGAGAGTATTTTTTTCCATAGCTTAAAATCCGCGCTGGCGCTTCGCTTCAAATATAAGTATTGCAGCGGATACCGAAACATTCATGGAGTCTATTTCTCCTTGCATCGGTATAATTATGTTTTGGTCGGAATTTTGAAGCCAAGTGTCGGTCAATCCAGTAGCCTCCGTACCCATCACTAGGGCCGAAGCGGCTTTAAAATCACAATCCACATAATTTTTTGAAGCAGTCAGGGCAGCACAGTAAATTTTGATTTGGTTGGTTTGTAAAAAGTCAATGATTTCATCCGTGGTTCCTACGCCTATCTGGTTGGTGAAAAGGCAACCTACGCTGGAACGGATAATGTTTGGACTATATAGGTCAGATTTGGGGTTTGCTATTAAAACAGCATCTACGGCTGCGGCATCGGCAGTTCGCAAAAGCGCGCCGATATTTCCAGGTTTTTCCGGAGCTTCGGCAACAAGCACCAAAGGTGTTTTGTTTTTAAAGATGATATTCTCCAACGCATGGTTCTTGGATTCCATTATCCCAAGAATACCTTCTGTGGTACTGCGATGAGCAACTTTGCCATAAACGCTTTCAGAAACTTGGATGATTTCAGGACTTGAAGCCTTTGTAAATGGCGTAACGGAATCAGAACCCATGATTTCTGGACAAAAAAGAAGGGTTTGCAAAGCATATCCACCTTTTTGGGCCAATTCAATTTCCCGTTGTCCCTCTACAACAAAAAGACCCGTTTTTTTTCGTTCGCGGGATTTCTCTTTCAGTTGAAGAATGTTTTTTACCAAGGGATTTTGGGTACTACTGATCAGTTTGGTTTCCATAGAAATGGTAAAAATAGAGATTCCTGTAATTAAAAAAAGGGCTTTTCGACCAACTGGTAAAATACATATCATGAACAAATTAACCATCCTGTTACTTTTTTTGGTCGTTTCGGCCTGTAAACAAAATTCAAAACCTGTAAATACTGAAGAACCTGTCCAGAAAGAAATGTCCGAATCCAAACCTCAATATCCAGATGCCATGGTCCAGGTTTTTGAAGCCCATGGCGGATTGAAAGAATGGAGAGCCCAACGTACATTATCCTTCGTGCTTCCTAAACCAAATTTACCCGAAACACATACTGTTGACCTTTGGTCTAGAATGGATAGAATTGACACCGAACAATTTTCAATGGGTTTCGATGGTAAAAAAGAGTGGCTTTTGGATACTGACAAAACCTATAAAGGAGATGTTGGTTTTTATCATAATTTGATGTTTTACTTCTACGCCATGCCTTTTGTATTGGCTGACGATGGAATCATCTATTCTGAATCCGAAGACTTGGAATATGATGGAAAAAGCTATCCTGGAATAAAAATAGCCTATCAATCTGGTATAGGAGCCTCATCTAAAGATGAGTACTATATCCATTTTGATGCAGAAACCCATCAAATGGCTTGGTTGGGCTACACGGTCACCTATCGTTCCGGGAAAAGCTCAGACAATGTTAGATGGATAAATTATAATGATTGGCAAGAAATTAATGGAGTCATACTTCCTAAATCCATTACATGGCACAAGTATGAGGGAAGAAAAATCATGGAGCCTGTAAGTACAATGAATTTTAAAGAAGTTAGGCTGAGTGAGGAACCCAAACCAAAAGAATTTTATGAAAAGCCGAATAACGGGGAGTACGTCACGATAAAAGAGAATTAATGGTAAAATGAAAACGGCGCTCGAAAGGGCGCCGTTTTTTATTTTGGAATCTATTGTCCTTCTTTTTCTCTTTCGTATTTGCCCATGTACCGTTTCCAAAGTTCGGTTTGGTGGGTTTCCAACGAAATGTCCCTACCATCAATATAGGCTTTGGTAAGTTTATTGGTACGCATGTCCAACGCATCACCTTCGGAAATAAAAAGTGTGGCACTTTTGCCCTCCTCTAAAGTTCCGTACATATCATCGATACCTAAAATTTTAGCTGTGTTGCCAGTAAGTAGCTGTAAGGCGGTTTCCTTGTCAAGTCCTTGAGCTACAGTTTGTCCAGCATAAAAAGCAAGGTTCCTTGCCTGGAAATTGGCAGCATCCTCGTTTTGAAGGCCTACCAAAAGGCCAGCGTCCAACAATAATTTTGGTAATTTATAAGTAATGTCATAATCATCATCCTCAAAACTTGGCAAGGCATGGGTACGTTCCACTAATACCGCAACATCATGCTGTTTTAAAAAATCCGATATTTTATTGGCTCTATACCCTCCAACGATTACTACGTGCTTAATGCCTATTTCTTTGGCCATGGTCACACCATCGGTCATTTCTTTTTCACCATCAGCATGGATGTATAAACGCTGAGAGCCATCAAAAAGACCTTGCATGGCGGCAAATGGTAGGTTTTTCTCCTTTTCACTTGCTTTTCCGTAGGCTAAGGAGTTTTGGAAGAACATTTTAATGTCGTTCATTTCCTTTCCATAATCCTTGTTGGGGATATATCCTCTTTCTTCTCCCATCCACCAACGGCCTCTTCTAAAGAGGTTGGGCCAGTTCATATGGATGCCATCATCAGTTTTTAAGGCAGCGTCCTCCCAGTTCCAGGCATCGAACTGCACAATACTGGATGTCCCGGAAATTGTACCTCCTACAGGGGTAACTTGTCCAATAAGAACCCCATTGGGGCGCATACTTTCCACTACCTTGGATTCTGCATTATAGGCAATCAAACTGCGAACATGTGGAATCATTTCACCGATTTCATCTTGGTCATCACTTGCTCTAACAGCATCCACTTCGACTAAACCAAGCGATTTGGACGGCGCGATAAAGCCTGGGTACACATGTTTGCCTTCCGCATTGATCATGGTGCCAATGGTCGGTGCCATCAAATCGGCACCAATGGCGGTAATTTTTCCATCTTTAAAAATGATGGTACAGTTCTCTATCACCTCTCCGTTACCAATATGCGCCGTAGCACCGATAATCGCGATTTGTTCGGATTGAGGTGGAGCAGGGGTTTGCTGTGCGTTCAATGAAACCCCGAAAACAATTGCTATGATTAAAAATATTTTTTTCATGGTCTATTTTTTAAAGGGTGTCACAGTTAAACTCTTGTTTCTTGCTCTGAACGGGAGTACGTGTTTTCTCTCCTTTTTTCTTTTCGTTCAACATCATTCCAATCAGCTGGTTTCTTTCCTTTTTGATGGATTCTCTAAGCTTTTTGTCTTTTTCCAAGTCAAAATATACTTTTCCTTCAATCAAGGTTTTTTCAGCCTTAGCATAAACGGATAGTGGGTGGTCGCTCCACAGCACAACATCGGCATCTTTGCCCTCCTCAATGCTTCCTACTCGGTCATCCAAGTGAAGCAATTTAGCAGGGTTCAATGTGACCATTTTCCAAGCTTCCAATTCTGACATTCCTCCATATTTTACGGTTTTACCAGCTTCTTGGTTCAACCTTCTGGACATTTCGGCATCATCACTGTTAATGGCGACTGTTACACCTTGACTTGTCATTATGGCTGCATTATAAGGAATTGCATCGTTCACCTCGTATTTATATGCCCACCAGTCACTAAATGTGCCACCGCCAACACCATGTTCCGCCATTTTATCGGCTACTTTATAACCTTCCAAAATGTGGGTAAAGGTGTTCACTCGGAAATCAAATTTCTCAGCGACTTTCATCATCATATTGATTTCGCTCTGTACATAGGAGTGGCAAGAAATGAATCGTTCTCCGTTCAAGATTTCGGCCAATGTTTCCATTTCCTCATCGTGTCGGTAAGGTTCACCGCTTTTTTTCTTGGCATCATATTCCTTAGCGCGTTGGAAGTAATCGGTGTATACTTGCTCAACACCCATTCTTGTTTGTGGAAAGCGGGAATAACTGCCCCAGTTGGACTGCTTTACGTTTTCTCCCAAAGCAAACTTGATGAATTTAGGGGAATTATCAAATATCATGTCCTCGGCACTTTCTCCCCACTTTAATCTTAAAATGGCAGACTGCCCACCAATTGGGTTGGCAGAACCGTGGAGCAATTGAGCTGTTGTAACACCACCAGCTAAATCTCTGTATATGGCAACATCTTTGGGGTCGACAACATCTTCCATGCGTACTTCGGCAGAAGAATTTTGTCCTCCTTCGTTTATGGCCAATGCGGCAATATGGGTATGCTCATCGATTATTCCAGCAGTAAGGTGCTTTCCTGTGGCGTCTACCGTGGTAGCTCCACCAGCACGAAGGTCTTTGCCAACTTTAGAGATTTTACCATTTTTGATAAGTACATCTGTATTTTCCAATATGCTTTTGCCTGTCCAAACTGTTGCATTTTTAAACAGGATGCTTTCTTGCTCTGGCTTTTCTTTGAAACCATATCCAACATTTGGATAAGTCAAGGCCATTAATTCTGGTTTATCAGCGTCTTCGTTGTCTTTGGATTTCTCTTCAAAAGATGAAGTCTTGGTCATTGTTGCCGACCTTTCATCGCCATTGGGAAGTACTACGGTTCCCTTTATAGTTTCAGAGTTTGGCAAAACATGGGCAACCAAGCGGTAAGAACCAACATTGTCCTCGCTAAAAGAAATATTCAACCAATCAGAAGAATAATCAATTTTTGAGTCTACCGTTTCTTCACCTTTTTTGATTTCGGCTTTTGGTTTATCTATATTTCCGGTTAAGGAAACTTTGTACGTTGTGCCATTAACGGCAAGATCATAATCACCACGGATATCGATAACATCCATGCTTTCTATGATGTTCTTGGTTCCTTGAACCCAATTTTCATAAAGTGTGGTCCCTTCATCAAAAATATCGCCCGAAGTAATCAGGAAGTTAGCTTGTCTACCAACTTGCAATGAACCTATTTCGTTGGATTTGCCAAGAATTTCAGCAGGAACAGTAGTTAATGCTTCCAGAGCCTTGGTTTTAGAAAGTCCATAAGTGATGGCTTTTATGATTTTTCCCTTCAATTCCTTTGGAGATTTAAGTCCGTGTAGGGTAATGGAAAAATCCACACCGTTATCCGCTAACACTTTTGGATTGGATGGAGCCAGGTTCCAATGTCTCATATCTTTCAAAGCAATGTATTTAGCTTCGTAAGGGTTCGAGACATCAAATGCGTCAGGAAAATCCAGCGGTAGAATCAATTTGGCGTTTGTGGCTTTTATATCATCAATACGCTCATACTCATCGCCGCCAGCTAAAATAGTGTACTGAATTCCGAATAGGTCTCCGATTTTATCGGCACGTAAAACATTGCCATTGTCGCCGGCCGCATAAATCTGGGTCAATCCTTTATTGGCAATAAGGGCTTCCAAAGAACGGTCTTTGGTATCCACATTGCCTTTGCTATACCAATCCATATCGTAATACACTTGGCGCATTAAAGCCATAGCGCCCATAAGTGAACCTGGGTAAGATTGTCTGGATGCAACACTCTTTTCAAAAGAAAAGTATTGTGCGGATTTGTCAGAAAGGATTCGCTGTGCTTCGGATGCCTCATCGTTCAAGGCAACCAAAAGCCCAGTTCCTCTAGCAATACCGTCCTCCATATGCGCGTTGATAGTTCCAAAACCAGCATTTCTCAACTCTTTGGCTTCTTTGGCATCATATGTAAAACTGTTGATGGCGTCTTTTTCTGGCATTATGTGGTCGTTCCAGTAAAACCCTTCCCTTGATGGGCCATACTGTGCCGACCTTCCGCCGCCGCTAGCTTTCTTGGGAAGTTCTACCCCAAATCCTGAGAAAACATCTATAAAAGATGGGTAGATGGATTTTCCATCCATATTTTCTACCACCGCATTTTTGGGTATGCTTACGGATTTTCCCACTTGTACCACTTTGCCGTTTTGGATTAGCAGTGTACCGTTATTGATAACTTGTGTGGGGGTTACATAGATCTTGGCATTCGTGAATGCCGTGTAATTGTTGTTCTTCTTTGCCTTTACACCGTCATTTTCTGGAAAATAATCCTGTGCAAACAAAGAAACACTGCTCATATAGAGAAACAGTGCTAAAAGTTTAAGTTTCATAAGGTCTGAATTGAATTAGTTGGTTTAAAGATAACCTTTGTGAAAGGACTCCGCAAGTTTCAATTATGGGGAAATTGCTGTTTCCTGTAGTTGATGATAAGCCCCACCACTGCGTTGTAACTCTTTATACCTTCCTTTTGGTTGTTCACCTTTAAAAAAGTGTTGAACACGGATTTAAAAACTGGTTCCAAGGGGTTTTCATATTTTAACCAAAAATCACGCAATTCATTAAAATTTTCCTTCACTCCTGGGTTGATAGTAGCTACGATTTCATTGTACTTTTTCTCATCTTTATAAAAAAGGTCAGAAAGGCAATAACCCAAGGCATGATTGTAAGCAGAATACTTGAAATACGGGTCTGTACTATGTGATGTGACCAAAAAGCCTATAAAATTGGTGGCTCCCTCGGCGGAATATCCTAATTGATGTCCAACCTCGTGTCCGCTTACGGTGGGCAGCCTAAATTTTGGAGTAATGCCGTTTACTTGGGCCTCGTTGGTAAATGGGTTGAGATAGCCACCATACCCCATAAAAGTTAGAGGTACGCTATATATCGACGATTTAAGACTCCGATGTTGGTATTTAAAATCGGGGAATTCCTTTGCAAAGTTTGCATAGGCTTCTTCTGTTTTTGAGAAAATCTCCTTTTTGGAATAGGGGATGTGTACGGGTAAAACAGTATCTCCTGTTAATTCAAACTGATATTGGTTGGTCTTATCAGCAATATATTGTGTCAACTCCACTAGTTCTTCAATTGTATACTCACGTTCAATTCCCAGTTTCCATGTGATGGGTTGACGATGGTAATTCATGCCCCAAAGCAGATGAAAGGTAAAATAAACGATAGACAAGACTAAGGCAATATCCTTTAAAAATAACAGTGGTTTTCGCTTGATGTTTTTCCAATGTTTGTAAATGTACCTAATGACTAAAATTACCAGTGCAGTGTACACCAAATCCCCGAAGGAAAAAGGAATCCAACCGAAAAGGATTCTTGAAAATTGAGAAATATATGGGTAGATGCCATTGCTGTAATATTCCTCAACAAAGTTGGGGTAGTTGCCTATCCACTTTACCAATAATACTTGGATTGGCAGCGTAATGGCAATGAATGTCTTGGTTTTTTGTCCCATCAAAAATGAAAGCAATGTGTTTTTGCAAATAAAAAAGCCGCACGGAAAAGTACGGCTTTTTTTAAGTTATTTTATTGGAACATTACTATTGGATTCCAACAATTTCTACATCAAAAACCAAGGTGGAACCACCGGGAATTGGACCGTAATCGTTGTCTCCATATCCCAAATGTGGAGGAATGAACAAACGTACTTTGTCTCCAACTTTCATGGTCAACAATCCTTCACGGAAACCTGCTGCCAATTGGGCGTCTGGGCTATAGGCCATTGGGAACGGAGTGTATCCGCCCTGATCTCTTCTTCCTGGGTTCAATTGGTTGAATTGTTCTGCAATTTCTTGAATGTTACTATCAAACAAATCACCATTGAAAAGCCATCCTGCATAGTTGACCATTACTTTTTGTCCAATCTTTGGTTGTTCTCCATTACCTTCTTTCAATTTTAAAATACGGAGACCGCTATTGGTTTCTTCCGCTTCGTTGATTTGTTCGTTAAATTGGGTGGTCAAATCTTCTTTCATTTTAATGAATGCCTCTTCGGCTGCTTTGGCTTCTTCAAAATAATCGCTCATGATCTGAACAGCATCAAACTGACGTGCTTCCTTGCCATTGCGCACAATTTCCACATGATTCATGGCAATTTCAGAAATTGGTCTATCACCAGCACCGGTTTTTACATTGGCAATCGTATCCACTACATCCATTCCAGCGACGACTTCACCAAAAACGGTGTGTTTGTCATCTAACCATGGCGTGGCCTTGTGGGTAATGAAAAATTGGCTACTGTTGGTCTTGGGACCTCTGTTGGCCATAGAAAGAATTCCTTTTTTGGAGTGTCTTAGCGAATCGTTGAACTCATCTTTAAAGGTGTACCCGATATTTCCGCTTCCGGAACCCGTTGGGTCCCCACCTTGAATCATAAAATCCTTAATGACCCTATGGAAAACGATTCCATCGTAGAATTTTTTGTCCTTGTACTCATCATTAACGAAAGGGTTTTTCCCTTCGGCCAAGGATACAAAGTTGGCCACGGTAACTGGGGTCTTTTTGTATTCCAATTGTATGATGATATCTCCCTTCGTGGTCTGGATATCGGCAAAGATACCATCCCCCAAATCTGCATATTTGCTCGATTTGCATCCTATAATCACTAGGAGAAATAATGGTATGATGTAAAATAATTTCTTCATTGTTTATGAATTTAATTTAAACTGTCGTTATCTATTATGATCGTATGTAATTCCACTGATGATTTAAGCGGTGTTTTGGGACCGATAGCCTTGTTGTCTCCTTGATAGCCATAGGCTAGTGGGGATGGGAACAAAAATGTAACCTTCTCGTTTATTTTTAAGAGTTTCACTGCATTTTGAAGCCCAGGGAACAATTGTTGTTTATCGATTACATGCGATATTGGCCCAATTTCTTCCGCAGTATAAATCGTGTCGTTGTTAAGGCTCATCAAGTTATAGGAAAACAAAATCTGATCGCCCGTTTTTGGTTGATAGATGGCTGTATCATTTTTGGCCTCGTAGTAGTACCAAAACCCATCTGGACTGGATATGTATTTGTGAACCGTATCCTTGGCAATGATTTCCTGAATTGCCTCTTCCTCCGCGGCCAATAATTTTTTGGTACGCTCTATGGATTCCTTGTAAAAACTGCCCGATTTAACCTCCACGGGTTTTCTCGGTTCTGGACCTCCGCAACTCACAACGATTGCAGTCAAAAGTACAGCTAGAAAAAATCTCATGAGTTCAGTTTACTTTTATAGGTTTTCAAAATTTCATTGAAATGGGAAATGGTCTCTTCCATGCTGACTTCACTTCTTCCGCCAGCGGCATTGGTGTGTCCACCTCCATTAAAATGTTCCCTTGCAAATTCGTTTACGGAAAAGTCTCCAACGGAACGAAGCGAAATCTTGATAATTCCCTCTTCACGATTTTCAATAAAAATAAGCGCGAAGATAATGCCTTCCAAAGTTAGCCCATAATTCACAAAGCCTTCAGTATCACCTTTTTTAAAATCGTATTGGTCCAACTCATCTTGGCTTAGGGTAATGTATGCTGTTTTATACTCGGGCAGAATCACCATATTGCTCAGGGCAACACCTAGCAAATGCAGGCGAGATGGTGAATTGGTATCGAACACATTTTGGTGGATTTCCATATTGTTCGCACCCTTATCAATGAGTTCGGCCACCACACGGTGTGTTTTACTCGATGTTGAACGGTATTTGAAAGACCCCGTATCCGTCAAAATGCCTGTGTATAGATTCGTGGCGATATCGGCATCAATAATATTTGTTTCCTCTAAAAAGTCGATGAAGTTGTACACCATTTCACAGGTAGAACTCATGGTGACGTCCGAATAGGTCACCTTCGCATAATCACCGGGTTGTTGGTGATGGTCTATCATGATGAAATCGGCTGTTGCTTCTTGTAATGAGAATTCCATTTGCCCAACACGGGAGAGGTCGTTGAAGTCCAAGGTGAAAATTAATGTAGCTTCATTAATAATTTCTTTGGCCTTTGGGTTTTCCCTCTCAAAATTGATAACGGTATTATTCCATGGCATCCATTTAAGGAATTTAGGATAGTCATTGGGTGCAACAACCTGCACCGTGTGCCCCTTTGCTTTCAAAAATCCATAGAGCGCCAAACATGAACCCATAGCATCACCATCTGGATTTCTGTGGGGTATAATTGCTATCGTCTGAGGTTGGGAAAGTATCGACTTTACTGTCTTGATATCCGCTGAATTCATGCGGCCAAATATACAATAATATAATATAGAGGTAACTCGGTTTATCCGTATTTTTGATGCAATAATCACACAAGATGAAGCAATTTCACATATTTCTAGCGGCCTTTATTCTGTTTTCCGCCTGTAAAAAGAAGGTTGAAAAAACCATAGAGACTGAAGAAAGACCCAGCCCGGATTTTATTGTGGCCTTTGGGTCGTGTAATATGTCGCAAGAACCAAATCCTTTTTGGGACGATATCTTGGCAGAAAGTCCAGATGTTTGGATTTGGGGTGGAGATATTGTGTATGCCGATACAGACGATGTTGAAAAATTGAGGGCCATTTATGCCATGCAGGATACGGTTGCCGAATATGCCAAATTAAGGGCCGAAGTACCTATTATCGGAACATGGGACGATCATGATTTTGGTTTAAATGACGGTGGCTCCGACTTTTCCATTAAAAAGGAAAGCCAACAAGTGTTTTTGGATTTTATGGGCATTCCCGAAGATAGCGAAAGAAGAAACCGCGAGGGAGTGTATGCCTCCCACGAATATGAGGTTCCTGCTGGAAAGGTAAAGGTCATTGTTTTAGATACCCGCTACTTCAGAAGTGAGCTTGTTAAGGATGAAGAGACATCAAAAAGATATAAACCTACAACGGATTCCACCGCCACTGTCCTTGGTGAAGCACAATGGCAATGGTTGGAGAACGAACTCAACCAATCTGATGCCGATTTCAATTTGATTATGTCCAGCATTCAGGTGCTTTCTGGGGAGCATGGTTTTGAAAGTTGGGGCAATTTTCCCTTGGAAATTGATAAACTTGAAAATATGATCGTTGATTCTGGTGCCAAAGGAGTGATTATTTTATCGGGCGATCGGCATATTTCAGAATTCTCGAAAACCGAAATTCCAGGTCTTGCATATCCTTTGGTGGATTTTACCAGTAGCGGACTTACCCATTCCTATTTTAGTTTTAGTGGTGAACCCAACCAACACAGAATTGGGGAGGTGGTTTCAGAGAAAAGTTATGGGGTTATCACCTTTGATTTCGAAAAAAAAGAGGTCGATATGATGATAAAGGGAGATAATGGCATTGTGCTACAAGAGTTAAAACAAACCTATTGAGCCTTGTAGCTTGGTCGAAAAAGCTTAAGTTTGCGCAAAATTTAAAAAATGACTGGAAATAGAACATTTACCATGATTAAGCCTGATGCTGTTGAAAACGGATACATTGGGGCAATTTTGGATAAAATTACGGCTGCTGGTTTTAAGATTGTGGCCATGAAGTACACACAATTGAGCAAGAGGGATGCCGAAATATTCTATGCCATCCACAAAGAGCGTCCATTTTTTGGCGAATTGGTGGAGTTTATGACAAGAGGACCTATTGTGGCCGCTATTTTGGAAAAAGATAATGCTGTGGATGATTTCCGTGCATTGATCGGTGCTACCAATCCAGAGGAAGCTGCTGAGGGAACCATCAGAAAATTGTATGCTGCCAGTATTGGTGAAAACGCGGTACATGGTTCTGATAGTGATGAAAACGCAGCCATCGAAGGTGCTTTCCACTTTTCAGGAAGAGAAATGTACTAATCGGAATACAATAAATTATAAAAAAAGCCACCCATTTGGGTGGCTTTTTTATTTATTCCGTGCTTGACACGGAATCTCATAAGTAAGGGATGGGATGCTGAACTCGTTTCAGCATGACGTCAAGTTATCTCAGCACCAATTTTTTTACCAGTTCTTTCCCCAATTCCTCATTGATCATCTTGATAATTTTGGTCTTGCCCAAACTCAATTCTTCCCGTAGTACAGATGATGAGAGGGAGATAAAGAGCGTTTCATTTCTTAGTTCAACGGCTGTTGTGTAGTTGTTTACTCCATTGCCCATAAGTTTTACCCAAGCTTCTCTGGCATCCACCCTGTCCATACCTTTTTGGAGCTTGTTCTCTTGGATGAACTCGCTCAAAGCTTCGCTTAATGGTATGTGGGAACTATGTCTCTTCGCCATTACTGTGGTATTTTGATGGGTTCAAAACGTTTGTACTTGTAGGTAACACCCTCTTGGTTGGTTACTGAAAATGAAACTGAATCCAATTGCATCAGTTTTTCCTCCCATTCACTCAATTCGGTTGAATACCGTAGAATGATGGTTTCATTTACGTTGGATACGGTAAAACCTTCGACATCTTTCGAAGTGTCATAAGTGCCATCAAATTTGGGCTTCATTTTTTTTCGAAATCCTTTTTCGCCTTTCAGCTTAATAAAATCGACGCTTGGGTTCATCCCATATTCCTTGATGGACCCATCAGGAAATTCTACTTCGGCTATTTCCCAATAGCCGTTCAAATAATGTAAATCATCTTGGTTTACAGATGCATCATTGCATCCCCAAAGTATCAAAATCAATAAAAAAGGAAGAATTCGTCCCATGATGCTACAAGTTAAATATTTTATAACTCTGATGAATATTTTTTACCACATCTTCGGTTCTGTCAGCGTGGGTGTCGCTGATAAAAATCTGTCCAAAATTATCATCCTTCACCAGCCCCACGATATGCGAAACCCTATTTTCGTCCAGTTTATCAAAAATATCATCCAACAGAAGAATAGGGGTGGTGTCCGCCAATTGTTTGATGAAATGAAATTGCGCCAGTTTCAGAGCTATCAAAAAAGATTTTTGTTGCCCCTGACTCCCAAATTTTTTGATGGGATGCCCGGCAATGGTAAAGCTAAGGTCATCTTTATGCACGCCCACGGAGGTGTATTGCAATGCTCTGTCTTTTTCAATATTTTTTTCCAAGAGGTTTAAAAGGCTATCATCGCTCAATTGACTTTCGTAGGAAAGGTCGATTTGCTCGTCTTTCTCGGAGATATTTTGATACTGCTCCTTAAAAATGGGTAGAAAGGATTCAATAAATTCAACTCTTTTATGATGAATGGCCGTTCCCAAGGTGTTCATCTGCTCATTGTAAATACTCAGGGTGTCGCGGTCAAAGGTGCGGTTAGCGGCAAAATATTTGAGCAGGGAATTTCGCTGAGATACCACCTTGTTGTATTTAATGAGGTTCTGCAGATACACCTTGTCCGATTGGGATATTACCCCATCCATAAACTTCCTTCTCGTCTCGCTTCCTTCCAAAATAAGGTCGCGGTCTGATGGTGAAATAATCACCAAAGGCAAAAAACCAATGTGTTCAGAAAACTTTTCATAGGGTTTGTCATTGCGTTTTATCACTTTTTTGGTTCCTTTTTTAAAGGAGCAAAGTATTTTTTCCGTTCTGTTTAGCTTCTCAAATTCACCCTCGATCACAAAAAATTCCGTACCGTGTTTTATATTTTGCGTAGAAACAGGATTAAAGTAGCTTTTGCCAAAGCATAAATGGTAAATAGCGTCCAAAACATTGGTCTTTCCTACTCCGTTGTCGCCCACCAAACAGTTGATTACAGGGTCGAATTCCAGCGTCTTGGAATCAAAATTCTTGTAATTGACTAAAGATAAATGTCTTAAAAACATAAAATGATAGAGAAACAATTTGGAATTAAAAGGTAGCCCCTCCAAAAAGGGATTCCAAAAATAACGAATAAATTACCTTTTGGTTTTGGATAAAAACTTTATTTTTGCGCGACCAATTAAATGACGGATGGCAACATACAAGAAGAGAGGCTTTAAGCCAAAAAATAAGGAGGAGGAAGCTCAGTTACAAGAACACGACAGCACAACAGCTGAAGTTTTCAATACTTTGGACGAGAGTGCTTCCAAGACCGAAGAGTGGGTTCAGAAGAACCAAAACTATATTTTGGGCGTTATTGGAGTAATTGCCGTAGGTGTTTTGGCCTACTTGGGCTATCACCAATTTATCCAGAATCCAAAAGAAGCTTCTGCAGCAAACGAACTTTTTTACCCACAACAATATTTTGACCAGGCTTTGGCAAGTGAAACAGAGAAGGATTCCTTGTTTACTTTGGCATTGAATGGTGCTCAAGGTAAATATGGTTTCTTGGATATTATCGAGGAATACAGCGGTACCAAAGCAGCCAACTTGGCCCAGTATTCTGCAGGTATGACCTATTTGAATCTGAAACAGTACGACCAGGCTGTTGCTCATTTGGAAGATTTTTCTTCTGAAGACGATATTATGGGAGCTATGGCAAAAGGAGGAATAGGAGATGCTTTTTCACAATTGAATCAGCAAGAAGACGCTTTGGATTATTATGAAAAGGCCGTTGCACATAGTGATAATGAATTCACGGCACCAAGATTTCTGTACAAAGCCGGTGTAGTTGCCCTGGAGTTGGGTGAAAAAAGTAAAGCTTTGGAGTACTTTGAAAGAATCAAAGAAGAATATCCCAATGCACAAGAAGCCAATGGTGTTGACGCTCTTATCGGATTGGCGCAAAACTAAAGTATGGCCACAGAGAATAAAAACTTATCCGTTTACGATAAAAACAAAATCCCAAACGCGAAGAATCTTCGGTTTGGGATTGTTGTTTCTGAATGGAACGGTGAAATTACAGAAGCCCTTTCCAAAGGTGCTGAAGATGCCCTTTTGGATTGTGGAGCATCATCTGAAAATGTGATTCGTTGGAACGTGCCAGGGAGTTTTGAGCTTACTTTCGGATGCAAAAAAATGATTCAAACGGAAAAAGTTGACGCCATTGTAGCCATTGGTAGCGTTATCCGAGGTGAAACCAGTCATTTTGATTTTGTTTGCAGCGCAACTGCCCAGGGTATCAAAGATTTGAACGTGGCCTATGATGTTCCCGTTATTTTTTGTGTTTTAACGGATGACAACATTGAGCAGTCCAGAGCCAGGAGCGGTGGAAAACATGGCAACAAAGGAACCGAGGCCGCCATTGCAGCCATTCAAATGGCTGTTCTGGGCAAGGAACTTTAAGTATCAAGAACAGGCCCAAGCTCAAAACTTCGAACTATCCAATTATTTAGTTATCCAGCCACCTTATGTTTGTTAACATTTTTTGGGAGGATCGTCCAACCCTTTTTTTCTATTTTGAGTACCTTTGAGGCTACAGCGATAAGGATACCATGCGAAACCCTTTAAAACTTAGGAAAAATAGGAGCTATGATTACACCCCTAGATATTACAAGGGTGAGGGGAATCCTTATAAAATTGAGCACAAACTGGATAAATTTCGAACTACGGCACAATCCACAAAGGGGCTCAAGAACAAGTTCACCTCTGCAATGGATGATTTACAAACCGAAGGAGATAAAAATTTGAAGCTTCGATTTTGGATTATTGTTGCCATTCTGTTGCTGCTGTTCCTTTTTATCATCGATTTTGATTTATCAATATTCGTAAATCCATAATGGCGGACATCATTAAACTTTTACCGGACCATGTCGCTAACCAAATAGCAGCAGGGGAAGTGGTCCAACGACCTGCCTCCGTAGTAAAGGAGCTCATGGAAAATGCCATTGATGCTGGTTCTACTTCCATTAAGTTGATTATAAAGGATGGTGGGAAAACACTTATCCAAGTGGTTGACAACGGAGTGGGAATGAGCGAAACCGACGCTCGTTTATCTTTTGAGCGCCATGCTACTTCCAAAATATCGTCCGCACAAGATTTATTCAATTTGGAAACCAAAGGTTTTCGGGGAGAGGCTTTGGCATCTATTGCTGCGATTGCCCATGTGGATATGCAGACGCGAACCGCTGATAATGAAGTGGGAACCCATCTTAAAATTGAAGGCAGCAAGATTGTTTCCCAAGATGTGGTAGCTACACCAAAAGGCACATCCATTTCCGTAAAGAATCTATTTTTCAATATTCCTGCCAGGAGAAACTTCTTAAAATCAAACCAAGTGGAACTTCGGCACATTACAGACGAGTTCCATCGGGTGGCTATGGTTCATCCTGATGTTGAGTTTCATTTTTACAACAACGGTTCGGAAATATTCAACCTTCCCAGTACAAAACACCGTCAGCGCATTGTTCACGTTTTTGGGAGTAAAATGGAGCATCGATTGGTGCCTGTTAAAGAAGAGACCGAGGTCGTAAAAGTTTCTGGGTTTATTTGTAAACCTGAGTTTGCTAAAAAGAGCAGGGGAGAGCAATTCTTTTTTGCCAATAATCGATTCATTAAAAGCCCGTACCTACATCATGCCGTGGTGGCCGCTTTTGAAGGTTTGATAAAATCCGACACCTATCCAGGCTATTTTCTGTTTTTGGATGTAGATCCATCTTCTATCGATATTAACATTCATCCCACTAAAACTGAGGTTAAGTTTGATGATGAGAATACCTTGTATGCTATTTTACGGTCAACCATTAAGCATAGCTTGGGACAGTTCAACGTGGCCCCTGTATTGGATTTTGATCATGACCCCAACTTGGATACACCTTATTCCTATAAGGAAAAAGGAGCGGTAATACCCAAGGTAACCGTAGATGCCACTTTTAATCCTTTTCAAGAAACATCAGCTAAGAAAAATGCGGGAAGTAGTTTCCGTAAACAAAGCACCAAAGGTTGGGAAGATTTGTATGAAGGTCTTGGCAACCAACATGATAACCACGAATTCAGTAGTGTGGTCATTGAGTCCGAGAGCGAGGAACAAGGCACATTATATACAGGCGAGGATGCAGAGGAGCATATGGCCGGCACGTTTCAATTACGGAGGAAATATGTAGTGAGTACTGTTAAATCCGGGATGTTGGTCATTCATCAAAATAGGGCACACGAACGAATACTTTTTGAAAAGTTTTTGGGTGAGATTACGGTAAAAGAAGGGGTAAGCCAACAATTGCTCTTTCCTTTGGAATTGACCTTCAACAAACAAGAGCTGGCCATACTCAATGAAATCAAAGATAGTCTGACAAACATTGGATTTGCTTTCCAGAGTTTGGAGGAAGAAACTGTAAAAGTGACAGGCGTTCCCATGATGGTCCCTGAAAGTGGAATTGGCACGGTATTGGATCGCTTGATGGCAGATTATATGGAGGGTTACGCCGACGGTTCCATTTCGCAGGCCGAAATGTTGGCCAAGGCACTCAGTAGAAATTTAGCCGTAAGAACAGGGGATGTTTTGGACCAAGAATCGCAATTAATGTTAGTAAACAATCTTTTTGCATGCAAGGAGCCTACATTAAGTCCATTTCAAAAAATAACATATACTATTATCTCCGAGGGGGATATTGATAAAAAATTCAACTAGATGGGTAGAATGACAGAGGCAGTAAAGCATATATTGATCATTAATGTGATCATGTTTTTTGCCACACAACTATATGGAGACCAAATGTTTCAATGGATGTCACTTTGGTTTCCCAAAAACTCCAATTTTGAATGGTGGCAGGTGGTTAGCCATATGTTTATGCATGGTAATCTTATGCATATTCTGTTCAACATGTATGCACTTTGGGCTTTTGGAACTCCTTTGGAACGTATTTGGGGCAAGAACAAGTTCTTGTTTTTCTATTTTTCGGCAGGTTTGGGTTCCGCTGCATTGCACACGGGGGTAAATTATTTTCTTTTCAACGAAGGAATGAGTGCTTTGGAAGGTGCAGGTATTGCCCGTACACAGATTTTGGATATTTTGGCGAATGGTCAGTATAGCCCTGGTTGGTACGATATCGCTGGAAAAAGTACGGTGGATAGTATGTTGACGGCTTTTAACACTCCAGCTGTTGGAGCATCGGGAGCAATTTATGGAATTTTAGTTGCTTTCGCATTTATGTATTCGGAGGCTAAACTGATGCTTATCTTTTTACCGGTACCGATAAAAGCAAAGTACTTTGTACCCATTCTAATTGCTGTTGACCTTATTTTTGGTATAGGCAATGTTAATACAGGTGTGGCACATTTTGCGCACATTGGTGGTGCTTTGATTGGTTTTATAATGATGTGGTACTGGAAAAAGAACCAGTTTAATAATAAACGTTGGAATTAGACTATGATGAGTGGGGGACTACGATATCAATTTGCGAGGCTTAGTATAGCCGAAAAACTGATTGCCTTTAATGTACTGATATTCCTGATTGACGGACTATCTGGAGCATTGTTGGGGCATTCTTTTTCGCAATGGTTCCATTTACCCAAGGATTTTTTCGAATTTTTGGCACAACCATGGTCGTTGGTTACCTATTCGTTTTTCCATGCTGGGTTTGGTCATATTTTTTGGAATATGATTGTGCTTTACTTTGCAAGCCGCATATTCTTAAACCTTTTTGACGCCCAAAGATTCATCAACGTTTATTTTTTAGGTTTGATGTTGGGGGGATTGGTATTTCTTCTCAGTTATAACGTTTTTCCGACCTTGGTCAATTCCAACACGGCATTGATTGGAGCGTCAGCGGGTGTAAACGCCGTTTTGATTTTTGTTTGTGCCTATTTGCCTAATCAGGAGGTTCGTGTAATTTTCTTCAATATTAAACTGTGGTATATAGGAGCGGCTTTGGTCATCAAGGATTTGGTCTTGATCGGCATGGGTGACAATATAGGCGGTGGTATGGCACATTTGGGTGGTGCTTTTTTAGGATATATGTATGCTCGTCAGTTGTTTAAAGGTCACGATATTGGAGCGGGCTTTACAAAATTTAGAGATTATGTCGTTCAGCTTTTTAAACCCAAGGAGAAAAAGGCCCCGTTAAAGACAGTCTACAAGAAAAAAGCATCATCAACAAACAAGAAAGATTACGATAAACAGGCCAAGCAAAAGAAAATTGATACCATATTGGACAAAATCAGTAAGTCGGGCTATGAGAGTTTGTCCAAGGAGGAAAAGGACTTTTTGTTTAAAGCCGGTAAGGAAGACTAAACTGTGAAAAAACCTACCTCAATATGGAATAGAGTAGTGTTTGTAATCAATATATTGATTGCACTCTTGTTGATTATTACTGGTATCATATCTTTTATACCATCCCAAATTGTTTCGGCATTATCGGTTTTAAGTTTAGTTGTTCCATTTCTCTTTTTACTCAATTTTTTATTCCTTATTTATTGGGTGATTAGAACAAGAAGACAATTCACTCTTTCACTAGTTGCGATTGTATTTGGGTACCTCATATTTGGATCTTTTTATGGTATGGGCAACACTGGGGAGTATCAAAAAAAAGCATCGGACCTGAGCATTATGTCATACAATGTTTGGCATTTTAATATTAATGGTTGGATTGACGAACCAAATGTTGGTGACAGAATAATAGATTTCATCAATGAAGAGAACCCTGATGTTTTAGTGCTTCAAGAATATAGTAGGGTGCGCTATAAGCAATTAAGACAATACCCGTATCGAAGCGAAACCCCAAACTCTGATAGGGTTACTCAGGCCATTTTTTCTAAATACCCGATAATCAATAGCGGTTCGTTGGATTTACCTAAAACTGGTAATAACATTATTTACGCTGATATTTTTTTTAATAAGGATACGGTTAGGATTTATAATTTTCACCTTCAGTCATTCAGAATAATACCGAGCACGGATAATTTTTCGGATGGAAAAAAATCGGAGAGGATTTATAGAAGGATGGTCAATACATTTTCGAAACAATTGGAGCAGGCAAAAATATTTAAGGATCATTTTGAGAATAGTACTTATACCAATATTGTTTGTGGAGATTTTAATAACACTCAATTTTCCAATGTATACAAAATCGTAAAAGGGGACTTGCAAGATACTTTCCTTGAAAAGGGAGAAAGTTTTGGCCGTACTTATAATTTGTGGAAATTTCCGTTACGCATTGACTATATTTTGGCCGACCCGGATTTTGAAATCCTTTCCCATCAAAATTTTGATATTCGATTGTCAGATCATTATCCCGTTATGGCCACTTTGCGCTTGAATTCACATCAATAAGCAATCCATCATATCTGCAAAAATGTGGATTATTAATGCTAAGCCGATGATTCTGGTCAGCTTAAAAAAAGGTAGTATGCTGTACACCAAAACAGCCCAATAACTGTGTAATGCATGAAACCCAACACTGCACCTATTGGAGTCGTAAAGAGGAGTTGCCCAGAGATGGTCTATATCAATAATGATTCCGGCCAGAAGAATCAGAGCAATTTTTACACTCTGACCCTTAAAAAACCAAAATGCAATCAAGAGAGGAACCAAAAAATGGATGCCGTAATGGAGTAAGTGCCTAAGCATGTTTTAAATCTAAAGATAGACTTTTCAG
>NHBR02000111.1 GCA_002167435.2 Allomuricauda sp. TMED12
ATTGTTTTTCCGTCGTTTCAAGACAAGTCAATAATTTTGGGATATAGTCATCTATCGTTTTGTAGATATCCCGGTTGTCCTCGTATGCTTTAATTCCCTTTTCCATAAGGGGTATGTAAATAAATTTTCTTTCATGTACATATTCCTCCCTTAACCTTTCTGCTCTATCGGAGTCGCCCATGGCATAGGAAATTCTAATTTCCCCTAACCTGACCACATGCTCTGCGAGACAACTTCTCCAACTGCCATAGCCTTGCTCCTTCATGGGCTTCCTGATGCGTTCAAATAAATGTGCAAAAGAATCAATGTGCTCTTTATAAACCTCTTTATCTAGTATCGGATTTATGAATGAGTGTCCAAATTCGTGTACAGTGAGCTCGTTTATCTTATTTAGGTCATCGAAACCATTGCCAAATTCCAGGGAATCTTTGGTAACAATGAGAGGACCGAATACATTGTATACTTTGAAGCCTGTATCCCCCTTTATATTCTTGCCAAAACCCATAGTATGGTACAAGGCCGGTGAGGGAACCAAAGTGTATGCCTCATTTTGTTTGCCATAGTACTCTTCCATGGTCGCGATAAAGGAAGCATTGGGTATATTTTTTCGAACCTCTTCGTTAATGGTGTCATAGTAAGGTAAGTTCCCCATAAAATAAGCGTCCAGACCGGCATCTATATAAAATTGGTGCATGGCATTGATGAAGTTGGCCACCATCTTATGGGATTCCTCCAAATCATCGGATAGTCGCAGTAGGGTCGAGTGGTTCATATCTTCGATCAGTCTGGCGTTTGGAAGGGGTGAGGATTTCAGCATCACCTCTGTCATGGCATCGAGCCAGAATCCTTTAGCCACTAAAGTATCGATTAATTTTACGGTTTCATGTTCCCTATATTTTTTGAATTCCCTTCTGACCAAAGACTTCATAGGCTGGAAATCATCAAAGGGAAAATTCCAAAAACCGTTCTCGGCAATTTCAAATGCTATTACAAGTGCCTCTACATTATAATTGGTTTCAACGGTAATTGTTTTGACCTTTTTGGCTCGAGAACATCCAGCGACAGATAAAATGAAGAGTATCGGTAAAAATGTTCTCACCGCTATTTTCGTTGCCAAGAATCTATTTTCAAATGAATCGTTGATGTACATTGGTAAAACCTATATTTTCTTAAAAATAGTTCTTCCCAAAGCTCAATTGCCCATAATTGATGTAGACAACCATATTTTGATTTAAACTTTGTGAAGTCTATTGTGCGCACAGTGATAGCAGATTGATTTTTTAAAGGGAATTGGGATGATTTCCAAATGATATCCCTCGACATCTACCCGGCCTCCGTCAATCTCAAAAATTGCATTGTTCAAAAACTTATTCGTATCGGTTTTGCCGCAAAAGAATACCAGCTAAAAGCGTTCTGTCTTCCTATCGTTGTGTTCCGCAGTTCCATCGATTTTAACTACCGAATGCCATTCAATTCGGTTTCCAGAAACCGATTGTAGTTTCACTATTGGGGAAATATCACAGGTATTATCTTTTTGACATGAGCATGTAAACAGTAATGCCATTAGCAACGTAATTGTCCTATCCTATGTGTTCTTAAAATCTCATGACACCTGTGGTTTTTTGCTAGGACCAACATACCCCTTTGAATAAAAAATGAGGTAAACTGGATCTTGAATATCTCCTAGAACATGTTTCAGAAGATATTTTAAATCAAAAGTTATCCATGACGGCTCAATAAAAGCTGTCATGGATTTAAACTAAACTAAAAAAATGGGATGCTAATTGAAACTATATCTTAATCCGACCCTCATTTGCCATCTAGAGCTTTGGACACCGGTATCATCGACCTGTTCCAGATTTTCCAGTACGGAGGGATTAAAACTGAATACTGGGTCGGGACCGGCGGTTTCGGTTCTCAGGAGCTGTACCTCTCCGAAGTTTGGAACAAATTTCCTGACCCCCCAGTTTTTATTCAATAGATTGGTAAAATTGAAAATGTCCAAGGTAAACTGTAAGGTGTTTTTGTTATTGCCCAAATCAAAGTTCAGGTCCTGAATGTATTTAAGGTCCACGACATGACTCCATGAATCGGCCCTATCACCGTTCCGTTCTGCATATTCGCCCCTTCTCTTTCTTAAATACTCATTACCGTTGATAAAAGTATCCAGTGCGTTCCATTGTTCCTGTGAGGACAGCCCATTGGCACCATCTAATAGGGTAATCTCACTTTGGTTTCTTGGAATGTAAATCAGCGCATTGTCACTGGAATCGTCGTTCAACAAGTCCGGTCCATCATTGTAGGTGTAGCTGAAGGGCGTACCTTCCCGTCCTTCATAATAGAGACTGAAGGTGGATTTCATATTTTTCAACCAGGTAAACTCGTAGGACATCCAGCTCATAATTCGGCTACCGGCCGCAAAGTCCGAACGTGTTACCGGCAATCTAGAATTTTTTCCGTTGACCGTTTGGATGTTCCTCCATTGTGAACTGTTCTGCGAAGAGGTAAGGTCAAAGATTCCATAGGCATCACCATAAGTATAGGTAATGTTTCCGGTAAAGCCATTGGTGAATGGTTTGGTCACACCCAGGCTCGCGTTCCATGAATACCCTTCACTGCTGTTGGAACCCAAGATGACCCTACCATAGGTGTTGTCCAACAGGTCTCCAAAACTATCACTATAATAGGGTCTTTGGTCTGCACCGTTTAAAAAACCCTGAGGTTCATCGATATTGAGGTTTTCATAATAAATGGTCTGGATATTGTCTTGGTATATAAAGTCGGCATTGAGGACCAATCCGCCCAGCATGGGCAATTTATGATCAATAGCAATATTGTACTTTAATATCTGAGGGAGTTTGGTTTCCGGAGCGAACAGGTCAATGTTTCCGCCTACCTCACCAGTACCCGGAACGGCGCCAACAGGTTGATTGTTGACATCTGGATTTAAGGTGAATTCAGGGCTGCCATCGAAAAGATAGCCCCCGGTCACCCCATTATTGTTGTATAGTCCACCGGGCCATACCAAAGGGATTCTAGAAGTAAAGATTCCCAGACCGCCCCTGACCTGAGTTCGGTAAGCTCCTTTTACGTTCCAATTGAACCCGACTCTTGGGGATACATGGACGATGGTGGACAACCCTTGGCCGGCCCTTGCTCCCTGTAGATCTTTCCCGGCCGCTTCCAAAATAGGGATGGTCCTATTATTAAAATCATCATTAGTGATCCCATCCTCCCAAACCGGTATGTCAAAACGGATGCCGGCTAAAATTTTAAGGTTGTTAGACAACTGTACTTCATCTTGTACATAAGCACCCCATTGTGCCAAATTGAATTCGGCGGCCCCCGAGGAGGTGTCGCCCGAGCCATCGCTCAGTAGGGAGTAACCTCTTTGATATTGATCGGGGAAGGCGTCGTTCAAGAAGTCTTCCGTATTGTTATACCTGTAAAAACCATAATTGTTGGCAAAGAATAGGTTTTTGGTAGACGAGAACTCATTATGGGTCCCTAAGGTAATTGTATGCCTGCCCTTGTAAATTTCCAGGTTGTCCGTTATAGTAAGCACTCTTTGATCCAAAAGATTGGCGGTCGAAAACTGTTCATTTCCAAAATCTATTGTGCCATTACCATCTTGAATCTGTACGGAGGGAAATGGGTCGCCTTGTGGCGATCGGTCATCGGTGACCTTTGTATAACCGATAATCAAATTGTTGGAGGCCTTGTTCCCAATGGCCCAGTTCCATTCCAAAGTACCAGAATTGGTGGTGGAAGTGAACAGCTCGGACCCATTGACAAAACCAATATTGTTGAAGTCTGATGTTCGGGACTCTACATTGGTTATGTCCGTATATCTGTAGGACAACATAAGCTTATGGGATTCACTGATATTATAGTTAAACTTTGCCGTGATCTTGTCGTTTTCCAGTGTTGTTGTGCTATTGGTGTAGGAACCGGGATCATAACCGAACCGGGAAATAGCAGTGTTGCGAATATTGTCCAACTCCTCAGGGGAACTGTCACCGATATAGTTGGCTACATTGAAAGGTGCAGGGGATTCATTTTCCTCCCTTTCGTAGTTGATGAAATAAAACAGTTTGTCTTGGACGATAGGCCCTCCAAGGCTGATACCGTATGTCTTGGAACTGAATTTGTCCAATTGCTTTCTGGACTCGCCATCCGGAACCAGTTCAATCGGCGTTTTGCCTGCAAGCTTTTCATTCCTTAAAAATCCATAGACCGTGCCCTTTAATGTATTTGAACCTGATTTGGTTATGGCGTTGATGGCCCCTCCCGTAAAGCCAGATAGCTTTACATCAAATGGAGCGACGGCGACGTTGAATTGCTCGATGGCATCCATGGAAAAGGGCGATGCTCCGGTCTGCCCTCCATTGGTGCCCGAACCAGCGAGCCCAAATTGGTCATTGTTTACAGCCCCATCTACAAATATGGTATTGAACCGGTTGTTCTGTCCCGCAATATTGATGCTGAAGCCATCACTTCCTTCTGAAATGGTAGCTTGGGGCGTTATACGGACAAAATCGGCAATGGACCTGGAAGTTGTGGGCAAGGTATTGATCCTTTCGGAATTAATGGTGGTCTCCGAACCTGTTTTGTTCCCATCGAACACTCCGCCACCAACACCGGTAATGATCACTTCGTCTAGGCTGTAGGAACTCTCGTTCATGGTCGCATCTACCCTGAACGTTTGACCAAGTTGCAGTACGATATCCGTCCTTGTCACTTCATCAAATCCCAAATAGGAAATGGTCACCGTATATGGCCCGCCGACCCGCATGTTTGCAATTCTAAACAGTCCATCAAAATCAGTGGCAGAACCATACTTTGTGCCAGAAGGAATATGCACGGCTACGATATTGGCACCCGCCAAGGGTTCTCCTGAGCGGTCCAGAACGCTACCGTTCATTGAGGAGGAAGTAAGACCTTGGCCGAATAGGGAAATTCCCCCGCCAAGAAAACATAACATCATTAAAAATGTAATTTTTTTCATCATTTATGTATTGGTTAAACGCCTCAAAATTAGATTTTAAGATGTATCCAAATGTTCGGTTTAAATTAAATGAAGTGGGGGCTCCGGTTGATGAATCAAGCGCCATTATATCTGATTTGAATGGCCAGTTTAGGCACTGAAAATGAAATCAAAGGATTTGTTATTGTAAGGATGTGGAACTCGTTGTTCTAAATGTAGTTGTGATTGATGGTCCGTATTTGGGGGATTGGGAAGGTCAAGAAGAAAATACAAGAAAAATAAAATGGCCAAGGCACTGCCCTTGGCCATTCTTTGGCTAATTCAAATAATCTGAAACAATGAAAAAGGTTCTACCAAAACCCTAAGTTGTTTTATGATTATAGGGCTAAATTATAGCCTGTATTGCTTGCCAGGCCCTTAAATGAATCAAGCGGGCTTAATTTGATCTGAAAGGGTTGAATGATGGTGCAATCGACCAATAGTGGAAAAATTGAATTTTAAACCATATGAGATCGACGGCATTGGTATGTTCCGGATATAAGCAACTGGGAAGCATGAAGATTATTTCTTCCCTATTAGTGACATTGTTTTTTCCTTTGCCTCGGAATATGGTACTTCAATGTCCGGGATTACACCTCTGTTACCATCGACCACTTTTGCCCTGTGAAAGATATAAATGGGACAGTACACTGTAAAACTGGTATGGTCGAGGGAAATTCTTTGTACCTGACCGGTTTGATTTGCTTTCCCAGCAGTCTCCTCCCCAACTATTTTGCCCAAGTTGAAGTCTTGAACAATGGTAGCGAATACAATTGCCTGGGAATAGGATTCTTCGCTGACCAAAACATATACATCGCCCTTAAAAAAAGGTACTTCATTTTTGGGCTGGACCCAGTTCGGATAGGGGACCGTAACCACATCTCCCACCTTAGCACCGGGAATCATGGATTTATTTTCATCGGTTACCCTGGCCTCCACCTTTGAGGTGGGCGTGTATCTTACTGTGGTCAAATAATCCAAGAGAAGGTCGCTCAAATCTCTGGCACCACCACCGTTTTCCCCGATATCCAGTATCAGGTTGGAAATACGGTTTGAATGGATATCGTTGAACGAATCATCCAAAAACAGCTTAAAGATATCCTTGTTCTCAACTTCAAAAGAGGCTATTTTTAAGTAGGCGATACTGTCATTGATTTTTTCGTAATCATAATGTTCTTCTTTTGGCCCCTGCGAGCCAGTATCTTCTAAATTGTTGGAATTTATGGTGATGTGAACTATGTCTTGCTGCTCATCCATCAACTCGAGCTCATGTGTTTTGTGTTCGCCATAATACATGGTATAGAAAACAGGAAAGCGTCGTGAGAGTATCAATTCCCGCAAACTGTTGGATTCCCCTCTCATTTTTGGGAGCAAGCTCGAAAGGATATCTGAGGAATCCAGGCCGTTGATGGACAAAATGCGATAGTTTCTATACTTGAATCCATCAAGTGCACTGACTTGGTCAATATATATTTCACCCGCTTTTACCTTTATGGAAAAAGGTAGTTTAGTCCCGCCTTGGGACAAGTATTCTTGATACATGGTCTCCGGTCCAATAAGACCGATATGTGCATCATTGAATATAGGGTTTAAGCTCGCAAATAAATCCCATACCTCATTTGCCTGCATACTATCCTTAATTTTTTTTCGTATGTCAAGGACGGTTGTGGCCAAAAGTTGTGTATCAGCTGTATATGCTATCCTTGGATGTGTCTGCTTAATGAAATTTACATACTGATCCAAATCTTCCGTAATGCTTTTTTTTGAGAATTTCTTGGTATCGAATATTGTATGATTCTTTTCTTCCTTCTGTTCACAGGAAATTATTAGTGCAATAATAAAGAGGCTCAAAAATTTGATTATTGATTGTGTTTTCATCTTGAGAGTTTATTTTAGGACGATTGGATAAAATAAACATAACAGTAAAAAAACTGAATGGCGGTGAGTATGATGTGAATGCAATAATTATTGATTTGAAATGACTCGGCCCGTCATTGATAAAAGAGCGAAGGTTCTCTAAGATGTCATATGATATATCCTCAGTTTTAAGAAGTTGTCAATTTTGGCAGTAAAAGTTTTTAAAAATACTTGAATCAACACCACAGCTGATCAACTTATCGCTTCCAGCATGGGTATATAATGATTCTCTTCCTTTAATATTGGTATTTTAATTTGAACAACTACCCGTTGTTCTGTGTTCTTCATGTTAAAGGATGCTTTGTGTTCAAATAAAATTTTCAGTCTATCGATAGTATTTTTCAGCCCCAGACCCTTTGTGTTGGATACATCGAATGATTTTGGCAATGGCTTTCCATTGTTTTCAACGGAAAGCATCAAACCACCGTCAAATGTTCGTTCAACTTTAACCCACACTTTCAAAACTTTGATATCCTTGCTGAATCCATGTTTTATGGCATTTTCCAGGATTGGCTGAAAAATAAGGCTTGGAACCAAATAATTGTCCACGCCTTCATCGATTTGTTTTTCCACCACCAGACTATTGGGATACCTGGTCTGCATAATGTCCAAGTATTTATCTAATATGTCCAGCTCTTTGGACAATAAGATTGTGGTGACCTCATTGATGTCTAGCATGGTTCGCAAAAGATCTGCTACATTCACCACCGTATCTTGTGCTTTTTTTACATCGTTGACCATTAGTGATGAAATGGAATTTAATGTATTAAAAAAGAAGTGTGGATTTATTTGCGCCTGTAATGTATTGAGTCTAACACCGATCAATTTTAGCTTTTCCATGTTCTTAGCCGCCTCGGCCTCCTTGAGCTGATTTATGAAATAATAGGTATGTGCGATACCAACAATGGAGAAATAAATCAGGAAATTCAGGTCGATCACATTAAAATAATAGTATAACAAGGTGTTAAAATCGACAGATTGTATTTGATGGAGCCCCATTAACTTTTGAATGGTCAACAACCCGGTGAATATGAAAATCCCCAACAATATCGACATTACGGCATGAACCACTATCATGTTGCCCCATGCCCAATTCCTGATTACCATGTACTTCGTAATCAAAAGAACTATAGACATAAAGAAAACTACCAAAAGGTAATCGGTAAAATAGACCCCAAAGAACATATAGGTCCATGTACTGTCATTGAACCGTTCGCCGATGCTTTTGAAATACACCATTTTTGACGATGAGATAATCAGGAACACTGTGTAGAAACCGACCATCAGGAGCAAAAGCTTCTTATCGATCAAACTTTTTATTTTTTTGAACAATGACATAGGAGAGCAAAAGAGTTATTATATCGTTGAATCGAATTGTGCAATTTCAATGGTATCGAATAAAATTACGGTTTATAATTTAGTTCAAACAGTTAATTTTCAAATGGTAGCATATGCGGTAAATATAGTTGGATGTATCCATTTGATGATTTCAAGTACATTTCATAAAGGTTGTTCTTAAAAAGGAAAGTATTTATTTCCTTACCAATCGTTGATTCAAAAGATTCTGGATTTCAGCACGTAAATGGTAAAGGTCACACCTCTTGCGGTAGCTGACACCAAAAATGAACTGAAAGTTCCTTTATATGATTTGAAAGAGTTCTTTATTGAAGTAAAAGGTTGTTTGAATTTTCTATATGGTCTGATTTCTTCGTGCAATGAAATCCTCAAACATTTTTCATGAATTCTTTCTTTGAGAAATTGATTATTGCCGTTGTTTTTTCGTCGTTGACATCATTTCTGACTAGGAGTTTTGTAAGCTGGTCCTTAGAAACCGTAATTTGTGGTTTCGCCATGTATGTATGCAAAAACTTTTATCTCAAATTCTGGCTCCTGTATATTAAACAGAGTAAATCTACAATCTGTTCAACACCAAAACATTTCTATTTTACACTTTTTACGAAAAGCAATTTTACAATCAAGTTAATCCAACTATTTTTGAATTGTCATTAGTATAAAATCATCAGCGTTGATTTCAGACATTGTCCTCCTAACTATCGTTTTACAAAGTCTATTGTTGGCTTTTGTCCTTTTCACACATAAGGGTCCAAAAGTGATTAGTAATAGGTTGCTGGCTACATTTCTATTGGTCATTGCGTTTCAATTTTGTTCTTTGCTGCTCATTTCCTTTTCACTGTACACTGATTTTTTACAGGGCCTGATGTGTGTTTTCGGCCTTGCATATGGTCCACTTTTTTATTTGTACACCTTCTCCTTGTTATATTCAAATTTTAGTTTCAAAGCAGAGTATCTTGCACATTTCCTGCCCTCATTTATTTTTATTGTTGGTACCCTAGTGGGTCATCCGTTGTGTCCGGATCTTGGTGAACTGCTCTACATCAGTATCCTTACATATCTTGTGCTGTCTGTGTGGAGAATTGACAAGTATAAAAGAGCTGTGAAAAACATCCAATCCATGATTAGGACCACAGAATTGGATTGGCTAAAGTGGACATGGGCCATTTTTTCCATGGTGATCCTTTTTGATATCGTGGATAGATTTGTTTGGACACTTGATGTATTAGATGGTGCACCTATAACTTATTTAGCGCTCCTTTTTCTTATTATTTGGATGGTGTACAAAGGCTTGAAGCAACCTCATATATTTATCGGGATTTCTGAACATGAGGAAGAATTGGTCCTTAATAAAAAGAACACTGACCTAGAGCTTGATGAATATGTCCAGAAGGAACTGGAGGAAATCAAGTCCTATATTAAACGGGAAAAGCCCTATAAACAAGCAGATCTGTCAATCAATCGAATGGCGGAAGACTTGGGGGTATCCCCTAGGCGCTTGTCGTTTTTGATCAATAACTACTTTGGAAAAAACTTTATGACCTTTATCAATGATTATAGGATTGAAATGGCCAAAAAGCAATTGATCGATTCTGATGACTCCGCTGAGACCGTTTTAGAGGTTATGTACGATGTTGGATTTAATTCCAAATCCTCCTTTTATACATTGTTCAAATCCAAAACGGGATATACGCCCTTGGCATATAAAAGGAAATATTCGAAAAGAAACTGAACGTTGGTATTTGTACATACCTGAATTCGAACCGATTTCTCATTGATCAATGAGTTCGGATTCAAGTATTCGAACCTTAAAATCCATATTCCTGGCTTCTTTTGTATTGAAATAATTCATTTGTTGTTTCATTTCATCAAAAGAAAAATCGAATCAATTCAAAAAACAGGACATCATGGGAAAATTATTCAGGATTTTAAAAAAAGTAGGAAAAATAGCGATAGGGCTAATATTATTGATTGCCTTTACTTTGGTCACAGCAACACTTTTTTCCAAAAAGGATTACGGTACACCATCGACCAAAATTGGAGAGAACATTGAAAAATTGGCATTGACCAATGTAAATATTGTCAGTATGGCGCACAACGATTCCATACTTACCGGCAAGACGTTATTGATAGAGAACGGTAGGATAGGGGATGTCATCGAGGATTCTTTGGATATTCCCAACAATTATAGGGTTGTTGACCTTAAAGGCAAATATATTGCTCCGGGACTTATCGACATGCATACGCATATTTTTGATAGATCCGACCTGCCCATGTATCTGGGATATGGCGTGACCACGGTTAGAAATATGATGGGCTTTCCAATGCACTTAAGATGGAGGGAGCAGGTCAAGACCAATAAGTACCCAGGTCCCGAACTAATCACTGCGGCACCCACCATCAATTCTGGCGGCAATGGTAGCCCGTTCCATAAAAATATCGTTGAGATACAAGAAGGAATCGATGCGGTAAAGGAATACAAGGAACTTGGCTACGACTTTATCAAAATATACGGAGGGCTCAATAAAGAGCAATTGACAGGAATTATGGATGAGGCCGTCAAAAACGATCTTTTTGTGGTTGGCCACCCTCCAAAAGAGATAGCACTGGAAGACCTTTTAGAGTACGATATCAAATCATACGAGCATGTGGAAGAAATGGTTCAAAGCTTAATGGACTATGAATTGGATACCATTTTGGGGAGAAAGATAGCCAAAGAGCTGCAACAGGGCGGTGCAAAAATGACGCTCACACTTTCTCCTTTTCACAACATCTATAAAGCAACGCTCGAAGGCGATGATTTTTTAAACACGATTCCTAAAGAAAAGATCAATCCTTTTGTAAGACTCATTGGTAAAAAGCAATTGGGAGAGTGGGTAGATACCAACGAAGGTGCCTACAAATGGAACAAGGAGAAATATGAATGTATGGAATCTTTGACCAGAATACTGCATGAAGAGGGTGTGGAATTGCTTTTGGGCACCGATACCGGACCAAGCCTAACAGTGCCCGGGATTACCCTGCACGATGAAATGGAGTTATTGAAAAATGTCGGGATATCAAATCTGGAAATTTTAAGATCAGGCACCATCAATGCCGCAAGGGCATTGGGACAAATTGATGAACTGGGTACCATTTCAAAGGGAAAGAGAGCGAACCTGATTGTTATAGAAATGAACCCGCTCGATGACCTGGTAACCTTGCGGGAGCCATACATGATCTTGAACAATGAAATGGTATATGATCGGGAAGCCATTTCGAGACTAAGAAAACTGGGGTCGGAAAAATCAAACCTTTTGATGACCATCGGTAGGTTTATAGATCACATGTTGAACAAATGATTCAGGGGTTTAAAAATCAAGAAATTCATACGCGCTCCAAAGATTGTGGTCCTTGGAGATTGTAAATGTTTTAGGGGTCAAGATCAAGCTAAAGACAAAGTGTTAATTGCCCAGATTTGCGCCACAAAATACAGGTGTACATCAATTAGTTTGTTTGAACAATGAATTGCAAATCGTTTTCAAAATATAAAATGGCAATAAAGATTAATAATGGAACTTCGATTTTGTGGGCTTACCTTTGAATATATTGTCTTAGCAATTATTTCATATTATGAAAAAAACTATCATCAATGTATTGGCAATGTTTATTGTGACAGGAATTGCCATAGCACAACAGCAAACAGCAAAAGGTACTTTGGACAAAAAGTATTGGGAAAATGTTACTTCCATAGAAACTACGATAAATACCTTGTACGGTGTCATCTCAGGTGAAAAAGGTGAAGATCGGAATTGGGAATTGTTTAGATATCTCTTTCATCCGAATGCTAAAATGGTAGCCAGCGGGAAAAATCGAGTTGGACTCATTGCTGCCCGATTTATCACAGATGATGAGTATATTGAATTATCTGGACAAATGCTCGTCGAAAATGGATTTTATGAAGAGGAACTCAACAGGGTTACCGAGCAATTTGGTTCATTGGCACATGTTTTGAGCACCTACCAATCATTTCACAGTAAAAAGGATATTGAACCATTTATGAGAGGAATCAATAGTATACAGTTAATGTTCGACACTGAGCGTTGGTGGATAATTAACATTTATTGGACCCAGGAAACGCCCTCAAACCCCATTCCAAAAAAGTATCTTCCTAAGCGATCTTGACCCATTAATAATTTATTAGGTGGATAAAAACCGTTACGGTATGCCCCGAATATTTTGTTCTCAGGTTAGCATTCGTCAAGTTTAGCCTGCACCGGCATCAAAGCCAAGTTTCTGAAATGATACAATTACCTATGGTTTATGGGCTTTTGCATAAAGAATGGTTTTGATAAACAACTATGCTCAAAAAAGTTCATTATCCGAAAAAGCGACCAACACTTCCATTTACTATTGCATCAATTTTTGATCCATTCAGTGCATTTTAAAGTCGTTTATAGCTTTTTGGCAATTGGTTGTTCAATATATTTTAACCTTGTGAATTCAATTTTGAAAAATATGTTCAGGGCCAATACCCATAATCATCAGAGACAAAATCACAATGTTATGTGATTTATAATTTTAAAGGGAACTTGTCTTTCATTGATTTCAAATATCGGGGAATGCGCTAAAAATTGAGGATAGGTTTGTGACCAGTGTGCTTAAATCATTATCATGGCTTATAGCTAAATTAATGATCACCTGTAAGTATTTATGATTTCCCGGAATATTTGGCCCTTTATTCGCCATAGGGTCCGACGTAAAAAATAAAAGTCCATTTGTGATGGTTTTCAAGTATTTAAGTTTAAAAAGAAATAAAATGTACTTAGGTTGTGTTGTTAAGTTTTATCAAAAATCATTTACTTTCAAATTCAGGGATATCAATTTTAGGGTGAGATTGGAAAAGTGCCTAGCCTTATTTTTCTTAATTATTGGACCAATAATACATGCTCAAAAACCAAGTGTTCCTGCAATTGACGAGTTTGTCAATTCTATCTACGACTCTATATCGTATATACCAAGTATATCCATTGGGGTCGTTCAAAACGGAAAAATAGTCCATCAACAAGCGTATGGTTATAGAGATATATCAAATAAATCCTTGGCTGAGACTTCCACTCAATATTATATTGCTTCCACAACAAAATCTTTTACTGCCCTGGCTGCAACTATTTTGGAAGAAAAAGGAATGCTGGATTTTCAAAAACCGTTGGCGGCGTATTTTCCAAAAATAAATTTTCCCGATTCCATCCAGGCAGATAAGATTACTATTCCAGATTTATTGGGACATACTTCAGGGATTGATAATTGTGCAGATATGACTTTTAAATTGGCCTATTCAGGATCATATACCTATGATGAGTTATTTGCAATATTGACGGAGACCTGCAGTAGAGGTGATTATGGTGCATACAGATATTCAAATTTCGGGTACAATCTTTTGAACTTAATTTTTATTAAGGAGCTGGGCAAAACATGGAAACAAGTTGTACAAGAAGAGATATTGAATCCTTTTGGAATGGACAAAACCTTCAGTAGTTATACCGAATTATTGGAAAGCCGGGAACATATTGCCACGCCTTATCGTGCTCTTGGTATTAATGGAAAGGATTTTTTCCAAATTCCCGATAATATTAAAAGGGATGATACCATGCATGCTGCCGGGGGTCTGTATTCCTCTGTAGATGATATTTTAAAATGGCTCTTATTGCAAGTGAACAATGGGGAAATAAATGGCAAAATAGCCATTCCTTCGAAGCTATTGTCCAAAACCAGGGAGTTAAGAGGTGAAATAGAGCCAGATCGGTTTGGTTTGGGTAAATACAATATGAGTTATGGACTTGGATGGAACATAGCAAAATTTAAAGACAAAATGTTATATCATCATGGAGGTGCATTTACAGGTTATAGCACTTTGATTTCCTTTATGCCGGAAAACAAGGCAGGAGTGGTTGTAATGGTCAACGATAATCAAATTGGAAACGGTCTTTCGTCTTTGATTACGCAATTTATCTATGATTTAATGGACCAAAATATTGAGCAGGACAATCCAGATTGGAAAAATGCATATGCAGTTTCAGTATCTAATATCAAAGTTGAATCTAAAGAATACGGTCTTGATCGCATGTATCAAGATTATTCGAACCGTATGAAGCGTACATGGGATTTTTCGGTGCCACATAAAGTGATAACCGGTGCATATATATGTCAGGATGGAAATAGGCCTATGATCAGGATTTTTGAAATAGAAGGTAAACTCGGAGTGATTCAAGGTAATATGAACGCTAGTGTAGAGCCATATATATATCCGAATACAATTCGAGTGGACATGTTTGGAATCGGAGATATGCTTAAATTGGAAGTCGATGGGAATCGTGTAATAGGATTCACATATAAAGATAATTACTTTGCAAAGCTTTAAAATATATAGATTTTTACCAATATTGTTTTAAGGTTGAACATCATTAAAAGTCATTTATGCGGCATTTGACAATTATCAAATGGTGTTGTTTTAGAAATTATGTGCAAATAGATATCCGGCTCCATGGATTTGTTGATTGATTTTTTCTCCATTCTTAATGTTGTTACCTGTATTCAAAGCATTTTGCTGATATTCTTTCTTTTAAAGCAAAGGATAGCATCCAAGTATTTTCTTTATTCTCAGATGGCCATTCTTGTCGTTATTATCTTAAATACGGCGAACAGTTATTGGGCCACACAATGGCATACCATTGATTTGTTGGATGCTCTTTCGAATTACTCCTTGATCTTTGTGGGCCCAAGTATAGCCATTAATCTGTTCAGTATTGATGGCAATGCTACAAACAAAAAATATATACTAGGAAACATCTATAGCATTCCTCTTTTTTTTGTTCTGATACTATTCCTTGATTTATTCGCAAACTTATCGGTCTTGGTAATGATATTGGCTTTTTTACAAATGGGATTTTTCTTGGGATATGTATCCTATTTGTTCTCCAGACAATTTAAAACCTTAAAGTGGATAAGGGCACTTAAATACTACCATATTTCACTACTGATTATTTTCTTCATCAATCTTGTGGGTAAATTAATGGTGTTTTTTGGACTAATGGAATTGAATGAGGATTGGTTGATCACAATGACCGGTTTTTTTGTGGTACCGATTTACTTTACCACATATATGGTCATGAAGGAAGGTCTTGGTTTTTTGAAGGTCCACAAACAACGGTATGCAAAGACTCCTTTGGATACTGATAAAACTGAAGAGCTGTTGGCCGCCATCCAAGCACTAATAGAGGAGGAAAAGTATTTTCTCAAAAGCGATTTGAATCTTCAAATGCTGGCAAAAGAACTGAATGCACCATCAAAATATATTTCACAGGTAGTCAACCTCAAACTTAACAAAAGCTTTTCCACCTATATCAATGAGTTGAGAATAGAGTATGCCAAAAACATTCTTCTAAGTGATGGTGTCGATAAGTTCAATATCTCTGGAATTGGGTTGGAATCAGGTTTTAGGTCAAACAGTCAATTTTACAGCTCCTTTAAAAAATACACAGGTCTCACTCCGACCGACTTTATAAAAAAGCACAAAAAAAATTCTGAAAACTGTACGGAATAATTATACTGGATACTTCCGGTTGATTCTCAATGCTTGGATCGTATAACTTGCTTGGACATAATCAAAAAACAAAACATCAAGTATTATGATTGTTCAAATCTTCATGGCAATGCTATTGTTGGGGCCCATGGTTTGGGGGGTGTTCAATTTGGCAAAGTCCAAAGGAACCGTTGCCCCTAAAGGAGTGGCAGACTATGGCACCTTGATCAATTCAGCTGTCCTGTACGCGTTGGCTTTTAATATCATCTACTTTCTCCAAGAGTTGTTTCTTGTACTGGGCAAAAAAGCTTTGGGTTTAAAGGCGTTTCTGTACCATAATGACCATAACTGGTCTGGTGAACATCCCAAGATGTTGTTGATGCAAGGCTTGGGGGCATTGGGAATTTTTTTGATTGGTCTAATCTGTTTGTATGTCCAAAGGTATATTTCGGATGCCAAGGGCATCTGGAAACTTTTTCTATTGTGGATGGCTTTTCAAGGATTGGTACAATCCATACCCCAGGTAATGATTTCAGCCCTCGATCCCGGAACCGATGTGGGTGAGGCCTTGGTGGGATATTTAAAATTGGATCAGTCTTTATTGACCGTATTCGGTGTTGTGTGCGCGATGACAATTGCTCTTATCTGTATTTATTTTTCTAGATTGTTTTTGGCGTTTGGTGCCAATACCATAGATTATGGAAATACTCTGGCGAAATTAAAATACATTCGATTTATAGCAGTTGGGGCTGCACTCTTGGGCAGTATACTTGTAGTTCCTTTTAAGGTTCCCCCGATGCGTCATACCATTGCACCTTTCATGGTTTTTATTTTCTCAATTCCTTGGGTTTGGTCATCAGCATCCATGGATGTGACCATTCATCCAGTATTGAATGATTTACATAAAAAAGTGTACAGGCTTCCCATAGTTTTTCTGATTCTTCTTTTACTCTTCTTTCATTTGGTTTTGGCAAAGGGAGTGGAGTTTTAATCAATGCTGTAAACATCATATAAGACTTAATATCAAAGTAATTTTTTGGTGAAGTATTCCTTCTTTTAAAATAAAACTCTAAAAAATAATTAATGAGAAAGAACTTAAAAGTTTTGACCAATTGTATGCTATTGTCGATTTGTATAATCGGTTGTCAAAATAAGAAATCGAAGACCCCGAGTTTGAATAACTTGGAATCAAAATCCCAGTCCAATCAAGATACGTTGGTGTATGATACTGCTCCCAATTGGTCAAAGACGGGTGACAAAATTATATTTTACACGTATAGGCATGATGCTGAAGGTGCTGAACTTTACACGATTTCTCCAGACGGGACTGGTTTACAAAGATTGACGAATACATATCATAACGAATGGTGGAGCGATTTTTCACAAGCAGATAGTGTTATATATATTAGCTCAGATTATGGGAAATCTGAACGTTTTGGAGGATCTGAAATCTTTGCACTTAAGGAAAATGGTGATTTAAGAAGGATTACCCACGATTCAGACACAACTTCCTTCAACATATATCCAAGGGTGTCACCAGATGGCAAACAACTATTGTTCTGTTCCAACTGTTTGGGGAAAGATGTCGACAGTGAAGTATATGTAATCCAAGTAAATGGGGGAAATCCTGTGAATTTATCCAATAGCCCGGCCAAGGATCGCTACGGAAGTTGGTCTCCTGATGGTTCAAAAATATTATTCGAAAGTAACCGTAGTGGAACGTTCGAGTTATATATAATAGAGCTTGCGACTAAACAAATTACCCAGCTCACCAATACTACCTCCAATAACATTACGGGGGGGTGGTCAATCAATGATGAAATTGTGTTTACTTCGGATCGGGATGGGGATTATGAGATATTTGTTATGGACGCAGATGGGAGCAATCAAAGACAGATTACATTTAACAAGGATAAAGATGTATTGCCGAACTGGTCATTGGATGGCAACCGAATAGTATTCTCCTCTTACCGTTTTGGGAAGAAAGACAAGGGCGATATTTTCTTGATAGATCGGGATGGAAACAATGAAATTAGATTGACCAAGAAATAAGTCAATACAGCAGATTCTTATCACAGGGGTATAGAAACGAACATATAAGTAGATGACGATATGGCAAATGAAATAGAAATTGAATTTTTGGATCATGTTGCGATAAGGGTTACCGATTTGGAGGCTTCCGCAAAATGGTATGAAAAAGTGTTGGGCTTAAAACGTTATCAATTACCAGAATGGGGGGAGTTTCCAATCTTTTTACTCTCGGGAAAGTCAGGAATAGCCTTGTTTCCAGCAAATTTGACCGACCCTGAAATTGACAGGTCTTCAAAAAATGTAAAAATCGACCATTTTGCTTTTAATGTGACAAATGAAAATTTTGAAAAGGCTAAAAAACGATATGTCGAATTGGATTTGGAATTTAATGTCCAAGACCATCATTACTTTGATTCAATATATACCAAGGACCTTGATGGACACACGGTTGAGCTGACCACGATCAAAGTGGATGAAAAGGAATTTTATAAATAGTACCTGCTACTGCTACGGTAGCCTAAATAATTGGATCGGATCGGAGTGGAGAACTACAATATGTTTCTATCATAAAATACATATCAAAATAAGTCGATAAATTAGTACAGTAAATGAACTTGATAACATTGCTTGGGGCGGGTTTTGGGTTGATGGCAGTTTTTCTGCCCTTGTTTTTTATGTGTCAAAAGCGATTTCAAAATGATGGCTATCTCTATCTATACGGGTGCCTTTATATTTTGGGGCTTGAGTTGATTTACAAAGTATTGATCCAAAGTAGAATAATACTCGATGTGCCAGTGCTCTATATGACAGGTCGGCTTCATAACCTACTGGTTTACCCTTTTTTATTTCTTTTCGTACTATCCATTACGAACCCTGTTTTTAAAGTGAAGATTTGGCATCGCCTGCTTTTGTGCGGATTTGGCTTTTATGCATTGTACGTTTTATTGGTCGCCTTGAAAATCCCCACAGATGACAAATTGGAGATGCTCCGGCTTTTTTATCAGGATAAAAGACCAGGACCTTACGATTATTGGAAAAATCCTATAAGTTTACTCAAATCAACCCTGATTCCTTTGGCTTTTTTGGGGTTGATGGGATATCACTTTTATCGGTTCAGAAAAAGATCTACTGATAAACCGTCCGCACGACTATTGAATATATTGTCCCTAATAATTGTGGTCTATTTTCTGTTCAATCAATTTTCCAACCTATTATACAGAATGGTACATGAGGTTTCCGGTTATTCTTTGGTAGAATGGCCCGTGGATATAATCTTTTTGTCCTTCTTGATTCTTTTGTTCTCCATTTTGGCCCTGATGGTCAATACAGGGAGCACATTGTTCCCTTCGGCAAAATATGCTGGGAGTGCTTTGTTAAGCTCTTCCTATCAGGATATCATAGAGCGGGCAAAGCAAATGGTCGAGGAGGGTGAGTTGTATAAGAGAGAGCACCTTACCTTGTCGGAACTATCCACGATGGTCGGTACCAATTCCAAATATCTTTCACAATCCATTAATGCCAAACTCCAATGTAGTTTTGTCGATTTTGTAAATGGTTACAGGATCGAGGAGGCCAAACGACTGATGCTGGATGAGACCAACAAATCGTTGACACTTGAGGCTATTGGAGGCCTGGCGGGATTTAAATCCAAATCGGTTTTTTTTAGGGCGTTTAAAAAGGCAACGGGGATGACCCCAAATCAATTTCTGAAATTACAATCAGGTATCGATTCTTGAATTGACCCTTATTTGTTGATTTTACGGTTAGGTTTGTGTCGTTTTGTTGCGAGTTTCGTGTACCCAATCCTAAAAACGGAGTTACATGAAAAGAGTTTTTTTAATCATGGCGATGACCATGTTTTTCAATGGCATGGTAAAGGCATCGCCAGAGAGCAATGCGTTGGAGCCGGTTGTTTATTACTATTCTACGGTAGCGTTTGTGGAAACACCGCTGACTTATTTGAAAGGGAGCATTCCTTTATCCAAGGAAGAAGCGCTTCAACGAAATCATTATCGCTTTTCGTATGATGAATTGCACCGATTGACCTCAATCTCTTTTTACAATGGCAATACGCCAAGAGACCCCAATCATACTGCCAATCATTTTATCCTGGCACATCGGATGGTGTTTACCTATGAGTCTGACAAAGAGATGATCACCTTCTATAGCACTAAGGGAAAGCAAATCGATGTGATGGGGAACTGCAGGGAATTTGTCTATCAATTGGACGATAACGGTTTCAGGAAATCCCTGCATTTCGCTAATGGCGAAGGTGAAAAAGTTGAGAATGCTTGGGGCATCTATAGGTATCAATGGACCTATTTGGACCATGGAGGAGTCATTGAAGACCGTTTCGATAAGGTTGGGAAACCTGCTAGCATTCGACCAGGGTTTAAGTTTTTTAGGCTGAGACTTTATTTCAATTCACTCGGACATATTGCTCTTATGCAAAACATTGATAAGGACGGCAATCTTACTGAAAATGGTTCAGGTGCCTCGCAAGATAGGATTACCTTGAATGCCGAGGGAAACTTTTACCAATGGGAAGTTTTGGACAATGATTCAGAACTGGAAAAAGGGAACGGACCGAATGTTGCCATTGGTATCCTGGAAATCAACAAATATGGGTACGAGGTAAGAATGGAACAGCGGGATGAAAACAATAAGCCTATTTACAACCACTACGGAATCTGTAGAAGTAGGACCATTTATGACCGTTTTGGAAACATAGTGGAAAGAAGGTTTTATGATGAAGAGGACAACCCATCTAACCATAAGTTTGCCGGCTACCATAAATTGAAGATCAAGTGGGATACCACGGGTAATCGAAGGGATTCACTTTCCTATTACGATGTGGACGATAAGCCCACCGAACACCATACACGTGGTTATCAGAAGGTGGAATATGCCTATAACGACAAAAATCTACTTGAGAAGATCAGTTATTTGGATGTCCATGGAAATTTAGTTAACCGTAAGGACACCGGAGCGGCATATATGGTATATGGTTATGATGATAATGGGCAAAGGTCAGCTGTAACTTTGTTTGATAGCACTGGTAAAATTATACGTTGAGAATATGGGAAAAATACTTGGATATTATCTATTCTTTGCTGTGGCCATTTTAAGTGCTGAAGTCAAAGGACAGGATACACTTAAAAGTGAATTGGACAACGTTTTGGAGACCTATTATGCCAAGAATCAATTCAGTGGAACTGTATTGGTTGCCAAACAGGGCAAGATATTGTATGAAAACGCCTATGGTATGGCTGATTGGAAAAAAGGAGTTGCCAATACGGTCGACACCAAATTTTTGATTGGATCCGCAACAAAATCATTTACAGCGATAGCTGTGATGAAGGCCAGGGAGCACGGATTATTGAAATTGGATGAACCGCTCTCCACGTATATTCCTGAATTGAACGAGGAGTTGGGGCAATTGACACTTCATTTGTTGATGAAGAATTCATCGGGATTGCCCGTACATCTCAGTAGAATTACTGAGCTGGAGCACCGGGATATTCAAAGCCATGAACTTATTGCACTCTATAATTCCGTTCCACTTTCCTTTGAACCGGGAACGCGATACGAATATTCCAATTTAAATTACCAATTGGCGGCCCTTGTTTTGGAAAGGGTGACCCACACCAAGTATAAACAGTATTTGGAAAGGAACATTTTCGAACCTATTCACATGAAAAACACAGGTGTGGAAAGGGCCCATTTAAAATCAAAGGATAAGGCTTTGGGACATGACTATGTAAATGACAAATTCGTTAGGTCAGACGAGAACTACATGAGCTATGCCAAAGGTGGTGGAGATATATATTCCAATGTCAAGGATATCTTCAAATGGGATAGGGCGCTCTATTCCGATGTGTTGTTGAACGAAAATAGCAAACAACTGATGTTCGATGGGACTCCCGAGAAATTTGGGGGATACGGTTATGGTTTCAAGATCAAGGAATATCAGCGCAGTGGAACAGGGAACATTCTTGGTAAACTTGTACGACATGGTGGGTCCATGTATGGGTACATCTGTAACATCCACCGTTATTTGGATGATGGGGTCTTGATCGTGGTATTGGGAAATATAAGGCCTTATCCCACTATGGAAATCACTGTTGAGATTGAAAAAGTGTTAAGGTCGAAGGGCTACATATGATAGCATGGACTTATCTCAAAAAAACTCAATTCAAAAACGTTTTTAAAAAATCTA
>NHBR02000112.1 GCA_002167435.2 Allomuricauda sp. TMED12
AGGACGGTGATCATCGGCCTGAGATCGACCGTGGTGCAATTGGAAAAGGAGTTCCGAAACGCCTTTCCCCAAATGAAACTGTTGGTGGCCAACGACAGGGAGGTCGGTGGAATCCAAAAGCGGAACGCCTTTTTTGCGAAGGTCGTCTCCCAACGTCCCGATGTGGTATTGATGAGCCACGATACCTTCAAGTTCATACCGCAGTCCCCCGAGATCATCAAGGAAATCATCCAGGAGGAACTGGACAATCTGGAAAAGGACCTGGGAGTGATCTATGAGAACAAGTACGATATCAACAAAAGGGTGCTGAAGGGACTGGAAATCCGAAAGGAAAACCTGGAGGCACAGCTCCAGAACATTTACCACCAGATCGAAAAAGGAAAGGACAGGATATTGACCTTCGACCAATTGGGATTTGAACATATCATGGTCGACGAGTCACATAAGTTCAAGAACCTGATGTACACCACCAGACACTCCAGGGTAGCTGGCCTGAACACCAGTACCGGATCTGAAAGGAGCAAGAACCTCTATACGGCGATCAGGACCCTCCAAAGATCCAGGGGCAAGGACTTTCAGGCCACCTTTCTATCGGGTACGCCCATCTCCAATTCCATAACCGAGGTGTACGTCCTGTTCAAGTACCTCATTCCAGAAAGGCTCAAGGAAATGAACATAGCCTCCTTTGACCAATGGGCCCAGGTTTTCGCCAATAAATCCTATGAGTTCGAGCCCACGGTCTCAGGGGACTATAAGGTCCGTGAGCGGTTCCGCTCCTTTAAGAAGATGAAGCTGCTGTCCACCCTGTACAATGAAATTTCCATCATCGTCAATGCACGGACCCACCATATCGATCGGCCCAAAGCGGTGATGGATGTCCATACCATCAAACCCACCGAGGGCCAGTTGGCCTATTTTGAGCAAATAAAGACCTTTCTTGGGACAGGGAACAGTGATTATCTGTATGGCAACAAGACCTATACCGAGGACCAAAAAGGGGCACTTTCCCTGATTGCGTTGCACCATATGCGCCATGCCTCCATTGACCCCAGGTTGCTCAACCCCGACCTGGAGGACCCCGGGGAAGCCAAACTGCGCATCATCGCCCGTGAGGTCTATCGGACCTACACCGAGAGCAACGATTTTAAGGGGACCCAAGCGATTTTTTCCGATCTGGGCACCCCAAAGGACACCTTTAACGTCTATTCGGAGATCAAGCGGATCCTGACCGAGGAATTCGATGTCCCGTCCGAAGAGGTGGTGTTCATCCATGATTTCAAGACCGATGGCAAAAGGCTCCAATGCTTTGACGACCTGAACTCTGGCAAGTACCGTATCATTATAGGCTCCACGGAAAAATTGGGAACCGGGACCAATATCCAGCGAAGGATGGTCAGGATCCACCATGTCGATATCCCCCACCGGCCCACGGACGTGGACCAGCGTAACGGAAGGGGGGCAAGGAAAGGGAATGAAATGGCCAAAAAATATTGGGACAATAAGGTCATCGTCTCCTTTTATATCGTCGAGAACTCCACCGATGCCCTGATGCTCAATAATGTCAACACCAAAATGAACTTTATAGAGCAGATCACCAATGGCACCATCCAGTTCAACAGACTGGACATGGGCCCAGTGGACGATAATGGTTCCATCGATTACAAGACCCTGTTGGCCGTGGCCAAGAACGACCCGCTCTTCCTGGAAAAGGAACAACTGGGCAAAAGGCTGGAAGAGCTGCAACTGGAACGGTCCATCTTCAAACGGAACAGGCTTGAAGCGGAGAACAATATCCGGTTCCATTCCCGGGAGAGGGAAAAGGTATCGAAGAACATTGAAAAGCTCGAAAGGGACCTACCATTATGGCAATTGATGGAAAGCAAGGAAACATATTATGGACTTGTCAGGGAGGCAATGGGGCTTCCATCAAATGCCCAGGATACGGATATTGGACAGGCCATTATCGATCTTTTTGAAAAGCACAAGGGCATGGTTTCGGAACATCAGGTCCTAAAGATGGATGGGGCAAGCCTGTGCCTCAGGGTAGAGGATGTGGAGACCCATTCCCTATTTGTCCGGACTGATAATGCGACCTATGGACATGGGGCCAGACGGATCGTTGTGAACCCCAAGAGCGTGGCCGATTACATGTACAATGCCCTTTCCAAGATTCCCCGGTCGATCAAGGACCAAAAGGAACTAGCCCTTGACCATGGACACCACATTACCGCCAACCAAAAAATATTGGACCTTGATTTTGATAAATTGGACGAGCTCAAGGAGATGGAAACGAGAATGGAACAGATCAATGATGAACTGGACAAAAAGTTCGATGTGGATATTACGGATAAGGAAAAAGAACCGGAAAGGCCGGTGATCTCCAATACGGAGTCCTTGGATGTAGGGACGGGCCGATCATTATGAACCGTTGCCAAGGCCATGGTTCCGATTTTATACCCTCGGGTACAATACCAAATGGTAAAAAAGCTTTCATGGAAAAATTATTGTAACAAATATTTGCTAAATTTGTTACAAAATAAGCCTGTGGAGAGTATCGAGTCCAAAATAAAGAAAAGTATTTCCAGGAAGAAACGGGGAGAGCTATTGTTCCCTGACGACTTTCGGGGGCTGGGTTCATCCGAAGCGGTGCGTTTGGCCCTCCATAGATTGGAAAAGGAAGGTTATGTACAAAGGGTGGCCCAGGGAATCTATGCGCGTCCCAAAATAAGCAAATATGCAGGGGAGGTATTGCCAACGGCGGAGGAAATCGCAATGGCCATAGCCAAAAGGGACAAGATAAGGTTGGTGCCCACCGGGGCATATGCCCTAAGTGCGCTGGGGCTCAGTACACAAGTGCCAATGAAACTTGTCTTTCTTACCGATGGAGCCCCCAGGGAAATAAAACTGGGCAAACGAAGCATAAAACTGAAAAAGACCACCCCCAAGAATCTATTGGCCAAGGGCGGGATAAGCAGATTGGTGATACAGGCCCTCCGTGAAATTGGAAAGGACAGATTAACGGAAGAGGAGGAAGCAAAAATCATGGCCCTTTTGAAAAAAGAAGACCAAAAGGACCTGCTCCATGATATAGAACTGGCACCGGTATGGATACAGAAAATTATGGAAAAGAGCTTGGACAATGGATAAAACCACATTTTACAACATCCCCAAAGAGGATAAACTGGCCATCTATCAAAATGTAGGGAACAGAACGGGAGTGCCCGATTTTGCAGTTGAAAAGGACTGGTGGGTCGTCCATACATTGAGGACGATTTTTGAAATGGGAATAGGTGAACATTTGGTGTTCAAGGGCGGGACATCCTTGAGCAAGGCATGGAAACTGATAGAACGGTTCAGCGAGGATATTGACCTCGCCGTTGACCGTGGTTTTTTTGGGTATTCCGGGGAACTATCAAAAAAACAGCTCACGAAACTCAGGAAAGAAACAAGTTCCTATATTTCAGGGGAATTCTACCCTGAACTGCAAAGACGGTTCACGGAGAACGGATTCAATGATGTCGGTTTCAATATCGTTCCCGCCGAATCAAGCGACCAAGATCCACGTATCATAGAAATCTACTATCCCCATATCACCAAATCCCCCGGATACATACAGCCAAGGGTCCAGGTCGAGATCGGTTGCCGTTCCCTAAGGGAACCTTTTAGCCCCAAACCGATAAGTTCCTTTGTGGATGAACAATATCCCGATGCCGAATTCATGGAGCCTCCGGTGATGGTCCCATCCGTAACGCCCGAAAGGACTTTTTTGGAAAAACTGTTCCTTTTGCACGAGGAATTCCAACGTCCCAAGGAAAAGATAAGGGTGGATAGGCTTAGCCGCCACCTTTATGATATCTATCAATTGGCGAAAACGGAATTTGCGACCAATGCCATCCATGACAAAGGATTATATGAAACCATTGTCAGCCACAGATATGTGTTCACAAGACTTGGCGGGGTGGATTATAACCTGCACCAACCCCAGACTATACGGCCCATCCCGCCATCGGATCTCGAAGAAGCTTGGCAGGCCGATTATAGGACAATGCAGGAACAGATGATTTATGGGGATTCCCCGAGGTACAAAGATCTGATACAAGGAATCCATGGTTTTTTGGAAAAGATGAATGCCTTGGATTGGAAAATGAAAATGGAATTTTCCCCTCCCAAAAAATAAGAACAGAATGGGCAGGATTACCATAATGAAGTATTTTTTATGCTGTCATCCCTGTTCCTGTGGAAGTTGAAGACCCTTCCCTTCGGTCCGGGCGTTTAACCCCCTCGGAACCGGGCATAAAAGCAAGCGGGCGAAAAAACGCCCACTTGCATTTATCTTCCCACCGCTCGGATCATTCTTTTCTCTACCCATAAAATGGGACAACGACCCCTATCGACCCATGGATGCTGTCATGGGACATGGCACCCTGAGGGGTGCTTTTTTGTGGAGAGGGAGGAAGAAGAAAAGGGTGGATATTTCCTCGGATTATCCTGTCCCGCCCGCCCCCTGATCGTATATTTACAATAGTTAATCAATTGTAAAACAGTTAAATACATCGTTTATGAACCAATTTTTTTCATCCCTTGAAAAAACGGGGATACGACAGTTGGGCCTGAGCATCACCTATACCGATGGAGAGGTGTCGGTGTCCGTACTGCCCAAGAGCCATGCCGATGACAAGGGACTGAAATCCCTAAGACCATTGAGCCTACGGGCAAGCGTTGAGGAAATGGACAGCAAGTTCTTCGAGGCCGTCCAAAGACCATTGGAGCGCACAAAGACCATGTTCGACAGCGTGGAAGCCTATGAGGCATCCTTGAAAGCTTCCGAGGGCAGGACGGCAAAGGCCAAGAAGCAAAAGGAATCCTTGGGCAAGAAGACCACGGCCTTGCAGAACCTTATCAAGGAAAAGGACTTCAACCCGATGAAAGACCATGAGAAGGCGATCAAAGCCGCCAAGGAAATCTTGGCCATTGACCCCGAGAACAAAGATGCCAAAAAGGTCTTGGAGCAGATGTCCCAATATGAATCACCAAACCTTTTCCAAGATGCAGATCGCTAACATAACGAGAAAGTACCTTTTCCTGAACGGTAACAGGGAAAAGATCGAACTGGAGGACATCGACCCCGAAATGGGACATGAACGGATCATGGAGCATTATTCCGCACTATATCCCGAACTGACCAATGCCAATGTCATGGACAAGGGTATTATCGATGGGTTCCACGAGGTGCACTTCCAATCATTGGCGGGAACCAAAGGTTGATGATATGAACGTGGATGAATTTTTAACCAAGGGAAAATGTACAACAACATCAAAGACCATCACCTCACGGGAACTCACGGAGTTCCACAACGACCTGTTCAGGGCGTTCCAACAAGAAAGCCACACCATAGGGACAAGGCGGATGAAGGCATTGTCAAAAAGGACAGACTGTTTCCTGACCTGAACGTATGGCCCATTGCCCTGAACGATCTATCAGGGAAATTTTCAGGGAAGGAACTTCGCCAATTGGCAGGGCTGATGGTAGAGGTTACCCGAAAGTTCACGGGGAGCATCGATTCTTGGAGGTTCGATGAAAGGGACAGTCTGCATGACCTTATCCTTAGGTGTGCCAACAGGCTAAGGGACAGGGCAAGGGTCGATCTGATCGATGTGTACCGCAACTGTGACGGGGAGTTGGAACTTGACCTGAAACGGTACATCGGGAACAAGGGCAATATCTACTGTATCAATTTAATGCCATTGTATGGGATGAAGCGCAAGAACAGAAAATTGTTCGAGATACTCCTTTCCTTTATCAAGGGACTTCCCTTTGAGTCGATCTTCGATACGTGTGAGGACAGGATCGATTGGATATGGACTTTTTTGATCGAGGAAATGGAATATTGCAGGGAAGCCCCCAACGAGGATTATGGGGAGAGATTGAAAGGTTCGGTAGACTTCCTTTCACGGTACGAAAAGAAGTACAACGACTTTCAGATAACGGATTGGAAATCCCGATTGGAAAGCTACCGACCCCAAAAGGATGCATATAGGAAGCTAAAAGAACTCCTTTTGGCTTCGGAAAAGTTGGATTTTCAGGTGGTACAACGGGTCTCCGTCCGTGATGGATATGAGAGCATGGTCGATTTTTACCATACGTTCCTGATAACCGATGATGGCGAGAGCGAATTTACCCGATCGTACATCAACATGCTCAATGACTGTTCCAACGAGTACGACCTGCTCTCCACCTATGCCCATGCGACCGTAGGTAACGATGGGATAGGGGAATTTGAGGAGGGACTGGAGGAAAAACTAAAGGAAGTGGAAAACTTTATTTGTGAACTGAACGAACTGATAGAACGGATTTGATATGGAAAAAATCATGGAATTGGACATGGACGAACATTTGGTGCCAAAATTTGCATTGATAGGCTACCCCAGTACACCGAGTCATTACAGTACGGAGCATTATTTTGCCTACCATGGGATAGTGGGGGAATGTCTTACAGCGGGTATGCCCCTGACCAAGGACACCGCAAGGAATCTGTTCAGATGTCTGGAAGGGGAATTGATAAAATTCTCCTTTAAGGGACTGTTGCCCAAGAACCTTGTCCACTTCGGTTTTAAGGGTGATTTGCATTTGGTGTGGATTGTCCACCCAAAACGGCACACCCTGTATTTTGATGAAAGGATGGGCATCCCGATAGGCCAGTACCCCCTCCCCAAACTGGTCTTTTCGTTGAAAGGGAACACGTTGAACGTATTCGCATTAAAACGGAGCGATGCCCTTGACGGGGATACTGTATTGTACCATGCCCCCTTGCCCAATGTCAATGCACGGGGCAGGGTCTGCATGGGCAATGTTTCCATGGACTATGACGGATTCGAGCATTATGAGGACATCATGGGGTTTATGGAAAAACAGTTCTTTTCCTCGGTGTTCACGGAAACCCACCATAACGACCTGATCAAGGGAAACCTTATGGAAAGGATGAAAAATCTCAATGGAAAGCAGCGTTTCGACGATACCCTACTTATTGCGAACAGCATGACCATAAAACAACTCTATGAAAGATAGGATACATATCGCTCCCAATTATTTCTTCAATCCCACACACCCGATTACAATATCGTTGATAGGGGTAGGTGGAAATGGCTCCCTTATGCTCGCAAGGTTGGCGAGGTTGGATCATGCCCTTCGCCAAACGGGACATCCCGGACTGCACGTCAGGGCATTGGATGGGGATATTGTCGAACCCATGAACATCGGTAGGCAATTGTTCACCCCACATGACCTTGGACAGAACAAGGTGGTCAATGCATTGACCAAGATCAACCGTGCCTTTGGGTTGCAATGGGAAGGAATACCGATGAATGCCATGACCTTTGGCGATGACATCAGATCGAACATCATCGTGACCTGTGTGGACAATGCCAAATACAGGACGGCACTTTCTTTAGCCTTGAGGCACCCCCATAGGGGTTCTGAACATAGGACAATGTTCTACTGGCTCGACATCGGCAATAGCAGGGACACGGGTCAGTTCGTTCTTGGTAGTCTGTTCGAGGAAGATAGAAAATTGGACGATGGTTCTTTGGAGTATGTAAGCAGACTGAGGATGATAACAGACCTTTTCCCGAATTTGGAAGATCATGATACCGAATCCCAACAGGGAAGGGGATGTGCCTATGCCGATCGGTTGATGGAACAATCTCTTTATATCAACGATGTCTTGGTGGCGCACGCATCGGACTGTCTGTTCAGGTTGTTGTCGCATAGACAACTCTCCGTCCACGGGGGATTTGTGAACCTCAAAAGCGGAATGGTCAACCCCATAAAAGTCTAGGGAACTATGGAGTACAATAAAAAAGTGTTCATAAAGGCATCCAATTATTGGGCGATTCATGATGTTGCCCTGTTGGGAAACTGGAGCAGGGTACAGGGAACAAAACTACAGGCACTTTACCATCTTGTACAGTGCAGGGGCAAGGTCTTGGAGGGCCCAAATGACAGTAGGTATAAAGGGATAAAGGTACTGGGATATGGGGACGGGTGCTACATCGGCTTTATCCGTACCGCTTACCAAGCGGACACTTTTTTTCCCTGCAAACTCCATGTGGTAAGCTTGCAGGAGCTGGCAAAAAAAAATGAACGGCAAAAGAATCGGTGTTGATATTGCCAATCTACCATGGGTAGGGATTTCAGGAACAGATGTTTTCGCACAAATGAGAATGAACTAAAAATCAAAGAATATGACATTTTCGGAACTTTACAACGACCTTCCCTTAGTGGGTTTTCTATGGGTGGTTCTTTATACCTATTTGGGCATCCTGCGTATCAAGCGATTGGTGAGGTTGCCATTCTTATTGGTGATCATCCTTATCGGGCTAATTCCTGGTATCTGGTTTGTTCTTCCCATATTTGCCGTTTTTGAACTGACCATGCAGATCATGGGGGCGCTTATTTATTTCAGGTTGATCTGAACCTTCCCGCAAAGGTGGTTATTCTTTGCGGTCTTCTTCCTTTCCGTATTACCCATAACGGGATTAATGGGAATCACATGAATTTATAATAGATTATGGTTTAGGTTTTTTGCAGAACTCCATTGCGTTCTGTTTGCCTTTTGGGGTCCAGCTTTGTTAAGGAGATTGATTAGACGACAATGATTATTTCTTGTCCAATCTTTTCCAAGTAAGCAACCTTGTATTAGGCTTACACAAGACCCTCGTAGAGTTCAAGTATGATGCACATTAGGAGCAGTTTTTATTTTTCAAATCTCATTCTTTAATTTGAATCATAAAATTTACCTGTCCCAATCAATAATTTTTTATTAGGTTTTCTTTTAAAGGGTTATCTCAAGGCCTTGTCCTTGTAGATAAGAAGGTAAATAATCAAAATTTAATTTATGCATAACAAGTCAATTAAAAAATGCCATAAAATTATATTGTCATTTGATGATTTCCTTGAGTGTAAAGAGTATAATTTTTCTACCGAAGGTAAAGAATCTTCCATTATTAACCTTTCTTCACTTCCTGTCCAATCTATTGATTCATCTGTGTTATTTTCAGCCATTTCCTCAATCCAATTATTTACTTTTTTTATCCATTCCAAAGATGTCCGGCTCTGCACGTAGCCAAACATACCACATACTTTGAGATGTGATGAATGATGCCCCCTTTTGAAGCGTTCAATGCCTCCACGAATACCACAAACATACTCTTTGTTATTTGATGTCTCAGAGAATCTTTTTGCTTCAAATTCAAAAATAGGAATAGGCTTTCTATTTCTGGTTCTTACAAAAATTCCAATGTCTGTTTCTTTAGTGGATTTAGTTTGTGTAGGATTCTTACTAAATCGAAAAGGAAAATATCCTTTGGATTCATCTTTGCATATTTCCAGATAATGGACTAGCAAATCACTTATTCTGTTTTCTTTTTCCGAATCGTTTAGAGACAAGTAATATCCTGAAAAGTCCGAAATATAATTATCAATGAAGGACAAAATAAGATTGACTTCAACATCTTGTTCTACACTAAAATCACTTGATTTTGGAGATTGGTATGACGGAAGCGAATCTTTAAGCATCTATGTGACGAGATTTGAAGTAGTCTGCAAAAGTTTCGTCTGCATCTCTTAATGCGATAGATGGTGACCAATAGCGTAACTGTTTTGGTTTTGCCAATATTACGGAATCGTGCCCATAGATTTTAATAATCTTTTGAATGTGGTAGCTTTTAGTTTGTTCATTTCTCAATGGAATAACCGTTTCTATATATTCCTCAATATCATAAGCGTTTTCGGTCTGAGGATTTAGTACTTCCGAGGAATACTCAAAATGTAGAGCAAAGAATTTTCCTGCATCTATGATTTTGAACAATTGAAATGTTTTTGAATTTTGATAAACACTATTCAGTGTCTTCACGAAGATATCAGAGTATAAAACAATGTCTGTTATTGAGGTGTCGTTAGATAATCTTTCTTCGGATAAATGGTTGTTAATGATATCCTTAATAATTATGTGATCAACTTCTGAAATGTGCAAATCTCCAAGATAAGGAAGATTGAATACATCTTTTTGCAATAAAGTTGATTTAGATCTGCTAACACCAGCTCGGGAACTGGTTGCAGTTAGATAAAACCTATACATTTCATTGTTTCTTATAACATCTCCAAGAGATATCAAAGAATCTACATCTTCAATAGGTGCGTGAATTCCTATTATTTCATTTTTATAAGTTATGTGTTGATCATAAAACAATACAGGGATGCTGTGCTTGCCAATGTTCTTTTTTATCAATAGAAGAGGGGGTTCAAAGATTTTCTCATTTCTTGGCCATTGATAATATTTGTCCGTATTTATAAATGTTCTATGGATACCTTTTTCGTCAAAATCCTCTGGTTCAAAAGATAAAGCGCCTGTTAAGTGCTCAGCTGTCGTGTAGCCACCTTTTTTCTTTTCAAAATCTGAATCTGTTAATTCACTATCAGGTTTGCCTTTAATAAAGCCATCACCAAAAACCCATCCGCTGTATTTTCTTTTTTCTCTCAAATAACTCCCAAGTGTACTTGCGTTTGATAGCTTTTCAATCAATTGAGATAATCTTCCGCCACCTAGTAAATTTGCTTTCCATACATATGGACTATTAATTGTATCATCCTTTGAAACCAGATGGAAATCATAATAATCAAATTCTAAGAATATCCGATTACTATTCGAGAAGGTACGATTTGCTACCAGATGCAATACATCTTCATTATCAGGTGAAGACTTTTGAATAAAAACAGCAGCAGTGGCAACATTTTTCCTACCCCATAACTTGTCTGCAAGCTTGGTAAAGTCTATTACTTGCAAAAGGTTATATTGGCTAAATAAATCTTGTTTAAAGCTTAGGTCTTTTTGGTATAGCAATGGGCCTGATGGTTCAATCAAACACAGTAAACCTTCCTGTTTGAGAAGCTTTAATGATTGAACTAAGAAATGTAATGCTGGATTTTCGTCTGGAATTCTTATTTCACATTCATAACCCTTTTTCATTAATTCCTTAAAATGTTTTTTTCTGCTTGGTTCTTTTCCATTCACGGCGGGAAGGTTAAATGGAGGATTACCAATTACCAAATCAAAATTTGCATTTGGCTTTGTCATGATGAATTCAAAGAAATCCTGAGTGATAATGTTTTCACTTAGGTCAGGGAATTTCAATTTACCCCAAGTTGGAGGGTCTAGGTCAACTTCGTCCAGAATAGCTAGAGCCAGGCTAAACACAGATAGCCGAATGGCGTCAGGTTCAATATCAACACCATATATATTATTGAGCAAAAGCTCTTTTAAAACTGGTAAAGAAGGCTTAACGAGCTTACCTGTCTTTTTCCATTCTTCAAATCGCCACCATTGAACAATTCTCTTATAGGTTTTGACGAGAAAAATTCCAGACCCACAACTGACATCAATTATTTTAAAGTCCTTTTGACAAGACTTTATTGGCATGCATTCATCAACCAAAGTGCTGACAATCATTTCAGGTGTATAAACTATATCCTTGCTGTCAGTTAGTAACTCTTCATAAACCGAACTGATTACCTCGACAGGTAAATGAGTAAAAGAATATAGCCGCCAGATTATATATTGACTATCCTTGATGTTTCCATCCAGATAATCTGCAAGTTTTCGAACTTCTGTCTGCTGTATAGCTTTTCTTGCTTCAATCTCATTCTCTTGATGCCATTCGAATATTTTACCGTTAAAGTCATTGGCCAATTTATCCAGTAGGTCCAATAATTTTCCTTTTCTGATGGTATCACAAAAATTGGAACATTGGAAATTCTTTTTAAAGTATGTTCCTGCGAAATAACCACTGGCACTTTTCTCATCTCTTTCCTCAAGATACTTAATAAGGAGGCTCTGGACCAAGAGCTTTAAAGCAACGTGTCTGTCTAATTCCGACTCTTCAACAAAGCTTCTAAAAATTTCCTTTAAGCCTCTGATTAAATCTCTTGTAGCAGATTCCTCAAAACGAAAATTTTGTTTTTCATTTTGCTCATCCCAAAATAAGCCAGTATCAAACTCCTTGGCATTATAATTCTTTATAGCTTCGCCTGTTAAAGTCAGTATTTCTTTGGTGTAACTATTCTTGTCTTCTTTTGGTCTTTTTCTAGAATCAAAGATGCTTACCGAAGATTTTTCGATGATTATGTATGCAGGAACCTGATAGCCATTCCACATTTGAATATGAATTCTATTCCTGTCCTCATTTGTTAGGCTTTTGTGGGTATAATCAAATAAATACAGTTGAGGAACAAACGACCTCCCATCATTGAAATATCTAAAGAAAACGGCATCCGCTTGAAATTTCTTAGCTGTTTCTAAAGCAAAAAGAATATTTGGGGATACTAATTCGAAATTTAATTGTTCAAAACTATCGGTCAACAACACACCACTCTTCTTCTTGTCCTTGTCGAACATGGAGAAGTTCAAATCAATGATATGTTCCTCAAATAGTTGTGTAGGCATAATAAAGTATAGAAAACCCTTATAAGCAAAAATACATTTTTATGAACCAGTTTCTTAAGAAATCCATCAGCAATATAGGGTTAATTTCATCTATCTGAGTAGATGATTCAAGCAGAATCAGCATTTCCACAAGCTAAGACGTTACCTAGTGGAGCAAGGACTTTCATGGGAATTATTGTTGTTGTAAGCCGTTGTTCTTTTAATTTTCAGTGAAAAATTCAATATCAATTAGATAGATGACACTTTAAATCAAAATTTTTCAAAAGGAAAAATATTTTCTTGAAGCCCTCAACAGAATGGAAATGATTTTTTACGTATTTGGTAAAGTCCACATTATAGATTTGACACGGTAAAAGGCCAATACGGACCTTATCATTTGTTCTATCAAATGTCGTTGCATAAAAAAACCAAATCGAATATTGACTTTTGATTCAACAATTATGTATTTTGAAAATCGTTTGAACAGAATCATGGGGTGACCAATTAGGTGTCAACATTTTTGCCCTATAAGGAACAGGTCAAGATCAAGACCACCATTCAAAAAAACTGGAGAATTCCAAACTCAAACTGAACAATGAGGATTTTGTATTGGTGTGATGGATATTGGATAGGGCCATCGTTGCATGAAGGAACCATAATTAAAGGAAATATATGGCAGAAGTTGTTTACGACACATTAAATTTTGAAGGGTCTATTGATGAAAAGACGTTTCACGGTACATTAAGAGAACTTGAAGCTATAGAATCCAATATCTCTAAAATAGAACTATCAGGGGAACAATTGAACTCGCTCATTGCCGTTCTATTTGTATATGGACTCCATTATGATGAATTGGCGGAGGCCAAACGCCCCCGTTTTCTAAATACGCTAGTGGAGGAAAAGCTCCCGCTGTTCCAATTGTCCCAAACATTTGCCGGACACTTGTTGAACAATTTAGGGCATGAAGCAAGGCAGGAACTCCATATGCTCCAACAATTGGAACACAATATTGAAGATGTTCTCTCCAATGAAAGCTTGTTGGATTTTGTGGAAATGGAGCTATTGGATCCTGCCAGCTCTTTCCGAAAGTGGGAATATGGCCGTTTTGCCATGGCTTATATGGGCCAGCATGTTTTTGGCCATATCAAATGGAACAAAATCAAAAATAAAGAGGATAGCCTTCAAAGAATTGGAGAGCGATTGGACAAACAGCAAGAAAAGATGGATTCCCAAGAAAGATTGTTCCTGCAATTGATTGCCAAAGGGATGTTGTTGCCCCAAAAAATCAATATGTCTGAATTTCTGCTCGTCGGTTCCTATGTACAGGAGAATATGATGAGGCTTTCGGTGCGACTTAAGGAACTGTCCATAATTTTGGAAGGCGTCATTGAAAAGGAAATATCAAGACAAAAGGGCAAGGAAGGGCCAAGTCTATGATTGGTTCTGATGCATTGCTCAGGCATCTCCAAAAATTGGGGAAGGAAGAAGAACCCTTGTTAGGTGGTAGGCAATACACCCATTCACAAGTAAAATTGGCCGAAAGAATCGTCCTAGACCTACAACATGATCTGGAAAGGGCAACGAGAAGACCCAAACTATCCCGAAGAAGGGCGTTCATCGTAATATTGGAAGAACTTTACTATGATATACCAGAATATCCAAGGGAACTTACCCTTGAGAGTGTACATAGAAGGGCCTCATTACGGTTTGAATATATGAACCGCAATGTTAAAGTGTTCAGGACACCGACAGAGGTGCATCCCAATGATCCATGCACGTATTATGAGGACAATGCACATGGAAAGGCAAGGTACAGGGTTGCTTTGGAACATTTGGTCGATGGGTTCGATAGGTATTTTCAAGAACCCAATGCTGAAGCTTCACTAAGAGTGATATACAGGGATATAAGGCTTTGCTGATATTGGATGTTAGTCTTACCTTGACCCATGAACTTTTAATTTTGAGTATCGATGAATTTAAAAAGTCATTTATTATCTTAACAATCAATTATAGATGACCTTACTTTTTAGTAATAACTTTCCCTAATCCAACATTTTTTGTTGTAAGAAGAACTCCAGTGATAATAATTAACTTTCCACAATGGTCAAACATACAATGCAGGACCGACAATTCCCGGAATTGAGAACCAATCGATTGATTTTAAGAAAATTGAATGAATCGGATAGTGAGGATATCCTCTTCTTAAGGTCAAATGACAAAGTGAACAAATACATTGCCAGACCTAGAACGAAAAACCGCGAAGAAGCGTTGGAATTCATCTTTAAAACCGAACAACTTTTTTATTCAAACAAAATGCTTTATTGGAGCATCACTTTGAAGAAATATCCGGAAATGATAGGAACTATCTGTCTATGGAATTTTTCCAAGGATGGAAAGTTTGCTGAGATTGGATATGAACTCAAGCCCAGTTTTCAGAATATGGGATTTATGAGTGAGGCCATGAAATGTGTGATGGTATTTGGTTTTGATCAACTCCAACTCAATGCAATAGAAGCTTATACCCATAGGGAAAACCAAGCGTCCAAAAAGCTTTTGAACAGGTTTGGCTTTATCAAAGATGTTCATAGATTGGACAAGGGCAACTTGGACAATATAATTCTCGTTTCAAAAAATCCAAATCAACAAGAATAAAAAAATGATAGAATACAATGTTGAACATAACTTGGAAGTCGAGGAGTTCAGAGAGGTCTTGATAAATTCCACTTTGGCAAACAGAAGACCAATTGACAACCATGACACCTTGAGGAAAATGGTCGAGATGGGAAACCTTACCATTACAGCAAGGCATAAAGGTAAGCTTATAGGTGTTTCCAGATCGTTAACCGATTTTTCATTTTGTACTTATCTATCCGATTTGGCAGTTGATCTATCATATCAGAAAAGAGGAATAGGAAAAGAACTGATCAAAAGAACAAAAATGGAAGCACCTGACGCCAAATTGATTTTACTGGCTGCGCCTGAAGCCATTTCCTATTATCCGAAAATCGGAATGGCCCAATATGAACACTGTTTTTATTTGGATAGGGCAGAAGATTTAATTTGAATTGTTCAAGTTTAAATAAAAGATAATAAGACATATCTATGTGATACTTATGCTGAGTTTTTCAGTTTTAGGTTGTTCCGAACAAAAGAGCAGGTAGAAGGTAAAATCTATACTTCTTGCACAGTTGAAAAACACCCATGCCAACCAAGAATGGTTCGTGCCGACCAATACGGGCCTTAAAGGACTTTCTGTGGGACAATCCAATTGGAGGGACAGTACGAACAATCATTCTATCGCCAAGCTAACGTCCCATTTGACTTTTTGGAATGAAATGAACCTAAAGTCATTTAAGGGAGAAAATATGGCAGATTTTGGTGTTGACAATGAACTTACCTTCAATATAAATAATGAAAAGGATTGGAAGAGAGCCGTAATAAGACTGAATAGTATTCAAACGGAGTGGGAAAATGCGATTGAAGAAGCACCTTTAAAAAAAATTGAATGAATGGAATTCGGAAATAATGAATATGACCGCACATAATGCCTATCATACTGGCCAAATAATCTATATCAGAAAAAGAAATGGATGGTGGAAGTGATTTGTTTTTAGGACCCGAAGAAATACCACAAGTGATTTTCCTTTTATAAGTATGGTGAACAAATGGGATGGGACATATCTTTTCATCGTGGAAAAAAGTCCCAACACCAATGAAAAATCTTTCAATAGGTTAAAAAATGATTTTAAAAATGTTTAGTATTGTGTGACAAATGAACTTTATATCCCCAACATATTATTTCGATTACGAATCAGATGAAATTCAAGAGTTCGTCCGGGATTTTAAAAGGGACGCCCTTTCACCAAAAGAAAAAGCCAAACTATTATATGTCAAGGTAAGGGATTCATTTAGGTACGACCCTTATTTTTTAAGCTTCTCAAAAGAACATTTTAAGGCCAGCAACCTTGTAAAGCAAAAAAAGGGTCATTGTATAGATAAATCCATCATTCTAATTGCAGGCTTACGTTCCTTGGGAATACCGGCTAGAATCCGTTTGGCAAAAGTCAAGAACCATATAGCAATAGAAAGGCTTACTGAAAAGTTCGGAACAAATGAATTGACCCCACATGGCATGGCGGATCTTTTATTGGAGGGGAAGTGGTTGAAAGCCTCACCGGCATTTAATCGGTCATTGTGCAGAATGTGCAATGTTGAACCTTTGGATTTTGATGGGGAGAACGATTCAATATTCCAAGAATACAATAATGAGGGAAAGGAGTTTATGGAGTATCTCGAAGATTACGGATATTTTGAAGATGTCCCTCTGGATTTCATGGAGACCAATGCCAGAGAACATTACCCCCATATTTTTGGGAAGGATAAAAACAAAAAGGAGTTTTGGCTATAATTACGCTGTTACAAGTTCAATAAAAGGTCAAATAAAGGATTTTCAATGTACAATAGGATTGCCCATATCGCTTTGGTAGTGAGAGACTATGATGAAGCAATCCAGTTCTATACCCAAAAATTGGATTTTGTTCTTTTGGAAGACATTAAAATAGATGAATCCAAGAGATGGGTGGTTGTTGCTCCATCTGGAGCGAAAGAATGTTCTTTATTGCTCGCCAAAGGCGCAAATGAGAAACAATTGAACAGTGTTGGGAGCCAAACAGGGGGTCGTGTAGGATTTTTCCTTTTTACCGATAATTTCAGGAGAGACTACGACAAACTGAAGAATCGGGGAGTACTATTTGTGAGGCCTCCCAAAAAAGAACCATACGGGATTGTGGCCGTATTTCAAGATCTTTATGGTAATTTATGGGATCTCTTGGAGCCCAATGAGAAAAATAAGGGTGTAATCAGTTAAAGGATTTCAAAGTCCAAATAAATGATGACATATAGAGAGATACAGGAAAGAGCAAAAAAAGAACTGGGCAGAACAGTTAAAACATGTTGGATTGCAGATGTTAAAAGGGAACTGGGAATGACCAGTAGAATTGCATACAATCGAAAGTCAAGTTCCAAAGTGGTTTATCCATGTCCGGATGGAGCGGTAAAGCAATGGCTTTTGAAAATCTTAAAACCCAATTGACAAAAATGACCTTACAAGAAATTGAAGAAATTTTCAAAGCTGAGTTCCACCCCGTTTTTGATAGGTTCACAATTATAGAAGAGGAAGTGGCAAGCCTGACAAGTTTCAATAAAGAATATATTTATCATCCAGGTGTTTACGTTTTTTTTCTAAATGGAAAGGTAATCAAAGTAGGAAGACATCTGACCAATAGTAGGAAAAGGGCTTTGGAGCATATTCGGGACAATACTAAAAATGAAAGTTTTGAAATGAGGAGCTTGAACGGAAGCACTGGTGCCAAAATTTTACTTATTAACCTTAAAGACGTCAACGATTACCACTGGGCAGCTTCCGTAGAAATGTATCTTGAGGCAAGATTAGATTCAAAGCGTCAAGGCTAACTAAAATTCAAATAAGGGATGGGCAGGATTGATATACCGGACAATTATCCAAAAGGATGTAACGATGGTCTGATCAAAGAAGTGGTGGCAAAATGTCAAAACAAAATTCTGAGACTTGATTATGCTTCGAATGTAGTTTTGGGAACGTCTTATTATGCCACTATAGCTGAACAGGGAAACAATGAAATACATCATAGGCTTACTGAAAGGTTGATCTCAAACCTTGAAAAATCATCTAAGAGGCAAAGAGAGTTGACATGGGCAATCATTGTAATTGGTGGGTTAAATCTAATAGCGGGACTTTTGAAATTGATCGGTCTATTATAATCAAAGTTTAAAAAGGATAAGAAATGAGCAGCGTTTTCAAACTTCGTGTTGAATTGGAAGGCAGCCATCCCAAAATTTGGCGTGAATTTTTGGTTACTCCGGATATTACGTTTTATAGGTTACATCACATTCTTCAGATTATCATGGGATGGGAGAATTATCATCTGTTCGAGTTCGAGTCGGATACCTATCGAATCGGCCAACCTTATGAGGACGATGGATATAATGGCCCCAATGTGATAAGTCCGGAAAACCTTAAAATTGAAGATGTGCTCAAAATAATAGGACAAAAATTCTCCTATCTATATGATTTTGGCGATTATTGGCAACATACAATAACCCTGGAAAGGATAATCGAAGACTTGAAGGTTCCCTTTCCCGTTTGCTGCTTTGGTGAGTTGAACTGCCCTCCTGAGGATGTGGGTGGTTTGCCCGGTTTTTATGATTTTTTAAGGATAATGGACAATCCGATGCATCCGGAATATAATCAGCTTAAGAAATGGGTTCAGTTAAAGCATGTCGCCTTCGAAGGAAAATATGATCCCAAAGATTTCCCCAATGAAAAGGTCAATTTTTTGCTGTTGCATTTAGATAGCTATATTAGGGATTGGGAGGCAGAAGCTGAACAGTAGCCAAATGTCCAAACAAACGATGACCATATTGGTCATTTACTTGAAATGATATCTTTTTGGGAGATATTTATAAATCCCTTTGGATTGGCCTAAAGAGTATGTCGTATTCTAGTTTCCCTGTTTTTTAGCCCATTTTTGATTTCTGGGCCCAACAACCATGTTTTTTACTTTCTTGCAGAGATTGTCATGTAACTGATCATATGTATTTTGATCGATCAAGCAATAGCCCTCAATTTCAAATGCATCATTAAGAATCTCTGGCTCCTTGCCTAGATTGGCTTCAAAAACGACCACATCGAAATCTAGGCAGTCCGACATGAACAATGCTTCAGGGGATTCACGGAACAATGTAAGTGCTTCGTCACTACCATATAAAATATGTGTGGTAAAATTGACCGAAGAAATCCGTTTGAGTTCTTTCAAAACTTCCAAAGCTTTTGGTGTCAGTGCCAATTTTCGGGTAAGATTTTTGCAACATTGTTTAAAAAATGTAGCTGTTGATTATCTTTAGGGGGAGATATTTAATAATCCAAAAGCCACATTTTTTTGAAATATGCCAATATTACGATTAATGGTGAGATCTTGCAATGATTGGGGACGACAATACTAAAAACCAGATAAATAACACTACAATCCTTTATCATTTTAAACCGAAACCTTACCTTGGACTCTATATGCAAGAAGAGAGAGGGCTATATTTAGATTTCGACAATGATCCAGAAGGTATCATATCCCGAACAGTCTCCATAATGGTCGAATCCTTGCACACAATGTCCGATGGATTGCCCGATCATTTATTAAAAGATCTTTTTGACAAGACCAATCCAAGGGATGAGAACTTGGATGAGGTTTTTATGTGCGAACTTTTTGATGCTTTATATACCGCTTATCGCTTTCTAAGGGGATTGCCGGAAAGGGATTTGGATCAAGGGGAATTCAACCAGATTTTCTTGTCATGGCACATTCTGTTATGGGTCGAGACCTTACGCCGAGCAAGCGTTGTCACCGTTACCCCTTTTCCAATTTTTGATTTTGACAATCTTCCCGATTTGCAGATAGATTTAAAACTGGATAAATCGGTACTGCTACCTTTATTGAATTGATTCTTTAGGGTGTTGAGAAAAAACGTGAATGCGGTATTTTAAATATAGTGGACATGCCGAATAAAATTCAGTATATTGACTATTTGCACTAAATTCTAAAAGGTTATGAGTTATAAAGAGAAATGGAGTTTACTTCTTGAAGAGAAAAGATTCCGAGCTAAATCTAAAACTATAGAAAGTGATGGGCGAAACACTTTCGAGAATGATTACGGGAGACTTATTTCAAGTGCACCAATCCGAAGGTTGCAAGACAAAACCCAAGTATTTCCATTGGAGGAAAGTGATTATATCAGAACAAGGTTAACCCATTCTTTGGAAGTTTCCTATTTAGCAAGCTCAATTGGTCAGAGTATAGAAAATCAACTATTAAAGAAAAAAGAACTTGACTCAGAATTGAAAGGAAATTTAAGTTCTTTATTAAGGGTTGCAGGACTTGTACATGATATAGGGAACCCTCCGTTCGGACATTTTGGGGAGGAGGCAATAAAGACATTTTTCAAAGATTATTTTAAAAACAATGACGGGAGTACACTTAGTGAGATAGAAAAAGCTGATTTCGAAAACTTTGACGGTAATGTGCAAACACTAAGAATACTATCTAAACTTTATTATTTCGGTGATGAACATGGGTACAATCTAAATTATTCAAGTCTAGCTTCAATAATTAAATATCCCTCAAATTCTATTGATGGAAATAGAAAATTAATATCATTAGAAGAGTTTAGTAAGTTGCCAAGTAGTGAAAAAAAGAAACACACGTTTGAAATCGCCAAGAAGAAGTTTGGTTATTTTCAAACTGAGGAAGAAACATTTATTGAAATAAACAAGTACCTAAATCTAGGGAATCGAAGACACCCTGTTGTCTATTTACTTGAAGCAGCCGATGATATTGCTTATAGTGCGGCAGATATTGAAGATGGAATTAAACTAGGAAAAGTAGATTTAAATGACATTGAAAGGATTTTCAGAGAAAACTTAGTGGAAAACAAGAAAAATGTACTTGGTAATCTGAAAAAATTAAGGAAAAAATTTGAAAAAGAGAAGAATGTTGATACCTCATTGATAGTTCAAAAATTTAGAATTTTAACTCAACAAATAATGATTGGCAGCATAGTGAAATCATTTGAGGAACATTATGATGAGATAATGGAAGGAAAGTTAGAAAGTGAAATAATTGATATTTCAGCAGCTAAAGATATACGTAAAGCATATAAAAAATTACAGTACATTGTATTTGATGATAAGTCCATCCTTAAAAAAGAAATAGCAGGATGGGAGGCCATATATGGGTTGTTAGAAATTTTTGTTAAAGCCTCCAAAAGTGATTCTTTTATTGCGTCTGGAAACAATTTGGAATCTAGGTTGTATAAAATAATTTCTACCAGCCATAGAAAAGTATTCGAGGACATTGAAAAATATAAAAATGATGAGTACAAAACTCTGCAATTAATCGTCGACTTTATTAGCGGAATGACCGATAGATATGCAATTAGGTTGTTTCAAGAACTCAAAGGCATTAAAATTTAATTTTGGATTATAAGCACCTTAAATTACAATTTAAAAAGCATTTTGGTACGGAGTTAAATAATAACCCGAGACTGAAATTCCTTCTTTATGAAATTTTCGTTTATGGAAGCGCATATATTGTAGGGGGGTATTTGAGAGATTTTTTAAACTCTAAAAAGTCAAGAGATTTAGATATTATTATAGATTTAAATAATGAAAAATTAATTGAGATTATAGATAAATCTAATTGTCAGTATTCAATAAATAGGCACAAAGGGATTAAATTACAATTTGACAATATTGTAGTAGATATGTGGAGTATTGAAAATAATTGGGCTTTTAAGAATGAATTGGTCAAATTGAACGAAAAAGATAAATTAAACAGTATTGCCAAAGGCTGTTTCTACAATTACGATTCTTTGGTCATTAACCTTCATACCTTTAATCTAAACATACAGCATTATAGGTCATATGTGAAAAATAAAAAATTGGATATTTTACTGAAATCCCCTATATATAAAAATTTGAATCCGACCACTGAAGCCAATATCATTAGGGCGTTTTATCTAAAAAAGAAAGAACAAATACAATTTTCTAGTAACACAAAGAAATATTTGATTGATAAAATTGGTCAACTTAAGGACAATGGTTTTAATCCAATTGATATTCTGGAGGAAACAATAACGAAGTACCCCAAATATCAAAATCTACTAAACAAAAATGATTTGGATAAAATGATAAATGACTTGTATTCCGCTAACCAATTTGACAATCAAATTTATATTGATATTTAAGAGTTTGATTAGTTAACAATAACCTGAGAGGCACAGAATTTAATGTTAAAAAATTTCAGAAAGCTTCTATTAATCGCCTTGTTGTCCTAGTCTTCTAACTTGTCACTTCATAGGATTGTGATGTGGCTCCCATAAAACTTTCCTTTGGGTGATTCTATTTTCATCAAAATAAATGTACGAAATGTCAAGGTTTTTGGTTTCCATAGGTTCATGGCAAAGATATTGCTTGACTTGATCCAATATAAAAATGGCAATCCGGTAAAAGGATTAAAAATTTAGCGTGCATGCGTTGGCCATTCTTTTCCCTTTCCATGGAAATCCCCTGCTGTTGTTTCCTCCGTTTTTGGTTTTCCCCTTCTGAAAAGACCCTCCAATGATTTACCGTACATAAGGCCATGTACGGCAAAGCCCTTGTAATCAATCCATAGACTATAGGTTTGTGATATAGTTGATCGGAGGTCACGAAGCAAGCTATGTTTTTGCTAGCAAAAACTGCTCACTGTGTTCGCAAGCTTGTTGGGGATCCTCCCCAAACCCCTAAGATATGGCAAGACCAAAAAAGGACATAAGATCTATCAGACCCATCCAGGTAAATGTCAGAATGTCGGTGGATGAATATCTGATATTATCAAACAATGCAGGCACCTTGGGAATTGGAATTCCAGATTATGTACGAAGGAGAGCCACCGGAAAGTCGCTGCCAAGGGTTAAGGTATTGCCGGAGAACAGAAAGCTTTTTGTTGAACTGAGCCGAATCGGGAACAACATCAACCAACTTGTCAAGAAAACCCATTTGGGAATGCACGATCCCCAAGGACTCCAGAAGGAGCTGATGGAACTGAAAGGTGTATTGGATGCCATAAAATCAAACATTCTGGGCAAATGATAGCAAAGATCATAAAGGGAAAGGATTTCTATGGTGTGTTGGCCTATAATGAAAAGAAGGTGGAACAGGGGCAGGGCACTGTGATCGATGCCAATATTGCCCAAGGAAATACGATTGACAAGACAAAGGAGTTCAACCTTATCAGACAATTACGTCCAAGATTGGCCAAAGCGGTCTGTCATGTCTCCTTGAACCTTCCCCATACCGATAATTTGAGTGACTGTGAGTTTGCCTCCCTTGGATTCGATTATCTGAAGGGAATGGGATTCGATGACAACCAGTATATAACTTATAGGCATACCGATCAGGAACACCACCATATCCATATCGTGGCCAATAGGGTAAAACTATCGGGGGATTTGGTGGATGACAGCAGGGACCTTTACCGGAGTAAGCAACTTGTCAGGGAACTGGAAAGGAAATACAATCTCACCCAATTACAGGACAAGAATTTGACAAAGGGAGCGGCGCTGACCCAAAAAGAAGTGGAAAAGGCAATAAGGACATCGAAACCACCCATAAAACTGATACTCCAACAACATCTTGAGAATGTATTGAGTGAATCCAAGGATGTGGCCGGTTTCATTGATGGATTGAAACAAAGGAACATATTTCCAAAGTTCAACATCAGCAAGAGAACGGGTAGGGTGACCGGGATTTCATTTAGGTACGGGAACGTGATATACAAGGGAAGCACCTTGGGAAGAAAATACTCATGGAACAACATTTTAAAACACATTGATTATGGGCAAGACAGAGATTGTTCAATTATTCTCGAAAATAATATTGCAGAACGAAGAGCTGAAAGAACTAATGGAGAAATCACTGGAAGGGCAACGGATAATCCAGGAAAAACAACAAACGCTCCGCGAGGGTCAGTCCAAACTTTTGGGCAACCAAAAGATTATCTGGGAAAGGCTCAAACCGTAGCATCTGACCATGTAGAGGAGATTCCTTGGACTCCGTTCAAGTTGGAACTTGAGGACAGGAAAAAAAGAGCGAAAAGAAAAAGTAAAGGAAAAAGGTTGTAATATATCATGGAAGGTAGCTTGGTCAGTGATAAATTGCTTAATGCCCTGCTGGATAGCTTGTCCGTTGAGGATTTAGAGGCCATTCTATCCCAAAAAAAGGCAAAGGCATGTCCTGACCATAAACCAAAACCAATGACCGAAAGGGAGAAACTAAAAAAATATTATAGGGACCTCTTCATTTCTACCGGAAAGCTCCACCTGAACAAATAGTGCTAGGTGCCAATTGTGGGACTAGACCATGTTAATCTTTCTACTAGAAACAGGATAATTACACTTTGGAATTAATTAAGACCTCCAAATAACGCTTATAACCATATCTTGGTTCTCATAATAAATACAATGCTCAAATACCTTACCACTACCATCTGTATCAAACCAGTCCATGGCCCAAAGTTCCCTTGAATTCTTACTCTTTAGCCCTTTTGAGAAGAAATCCATTGCAAGTGAATCCTCGGGTAAGTTTCTTTTATCATTAAGTTTATAATAAAAATCATTGCTCCGAGCCGGATTTCCAATGATTTTTCCGTTTTTGGATTTAACAATCATCATTGGGTGCAAATCCAACATAAAAACTCTATAAAGAGCTGCTGTGAGACTTACTTGGAATTCCTTAGAGATGGTAACGATTGTTTCGAATTCAAATTTCCTCTTACGGCGATATGCCTTAATCACGAGTTCTTCCGGCATCAAGAGATTTGCCGCAAAGTGATCAGCTTGTCTTTCGATAATTTGCTCAGATTTGAATCCCGTGAAAGAGGAATGTGCAGGAGCACTCCCATTAATTAAGGCATTGGCATGCTCATGTATGTAAAAATGTCCCAGTTCATGTGCAAATGTAAACCTTGCTCTATTACTGATAGTCTTTCCCCTTGTATTTATGAATATATGAAACTCCCCATCTAAAAACTCAAGCATTCCATCGCAACTATCACCATAATCACCATAACTATATGTAATGCCATTTTCAACAGCGATTACTTCAGGATCAATTTCTCCGTAACTTTTGATAAAATACTTAGAAATTCCACTGGCCAGGTCTGTTATAATACCATCTTTATCTACCCTTTCATCAAAATGGTTAGTTTTTCTTCTTTGCATCACGCCTATCCTTGGCCATTCTATCCTTGATTTCTTGGGAAACTTCCTTCTTTCCCTCCCTAGCGGCCTGCGCCATAAGTTTGTTGGTTTCTTCTTGGTTTATTTCTAGTGATTCAGGGTTACTTTTAAGTATGAATTTCCCTTGTTTGACGATTTGTGATGGGTTGTCAAAGATATTGGGCAAGTCTGGCAAATCCTTATCGCTAATGATTTTATCAAACTCCTCTATTTCTTGGGTGGTTTCAGGAAGGATATGGCCAATTTTGAATAATGCAGTCCTAAACTTATTATTGAATTTGCTTGACATAATACATCTATTTACTTTGTTGAAAGAGGCTTTTGGGCAATAAATTCTTTTATTTTCTTTAGAGCCCTAAATTTAATTACACGGATTGTATTATCGGTAATTAAGTACTGCTTGCATATCGAAGCTTTTATTTCTTTAGGGATTTCACCATTGTATTGGTATGATGTTCTTAGAATATCCAATTCTCTATCCGTTAATAGTTTGCCTTTTACCATTGCTATTTTGAGTCTTTTGACATCTATTTCATCATCTCCCAAAATTTCATCGTCCTCTTGTTCCGGCTCAAACGTTTCAGCAGTCAATTCTTCTAAGCTTAAAGTCTTATTGTCCTTGAACAGTTCCTTCCAATAGGTTCTTTCCACCGCCTTCATTCGAGAAGACAGCCACTTTTTAATACGAACATCAGGTATATCATCTGGAGATCTGGTATCATCATATTGATGGGCGTGCTCCCAAATGTCTAAAATCAGCAACCTATATAGGTCTTCATACCTGTTGGAATCATATCGCGAACGGGCAAATGCAAGTTTTCGGCAAAAACTTCCATACTTGGCAATAAATTGAGCAAAAGATTTTTCTGCCTGAAGCAAATCTTGCTCCGTATCCCTCCAGGCTATCTCTATTAGTCGATCTTCATAGGTCTTATCCATTGTTTCATGAAAATTTGATTGGCACCTATAAGTATTACGCCGAGCGTTTCAAAATAGTTTGAGGGGAAAGTGAAACGCTCTAGGTAATCATTATAGAGACAAGTTTTAAATTAAAATTACATTCTATGAAAAATTCTGAAAAAATGCCCGAATCCAAAGACAATCAAGACATCATTAATGTGGAGGAATACACTAAAATAGGAAAAAAACCTCCAAAAGAAAAAAAATATCTAATTAGAGTGGAAGACAAATCTTACCTGTTTGACCAAGGTTCGGCCTCAGGAGCTGAAATTTTAGAAAAAGCAGGGTATACTCCAATTGATTGCTATTCACTTTATCAAAAGTTCAAAGGATGTGATTTCGAAAAAATCAGTCCAAATGAAAAAGTTGACTTTACAAAACCCGGAATAGAAAGGTTTATCGTAAAGTCCCCTGAAGTCTTCAATTATACTATTGATGGAGAACCCGAGACCACAGACGAAGAATACCTGACACCAAATCAAATATTGGAAAGAGGGGGTATCACCCCTGTATCGGACTACTATGTCGTTCAAATCACTCAGGACCAACAACAGATAGAGTACAAGGATTCCCCCAACAAACCTATCAAAATGGAATGCCCTGGATTGAAATTTATTTCAGTATACCGAAGTTCAACGCCTGTAGCATAGTAATATGGGAAGACAGGGATTTTTTAATCAGCTAGTTGAAATGGGGTACCATCCTATAGAAACTGCCAATAACGGGCTGTATTTCGAATATCTGGTGGATATTGGTGTTAATCAAGGGAAAAGAGTGTTGATGGGCTTTGAAAATTTACATGATTTTCCCTTGAATGCTCCTCATGGCCCACATTTTAGACCTATAGATGAGGGATGGATAAACCCATCAGGGCCAAGGGCTGGGGTGCATAATAGTAATTTTGGTCAGGGTTGGGTTCATTGGAGCAGGCCATTTCAGCAATGGAACAAGACAAAAAAGACGGTCAAAGAATATTTGGCACATATCAAGAATTTATTACTGAATATATGAGAAGAGATTTTTCGGTTGCTTTGGAAGAAACCTTGAATACGGAACTATTAAATCACTTGGTAAGAAGTGATGGCCAAGAAGATTTGATATTTGCAACATACTCCTTAAGCAAAGGGACAAATCGGATGTTTGGCACTCTGACAGAGATAATCTACCCAGATGAAGGAGATAGGGAAGTTCACGGTAATGCAGAATTTTATCCATCTTACTTAAGACATGCAATTTCAATTGCGTTAAAAAAGAAGGAAGGATTGGCCTTTCTTCATTCTCATCCATTCCCTGGATGGCAAGGGATGAGTCCAACTGATATTACTGCCGAAAAAAGGATTGCACCATCCATTTATGGAGCAACAGGATTTCCTTTGCTGGGAATGACCACTGGGAATGATGGTACTTGGAGTGCTAGATTTTGGGTTAAAAACCATAAAAAGAAGAGAAGATATACAAGAAAATGGTGCAGTTCGGTTAGGGTTGTCGGGAATGGCTTAAAGATAAGTTTTAATGACAACGTTCTTAAACCAAATTTTGATTCAGAAAAACAATTAAGGACAATCTCCGCCTGGGGGAAAGATACACAAGAGGATCTATCAAGGCTAAAAATTGGAATCGTAGGCCTCGGAAGTGTTGGAAGCATTGTTGCTGAAATACTTGCAAGAACGGGAATTTCTTATTTTGTGTTAATAGATTTTGATACCATTGAAAAAAAGAACCTGGACAGGACGGCAGGAGTTTTCGAAAAAGATATTGGCAAATCAAAGGTTGATGCTATTGCAAAGGCAATCAAAAAAAGTGCAACATCTCCCAAAATCACTATCAAAAAATCTGAATACAGTATATGCGAGGAAAAAGGATTCAGAAATGCTCTGGATTGTGACTTAATCTTTTCATGTGTAGATAGACCATGGCCGAGACAAGTGTTAAATTTCTTATCCTATGCATATTTGATTCCTGTCATTGATGGGGGAATAAAAATCCGAACCAATTCATCTAATTCCAAATTGATTGGTGCCGATTGGAGATCCCATATTATAGGCCCAGGGAGGGTGTGTTTGGAATGTATGGGACAGTATTCTTCGGAAATGGCAAAGCTAGAAAGCGAAGGTTTCTTAGATGACCCAGAATATATTGAGGGGTCAAGTATAAAACTGCCATCAGAGTTTCATGAAAATGTGTTTCCTTTTAGCGCTCATCTTGCCGCAATGGAAGTTCTTCATAGTCTGAGCATGATTATTTCTCCATCAGGCATATCAAATATTGGTGAGAAAATATATCATTTTGTTACGGGAACTATTGATTCAGAAAGAAAAGAATGTGCCAGCAATTGCTTTTTCCCTTCCATAATTTCAAAAGGAGATGCTTTGAATCTTGTCTTAGTGGGAAGGCATAAAAAGGCAGAAATATCTAGAAAAGGGCGCTAAATCAGAAGTTTGATTGAAATGGAAAGGGTAAAACAACATTTCAAAATTAAGAGGAATAGCAAATCAGCAATTACCTTAATTACTAGAAGTAAGAGGCGCTTTTTTGGTAAGAATCCTATTTGTAGACAAGTCCAATTGCTGTTGCATGTTATGGATATATTTTGATTTAATCTAGTCCAAAGGGTTAACCATTCCAATTTGTTGGTTTAGATTTGAGAGAATTTTAGTTCAAGGTCAATAAACCACTATAATCCTCTGGGAGCTCTGCATCAACATCCCTCAAATAAGACTTTAGCGCATCCAAGGTAGAATGGCCTGTAATGAGCATTAGTTTATCACAGGTTTCGGTGTAAGTGAAATCCTTTCTGAACTTCCTGAAGAGCAATGTGATAAAAGTATGTCTAAAGGAATAGATGGTATATTCATCTCCCAATTGAAGTGTTTCTCCTTGCGCTAGGAGATGTTCATTGTATTTCTTTTTAAGTCTCCAAAAACGTTTTGTAAAATAATCTCTTCTACTGGTTTCCGCCGCATCCCATTCCCCGATACCATTGGGAGTGAATAGATAGTTCTCCTGTGTCGAAAAGTCCAGAACCTTGATTTCGTTCACAATGATGTCCGGGATAATCTTGACCTTTTCCGGTTTGTTTTTTGCTTGGAAGCGTAACAGTCTTTGGGTGATAAAGATATCCTTGACCTTTAACCTGCACACCTCGATAGGGCGCAGAAAATTATAGGAAACGAACTTGATGAAAAGCAACAAAAGGGGGTCATTTTTTTTCATGTAGGCGAATAGACCTTCCAATACTTCCAAGGAGTAGGTCTTGTGGCTCACTGATCTGGTATCCAGTACCTTGATGTTCTCGATAAAATTTCTCGGAATAATCTCATTGTCCTCAAGTTCGGCAAAAATTGCGCTTAATACGATACGAGTGTTGTTCCGGTTTCTGGCACTGCTGGTCTTGACTATTCCGTGGAGGTATTCATTGACAACTTGCTTGGTTATGCTCAATATGCTCTTGTCGAGAAGGTTCCTTTTGTCCAAATATCTTTTGAACCTATTGTACCGGCTTTTATAATCCTTTATCGAAGTTTCAGAAAGCTTGCTGATCTTTATGGCATAGGCATAGTCCAATGCTGCTTCGGTTGTATATTGTAATGAATCGGCACCGAGTTTAAATTTGTCCTTATATGGTGAATAACCCTCCTTGAGCATTTCCAGCAGGACTTCCCTAACTACCCCCAATTGCATCAATCTTTCAGTCTTTGTCCTGCACTTCCTATTGATGTTCATCGTAATGGGGGATTGACGGACCATTACGGGATTTCCATACTTGTCTTTTAATTCGGGATGGGCATACGAGTAATAGACATACCATCTCTTGGAGAGGTCGAAATTTTCACCTCCATGATAGATCTTCGGTTCCGTGTACTTTTTTTTATCCAATCCGTTTTTGTATGCGGTAGCGTATGCGCTTTGCAATATATCAAAAAAAGAACCCATTGGTAACAGTCTTAAAACGCTGTCAGTCAATGGGTTATCCTTGTAGCGGGAACTGGACTCGAACCAGTGACCTTCGGGTTATGAGCCCGACGAGCTACCTACTGCTCTACCCCGCGATGTGGACGGCAAATATACAACCCTTTTTACATCTTTTCCAAACTAAAATTAATATTCCTTTACCACTAGCGCCAATCCCGCCCAAAATCCATAAATTCGGCCTTTTTACCTTATGGACGCAATCAACGATTTTATATCCTCTCTTTTGCCCTATACCGAGTGGCCCATGTTCATCTTGCTTATTGGGGGCGGACTGTTTTTGACTTTTTATTCAAAATTTGCGCCCTTTCGCCATTTTGGCCATGCCATTGCAGTGGTTTCCGGAAAGTATGATGATAAAAATGCAAAAGGGGACGTAAGTTCGTTTCAAGCGCTTTCAGCAGCCGTAGCAGCTACGGTTGGTTTGGGAAATATATCTGGAGTGGCCATTGCCATTCACGATGGAGGACCAGGTGTGGTGTTTTGGATTTGGATGACTGCACTTTTGGGTATGGGCATCAAATATTATTCTGGCAGTTTGGCCATCATGTATCGTGGAACCGATTCAGAAGGTCATATGCAGGGAGGTCCCATGTTCTATATCACCCAAGGAATGGGGAAATGGGCAAAGCCCATGGCCATCTTTTTTAGTATTTGCGGCTTGTTCGGATTTTTGGGAGTGTTTACGGCCAATCAGTTTACCGAAGCCTTTATGGGCGTGGTGGAACCACATGAGACGCTTTGGGAGACCAGTGAATACAATTGGAAACTCGGAATCGGCTTTTTTCTGGCAATCATCACATCCATTGTAATTTTTGGCGGACTTTCTAAGATTGCAAAAGTAGCATCGGCTATAGTTCCTTTTATGGTGGGTATTTATCTGTTGGCGGTCATTTTTGTGATGGCAAGCCACGCAGGTGAAGTTTGGCCAGCGTTAAAAATGATATTGGTCGAAGCTTGGAACTTCGACACCATGGTCACAGGGGGATTCTGGGGCTTGGTAATTGTTGGGGTTCGGAGAGCTATGTTCTCCAATGAGGCTGGTTTGGGGAGTGCGCCCATGTATCACGGACAGTCTCGTAACGATGAACCAGCCAAAGAAGGACTCGTGGCGATGTTAGGCCCATTTATCGATACGATTTTAGTATGTACCTTTACCGCAGTGGTAATTATTTTGAGTGGTGCTTATTTAGAGGACGGTAGCGGAATCACCATGACGATGTCCGCTTTTGAAACAACCCTTTACGGGATTGGAGATGTACTGCTGATGGTTATTGTGGCCGCATTTGCATTGTCAACATTGTTCACTTATTCGTATTACGGTGTAAAGAGTTTGTCATTTTTGACCAATGCCAAAATCGGAAAATGGTACAATGTGTTTTTTATAATTATGATTGTTTTTGCCGCAATAGCATCATTAAAATTGGTGAAAAACCTGATAGACCTATCATATGCATTGATGGTGATACCCAATATGATAGCTGTGCTTTATCTTTCACCAAAGGTGAACGCAGCATCCAAACAATATTTTGAAAAAAGAAAGAAAGGTGGCGCATAAAGCAGGATTTGTAAATATTATCGGTAATCCCAATGTGGGTAAATCTACATTGATGAATGCCTTTGTAGGCGAAAAACTTTCCATAATCACCTCCAAGGCACAAACCACCCGTCACCGTATTTTGGGTATCGTGAACGGAGATGATTTCCAAATGATACTCTCTGACACCCCAGGAATCATAAAGCCCGCCTACGAGCTGCAAAGTTCTATGATGGATTTTGTAAAGTCTGCCTTCGAGGATGCCGATGTACTGTTGTATATGGTGGAAATAGGGGAAAAGGCACTGAAAGATGAATCTTTCTTCAAAAAAATACAGAATAGCAAGATTCCAGTTTTGTTGCTCCTCAATAAAATTGACAAATCTGATCAGCAGATGCTGGAAGAACAAATGCAATATTGGCAAGAGCAATTGCCCAGCGCAGAGATTCACCCTATATCCGCTTTGGAAAACTTTAATGTTACCGAAGTGTTCAACCGTATTTTGGAATTGTTGCCCGAAGCACCTCCATTTTATCCAAAAGATCAAATCACGGACAAGCCCGAACGATTTTTTGTAAACGAGACCATTCGTGAAAAAATATTGCTACACTATAAAAAGGAAATTCCTTATTCCGTGGAGGTAGAGACCGAAGAGTTTTTGGAGGATGAGGATATTATCCGCATTCGTTCCGTAATTATGGTGGAACGCGATACGCAAAAGGGTATTATTATCGGACATAAGGGTAGCGCCATTAAAAAAGTAGGGGTAGAAGCCCGTAAAGACCTTGAAAAATTCTTTGCGAAGCAGGTTCATATTGAACTGTATGTAAAAGTGAACAAGAACTGGCGGAGCAATTCCCAACAGCTCAGGCGCTTTGGATATAACGGCTAGGATTCGTTGTTGATTCGCTCAAAAGGGGCAATGGTATCTCTGACAAATTGTTTCAATTGCTCCATTTGTCCTTTTCCTTTAGCTCTTCCCAAGCGCCCAAAAGCGTACAATGCGAACCAAATCACTACCAAAAAAAACATCCCCAATAACCATAGGGTAATGTCTTTTCCCAAAGAATAATTGGAATAAGCAAAGATTCCGAGAATTATAAAAAGAGTACCCACTCCAAAATGTAGAAACATAAAAAATGTCCATAGGGTAGGGTTGGGTCCGAAGACACCGCGAATGTTACTTATACCTTCCTCGTAGGACGAAAGTTCCAAGTGAAGTTGGGGGGACCAAAAAGTAATTTCGGCCTTTCTAAATTTTACAAAGATATGTTCATCCAGCCTTTTGATTACAAAAGAATTGGCCGTAGCAGTATCAAAAATGGCTTCTAACTTCTCCAAATTGGTTCTTAAGGAGACGCGAAAACGGGGCCGTAAAACTATCTCATTGGTCAAGTCGCTCATAATCATTTGAAAATGATTGAAAAAGGTATCATTTTTTCTTCATAATAAATGGTATTTTTGCCAAAAATTAAACCTGATGGGAGCTATCGTAGCCATTGTAGGAAGACCCAATGTTGGGAAGTCCACCTTTTTTAACCGACTCATTCAGCGCCGTGAGGCGATAGTGGATGCCGTTAGCGGTGTTACGCGAGACCGTCATTACGGTAAAAGTGATTGGAACGGTAAGGAGTTTTCTGTGATTGACACTGGTGGTTACGTATTAGGTAGCGACGATGTTTTCGAAAAGGAAATCGATAAACAAGTTGAATTGGCCATAGATGAGGCCGATGCCATCATTTTTATGGTTGACGTTGAATCCGGAGTAACCGGGATGGATGAAGATGTTGCCAAATTGTTGCGTAGGGTAGACAAGCCTACTTTTTTGGCCGTAAACAAGGTTGATAACAGCAAGCGTATGGCCGATGCAGTGGAATTCTATTCCTTGGGATTGGGCGAATACTATACGCTGTCAAGTATTAATGGTAGCGGTACAGGTGAGTTGTTGGATGCCCTTGTCAAAGTACTCCCGGAAGAAAAAGAAGAGGAAAACGAATTGCCCCGTTTCGCGGTAGTAGGTAGGCCCAATGCAGGAAAATCGTCCTTTATCAATGCATTGATAGGAGAGGATCGCTACATCGTAACCGATATTGCCGGAACTACACGAGATAGTATCGATACCAAATATAATCGATTTGGATTTGAATTTAATTTGGTGGATACCGCAGGTATTCGACGAAAGGCCAAAGTAAAGGAAGATCTGGAATTTTACTCAGTAATGCGTTCCGTAAGAGCCATAGAACATTGTGATGTATGTATTGTGATGTTGGATGCCACTAGAGGTTTTGATGGACAGGTACAAAACATATTCTGGCTCGCGCAACGAAACAACAAAGGAATTGTGATTTTGGTGAATAAATGGGATTTGGTCGAGAAGGAAACCAATTCTGTAAAGGAGTACACAGCCAAAATAAAGGAGATTATTTCACCTTTTGAAGACGTGCCGATTCTTTTTGTTTCGGTGATGAACAAGCAACGTATTTACAAAGCGATAGAAACTGCAGTGGAGGTGTATAAGAACCGTTCAAAGCGGATTCCAACCCGCAAACTGAACGATATTATGCTGCCCATTATTGAAAAAACACCCCCACCTTCAACCAAAGGGAAATACGTGAAGATCAAATTTTGCACCCAATTGCCCACCCCATACCCTCAATTTGCCTTTTTCTGCAACTTGCCACAGTATGTGAAGGATCCTTATAAAAGGTTTTTGGAGAACAAAATCAGGGAGAATTTTGACTTTACCGGGGTTCCGATGACCATTTTTATGCGGAAGAAATAATTATTCGCCCGAAGCTGAACGTACTTCCACTACTTGTTGAATTCGGTTGCCCTGATTATCAACAGCAGTAAGCATATATTCGCCGGACTCGATGTTTAAAATGAGCTCGTGGAAGTTTTCCGTCTTGCCCACAAAAATGTCATCCAAATACCAATAAATAATGGTGTTGGACTGTTGATGAGCTAATTTTAAAATAATTTCTGATGTTTTGGTGCCTAAATCTTTTGGAAGCAGAACGGTTTCATTTTTTTTTGGATAGATGAATTCCATCAAATTGTTTTCCAAGGCAGAACAACCTTGCAAATAAGGCGGTAAGGGCTTGTAATTTGGATTGGACGACGCGTAGTAATATTCCAAAACGGGAGGGAGCACCAACCAATTTTTGGCTACCATATCTTCCAACGGATAACACTCGGAATTTACCCTAAATTGTTCCGAAGCATCTAAAAACACCTGTTGATGATATTGGCACGGACCACTTCGCGTTCCGTGTGTGGGGACCCATTCTTTTTTAATATCATCACAATACACCGATGCACGAAAACCACTTTGGGCACAAATCTCCAACTCAACAAGGTCATCAAATGGTTCTTGAAACCAACCACTTTGTGGTAGTGCGACCAACACATCAAAAAGCAAGGGAGCGGCAGCTGTAATCCCTGTGAGTCCAGGTCTTCCCTCGCCATCCGCATTGCCCGCCCAAACCCCAATGGCATATTTAGGCGTAACTCCCACGGCCCACGCATCTTTAAAACCAAAACTGGTTCCAGTTTTCCAAGCGATAGGCTGGGAGGAATCAAAAAACTGCCAATTTTCATCACCTTCAGGTCGGTTTACTTCGTACATCGATTGAAATGTGCTATAAATAGCCCCAGCGCCAAAAACTAACGGGTCAAACTGTTCTTTACCAAAATCTTTAGTTTCATTTTCTATATAGGTGGCTTCTGTAAACTCTTGGTCTCTGTATGTGCTGGAATGGGTCAAAAAATAATTCAAACAGGAAGCCATAGAGGCATAGGTTGAGGTTACTTCCCACAGGGAACTTTCCGCACCTCCAAGAATCAAGGATAGCCCATAATAGGAAGCGGGCTTGTCCAACGATTCCATCTTCATTTTGTGGAGCTTGTTATAGAACTTTTGAAGCCCATATGCACGTAACAAACGGACGGCGGGCACGTTCAGTGAACGGGACAGTGCTTTACTGGCCGGCACAGCTCCTACGTGTTTCAAATCAAAATTTTGTGGATTATACCCATTGATGACGGTAGGAACGTCTTCTACAAGGCTATGGGGCAACAATTGACCTTCGTCCAATAAAGAAGCAAACAAAAAGGGTTTTAAAGTACTCCCTGTGCTTCGTTTTTTTGTGATGATGTCCACATAATTGGCGTGTGTCTCATCCGAAGGGGAATTGCCCACATACCCCAACACTTTTCGGGTTTCCATATCAAGCACCAAAATGGCCAGATTATGTATTTCGTTGCTTTGCAATTGTCGATAATGTCTTTCGGCCAAAAGATTTAGTTCTTGTTGTAGAGGTCTTTGAATGGAAGTGGTGATGCGCTGGCCCGGATGTTCGTTTCGAATACGCTCCGTAAGATGGGGAGCTACATCTGGCAATGGAAAGGGTTTTTGCGGAAGCGGCTCGGCAATGGCCAGTTCATAAGTAGTTTGGTCGATAATTTCTTTCTCCCATAATTTCTTCAATAAACGGTTCCGTTTGTCCAAAAAGATTTGTTCGTTTCTTCCAGGGAAAATCAAGGCAGGTGCATTGGGTAAAACTGCTAAAGCAGCTGATTGTCCCCAACTTAATTCGTGGGCGGGAATTCCAAAATAGCGCCAAGCTGCCGTTTCCAATCCAACCACATTGCCCCCATAAGGTGTGTGAGAGGCATAGAGTTTCAAAATTTCCTCCTTCGAGTACCGAAATTCCAACCGAGTGGCCATAAATACTTCGATGAGTTTTTCCCAATACGTCCTATTTTGATTTTTTCTGCTCAACCGGATGACCTGTTGTGTGATGGTACTGCCTCCCCTTCGGGTTTCTTTGATTAGATTGTGCCCAATGGCCTTAATAATGGAGATTGGATTGAAGCCGGGATGTTTATAAAAGTATTCATCCTCAAAATGCAGAATACTCTGTTTGAAGCGTTCGGGAACAGAATCGATTTGCGGGAATCGCCATTGCCCATCATCTGCGATACGTGCACCGATGAGGGAGCCTTCGGAACTGTCCACAACCGTTGAAGTAGGGTCTTCAAAAAGGTTTTTGGGCAGGCAAAACAACCATAGAATCAAAATGATGAAAAATACACCGCCCTTGATTTTATGGTTGACTAGGATTGTCTTTACTGGCGATAAAAATTTACTCATTCAACATTACTGAACTATTTTCACCCATTCTCCTTTGTTACGGGCCAGGTAGTTGTTATTGTACATCGCTTCGGCTTGGGCACCTGGTAAATAGTAATCTCCTAAGAATGATGCATTCAACTTAATGACAAAGGTTTTGGATTTTTTGCCATCCAAGTCAAAATACAAATGAGTTCGGTCGTCCCGCGTATCCACATAATCCGCTTTGGACGTATTTTCATTGTCCCCGCTTACAAAAGAAGTGTCTATAATCTCCCATCCGCTGGGTACAATATGGGTTAGGGCCACATTGTCGATATAGTCATCCGAACTATTAAAAATGGTAACCTGTGTTTGGAACTCTGTTCCTTGTCTTAGTTCATTGATGTTTACCGAATTGCCCAATGGATCCAAATAATTTACCGATAATCTTAGGTTTTGTTGCTGTGTCAATTCCTCGCCAACCGGTAATTTTCCGGTCTGGGTAAGGGTGGCATAAATGATATTGACTTGGTTGTTTTTCAGTTCAATTTCTTCTTTAAAGGAAGTGATGGAAAGTTCCCGTTGTGCAATGGCCCTATCCGTTTTTACAGCAACCTCTTTTTCATTGTTGGTAAAAGTAATATCGATAGACCTACCACCGTTTTTCAATACCATTTTGGACATTGCCAAGAGGGCAAAAGCAGTTTCTTGAGTACTGTACCATCTTTGGGATGATAAGTTTTTGGCCAAGGAAACAGCCAATTCTCTTTGTTGGGAATCACCCAATATCACCATGGTTTCCAATGCCATAGCTCGGTTTCTGAAAACTGAACCATAGGTTCTGTAATTGTAGTTATTGGGTTTAAAGTTAATGTTTGCCTTTTGAGCGATGGCTTGGGCCACCTCTTTTTTGCCGACCAAAGCGTA
>NHBR02000113.1 GCA_002167435.2 Allomuricauda sp. TMED12
ATCAATTCATTAAAATTGTGCGGCAATATTTTAGTGGAAAGGCCAACTGCAATCCCTTCTGCACCTTGCGCAAGTAATAATGGAAATTTTACAGGTAGATTTACGGGTTCTTTTTTTCTTCCATCATAAGAAAGTTGCCACTCCGTAATTTTTGGACTGTAAACAACTTCTAGTGCAAACTTGGAAAGTCTCGCTTCGATATAACGAGGGGCCGCAGCACCATCTCCTGTTAATATATTGCCCCAGTTACCTTGAGTGTCGATAAGGAGGTCTTTTTGGCCGATTTGAACCATGGCATCCGCAATGCTGGCATCACCGTGCGGGTGATACTGCATAGTGTGCCCCACCACATTCGCCACTTTGTTGTAGCGACCATCATCCAATTCTTTCAACGCATGCATGATTCTGCGCTGCACGGGTTTAAATCCATCCTCAATGGCAGGTACGGCACGCTCCAAAATTACATAAGAAGCGTAATCCAAAAACCAATCTTTATACATCCCAGTAACCCTGACCAGGCTATCTTGGGACTCATCTTGGTTGTCTAAACTTTCATCGTTCAGTTCTTCGTTCTCTTCCATTTAGAAGCAAGGCATTTATTTGGGTTGAAGTTCGTTTTCTTCTACTAAATCAAGTTCTACTTTAAGGTTGTTTATGATAAACTCTTGCCTGTCGGGTGTATTTTTCCCCATATAAAACTTTAAAAGACTGTCTATGCTCATCGCTTTATCCAGCATTACGGGCTCCAATCGGATATCATCACCAATAAAATGTTGGAACTCATCTGGAGAAATTTCGCCCAATCCCTTAAATCGGGTTATTTCGGGTTTTCCGGAAAGTTTTTCAATGGCATTTCTTCTCTCCTCATCACTATAGCAATAAATGGTTTCTTTTTTATTGCGCACCCGGAACAATGGGGTCTGAAGGATATAAAGATGATTTTCTTTGATCAGTTCAGGAAAAAATTGCAAAAAGAACGTAATCAACAATAACCGAATGTGCATTCCATCCACATCGGCATCCGTGGCAATTACAATATTATTATATCGTAGGTCTTCCATGGAATCCTCGATATTGAGCGCTGCTTGTAATAAATTGAATTCTTCGTTCTCATAAACTATCTTTTTGGACATTCCGTAGGAATTCAACGGTTTTCCACGTAAACTAAATACGGCCTGCGTATTTACATCCCTTGATTTGGTAATGGAGCCTGATGCGGAATCTCCCTCTGTAATAAAAAGGGTGCTTTCCAGGCGTCGGTCCTTTTTCATATCTTGAAGATGCACGCGGCAATCTCGAAGCTTTTTGTTGTGAAGACTTGCCTTTTTGGCGCGTTCCCGTGCCAGCTTTCGAATTCCGGAAAGTTCTTTACGCTCTTTCTCTGCCTGCACTATTTTCTTTTGAAGTGCATCGGCCGTTGCTTGGTTCTTGTGGAGATAGTTGTCCAAATACGTACCTATAAAATCGTTTATATAGGTACGAACGGTTGGGAGCTTTCCACCCATGTCGGTTGAGCCCAGTTTTGTTTTGGTCTGACTTTCGAAAACAGGTTCCATTACTTTTATGGAAACTGCGGATATGATGGATTTTCGAATATCGGAAGCATCGTAGTTTTTTCCGTAAAAATCACGGATTGTTTTTACAATAGCCTCTCTAAATGCAGATTGATGCGTTCCACCCTGCGTAGTATGTTGCCCGTTTACAAAGGAGTGGTACTCTTCACTGTACTGGGTTTTACTGTGGGTCATTGCCACTTCAATGTCATCACCTTTTAGGTGGATGATGGGATATAGAAAATCTTCCTGATTGTTGTTGTCCTCCAATAGATCCTTCAAACCATTTTCGGAGTGAAACTTCTCCCCATTGAAAACAATGGTCAATCCGGGGTTTAGGTAGACATAATTTTTGAGCATGCGCTCCACATACTCATTACGGTATTTATATTTTTTGAAAATAGATTCATCTGGGATAAAACTTACTTTGGTCCCTTTTCTTCTGGAAGACTCTTCCAAAAGCTCCTCGTTGACCAAATTCCCAGTTTCAAATTCAGCAGATTTGGATTGCCCGTCTCTGTTGGATTCAACCCTAAAATATGTGGATAGGGCATTTACTGCTTTGGTACCTACTCCGTTCAATCCCACAGATTTTTTAAAGGCACGGGTATCGTACTTTCCACCGGTGTTCATTTTGGAAACTACATCAACAACTTTACCAAGGGGAATACCACGCCCATAGTCGCGGACGTGAACTGTGTTTTCCTTGATGTTGATTTCGATGGTCTTCCCTGCTCCCATCACAAATTCATCGATACAGTTATCGATTACTTCCTTTAGGAGAATATAAATACCATCGTCCGCGGAGGAACCGTCGCCCAATTTTCCAATGTACATCCCCGGACGCATGCGTATATGCTCTTTCCAGTCCAGCGAACGGATATTATCCTCAGTATATTGGGTATCTGCCATTAGTTCAGGGTTAATCTTTGCAATATAAAATTTAGGAGCAAAAATAAAAGGGTGTATGGTAGAAAGTAATCAACAATAGAAAACAATAATTGTTAATATATATCAGCCTTTAGCCCTCTTTTTGCCTTGGATTGACAAATAAGTCACTCCAAAAATAACAACTAGCATTCCGACCAATTGCCAATACGTGAGTTTTTCGTCCAAAAACACAAAGGCCAGCAAAATGGTGGAAATTGGTCCCAAGCTTCCTAAAATTGAAAAATTGGATGCTCCTAACTTCCCAATAGCTGCTGAAACCAAAAAAGACGGAATCAATGTGGCAAAGATGGCCATTGCCAAACCATAGGCATACACAGGCCAAGGGTAATCCATAAAATCCCAGTTCCCCGCGACCAAATAATGCAGTACAATGCAAATGGTGGATACGATCATTGCGTAGCAGGTAAATCGAAGCACGCCAAACTTGGGAATCAACCAACCACTTCCTACCAAATAGGATGCGTAGGTGATGGCACTCAACAATACCAGAAACCCACCCCATAAAACTTCGTTGCCCGATACGTCCAATTCATCCCAAAAGGTAATGAGCACCCCTACGTAGGTAACGAGAATGGCGATAAATTGTACTTGGGTAATCTTTTTCCTGAAAATCAACCAATTAAGAAACACCACAATGGTAGGATATACGAACAAAATAATTCGCTCCAATCCTGCTTTGATGTAATTCAATCCCAAAAAATCGAAATAACTGGCCAAATAGTAGCCAATTAACCCAAAAAGAAAAAGCCATGCATAGTCTTTGGTGACAATTTTAGTCTTCGAGGTCTTTTTTCGAATCAGAAAGAGAATGAAAACATAGAATGGCAGGGAAAATAACATCCGAAACAGTAGCAAATCGAGCGTATCCACATCGTAGCGATACGCCAATTTCACCATTACTGCCTTTGAGGAGAATAGTACCACTCCCCAAACCCCGTATAAAATCCCCAAACTTTTACTGGACATATAGCAAAGCTATTTTATGTACAGAAAATAGGTAGGCATATTTTTTTTGGATTACAATGTTCAGCAGTTACACGTTAAACCTAAAATGCATCACATCACCGTCCTTAACGATATATTCTTTGCCTTCTACACGCATACGCCCCGCTTCTTTTACCTTGGCTTCGCTGCCATATTTTACGTAATCGTCATAGGAGATAACCTCGGCACGGATAAAGCCTTTTTCAAAATCGGTATGGATAACCCCTGCAGCTTGTGGCGCGGTTGCACCAACGGGAATGGTCCATGCACGGACTTCCTTGACACCAGCAGTAAAATAGGTTTCCAAGTCAAGTAACTTATAGGCACCACGAATCAATTTGGCGGAACCTGGTTCTGAAAGTCCCAAATCTTCCAAGAACATCTGGCGCTCCTCGTAGGTTTCAAGTTCAGTAATATCAGCTTCCGTACCCACGGCCAAAAAGATAACCTCGGCATTTTCGCTGGCTACGGCCTCTTTAACTTTTTCCACATAAGCGTTGCCATTAACAGCAGCGCCTTCATCCACATTGCAAACATACATTACGGGTTTGTCCGTAATCAATTGCAGTGGTTTCACGAATTCTTCACGGCCATCTTCACTGACTTCAATAGCTCTGACAGATTTCCCTGCTTCAAGGCCCTCTTTTAGTACGGATAATACTGCCTCCTCTTTCTGTGCTTCCTTATTTCCTGTTTTAGCGGCACGCTTTACTTTGTCAAGCTTTTTCTCTACGCTCTCCAAATCTTTAAGTTGCAATTCCATATCAATGGTCTCTTTGTCCCTGATCGGGTCTACGGAACCATCAACGTGCACTACATTATCATTATCAAAACAACGAAGTACATGCAGAATAGCATCGGTTTCGCGAATATTCCCCAAAAACTGGTTTCCAAGCCCCTCACCTTTACTGGCGCCTTTTACCAAACCGGCAATATCAACAATCTCTACGGTAGCTGGAAGAACACGTTCCGGATTTACCAATTCCTCCAATTTTTCTAACCGCTGGTCGGGTACGTTCACCACACCAATATTGGGTTCAATGGTACAAAAAGGGAAGTTGGCACTTTGGGCCTTTGCGTTGGACAAACAGTTGAAAAGAGTTGATTTTCCTACATTTGGTAGTCCTACAATACCTGCTTTCATTCGCTAGCAATTAGATTTTAGAGTTCAGATTTTAGAAATCAGAATTCAAGTGTTTCGTCCTACTTTCAATCTTGACAATTTTGGTTATACCCTTCATTGTTTATTGAACATTGATAATTGAAAACTGATTTAAGGCTGCAAATATAAGTTGAAGTTTTGGTACTGTGACTAAAAGCCCTGAATCAATAGATAAAGCCCTATGATAAACAAGGCAATGATGCCGAAAATGGCGATAAGGGACAATATACATCCCGCTTGCTTCCAAATACCTTGGTATTCTTTCTCTTTTTCTCGCATAAAAAACCCGAACCATTTAAAGATTCGGGCTAAATTAAATGTTTTTTATTGCTTAACCATCGGGGTGCATAAACTTTTGCTTGCCCAATAGTTCCTCTTCACTTTCTTCATGGTCTTCATCGGGAACGCAACAATCAACCGGGCATACGGCCGCACATTGTGGCTCCTCATGAAATCCTTGACATTCCGTGCATTTATCGGGAACTATATAATAAAGCTCATCGCTAACAGGTTCTTGAACTTCATCGGCATTAACCTCCTTGCCATTGGGCAAAACCACATCACCCTTTAACGAAGTTCCATCACTATATCTCCATTCATCCGCACCTTCATAAATTGCTGTGTTCGGGCATTCTGGCTCGCAAGCACCACAATTTATGCACTCATCAGTAATAATAATTGCCATAATTTTCTTTTCCTTTTGGGCTGATTCTTATCAGCATGCTTACTTTTGACAAAAATAAACCCTAGTAAATTAGTGTACAAATTTAATGGCACCAGATACAAATACCATAGATGCTTTTGTTAAACTTGGAAAATACCTAACGGATTTTTGTGATAAATGTTATTCGGAGAATGCTGAAGTCGATTCCGAATTAAAGGAAATCGTTGAGCGAGCTGGACATCATAATGGATGGTTTACCGAGGATAATATTTTGTTTTCCTTGCAACAATGGGGCGATTTGCTCACAGAAGAAAATCTCAATGAATGGTTGTCCAACTATTCCTTTAGCAATGAAAGCAAACCAAAAACGGTTGGCATTGTAATGGCGGGAAACATTCCGTTAGTAGGCTTTCACGACTTTTTATGCGTCTTGCTTTCTGGAAATAAGGTACTTGCCAAGCTTTCATCCAACGATAAAATTCTACTGCCCCATCTATCCAAATATTTGGTTCTGCAGGAACCATCACTTGTCGATAAAATCGAGTTTATAGATGGAAAAATGGAGAACTTTGATGCTGTAATCGCCACGGGAAGCAATAATACAAGCCGCTATTTTGAATATTATTTTGGCAATAAACCCAACATCATTCGAAAAAATAGAAATTCGGTTGCAGTGCTTACTGGAAATGAAACCGAAGAAGAACTAAAAGCACTCGGGGAAGATATTTTCAGGTACTATGGCCTAGGTTGCAGAAATGTGTCCAAAATCTTCGTGCCCATCAATTATGATTTTGATGCTTTGTTCAACGCACTTTATCATTATAAGGATATTATCCACCAACACAAATATGCCAACAACTACGATTACAATAAGGCGGTTTATTTGATGAGTGAGTTCAAAATTCTGGATAATGGATTTTTGGTTTTAAAGGAAGACGAAGCACTCACCTCTCCCATTGCTGCATTGTTTTACTCCAACTACGGTGATGAAACAAGTCTACGAGAAAAATTGGAAGAACTTGATGAACAAATTCAATGTGTGGTTTCTAGCGGGATAAGAGAAAACGAAGTCAATTTTGGAGAAACCCAAAAGCCTAGTTTAAAGGACTACGCAGATGAAATCGATACCATGGATTTCCTGCTCAAACTTTAAGAAATTCCTAACCATGGGAAACATTTTTAGATCCAACAATTTTTAAGACCTTTACCCCTTAAATCAAGAAAATGAAAAAGCATAATTTTAGCGCAGGCCCATGCATTTTACCCGCAGAGGTAATGCTAAAGGCATCTGAGGCCGTTCTAGAACTGGACGGTATTGGGCTTTCACTTATAGAAATCTCCCACCGAAGCAAAGAGTTTGTTGCCATTATGGAGAAGGCCCGCTCATTGGCACTGGAACTCTTGGGACTCGAGGGCAAAGGCTATCAGGCACTCTTCCTTCAAGGTGGTGCAAGTATGCAATTTTTAATGGCGGCCTTTAACCTATTGGATAAAAAGGCAGGATACGTCAACACAGGTACATGGAGCCAAAAAGCCATTAAAGAGGCTCGTTTGTTTGGCGATATTGTGGAGGTTGCATCATCTCAAGAAGATAATTTTAAGTATATCCCAAAGGGATTTGATATTCCATCCGAGTTGGATTATCTGCACCTTACCTCCAACAATACTATTTACGGAACGCAATTCAAGGAATTTCCCAAAACCGATGTGCCATTGGTGTGCGATATGAGTTCAGATATCTTTTCCAGACAGATGGACTTTTCACAGTTTGATTTGATTTATGCAGGAGCACAAAAGAACATGGGGCCAGCAGGAACAACACTTGTAGTAGTAAAAGAGGATATTTTGGGTAAAGTATCCAGAAAAATACCATCCATGATGGATTATTCCGTTCACGTAGCCAAAGATAGTATGTTCAACACCCCTCCCGTTTTTGCCGTGTATGTTTCCATGCTTACTATGCAATGGTTGAAGGATTTAGGTGGAATTGCTGCTATCGAGGAAATTAACGAACGTAAGGCCAACTTAATTTATTCTGAAATCGAGCTCAACCCTGTTTTCTCTGGTTTTGCTGCCAAAGAAGACCGTTCCAATATGAACGCCACCTTCAATATTACCGATGATGAATTAAAAGATGTCTTTGATGAAATGTGCAAAGAGGCAGGAATTAGTGGCATAAACGGGCATAGATCCGTTGGAGGTTATCGGGCTTCCATGTACAATGCGCTTCCTTTGGAAAGCGTTGGTGTTTTGGTAGATATAATGAGTGAACTCGAAAAGAAAGGATAAATTTTAATGGCGAAGATTTTAGCGAATGATGGCTTAGCCCCATCAGGAATTGATTTACTCGTAAAAGAAGGGTTCGAAGTAAAAAACACAAGGGTTGCCCAAGAACAATTGGTAAATTATATCAACAAGAACAACATTGATGCACTTTTGGTACGAAGTGCTACAAAAGTGGATAAAAAGTTAATTGATGACTGCCCAAGCTTAAAATTAATTGGACGCGGTGGTGTTGGTCTGGACAATATTGATGTGAAATATGCCGAATCCAAAGGTATCAAGGTATTCAATACTCCCGAAGCATCTTCAGAATCGGTAGCGGAACTTGTTTTCGCACACTTGCTAAACGGTGTTCGGTTTCTGCACGATGCCAACAGAAATATGCCTTTGGAAGGTGACAGCCAGTTTAAACAGCTCAAAAAGAGCTATGCTGGAGGTGTTGAACTTCGTGGAAAAACCTTGGGAATTGTTGGTTTTGGAAGAATTGGTCAGGCAACAGCTAAAATGGGACTCGCTTTGGGCATGGAAGTTATATTCACCGACCACCATACCAAGGAGGCTACTTTGACGCTTTCCTTTTTTGATGGGCAATCGATTGATTTTAATTTAAAAAGCAGCGATTTAAAAGAAGTACTTGCAAACTCTGATTTTATAAGTCTTCATGTACCATCTCAAGAAAAATACATTATCGGCAGAAAAGAACTCGGGCTCATGAAGCCAGGATCTGGTATCATAAATACTTCTCGTGGAGGAGTGTTGGATGAAGTTGCCTTGGTGGAAGCTTTAGAATCAGACCATTTGTCTTTTGCAGGGCTTGATGTATTCGAATCGGAACCGACCCCCGAAATTAAAATATTAATGAACCCAAAGATTTCCTTGAGCCCTCATGTTGGTGGCTCTACAGTTGAAGCGCAAGAACGTATTGGTGCAGAATTGGCCCAAAAGGTTATCAAATTGCTAAAGCGATAGGTTTTCTTATTGTAAACAATCATTCAAAACCTACTTTTTCGTACATTGTCCTTTTAACCTTAACACTAACACAATGTCAGGATTATTAGATTTGATCAACAGCCCTACCGGGAAAATGTTGGTTAGCGGTGTAGCTGGTCAAACAGGTCAACCCGAAAATAAAACAGCAGAAGTTTTAAGCATGGCCATGCCACTTTTAATGGGGGCCATGAAAAAGAATGCGTCCACTCCTGGAGGGGCACAAGGACTTATGGACGCTTTATCGACCAAACACGATGGTGGAATCTTGGATGATTTAGGAGGCCTTTTTGGAGGAGGTGTAGACCAAAATGTAATGGATGACGGAGCAGGAATACTTGGTCATGTACTAGGATCTAAGCAATCTCAAGTTGAAAATGCATTAAGTTCCAAATCAGGAATCGACGCAGGTTCAATTGCTCAAATATTAAAAATTGCAGCCCCAATCCTTTTGGGTTATTTGGGAAAACAGACCAGACAACAAAATGTAAGTAGCCCTGATGGTCTTAACGGTTTGTTAGGTGGGCTAATGGGAGGCAATAAAGCGGCAGCAAAGCAGCAATCCTTAGTTGAAAGCTTTTTAGATAGTGACGGCGATGGAAGTGTTATTGATGACTTGGCAGGAATGGTTTTGAACGGTGGAGGTCAGAAAAAAAAGGGACTTGGCGGAATGCTAGGTGGACTTTTCGGAAAATAAATTAAGCAGCTTAACTATATTTAACAGAGCCACTTGAGTTTACAAGTGGCTTTTTTTGTATTTTAAGATTATGAAAAAGAAACTGTTTAATTTAGTGTTGTTTTGCCTAACACTTTGTGTTGTCCTAATTTCTTGTACTTCTCAAAAATCCACATTGGATGTTACCAGTGAAGAAAAGGCAGTTTTCCAATCAAACGATAAAGAAGCCGTAGAGATTTCGGATGATGAAACCGAATATGAAATCATTATCATTGAACCTGGTTTTTATACTTGGTTAAAGTCTATTGCCCGACCCGAAGGATATTATTCCCAATCGTTTTTGGAAAATCGAAATGCAATTATGGTGGTCACATGGAACCAAAGGGTATTGCTGCCACAAAGGTGGAATCCCAATCTTTACGAAATGCAAATCAATTACGATCCCAGTATTGATTATGGTTATGAAGTCAACTACAAACTGTACAATTACTTCATTTACTTTCAAAGAAAATACAATCAACGTTTAGGTCCTTTTATTCCAAGGATTTAATGTGTTATTTTTGCATCAATTATAGTTGAACAATGCAAAAATTAAAGCAGCGCTGGGAAATCCAAAAGAACTGGCAAATTATCTTTCCAATTTTGGGTGCATTATTGGTTTTATTTACTGCCTACACCATATCTAGAAGCTTTTTACACCTTTTTGGCCTTAACAACACCATATTTGAATGGATTTTTACCATTGGTGGTACGTTGACGCTTTATTTTTTATTGATAAAATTTTTCATTTGGTGTTTCAAAAAAGTGGAAAACAAATGGAAAGTGGAATACAAATGGGAAATGATTGCCATTTTCATTGTATTTGCCTTAACTGGAAGTGCCGCAGGGAAATTGGCTGGTCCATTGGTCCATTGGATAGGATTGGACAGTGAAAATGTTCACGGTGCGATTTATTGGACACTTCGAATTCTCTTGATTTTTCCCATCTATCAAATCCTGCTTGTTTTTATAGGTTGGTTGTTCGGTCAGTATCAATTTTTCTGGAATTTTGAGAAAAAAATGCTGAAACGTTTGGGTTTAGGGACTTTCTTCTCATAGTTTATAGTTTTTTTAACACAATAAGACCAAACACCTTGGTTAATTTTGTGAAATATGATCACCAACCTCCACAAACGTATTCTTATATCAGCTTCCCTTTTGATGGCAGTGGCAATGTTGGCCCCTTCCATAATAAAATTAGGACACGCTTTATACGAGCATAACCAAGAGGAACAATGTATTGCTTATGGTACCAATCATATACACGATGGTCATCTAGATTGTGATTTTCATGATTTTACCCTTGCCAATAAAGTACTTTTCAATTCTTCTTTTACATACCTACCGGTCGAAATACCAGAAATAAGGTATACGACCTCTATCTACCAATTTATTTACAAGCCCAAAGAAGTTGCTTTCCGGGCTTTACGCGGTCCCCCATCTATTTCATAGTAAGATTGATTTAAGATTTTTTAAACCATTTATTTTTTACAATGAAACAATTATATATTTCAATGCTTTTGGCATTGGTTCCCCTATTTACATATTCACAAAACACATTAACAGGAAACATATCTGACGCCGAGACCGGCGAACCTTTGGAACAAGTTTCCGTTTATATTCCGCAATTGGAAAACGGAACGGTCACTGGTCAAGATGGAAACTATTCTTTAAAAAACCTTCCTGAAGGAAACTATAAACTCGTTATCTCTTACATAGGATTTGAAACGCATTCCACATCAATAGAAATTAATTCCGGAAACAATGCATTCGATTTTCAAATGGTTCCTTCCGCTATAGAAATGGACGAAGTGGTCCTTTCCACACCATTCCATAAACTACAGCGTGAAAACGTTATGAAAGTGGAACAAAAATCCATGGAAGAGTTAAAACAACAAGGTGGTATTACCTTATCTGAAGGAATTACCAATATTCCTGGGGTTTCATCGGTCTCAACAGGAGTTGGTATTGGAAAGCCCGTTATCCGTGGTTTGAGTTTTAACCGTGTCTTAGTGTATACGCAAGGTGTTCGTTTGGAGAACCAACAATATGGCGGCGAGCATGGATTGGGGCTCAACGATGCCGGTATTTCAAGTGTTGAAGTTATAAAAGGACCTGCCTCATTATTGTATGGTTCCGATGCATTGGGAGGTGTTTTGTACTTAAATCCTGAGAAATTTGAGTCATCCGGCGAAACATCCGGAGATGTCAATATGAGATATTTCACAAATACCTTAGGTTACAATGCGAATGCTGGCTTTAAAACCTCTGGCGATAAACTAAAATTTTTGGTGCGTGGGGCCTATGCATCCAATGCCGACTACGAAACTGGGGATGGCACAAGCGTCACCAATTCCAGATTCAACGAGGCCGATTTAAAAACAGGGCTAGCTTACCAAGCCTCAAGATTTAAAACGGAGCTTCGGTACAACTACAATACTTCAGAACTTGGTATTCCAGAAGAAATTGGAGTTCAAAACAACGATCGTGATCCTTTGGAGCCCTACCAAGAACTTACTACCCATATTTTGAGTTCGAAAAACAACATCTTTTTTAAGAAATCCAGTTTGGAGGCCACCTTTGGTTACACGGTAAACAATAGGAAGGAGTTTGAAGAGCATCACCACGAGGATGCAGAGGAAGAGCATATGGAAGAGGAAGAGGAAGAGGAAGAAGGAGCAGCCTTGGATATGCGGTTAAGTACCTTCAACTACAATATTCAGTTCAACCCACAATGGGGGAAAATGACGACTATCTTTGGAGTCCAAGGGATGCATCAAAAAAATGAAAACTTTGGAGAAGAAGTATTGGTCCCCGATGCCATTACCAACGATTTTGGAGTTTTGGCCACTTCGCATATCCATTTTGATAAAAGTGACCTTCAAATTGGATTACGGTACGATTTAAGGTCCATCAACGGAGAAGAAAGTGGTATTGAAGGAGATGAAGAGTATATTCCTACTTTAAGTAAAGACTTTAATAGTTTTAATGCTGCTGTAGGGTATCGCATGGACCTTACACAGAATATTATAGGGCGTTTAAATTTTGCCACAGGCTTCAGGGCTCCCAACTTGTCTGAATTATCATCCAATGGATTGCACAGTGGTGCCAACCGAGTGGAAATTGGAAACCCTGATTTGGATAGTGAGCAAAACTTCCAGATAGATTTGGCTTTAGAGTATGGAAACAAACATATTGAAGCTTATGTCAATACTTTCTACAATATAGTAAATGACTACATCTATCTGGAGCCAACCGGAGAATTCAGGGAATTGGATCCTGTTTATGATTTCCAACAGCAAAATGCGATTTTGTACGGTGGGGAATTTGGATTCCACTTACACCCCCACCCCATAGATTGGCTGCATTTGGAAAGTAGTTACGACATTGTTTTTGGTGAGCTGGAGGATAATTCCAACCTACCATTGATTCCTGCCAATCGTTGGACAAATACTTTTCGTGTAGAATGGAATAAAAGGAACCAAGATTATAAATGTTATGCATTTGTGACACTTCAAACCTTTTTTGATCAAAATAAAGTGGCTGATTTTGAGACCAAGACGCCTAGATATAACCTGTTTAACGTTGGTGTGGGAGGTGATTTGAAAATTTTCAATCAAAAAGTTGGGTACTCCATTACTGGAAACAATGTTTTTGACAAGAATTATATCTCACACTTATCCAGATTAAAGGCTGATGGCATAGCCAACATAGGAAGAAATATTTCTTTCAATTTGAATGTTCCATTGTAAAGCATCGGGATTCAACCCATCTAAAAATAAAGGTCAATCTATCTTAGGTTGACCTTTTTTCTTACTCAATAAATAAGTGTAAATCCAAGTGAGCGTAAAGGTGGGAATCACATCCATACCAGGGACCAACTCCTCTGTAAAAGTAATGAGACCGGCGGCCTGTCCTACCCTACCTTTATAAAGTCGGGTCATGAGCCATCCGGCAAGAGGCGCCCAGATAACATCGGAAAACTCACCTATGCCTGGAATTACAAAGGATAGCATCCCAATGGCATCGAACAGTAAACCTAAAAAAAGGTTACGATATTTATTGTCTTTTTCTTCTGCCATAGAGGAAAAATAGCAATTCCCGCTTAATTGGAAAAGTGGTTTACGACAAATCGGCGCTGATCAGCTTTAAAAATTCGTTTCGGGTCTCGATTCTCTCAAACTGTCCTCTAAAACCTGAGGTTGTAGTAACTGAGTTTTGTTTTTGTACACCGCGCATCATCATACACATATGGGCTGCTTCAATTACCACAGCAACTCCCTTTGGTTTCAATGTCTTGTTGATGCATTCCAAAATATCATGTGTTAATCGCTCTTGTACTTGCAATCTGCGAGCAAAAACGTCAACCACACGAGGAATCTTGCTCAAACCAACAATATGTCCGTTGGGAATGTACGCCACATGCGCCTTCCCAAAAAATGGAAGCATATGATGCTCACAAAGCGAGTACAGTTCAATATCTTTAATAATGACCATGTCATCATAGCTTTCTTCGAACATGGCCCCTTTAAGAATTTCCTCCGCATCTTGCTTGTAACCCTGCGTAAGAAAAAGCATAGCTTTCGCTGCACGCTCTGGGGTTTTAACCAATCCCTCACGGGTAATATCTTCACCGATATCATCCACAATTTTGGAAAAATGATCTTTTACCTCATTGGTAATTTCAATATTGTACTCTTCGAGGTTTCTATACGGTGCCATTCTTTAGTTTTTTTGAAAAATAGTTGTTCAGTTTTTTGATCTTAGGATCAATTATGGTCTGACAATACGGTTGTTGCCTATGTTCGTTGTAATAATCGTGATGCTCCTCTTCGGCCATATAAAATGGCTTGGCCTCGGAAACGGCAGTTACAATGGGAGAGTCAAATATATTTTCTTTCTCCAATAGTTGAATGAAATCTTCGGCCAACTGTTTTTGTTCCGGGGTAGTATAGAAAATTTCGCTACGGTATTGTGTCCCCACATCATTGCCTTGTCGGTTCAATGTTGTAGGGTCGTGTGTGGCAAAAAACACCTCCAATAATTCGGCATATGATATTTTTGAGGCATCAAAGGTAATTTTAACACCTTCGGCATGTCCCGTTCTTCCAGTTGTAATCTCTCTATATGCTGGATTCTTAATGGTTCCTCCTGTATAGCCAGAAACGACTTCCGATACTCCATTCAATCGCTGAAAAACAGCTTCTGTACACCAAAAACAACCCGCGGCAAAAATTGCCGTTTTCAATTCCACTTTATTTTGTTTATCCATTTCGATTCAAAGTTAAACAATATTTGATTGGAAAAATGAATCCTAACAAATATTTATATGTTGCTTGGTCGAATTTAAAGCCTTATACTTATTTCTTGAAATTTCCACTACACTTTAATCTATATGCGGATACGTTGTGAAAAATTGTGGGATTCATATCAAAACGTCATCTTTGCGATACAACAGTAATCATTATCTTCGACCAATGAAGATGTACTTATGATAAAGGCCACAAATATTCAAAAAAGTTACGGAGACCTTAAGGTTTTACAAGGGGTTGACTTAGAAATAAAAAAAGGTGAGGTAGTTTCCATTGTCGGAGCCTCGGGGGCTGGAAAAACTACGCTCTTGCAAATATTGGGTACTTTGGATACCCCTACCAACAAGGGAGAAAGTACTTTGGTAATCAACGACACCGATGTAAACCAGCTCAACGATAAGGGTTTGGCTAAATTCCGAAATGAGCATATTGGTTTTATCTTTCAGTTTCATCAGTTGTTGCCCGAGTTTACGGCTTTAGAGAATGTCTGTATTCCCGCTTTTATCAAAAAAACACCTCGAGCGGAAGCCGAAAAGCGGGCCAAAGAGCTATTGGACTTCTTGGGATTAAAGGAACGTTACAATCATAAGCCCAATGCACTTTCGGGCGGTGAGCAGCAACGTGTGGCCGTTGCCCGTTCCTTAATGAACAACCCTTCCGTGGTTTTGGCAGATGAGCCCAGTGGAAATTTGGATTCTGAAAGTGCAGACAATCTACACAAACTGTTTTTTCAACTTCGGGACGAGTTCGGACAAACCTTTGTATTGGTAACCCACAACTTGGAATTGGCCGATATGGCGGACAGAAAATTGACCATGGTGGATGGATTGATTGTTTCCAAAGAATGATATGACCAAAGCTGAGCTCAAAGAATTTTTGGATGCCAAGGTGTTGGAGTACAACCACCCCAAGTTTTTAGAGGATGACCCTTTGCAAATTCCACACCTGTACAATCAAAAAGAAGACATTGAAATAAGCGCTTTTTTAACGGCCACCATTGCTTGGGGAAATCGTAAGAGTATTATCAATAATGCTACAAGATTGATGGGGTTAATGGGCAATACGCCTTATGATTTTGTTATGAATCACTCCCAAGATGACTTGGATGTACTCTCTCCTTTTGTACACCGCACCTTTAATGGAACTGACCTTGGTTACTTTGTAACCAGCCTACAAAACATCTATAAAAATCATGGTGGTTTAGAGGCAGTTTTTAGCGAATACCAGGGTAAGGACACCATGCAACCTGCCATTTCCAATTTCAAGGAATTGTTTTTTGAGCTTCCACACCAAAATAGGACCCAAAAACATGTATCCGACCCTAATAAAGGTTCTGCGGCGAAGCGAATCAATATGTTTCTGCGTTGGATGGTCCGTGACAACAGTACGGGAGTTGATTTTGGGTTATGGAAAGACATCTCCCCGGCCAAACTTTCCTGCCCATTGGATGTGCATTCCGGCAATGTTGCCCGCAAGTTAAATCTGCTCAAACGCAAACAAAACGATGCCAAAGCGCTACAGGAATTGGATAAGAACCTAAGAAAACTGGACGCTACCGACCCTGTAAAATATGACTTTGCACTGTTCGGTTTAGGGGTTTTTGAAAAGTTTTAGGTAATTTGAACCTTGTAGATGTATGATGAAATGAAATATTTGTCCCCTTCTTACTTTTTTGATTTTGAACACCATTCCATTCAAGAATTGATCACGGAATTTATGGCACCTGAATTGACCAATAAAGAGAAAACCATCGGGCTGTATAACAAAGTTCGGGATGAATGGAAATATGATCCATACCATATCAGTCTTGCCAAAGAAAATTATAGGGCCAGTAGCATTGTACAGAAAAGCACGGGCAATTGTGTGGAGAAATCCATTTTGTTGATTGCCGGGCTTAGGGGAATGGGAATACCTGCCAGACTTCATTTAGGGAAAGTTAAAAACCATATTGCCGTAGAAAGATTAACCGAAAAGTTCGGTTCCAACGAACTTACCCCTCATGGAATGGTTAATGCCAATCTCAACAACAAATGGCTAAAAATGTCTCCTGCGTTCAATAAAAGTTTGTGTGAGAAATTAAATGTGGAACCTTTGGAGTTCGACGGAGAACATAACTCTTTCCTACAAGCTTACAATAGTGCTGGCACTCGATTTATGGAATACATAGAGGACTATGGGCATTTTGAGGATGTTCCACTGGAATTCATGAAAAAGAACATCAAAGAACACTATCCCCATATTTTTGACAAAGCTGACAATATTACCGAGTTTAGATTATAATGAAAAATAATCAGTGATTTCAGCCGCCAAAGCCAAAGCCAGGCTCAAAATCCAGTGCAATCGTCTCTCCCCCATTGGCTATGGATTTATAAATAGCTTCCACAATCATCATATCGCGTTTTCCCATTTCGCCAGGCGCTTTGTTGGGTTCGCCAAATAATACATGTCGTGCAAAATCGTCCATTTGTAATTTTTGTTGACTTTCATGTGGAAATTTGATTTCGTCACCGTTTGAGGTCTCTCCGCTAAGTGGTCCATAGTTATTGGCGGGCTGCAATCTAAACCAACCCGAAGTTCCCGAAGCATACATGGCATTGGCATTAAAATTATGGGAAGTGGTTATATTCCCCACAGCACCGCTTGGAAACTCAAATTGTGCCGTTATGGTCTCGTCGGTCTCTTTAAAATATTCAGGTCGGGTGCTAAACTCCTGTGCGGCAACCGATATAGGATTTTCACCGGTACCATAAATGGTACTTTGTACAGCATACACCCCCATATTCATTAAAGCACCACCACCAGAAAGTTTTTTATCCAAACGCCATTGGTTGGGGTTGCCTGCAGAACGATAAGCTGCATCGGCAGAAACAAATAAAATATCACCAAAGGTTTTTTCCTTTACATATTTCTTTACTTGTTGTGTGTAGGGTTCGGAATGTAAACGATAGCCCATCCCAAGTTTTACACCAGCTTCATTACAAGCATTTATGATAGCATCACACTCCGCAACGCTAATGCCCATAGGTTTTTCACAGATGACATGCTTGCCGGCTTTTGCGGCACGAATACTAAATTCGGCATGCATACTATTGGGCAGTACCACATACACTACATCAATGTCCTCGTTATTGGCGATATCATCAAAATTTTGATAATTATAGATGTTCTTTTCAGGGATTCCGTATTTATCCGCCCAAATTTGCTTCTTTTCAGGAGTCCCCGTCACAATTCCAGCCAAATAACAATGTTGGGTATCCTGCAATGCAGGAGCTAATTGATAGGTGCTGTACCCTCCGAGTCCTACCAAAACAATACCCAACTTCTTTTTATCTTGATTGCCCCCCATGGCGCAGGCAAAGGGTGCAGACGATAACAATGCTGCGGCTCCAATTCCTTTTGCGGTCAGACTATTAAAATTTCTACGGGTAAGACTTTTCATGGAATATAGATTTAGTGAACGATACTAAAATTAAGAATAATAGCTCAATTAGGGCATTTACAATTCTTTTAACAAGAGAAGAACTTTCAAATTCCTTATTTTTATGGCTAGACTAATTCAACCAAATAATAATGAAAAAACTCTTACTGTTAGGCATCGCGTTATGTTCTACCTTAACCTTTGCTCAAAAACGTAAATTACCTGTCGACACTACAATTACCACCCAACATGCCGTAACCATCAACGGTTCTCGAATTGATTACACAGCAACCACTGGGACACAACCGGTTTGGGACGAATTGGGTGAACCCATTGCATCTTTGCACTATACCTATTACATAAAAAATGGGGTGAAAGATAGGTCTGCAAGACCTTTGTTGATTTCCTTTAACGGCGGCCCAGGTTCTGGGTCCGTTTGGATGCATTTGGCCTATACAGGTCCAAGAATCCTTAAAATTGATGACGAAGGCTATCCTGTACAACCTTACGGCGTTAAAGAAAACCCTTATTCCGTATTGGATGTAACCGATATTGTTTATGTAAATCCTGTAAATACAGGATATTCACGCACAATTCCTGAAACTGGAAAAGAAGTGGACCGCAAAAAATTCTTCGGAATCAATGCGGACACCAAATATTTGGCCGAATGGCTGAATACCTTTGTTTCCAGAAATAACCGCTGGAATTCCCCAAAATACATTGTGGGCGAAAGTTATGGAGGTACCCGTGTAATGGGGCTTTCCTTGGCTCTTCAAAATCAACAATGGATGTATTTGAACGGTGTGATCATGGTTTCTCCTGCCGATTATAAAGTGTTCCGTGATAATGACCCTGTTTCCAGTGCCCTGAACATGCCTTATTATGCAGCAGCTGCATGGCACCATAAAGCTTTACCATCAGATTTGCAAAGCAAAGACCTTTTAGAGGTTTTACCAGAGGTAGAAGAATTCACGATAAATGAGTTGTTGCCGGCCATTGCCAAAGGTGGTTTTATCGCTGATTCTGAACGTAAATCCATTGCCGATAAAATGGCCCGTTATTCCGGTTTGAAATCAAAAGACATCATTGACCACAACCTGGATGTGCCTACGCAATTCTTCTGGAAAGCTTTGTTGAGGGATAAAGGCGGATATACTATAGGACGTTTGGATAGCCGTTATTTAGGAATTGACAAAACATTGGCTGGTACCCGACCTGATTATTCTCCTGAGCTAACCTCTTGGTTGCATAGTTTTACGCCGGCCATAAACTATTATTTGCAGGAAGAACTTGACTTTAAAACCGATATTAAATATAATATGTTCGGCCCTGTTCGTCCTTGGGACGACAGCGACGATAATGTTAGGGACAATCTTCGTCAAGCTATGGCTCAGAATCCATACTTAAACGTTTTGATTCAATCGGGTTATTATGATGGTGCCTGTACCTATTTTGCAGCCAAGTACACCATGTCTCAAGTAGACCCAAGTGGTAAAATGAAAGATAGATTTGAATGGAAGGGGTATCGCTCTGGACACATGATGTATTTGAGAAATGAAGATTTAAAATCAGCCAACGAAGATATTAGGGCGTTTATTTTAAGAACCCAAGCCAACGGGAAGAGCGCGAAATATTAATTCAGATAACATTTAAGCTAATAAAGGCGGTATGATAAAAAAAATCATACCGCTTTTTTATTGAAATAATTTTACATGAAATTTCATACTTTTAACCAAAACCGCACATAGTGAAAAAACAAACGATACTCTGGATCATGCTATCTTTTTTAGGATTGTCGAGCACCTCTAAAATGAACGCACAAGATTGGCCCAATTTGGAAAAATATAAAAATGCAAATGCTCAACTCGCCGCTCCTGCAAATGGAGAAAATCGGGTGGTTTTCATGGGCAATTCCATCACCGAAATGTGGATAGGGACCCATCCAGAATTCTTTAAGGACCATCCGTATGTAAACCGTGGCATTGGCGGACAGACAACACCACAGATGCTGCTACGTTTCCGTCAAGATGTGATTGACCTTAATCCAAAAGTAGTGGTGATTTTGGCCGGCACCAACGATATAGCTGGCAATACAGGCCCCATGACGTTAGAACAAATCCATGATAACATCTTGTCCATGGTGGAGTTGGCAAAATCCAATGGTATCACGCCCATTGTTTGTTCTGTACTTCCTGCCTACGATTATCCTTGGAGGCCGGGTTTGGAACCCAATATCAAAATTCCAAAACTCAACCAAATGCTCAAGAAAATGACCGAGGCCCAAGAAGTAATGTATCTGGATTATTTCTCGGAAATGGCCGATGATAGAAATGGACTTCCATCAGAACTTACGACGGACGAAGTTCACGTGACCAAAGCTGGATATGAAATTATGGAGCGAATGGTACAAGGAGCCATTGATAAAGCCCTAAAAGATCTATAAAATGGAAAATGCCGACTTTGTTGCCGCTTTTGAATCAGGGGAATTCCCTCCTCAAGAGTTCAACCATAAGGCCCATATAAAACTAGCTTGGATTTATTTGGGGTTGTTTGACGAAAAAACCGCCATTTCCAAAACTTGTGAAGCCATCAAAAATTTTGATATGCTCCACGGCGATGGTACCAAGTATCATACTACATTGACCGTTGCTGCGGTAAAAGTGATACATCATTTTAGACAAAAGTCCAATGCAACCACCTTTGAAAATTTTGTGGCAGAATATCCAAAATTGGTTACCTCTTTCAAGGAATTACTTTTTCAGCATTATGATAAGGGTGTGCTTACCGACCCAAAAGCAAAAACAGCATACTTACAACCGGACTTGCTTCCATTTACCTAAACGCTTGCTTATAATTTAGTTACATTGCAGCATGCAAAATGGCAAGGTCAGCATTATTATTCCCTTTAAAAACACTGCACACTATCTTCCCGAATGTTTGGATTCCATTGTGAATCAATCTTATACCGATTGGGAAGTCTTGGCCGTAAACGACAATTCTACCGACGAAAGCTATGAACTGCTAACCTCCTACTCCAATAAAGATGAGCGCATTAAGGTCTTTCAAAATAAAGGCTCGGGGATTATTCCTGCGCTTCAAACCGGCTATGCTAAAAGTAATGGTGCTTTTGTCACCCGCATGGATTCGGACGACATAATGAGACCCAACCGATTGGAAGTCATGGTAAATTCATTACATGAAACTGGGCCCGGTTATATTGCTGTTGGTCAGGTAAAATATTTTTCGGACCGAGGAATTAGCAATGGTTACGAGCGGTATGAGGAATGGTTGAATGGATTGACATCAACCGGTAATAATTTTGATGAAATTTACAAGGAGTGTGTAATTCCTTCTCCTTGCTGGATGGTTCACCGTGAAGATTTTGAAAAATGCGAAGGTTTTAAACCCCAGCGCTATCCCGAAGATTACGACCTCACTTTTCGATTTTACGAACAAGGTTTTAAGATTATTCCTTGCGATCCAGTCTTGCATATGTGGCGCGATTACGATACACGTACCTCACGTACACACGAGCACTACGCCCAAAACTATTTTTTGGACATCAAGCTCCATTATTTCTTAAAGTTGAACCATGACCGAACCCGACCATTAGTGGTCTGGGGAGCAGGATTTAAAGGGAAGAAAATTGCAAAAGGGCTTAAAAAACAAGGATTAGAGTTTGTTTGGCTGTGCGACAATCCTAAAAAAATAGGGAAAAGTATTTACGGCAAAGAACTCGTTCATTTTGAAGCCTTGCAGAATCTGAATAATCCACAAAGTATCATTACCGTAGCTAATGAAAATGCCCAAAAAGAAATTAGGAGATACTTTTCAGAATTAGAGCAATCCCCCATGCAGGATTATTTCTTTTTTTGCTAAGGTGTAATTCCGCACGGATGCTGAACGTAGTCGAATCATGATATGGAATCCACCTGTGACGAGACCCCAAAAAAATTCCGATAACTATCGGAACAGGATGACAAAGGAATTCTTAATCCGCGATAGCTATCGGGATACTCAGAATGAAAAAAGGTTTATTGATGCTTGTTCATTGGTTATTGTTGATTGTTCATTCACAATTGCCAAATGAAGTTTGAAATCAGAATGTTTTAATGCCTATCTTTGATCAAGCAATATTGGGAATGCAGTTTAAACATCCAGAAATTCTTTGGGCACTTTTTCTTCTAATCATTCCTATTCTCATTCATTTATTTCAGTTACGACGCTTTACCAAAACTCCGTTTACCAATGTGGCCATGCTACAAAAGGTGATTTCGGAATCAAGAAAGAGCAATTCCCTTAAGAAATGGCTGCTGTTGTTTACCCGACTTTTGCTACTTGCCGCTATCCTAGTTGCTTTTGCACAACCGTTCACCTCTGCCACTAGGGCGCTTCAGGAAAAGGAAACTGTTGTTTATTTGGATGATTCCTTCAGTATGCAGGCCAAGAGCAATGGTATTTCGCTTTTGGAAAAAGCAGTGCAGGATTTCATTAAAAATATTGATGGTGAAACGGAGTTCAGTCTGTTTACCAACGAAAAAACATTCAAAAATGTTCGTGTTACAGATATTCAAAATTCATTGTTATCGCTCCCCTACTCCTACAAACAATTGAACTTGAATGAAATTAGCCTAAAGGCCAATAGTTTGTTTTCCCAAAATAGCGGGACAGTCAAAAACCTTATTGTGGTTTCTGATTTTCAAGAAAGATTGGCTGCTGGAAACACTTCGTTGGATTCTACGTTATTCGCACACTTTGTTCCGATGCAACCACTGGAAATACAAAATGTATCCATTGATTCTGTTTTTGTGGATGATGGTTTGAATGAACAGGCAACACTTCAAGTATTTCTTTCAGGTGGAAATGAGGACGGGGCATTGCCCATTTCACTATATAATGATGATGAACTGATTGCCAAAACAGCGGCAAAATTTAAATCAAACGGAGAGGCTGAAGTCGAATTTACCATTCCCGTAAATGAACAATTGAATGGACGATTGAGTATTATCGATAATGCCTTGGGGTACGATAACCGGTTCTATTTCAATATCAATTCCAAAGAAAAGATAAAGGTGTTGGCCATTAGCGAATCGAATAGCGATTATCTGAACCGCTTATTTCGTGGCGATGAATTCGATTTTCAAAAATATGCCTTAAACCAATTGGATTACAGTAATTTAGATAATCAAAATGTAGTGGTTCTCGATAATTTGACCACAATCCCAAGCAGTCTCCAAAATATCCTGCGTACTTTTAAAAATAATGGAGGTACCCTAATCATAGTGCCTTCCATAAATAGTGACTTATCATCCTACAATAGTTTTTTGTCCAGCTTATCGGCCACACAATTTTCGGAGAATATTACATCAGATGCACAACTGACTACCATTACGTTCGACCATCCGTTGTATCGCAACGTTTTTGAGCAGGAAGTGACCAATTTTCAATATCCATCCGTAAAAAAACACTTTAAGGTACAGACCAGTCTACCTACGGCTTTATCCTTGGATGGTGGTGATTCATTTTTATCTGGAGACAACGGACTCTATATTTTTACGGTTCCTTTGACATTGGAAAATTCAAATTTCATCAACTCGCCGTTGATTGTGCCCACCTTTTATAATATGGCACAATCCAGCTTGCAAATACCGAAGCCTTATCATAACCTTGGTGAAGCAACCACGGTAGATATTTCCGTTCAAATTGGTAGCGACGATATTTTGAAAGTGTCCAAAGAAGGTTATGAGTTTATTCCGTTACAACAGACTTTCCCTAATCGGGTACGTCTCACGTTTGACCAAAACCCGACCGAGAATGGTGTTTATTCCATTCTGCAGAACGAACAAACTTTACAAAATATCAGTTTTAATTACCCTAGAACGGAAAGTCAACTCAAATATCTGGATATGGGAACTTTGGAAAATATAAACACCATGGATTCCGTTCCGGAGCTATTTGAATATCTTGAAGCGGAGAACAACATTACCGCATATTGGAAATGGTTTGTTATTTTAGCGTTGCTTCTGGCGCTTATTGAGGTTATTATTCAAAAATTTGTTACATGAACATTCTGCTGAAGTCTGCAAAAATTGTATGCCCGGAGAACAAGGAACTTCACTTGAAAAAGCGTGATATCCTTATCAAAAAAGGAATTATTGAAAAGATTGGTGTTTCTGTGGAAGCCCCTGCCAATATAAAAGCTATAGATAAAGAAAATCTGCACGTTTCCTTAGGTTGGTTCGATAGCAGCGTAAGTTTTGGTGAGCCAGGTTTAGAGGAACGGGAAACCATTGCCAATGGACTTTATACTGCTGGTAAAAGTGGATTCACCGATATAGTTCTCAACCCAAATACCAATCCTGTGCCCGATACCAGCTCCGATGTGGTTTTCCTAAAAGAACGTGGACATGGTATGGCAACAAAAATATACCCGTTGGGTACGTTGACCAAGAATGCCAATGGTGTTGAGCTTGCGGAGCTTTTTGATATGAAAAATGCGGGCGCTGTAGCTTTCTACGATTTTAAAAAGCAAGTTTCCAACCCCAATTTGTTAAAAATAGCCTTGTTGTATGCCCAAAATTTTGATGGGTTGGTCTATTCCTTTCCACAGGACGGTAACATTAAAGGCAATGGGGTAGCACATGAAGGCGAAATGTCAACAAAACTTGGACTAAAAGGTATTCCTGCACTTTCAGAAGAACTTCAGATTGCCCGAGATCTTTTTATCCTTGAATATACAGGTGGTAAAATGCATATCCCCACCCTATCATCTGCTGGTTCGGTAAAACTTATTGCCGAGGCTAAGAAAAAAGGGCTGGACATAACGTGCAGCGTTGCGGTTCACAATCTCTTGTTTTCGGATGAAAGTCTAAATGAGTTTGATTCGCATTTTAAGGTTTCTCCTCCACTACGTACAAAATCCGATAGTAAAGCATTGATCAAAGGATTGAAAAATGGAACCATTGATTTTGTGACTTCGGACCATATTCCTATGGACATTGAGCACAAACGTGTGGAATTTGACAACGCGAAAAGCGGTAGCCTTGGTTTGGAGTCGGCCTTTGGAGGTTTGAACACTATCTTTGATTTGGAAGAGACCATCTCTTTTTTAACAAAAGGTCGCTCTCGATATCAAATTGAGGCCCCAAAACTAAAAGAAGGCTCGAAAGCTTGTTTGACATTGTTCAACCCTGATAAAGAATACACTTTTGAGACAAATGACATTCTTTCTACTTCAAAGAACAGTATGTTCCTGGGCTCAACATTGAAAGGAAAAGTTTACGGAATCATAAACAATGATCAAAGTACACTATAATGAGTAATTCCAACCCCGGAAAAACCACCGCAATTGTGGCCTATATTACCATAGTAGGCTGTTTAATTGCTATTACCATGAATATTGAGCCCAAGAACGCCTTTGCCCGTTTTCATATTCGGCAAGCTTTTGGAATACATGTTCTTTTCCATGCATTGGCTATTTTATTAACCTACACTGGTTTTGTTTATCTGTCCGTACCGATCTACATTTTTTACCTTATCATTTGGGTGTATGGTTTTCTTCAAGTTTTAAATGAAACGACCAAGCCATTACCTGTTTTGGGTAAATACTTTCAAAAATGGTTCACATTCATATCATAAATTAAAACAATGTCCCTAAAACCCTTATCGTTAGAATATTTAGTGCGGCCCTCATCCAAAGATTCAGGAAAAATCCCTGCACTTTTTATGTTTCATGGTTATGGTAGCAACGAAGAGGACCTTTTTTCATTTGCATCTGAACTACCTGAGGAATTGATGATTTTTTCCTTAAAAGCTCCCTATGACCTTGAACCTTTTGGACATGCTTGGTATGCCATAAATTTTGATGCGGAACAGGGAAAATGGAGTGATGATGAACAGGCCAAAGAATCAAGGGAGAAAATTGTCACATTTATTGATGAGGCTATTGATGCGTATGATCTGGACAAGAGCAACATTACACTTTTAGGATTCAGTCAGGGAACCATATTGAGCTATGCAGTAGCCTTATCCTACCCTGAAAAGGTGAAGAATGTGATTGCGCTCAGTGGATACATCAACGAGAATATTTTGGTTGACGATTATGCAAATAAAGACCATAGTCAGTTGAATTTCTATGCTTCACATGGTCAGGTGGATCAAGTCATTCCTTTGGAATGGGCCCAAAAGTCACCAGAATTCCTGAAAAAATTGAATATTCCAACCATGTACCAAGAATTTCCTGTAGGTCATGGCGTTTCACAACAAAATTTCTTTTCCTTTAAAAAGTGGTTGGAGGAGCATATTTGATTTTTTAGATGATTGTTTTTTTGAACTTGAATTGGTCACTCTGAAGGAGTTCCACGACTGAAGAATCTAGATTTCTCGTACCGATAAAATATCGGGGCCGCTCGAAATGACAGCCATAAAATTATTTGAAGATTCTTCGCTCAGCTCAGAATGACATACTGTGTTTTGCACGGGGTTATTTCATAATAAGACCCAGAAACAATTCCGATAATTATCGGGACAGGGGGATTGTAAAGGTTAATAATCCTGTGGGGCGTAAAGTAAATATTCTGCTAAGGTAAAGTTTACGCTTAGGTCATCCTTGAGCTCATATTTAATAATTAGATCACCCCAGTATTTTCCATCGGAAAAATCGGCCAAGATCCATTTATGGTTCAGTACCTTTATTTTATTGATCTTGAAATCACTTTCCATCCCTTCATAGGGAATTAAAGGGTTATCTCCTTTTTGTTCGTTGGTTTCCAATAACTTATCTTGAATGTAGAGTGATGGGTTTTCTATGTTCAGATGCTCATAATACGCTAGAGCATCATCATTGTTCTCCAAAGTAAAATACTGCATATCCAGTACTTTAAGGTGCATTGTTTGTAGGGAATCTTTGAGTTCTTCCACTTCAGTTTGTAATTGATTAACATCCGTGGTCAATGCTTTTTGCATATTGTTACCGGTAACAAATTGAAACAGGGCCAGCAAAGCTGCAAAGACAAATAGGTATAAAAAAATTCTACTCTTCATGGAGCTTATATTTTTAATTGTAGGTTATCGTAGGCCAAATGTATGTTTTTAGGGAGACTTTTTTCCACTTCTTCATGAAATCCCAACAAAGCACTGATATGGGTAAAATAGGTCCGCTCTGCCCCTACTTCTTCTGCGAACTCCAAAGCTTCTTCCAAATTAAAATGGGAATGGTGCGGTTCTATTCTTAGCGCATTAACTACCAATACCTTAGCACCCTTCATTTTTTTTATTTCTTCCTCTTCTACCCGTTTTACATCGGTCATGTACACAAATTCACCAAATCGATATCCAAAAACCTGCAATCTGTTGTGAAAAGCTTCAATGGGAACTACATCCAAATCACCCAAGGGAATTTTTTCATCTTTTGAAACATTGTGAACTTTTACGGCAGGAGCACCGGGATAACGGTCTTCATCAGCAAAAATATAGTCGAAACGCTTGCGTAGAGAATCATTAACCCTAGGATGGGCATAGATTGGAATATCCCCTTGTCTAAAGAAAAAGGGGCGAATATCGTCAATTCCTGCTGTGTGGTCCGCATGCTCGTGTGTAAACAAAATTCCATCCAACTTACTTATTGGATTGGTCAACATTTGCTGCCTAAAATCAGGGCCGCAATCAATTACGTAGTTGTAATTTTTCCACGAAATCAATACGGATACCCGCAGTCTTTTGTCTTTGGGGTCTTTGCTGAGACAAACAGGATGGTTGCTTCCGATAACAGGAATTCCCTGAGAAGTTCCCGTGCCCAAAAAAGTAATGGTCATCTTATCATCCATTAAATCCAAAATTATAACTTATTTATTTAATAGATTAATTGAAGAGTGTAACTTTGCTATACTTTAAAAAAACGGACATGCCCAGCATACCAAGCAAACAAAATGCTTTTGAAAATATTCCTTCCATAAAGGCGAAAACCCTTAGGATCAATTTGAACCAAGATATTTATGGAACCTTTGCCGAGATCGGCGCAGGACAGGAGACCGCCAGACATTTTTTTAGGGCCGGTGGAGCCTCGGGAACCATTGCAAAAGCAATGAGTGCCTACGATAAGTCCTTTAGCGATGCCATTTATGGGATTGAGGAAGATGGACGCTACGTTACACAATCCCGTTTAAAAAAGATGTTGGACCACGAAATGCGATTGGTCGAAGAACGAATCAGTAGGGACAGTAATCCTGATTATTTGTTTTTTAGTTATGCCAACACTGTGGCCACTATAGATTTTTCCAAACGATACAAAGGACATGGGTGGGTAGGTCTTCGTTTTCAATTAGATCCCGACCAAAAGGAATATGATGAAATTGTACTTCATATCCGCTTTAAACAAAATGAAGCTAGATTACAGCAAGAGACACTTGGAATACTTGGTGTAAACTTGATTTATGGTGCATTTTTCAAGTTTCATAAGCCAAGAAAACTATTGAAATATCTGTACGATCATATTGACCATGATACCTTGGAAATTGATATGATCAATTTTACGGGACCCAACTTTGCCGATGTTGATAACAGATTGATGAGCCTTCAGCTCATTAAAAATGATATGACCGATGCGGTAATGTTTGGCCCCGACGGGCATAACTTGCTTCCCGCAGCAGTACTTTACAAAAAGAGTATTTTGGCACTTCGAGGTAGTTTTAGACCTGTTACCAAGGTAAATATGGACATGTTCCAAAAATCGTACGATATATTTGTCCGGGAACAGACCGTCGAATACGAGAATACCATTGTCGTTTTTGAGATAACACTTTCCAATCTTAAGGCTTCGGGTGAAATTGACGAACAGGACTTTATGGACCGAGCAGAACTTTTATGTTCACTTGGACATACGGTATTGATATCCAAATTCCAAGAGTATTATAAACTTGTGGAATACTTCAATAATTACACCAAGGCCAAGATTGGACTGACCATGGGGGTAAATAATTTGGTGGATGTATTTGATGAAAAATATTATCGTCACTTAAGTGGCGGTATTTTGGAAGCGTTCGGTAAATTGTTCTTTAAGGATTTGAAAGTTTACCTATATCCAATGAAGGACCCAGAAACAGGTCAAGTGCTCACAAGTAATAATGTGAAGGTCCATCCTCGAATGAAGGAATTGTACAAATTCTTTAAATATAATGGCAAGGTGATGGATATTATTGATTACGACCCCGATGTACTTCATATTTTCTCCAGGGACGTTCTCAAAAAAATCATCAATAAAGATGATGGTTGGGAAAATGAACTTCCCGAAGGTATTGCTGAAATTATAAAAGAGAAGAATTTGTTTACACGAAAGGTTCTCGAAGAAAAAGAATAATAGAAAAGGCGCTGATTCAGCGCCTTTTTTATTTCTACACTTTCTTATGCCAATATTTGTGCGGCGTGATCCGTGGTCTTTACCTTTTCAATCACATTTTCCACTACCCCATCGCCGTTGATAATAAATGTGGTTCGGTGGATTCCATCGTACTCTTTGCCCATGAATTTCTTAGGACCCCATACACCGAAGGTGTGGATTACGGTATGGTCCTCATCTGCCAATAACGGGAAAGGAAACTCGTATTTATCTTTAAAATTTGCTTGTTTCTTTTCTGAATCGGCGCTCACTCCCAAAAGTTCGAATCCTTGGTCTTGCAATTCCTTGTAGTTGTCCCTTAAATTACATGCCTCCGCCGTACAACCTGGGGTATTTGCTTTGGGATAGAAAAAGACCACTAGCTTTTTTCCTTTGTAATCATTTAGATTTATTGTGTTACCGTCTTGGTCTTTTGCTGAAAAATCAGGTACTTTATCTCCTACTTTTAACATATTCATGTGCGTTGCTCTTGAATTTATTGTTTAATATTTATAATAACAAAGTTAAACAAATATGACCAAACAAGAAAAGGTTGAATTCGTTATAAAAACCTTGGATGAATTATATCCAACAATTCCTATCCCTTTAGATCATAAAGATCCCTATACATTATTGATAGCGGTATTGTTATCGGCCCAAAGTACAGATGTTCGTGTAAACCAGATTACCCCGTTGTTATTTGAAAAAGCGGATAATCCCTATGATATGGTAAAGCTTTCGGAAGAAGAGATTCGGGAAATTATTAAACCCGTAGGCCTCTCCCCTATGAAGTCGAAGGGTATTTACGGGCTTTCCAAAATTTTGATTGAAAAATATAATGGCAAGGTGCCTAGAGACATTGCATTGTTGGAAGAATTACCGGCAGTAGGACATAAAACTGCCAGTGTCGTTATCTCACAAGCTTTTGGTATCCCTGCTTTTCCAGTGGATACACATATACATAGACTTATGTACCGATGGGGTTTCAGTAATGGGAAAAATGTGGTACAGACCGAGCGGGATGCCAAACGGTTGTTCCCAAAAGAAATTTGGAATCGATTACATCTTCAAATTATTTGGTATGGTCGGGAATATTCGCCAGCACGGGGTTGGGATTTGGAAAAAGATATTATCACCAAGACCATAGGAAGAAAAACGGTGATCCACGAATACCATAAAAACAAAAAGAGCCGCTAATTGCGGCTCTTTTCGTCAGTTTGATCCTTAAATTAATTCATTGTTACTTCAAACTGGTGTTTTTTGTAGTCAACTACATGAATCGATTTTGAAAAGCTAAGTAAGAAATCAACTGTTTTCTGACTCGCTTTTACCGTTTTTACGGATTTTTGTTCTTCAGAGTAAATGTTTTCCATATTCTAGCGTAAGTAATTGTTTCCATAGTATAACGGCGCTAGATTGGAAATATTGCAGGTTTCGACGTAATGCTCGATTAATTCGTTAAAACGATATTCTTACGCTCAACTATTTTTCTAAGGTTTATAAGGGCGTATCGCATCCTTCCCAAGGCTGTATTAATGCTAACATCGGTGTTTTCGGATATTTCCTTAAAACTCATATCCTTGTATATGCGCATGATCAATACTTCTTTTTGATCATCTGGCAATTCATCAATCAAAAGCGTTAAGTCGCTTTCTATTTGATCTTTTATGATCTGCTTTTCAGCATTCAACTTTTCGTCCTTGATTACAGAAAAGATATTGAAGTCATCACTGCCCTCAAACTTGGGCATTCTTTTATTTTTACGGAAATGATCTATCACTAGGTTGTGCGCAATTCGCATCACCCAAGGTAAAAATTTACCTTCTTCACTGTACTTTCCTCTTTTAAGGGTTTTGATCACCTTGATAAAAGTATCTTGGAAGATGTCCTCTGCAACATCTCTGTCCAAAACTTTGCTGTAAATGAAGCTGGTGATTCTTTGGTTGTGCCTGTTGATAAGAATTTCAAGAGCCTTTTCGTCTCCGTCAATATAATTCTTTACTAAAATCGAGTCTTTAATCTGTAGTTGTTCCATACAAATTACTTTTTTTTGGGTTAAAACACAGTCCTCCCTTTACAAGGAAAACCTTAGTTATTCAGTTTTTAATCTTTAAAAAAGTAATTATTCTGTATAGGCCTATCAGGATTTTAATTACACTTCAAATATAGATAAATAGGCAGGCGACCTAAAAACTATGTTGTGAGTTGACGATTTTTATATGTTAACTGTTACAATATACGTATTAAGTGTGGTGTATCGTATCTTTGAGACCCTAATTTTAACAAATGGCAATCAATATAAACGTAGACCCCAAGCAGAATATTATAATTAAAGGTGCCAAGTTGCATAACCTTAAAAATATTGATGTTGTTATCCCAAGAAATAAGCTGGTGGTAATCACTGGATTATCGGGTTCTGGAAAATCCAGCTTGGCTTTTGACACTTTATACGCAGAAGGTCAACGTAGATATGTGGAGAGCCTCTCATCTTATGCCCGACAGTTTTTGGGGAAATTGGACAAACCCAAAGTAGACTATATAAAAGGTATAGCACCTGCGATTGCCATAGAACAAAAAGTAAACTCCACAAATCCTCGTTCCACGGTAGGGACCACCACCGAAATTTATGACTACCTCAAGTTGTTGTATGCCCGAATCGGCAAGACTTTATCCCCCATCTCGGGCAAAGAAGTAAAAAAGCATACCGTAACCGATGTCATTAATTATATAAAGGAGTTGAACGAAAGGGATAAGCTCCTGTTATTGGCACCGATTAACATTAGCGAAGAACGCGAACCATTAAAATCGTTGGAGCTTTTTTCCAAACAAGGGTATGCTCGTATTAAATATCAAGGTGAAGTCATCCGAATAGATCAAGCTCCTGAAGATATTGGAAGGGAGTTCGATTTGGTTGTGGATCGTATCATTGTGAAAGATGATGAGGATTTCTACAATCGTTTGGCCAATGCAGTTGACAATGCCTTTTTTGAAGGAAAGGGTCAATGCACCATCGAAAACCTTCAAACTGGGGATATCAAAACTTTTAGCAACCAGTTTGAACTGGATGGTATGAAATTTTTGGAGCCCAACGTGCATCTGTTCAGTTTCAACAACCCTTACGGTGCTTGTCCCAAATGTGAAGGTTATGGAGATGTTATCGGTATTGATGAGGATTTGGTGATTCCCAATACAGCTTTATCGGTTTATGAAAACGCTGTTTTCCCTTGGCGTGGCGAAAGTATGGGCTGGTACCGAGATCAATTGGTGAACTCAGCCTATAAATTCGATTTTCCTATCCATAAACCTTGGTTCGAACTTACCGAAGAGCAAAAGCAACTGGTATGGGAAGGAAATGACCATTTTATTGGTATCCATAAGTTTTTTGAACAGCTAGAGGAAAAAAGTTACAAAATTCAGAACAGGGTGATGCTTTCCCGTTATCGTGGAAAAACCAGATGTTCGGTCTGTAAGGGAAAGCGATTACGCAAAGAAGCAGATTACGTAAAGGTCGGCAGAAAATCCATTTCCGATTTGATTGAATTGCCCATTAATAAATTGATGCCATTTTTTGAAGCGCTTCAGCTTTCCGAACACGATACCGCCGTGTCCAAAAGATTGCTCAAAGAAATTACTACGCGTTTGGACTTTTTGGACAAGGTTGGTTTGAGCTATCTTACATTAAATAGAAAATCCAATACGCTGTCAGGTGGAGAAAGTCAGCGCATTAATCTAGCCACATCCTTGGGAAGTAGCTTAGTAGGCTCCATGTACATTTTGGACGAGCCGAGTATTGGATTGCATCCCAGAGATACCGAGAATTTGATTGAAGTATTAAAGTCTCTTAGAGATTTAGGTAATACCGTTATTGTAGTAGAGCACGATGAAGATATCATGAAAGCTGCAGATGAAATCATCGATATTGGTCCCGAAGCGGGAACCTTGGGCGGTAATGTTGTGGCCACCGGAGATTGGGAAGCCATCCTCAAATCAGACTCCTTAACAGCTTCCTATCTTAATGGAACAATGGAAATATCTGTTCCCAACGAACGTAGAAATTCAAAACACTACATACAAATAAAAGGTGCACGGGAAAACAACCTTAAAAATATCGATGTCACTTTTCCATTGAATGTGCTGACCGTGGTCACGGGTGTATCAGGAAGTGGAAAAAGTACTTTGGTAAGAAAAATACTGTATCCTTCTATATTAAAGGAAACGGGCGGGTATGGAGAAAAAGCAGGTCAGTTTTCGGCTATGGAGGGCAAGTATGCCCACATCAAACATGTGGAATTTGTAGACCAAAATCCAATCGGACGTTCATCTCGTTCCAACCCAGTTACCTATATAAAAGCATACGATGATATTCGTAGTCTATTTGCTTCACAAAAGTTGAGCAAGCTACGTGGCTATAAGCCAAAGCACTTTTCATTTAACGTAGATGGCGGTCGATGTGAAAAATGCAAGGGCGAGGGTGAAATCACTGTGGAGATGCAGTTTATGGCCGATGTTCATTTGGAATGTGATGCATGTGATGGCAAACGATTCAAAAAGGATATTTTAGAAGTTCAGTTTGAAGGAAAAAACATTGATGACCTCCTCAATATGACCATTGATGATGCTATAGAGCATTTCTCTACCTACAAACAAGATAAAATTGTGACCAAATTAAAGCCGTTGCAGGATGTAGGATTGGGTTACGTAGCACTCGGTCAGTCCTCCTCTACCCTTTCTGGTGGCGAAGCTCAACGGATAAAACTCGCATCATTTTTGGTAAAAGGCCATACCAAGGAAAAAGCCTTGTTCATCTTTGATGAACCTACTACCGGACTTCACTTTCACGATATTAAAAAATTGCTAAAATCCTTTGATGAACTTATAGATAAAGGACATTCTGTAATTGTTATAGAGCACAATATGGAGTTGGTGAAATGTGCCGATTATATTATAGACCTTGGCCCCGAAGGTGGTGAAAAAGGAGGTAATTTAGTGGTTGAGGGAACTCCTGAGGAAATCATTAAAAACACGACTTCTTTTACCGCAAAATATTTAAAAGCAAGTATTTAACTACTGCGTTTTTTAAATAATACAACAAAGAATCCAAGAAGGATTCGATAGTATATCTTAAGCCCTGATACTTACCTATTTTGTGGGTTTAATCCCATAATTCTTTCTAAATCAAGGAGTATCTGATAATTTCTATCAGATCATATTGGTCATTCATCAATTGAAAAGGGGGTTTCAAAAAGTCATGCCTTCACACCTTTCTGTCATCGATGATATTTGCAGCCAAATCAAATTAAACTTTCTATCTGTATTTGTATTACATGTAGATGTTTTTCTCTTACACCTTTCAAAGTTGATACTATCGATAATATAATACTCCAATCATGTTCTTTACGTATATCTCAGCAACAAAAAGAAACCCACTATTCCTCACCTGTGTTCTTTTTATTTCGATTTTCATAAATGCCAATGCCCATATTTCATCATACGATAAATCAATGGGTTTCGATGTAAATCCCGATTTTAACGAAGCTTATTCAAATGGGATGTACTTACCCATTATTTCACTAATAAAAATTGGAACGGTTAGCCCGGACTGTAGCCAAATTAGGTTCAATTTTCAAGTAGTGAATCAGAGTACTGCTGGCGAGGTTTTGGAAAATGTGGTTATAACGGACCCTGCTCTAGGCGGAATTGTAGCTGGAGCATTTTCTGGAGATGTCAATAACAATGGTCTCTTGGAAATAGGGGAAACTTGGGAAATAGAAGCCCTATATGATATTAAACAGGTCGATATAAACAATGGTCAATTCATAAATCAAGCCAACGTTCAGGCCGATGTTCAAGGTCAACCAGGAGTAACAGTAAATGACCTATCAGATGACGACAGTTTCTTCGAGGATCAGCCCACCGTTACGGATGTATCCTCCTGTCAGGCTGGCATTTCGGTTATCAAGACAGGTACGGCCATAGCAGGTATCGATGCAGGCCCAGGATGTAATTTTATCATTTATGAATTTGAAGTAGCAAATCAAGGACCGACCATATTGGAGAATGTGGTTCTCAACGATCCATTATTGGGCGGGAATTTAGCAGGTCCAGATTCAGGCGACGTGAACAACAATACTTTTTTAGATCCAGGTGAAACTTGGATATACTCTTCCATTTATGTGATAACCAATACTGATATTTCAAATGGTGAAGTGGTCAACCAAGCTATTGCCACAGCTGACATTCAGGGTCAACCCGGTGCTACGGTACAGGACCTTTCCGATGATAATAGCATATTGGAAGATGATGAAACTGTTATCGATTTGTCTTCCTGTCAACCAAGGATAGCTGTCGTTAAAACCGGCATTGCCCTTGAGGGCATTGAGGCAGGACCCGGGTGTAACCTTATTTTATATGAGTTCACAGTAACCAATGAAGGACCTGAAATTTTAGAGAATGTAGTTCTGAATGACCCGTTGCTTGGCGGTGATATTGCGGGTCCGGTTTCCGGTGATGACAACAACGATGGGTTCCTTGACTTGAATGAGGTATGGATATATGCTGCTGCATACAACACCCTCCAAAGTGATATAGATAATGGTTTTGTTGAAAATCAAGCCACTGTTACAGCAGATGTCCAAGGGCAACCTGGTGTAACGGTACAAGACCTTTCGGACGATAATAGCATATTGGAAGATGATCCAACCAAGGTAGATTTATCCTTCTGTTTGGGTGCAGGTATGGGATTGATTAAACAAGGTACAGTTGTTGACATTGATGGTGATGGATGCTTGGAAAGTATTTTGTACACATTCACACTCACCAACACGGGAACTGTGGATATCGACGAAATTGTTCTAGAGGATGAGCTTCTCGGTGGCGAAGTTCCAGGTCCAGTGGAGGGAACCGATGTCAATGATGATGGTATACTATCCGTAGGAGAGACATGGACTTACGAAGCTATATACGCCATTACTCAGATGGATATCGATAATGCTGCCGTCATCAATCAAGCAGAAGTAAATGGAGAAATTGTAAACTCAAACACCGCTGTTTTTGATCTTTCCCATGATGCCAATCTGGACGAAGACGGTCCAACCAGAACACCCGTACCCGATGATGCCTGTACCGAAGGTTCTGCAGATATAGGGTTGGTAAAAGTAGGGAATGTGGTGGATATTGATGGTGATGGATGCCTCGATAGCATACTGTATACCTTTACCTTGACCAATACGGGAGGCGTGGACATTGATGAGATAACCTTGGAGGATGAACTTCTTGGAGGTGAAGTCCCAGGACCTATTGATGGAACCGATATTAACGAAGATGGTATACTTTCCGTGGGTGAAACATGGACTTACGAAGCAATTTATGCCATTACCCAGATGGACATCGATAATGCTGCGGTTATAAATCAAGCTACAGTAAATGGTAAGATCGTGAATACCCAAATACCGGTCAGCGATCTTTCCCACGATGCCAACCTGGATGAGGATGGTCCTACAAGAACACCCGTTCCAAACGATGCTTGCACAGAAGGTTCAGCTACTATGGGACTTATTAAAGTAGGTACGGTAATCGATGTCAATGGCGACGGTTGCCTTGATAGTATCCTTTATACCTTCACTTTGACCAATACTGGTGATGTTGCTATCGATGAAATTACCTTGGAGGACGAATTATTGGGAGGTGTGGTTCCAGGACCCGTCGATGGAACGGATATCAACGAGGATGGTATACTGTCCGTTGGGGAAACTTGGACATATGAGGCTATTTATGGCATAACCCAACAAGATATTGATAATGCAGCAGTTGTTAATCAAGCTAAGGTAAATGGGGAGATCATAGCTACTGAAATTTCTGTATCAGACCTTTCACACGATGCCAACCTGGACGAGGATGGTCCAACAAGAACCCCCGTGCCCAATGATGCGTGTGCCGATGGTTCAGCTAGCATGGGACTTATAAAAGTAGGTACTGTGATCGATGTGAATGGCGATGGTTGCCTTGATAGTATCCTTTACACCTTCACTTTAACCAATACAGGTAGTGCAGATATCGATGAGTTAAGCTTGGAAGATGAGCTACTCGGAGGTGAAGTTCCTGGACCAATTGATGGAACAGACATTGGAAATGACGGTATCCTATCTGTAGGCGAAACATGGAACTATGAGGCAATTTATGCCATTACCCAACAGGACATCGATAATACAGCAGTTGTGAACCAAGCTACAATAAATGGTAAGATTCTCGGAACCGAAATTCCCGTTACCGACTTTTCACACGATGCCAACCTGGACGAAGATGGTCCGACTAGAACCCCCGTGCCAAACGATGCTTGTACAGAAGGGTCAGCCGGTATTGGTTTGATCAAAGAAGGATTAATGGTTGATGTGGATGGCGATGGCTGTGTTGAAAGTATTCGATATACGTTTACTGTTACCAATCTTGGAAATGTGGACTTAGATCAGGTTACACTAGAAGATGAATTGTTAGGTGGGAATATTCCAGGACCAGAATCCGAAAGCATATTAGAAAATGGCATACTACAAGTAGGGGAAACCTGGACATATATTGCCCTTTATCCTATTACACAACAGGATATTACAAATGGTTCTGTCATAAACCAGGCGACTGTATTCTCCGAGCCTGTGGGCATCGATAATCAAGTGGCGGATTTTTCCGATAATGACAGTAATCTTGAGAATGATCCCACCAGAACACCTGTTCCCAATGATGCCTGCCCAGGAGATAATGGAAGTGGCACCCCCCTATTTGGCATAGCCCTAATAAAAACCGGATTAAGTTTGGATACCGATCTTGACGGATGTGATGATACAATCGAGTATCGATTTACTGTAACCAATACGGGTACCATTGACTTGGAAAATATTATCCTGAACGATGATTTACTTGGTGGGCAAATCAATGCTCTGGAAAACAGTGAAGCTTCCGCGGATAATATTCTGCAACCAGGAGAAGAGTGGCTGTACACGGCTGCCTATCATCTAACCCAAGAAGATATAAATGGAGTATTTGTGGATAATCAAGCTGTGGTCACTGCAGATTTAATAGATACTACGGATTCTGTTTTTGATAATTCTGACGATGATAATTATGAGGAAAATGACATCACTTCCGTAAATGTATCCACCTTCTGCGAATACGCTGGAGGAGGCTCTGATTTCCAAATATTTAACGGAATGACCCCGAATGGCGATGGGTTGAATGATTACTTCCGGATCAAGGGAATAGAAAATTATCCCGATAACAATGTGAAAATTTTCAATAGATGGGGTGTGCAAGTCTACCAAGTAGATAGTTACGGGCAAGGCAATAACTTATTCTATGGTTTATCAGAAGGAAGAGCAACCCTGCAGAAGGACCGTGAACTTCCAAGTGGCACCTATTTCTACATACTGACTTTTACCAGTGAAGTCAACCCCGGGGATGAAAGCTATTCGGGATACCTATATATAAATAGGAACTAATACAACCCACACAATAAAGTAATCAAGAACCAAAGAATTTAACGAGAGGATGATACATCTAAAAACCTATAGAAACCATTGCCTGTTTGCATTGCTGCTTCTATCCATTTATACATCAAAGGCTCAGCAAGATCCACAATACACACAATATATGTACAATACCCAGGTCGTGAACCCTGCCTATGCCGGCAACAGGGAAATGTTGAGTTTTGGACTTTTGGGACGAACACAATGGGTAAGTTTGGAAGGGTCTCCCGAAACCGGGACCTTTACCGTGAATTCCCCTATTGGGCTCTATGACAATATGGGGCTCGGATTATCCATTGTATACGATAAAATTGGTCCGGCCGTGGAGTCCAATGTGGTTGTTGACTATTCGTATTCCATAAACCTTTCTTATAATACAAAACTAGCATTCGGCGTAAAAGCCGGGCTGGATATGTTGGATGTGGATTACTCGAAATTGACACTTTCTGAACAAAACGATCCCTATTTTCAATCCAATGTGGACAATGAACTACAGCCGCAAGTTGGAGCGGGTTTATATTTGAACAATGATAGGTTCTACGCGGGACTGTCCGTACCCAACTTTTTGAACACCAAACATTTCGATGAAAGTTCCTTGGAAAATGCCAATACCGATGATATTGCCATTGAACGTTTGCACTATTTCTTCATCACAGGTTATGTTTTCGACTTAAATGAAAATTTAAAGTTCAAACCAGCAACGCTGGTAAAATATGTAAGTGGTTCCCCATTACAATGGGATATTTCAGCCAACTTCTTGATCAATGAAAAGTTCACAGTGGGGGCTTCGTACAGATGGAGTGCTTCGGTAAGTGCGTTGGCAGGATTCCAAATATCGCCCAATTTCTTCGCGGGTGTGGCCTACGATTATCAATCCACTGATATAGAAAAGTACAGTGATGGTTCCTACGAAGTATTTCTCCGGTTCGACATATTCAACAAATCAGATAGGATAATAACTCCTCGATTCTTTTAAAAAAACAACCATGAAAAGAACGATAATTATACATGTATTTTCTATTTTCTTACTGGTCGGAAACGTATTTGCACAAGAAAATAAAATCAAAAAAGCGGAAGAAGAATTCAGTAATTATGATTACATCGATGCTAGAAAAATTTATTTGAGTGTGGTAGAAGACGGTTATAAATCCGCTCAAGTATTTGAAAAATTGGGAGACACTTACTATTTCAACAGTGAATATGCCGAGGCAAACACCTGGTATGGAAAACTAATGGACAACTACCCTGATCAGGTTAGGCCGGAATATTATTTCCGTACGGCGCAAACCCTCAAAAGTGTAGGCAAATATGAAGAATCCAAGAAAATGATGGAGAAGTTCAAGTTGTCTTCCCCTTCCAATCTAGCCAACAGCCAATTGAACAACTGGCAATCTTTTGAAAATCTTACCAATTCAGAGGGCAAGAATTTTAAAGTAACAAACATCACCTCTGAAATGGCCGGTTCAGATTTTGGACCCGCATTTTATGGAGACAAAATTGTATTTGCTTCATCTTCCAAAAACACCGAAGGAAGCAAAGTCCATGATTGGAACGGCCAGCCCTATTTGGATTTATTTGAAGCCGAGATCGGCGAAAACGGAAATCTAACCAATGTAATTAGCCTAAAGGGCGATATCAATTCACCTTACCACGAATCTTCCGCAGTATTTACCAGAGATGGAACAACCGTATACTTTACCCGTAACAATTATATTGATGGTAAAAAGAAAAGAGGCAAAAAACGCTTGGTAGGTCTAAAAATTTACAAAGCCACAAAAATTGATGAAAGAACCTGGGGCAATGTTCAGGAGCTTCCTTTTAACGATGACTCCTACTCCACTGCTCACCCTGCCTTGAATGTACAAGAAAACAAATTGTACTTCTCCTCCAATAGACCAGGTTCTATAGGGGAATCAGATATTTGGTATGTCGATATCATAAACAACAGCACATATGGAACCCCGATTAACTTGGGTCCGAACATTAACACAGAGCAACGAGAAACCTTTCCCTTTATAAGCGAAGAGAATACCTTGTTTTTTTCAAGTGACGGTCACTTCGGACTAGGAGGATTGGATGTTTTTAGAGTTTCTAAAAACAATGATCCAGATGTTGCGGAAATTATAAATTTGGGCCAACCCATTAATTCGAATCAAGATGATTTTGGATTTATTGTAAAAGAAAACGAAAAAATCGGATATCTCTCCTCCAATAGAGATGGCGACCAAGGTAGTGGTTCAGATGACATTTATGCCATTGCCGAAAACTGTAATGCCGTTATTTATGGTGCAATTACCGATGCCAACACCAATGATCCTTTAGAAGGTTCGGTAGTTTATCTGTTGGATGAAAACAGTAATGTGGTTTCCCAAAAAATCACAGGAGCCAATGGAAACTATGAATTTGACAACGAAATTGATTGCCAAAAACAATATGTAATAAGGGCCTCCAATGATGAAAAAGAATATCTATCCAATGAAAAAGTAGTATTAACACCCCAAGGATCCAATATGCTACAGGTAGATATCGCTCTTACCCCACCCGATTGCCCTATAAACGATTTGGGATGCCGATTGGACCTCCAACCGATTTATTTTGATTTTGATAAACATAATATTAGATCAGATGCAGAAGTGGAATTGGCCAAAATATTGCAGGCCATGAAAGAATATCCACAGTTAAGAATACATATCGAGTCTCATACGGATTCAAGAGGAAATGATGATTATAACGCTCAATTATCCGAACGAAGAGCTAAGTCAACCCTTGAATGGTTAGTAAATAAAGGAATTGACCGCAGTCGATTATCCTCCAAAGGATATGGGGAATCCCAATTGATCAATAACTGCTCTAATGGGATAAATTGCTCAGAAGAAGAGCATCAATTGAACCGCAGGTCAATGTTCATTATTCAATAATAGTAGTCAAAAACATATTTTTTATACTGTATATCAGCGTGTTACATTTTTTGGCACGCTGATTGCATTAAACAGGGTGGATGTAAATAGTTGCATCTAGAATTTAAAACCTTGTAGTATGAAAAAGTTAGTACTCATTATAGCAGCGGTTCTTTTTGGAATACCAAGTATCCAAGCAGAAACAACCAGTACAGTGGCTACTGCCATCAATTACCGATATGGAAATTCTTTCATTTTTGTGGAAGGTGGAGTTACATTCTCCGTTTATCCTGATGGTGAGTTCGATTTCTACATGGACAACAGGGTTAATGTGGGGGTCGGAGCCAGAATCGGAAACGTTGGAATCACGTTTAACTCAGGATATAATTACAACCCATATGTACAGTATGATGATTATGGTGCCGTAGTCCAAGTTGAAAACACCCCTATTTATTACGACTATTACGGACGTGTTTCACAAATTGGAAACGTAGATATCTGGTATAACAATGGTAGGGTTCGTAGACTCGGAGGAATGAACATTTACTATAATGGAGGGGTTTTCAGTCACTATACGGGATATATCAATATTTACAATAGAAGATATGTATACAGACCTTTCCATAGGTATTTTGCAAGACCTGCAGTAGGATTCTGTAATGTGTATGCAAGACCATATAGAAGGTATTACAGACCTATTAGATATACGTATTACGCACCATACAGACATAATACAAGACGTGCTTATGCCAACGTTGGCAGGGTTTACAGAAACAATAATAAATATAGAAGAGACAACATCTATAGAAATGACAGAAGGGTTTCTGTACGTAACAATAATAACAGAAGAGCGGATTATGGTAGAAACAATGCCATGGTATCCAAAAATTCTTCTAGAAGAGGAAATGCAGCGGTAAACCGTTCAAGTAATTCTGTAAAAAGACAGAAAGTAGCTTCTAGAGATTACACAGGTAATACGAATAGAAAGTCCAATAATGTATCAAGAGCTGGAAGAACGGTAGCTTCCAATAATAAAGTAACACGTACTCCAAACAAAAGAAGTGTGAGTCCAAGAGAAGTAACCCCACGTACAAAAGAAAGAAGTGCAAAGCACTCTACTAGAAGTACATACAGAAAACCAAAGACCACATCGCGAACATCAAATAGGTCTGTGGTGAGCAGGGAAAACTCTTCTTCAAGGAAAGCCGTTTCCAGAAGCTCTAGACCTAGTGTTAAAAAAAGTTCTGTAAGTAGAAAAACCACTTCTAGACCAAGTGTAAGCAGAAGCTCTGGTAACAGAAAAGGTAGCGCTAGAACAAGTAGCTCAAGAGGGTCTTCCAGACGAAATAATTAGATAGTTTTTTTAGGTTGGTTAGTTGTTTACCCCGTAGTTGAATTTATTCGCTACGGGGTATTTTTTTTGAGCCATTTGGATAGGAACCCCGTAACATCTTCCGAAATATTGAAGCGATACAAAATACCCACATACATCACTACGATAAGTAAGGACTTTAGGGCAATATTAATGATGGGATGAAACTGAAACTGCAATAAATCAAACAATACGGCCAATAGAACCAATGTGGAGAACACTTTAAAAGTGGCCGAAGTAAAAGGCAAAATACCAAATTTCATCTTTACAAAAACCAACTTTACCAAATTGAAGATGAAAATGGAAACAAAACTGGCCAATGCTGCGCCCTCTAGTCCCATCTTGGGAATTAAAATATAGTTTAATAAAATGGTCAGAGCTGCCAAACAGACCCCGAACACCAAGACTGTTTTATAATATCGGGAGTTATACAAAATGGAATTGATATTCCCTAAAAGTGAATCCATCACTTTGGCCAACCCAATCAAAAATACAATGGTAAACCCATTTCTATAATTTTCAGGCAGCATCAAATACAAATCGTTCAAGTTGAGAATAATTAATACAAACAAAATACCGGATGCAATAAACAATGTTAAAGAAGTCTTTTTATACAGTTTATCGAGACCAGCAGCATTGTTGGTGTTCAACAATTCTGCTGTTAACGGATAGGTAATCTGATGCATCGCGCGGGATGGGACAATAATCACTGTGGCAATGTAAACAGATACCCCATAATAAGCTACGTTTTCAATACTGATAAACTGGTTCAACATCACCTTATCTATTTCCAATAAAATAAGGGCTGCGGAACCCCCCAAAATAATGAGAAAGGAATAGGATAAGATTTCCTTGGTGTACGCTGGAAACTTAAAATCCAATTTGGGCATCCGTAACGTAAACGCATAAATTTTGATGACAACGGTTCGCAAAAGATATAGTCCCACCAAACATTTAAAGAAAATGTCCAACGAAATCACATCAAAATAAAAAAGTATAAGCAGTATAGAAACCCCTACCCTAGCAAAAACCTCTTTCATAAAGTTGCCGACAACTGACTTTAAATGAACCTTGGCCCAGGAATAAAACACTTCAAAATAGGCCATCGCAAGTCCCACAAAAAATACATACCATAGATAATCCTTCACCATGGGGTTAACCTGCGATACCCAGTCCCCGATGGAATCGTACCAAACCAAACCTACCAAGGCCACAGGGAGTATCCCCAGCAAGGGAATCAATAACATCAAGGTAAAAAAGCCATCCTTTTCCACTTCTTGATGGTTGCTATAATATTTTACCATGGTATTGTGCACCCCAAAGGCCATCAAGGGCATCAAAATAGCACCGGAGGCCAATATAAAAGTGACCAGGCCGTAATATTGATCGGGAAGAATCTTGGTATATAGAAACAACGTATTTATGGCCCCAAAAAAGAAACCCAAATACGTTATCAAAGTGTTCTGTATGGATTGTTTTAGAACAACGCCCATTAGATAAATTTAGCCAAAGATTCCGTTAGTGCCTTTCTGTGATACTGCTCCACCCTTTCAGAGTGGCAAACCAAAGTACCTTTTTCATATTGGTGGAAGGCATCCAAAAGTACATTTTTTAAGCGCTTGACCTCACCATGCAAACAGGTATTTCCCGCTTTGTGCTGCTCTACCATCGCTCCTGCTTCCCATCCTTTGGGGCCAATCGCCAAAATGGGACGCTTTGCATTCAAGTATTCAAATAATTTTCCGGGGATAATGCCTTTTGTCTCTTCCGAATCAATCTCCAACAACAAAAGCAACTGTGATTTTTGTTGGGTTTCCAAAACCTTATCATGGGAAAGGTAGCCCAACTGTTCCACATAATCATCTAGTCCAAAGGCTTTGATGGAATGCAGCACCTCTTCCCCCACTACCCCGGCCAACTGGATTTTAATCGCATTTTTAAAAGCTTCATTCTCTGCAATCAATTCTTGCAAAGCCTGCCAAAGCCCTAAAGGGTTTCTTCCTGTCAGCAACGAGCCTATATGGGAAATCGTAAACTTGGAATCCAGTTCTCTGGGCTTCAATTCATCATCAAAACCATTGGTGATCACTTTTATCGGTTTTGGAGTAATAGCCTCGAATTCAGTTTTGGTCGTGTTGCTAGTAACCACAATCTTATCTGCCCTAAGAAGCACTCCTTTCTCCAAAGCCTTATGCTTTAGTCGCGATGATTCGGTCAATCGTAATTTTTTGTGGTATCCTATCGATGTCCAAGGATCACGGAAATCGGCAATCCATTGAATGTTGTATTTTTTTTTGAGGCCAAGTCCTATCAAATGTAGACTGTGCGGAGGTCCTGTGGTTATAATGGTTTGAATGCCTTCATCCGCAATCACTTTGGCCAAATAAGAAATGGATGGGTTTACCCAAAGTTTACGTGCATCTGGAATAAAAAAATTGCCGCGAATCCATAGCAATATTTTTTCCATGAATGATGGATCTTTTTCCTTGATAATCCCAGAACTGATTGTCTTTGTTTTCTTTTTGGACAACAACGAAGCCCAACTATATGGTTCTCTGATAGGTTTCTTCAATATTTTGACTGAGCCTGGGATTTCGGAAACCAACTTTTCATCCATAATGGGATAACTTGGGTTTTCGGGAACATATACAATGGGTTCAAAACCGAAATCGGGCAGGTATTTCACAAACTTGAGCCAACGCTGTACCCCTGGTCCCCCTGCAGGAGGCCAATAGTACGCTATGACCAGGATTTTTCGCATTAGGAATCTTCCTTTTTTCGGGAGAATAAGGTAAAGCCCAGTCCCCCAACTATAATCAGTCCTAAAAGAATATTGGATGCCAAGGTAATCTGGCTTCCCGTTTCCACCACTTCGGGCTCAAATTTAAATTCAATTTGGTGTTGTCCAGCAGGGACCTTCATGCCACGCAAAGCATAATCCACTTTATAGTGTTTTTGTGGCTCCCCATCAACAAAGGCATTCCAACCCGATGGATAATGCATTTCTGAGAACACCGCAAAACCATCATTGGAATTGTTGGACGTATATTTTAAATAGTCAGGACGATACTCCACCAAATCAATACTTGCCACAGAATCCACCTCATAACGCAATTTGGTCAAATCGGGATACTCACGGTTGTTTACCACCGCCTGTGTTTTGGAATTGAAATCTTTCAGCTTTAGAATTTCCTCATTGGCAGAAGAGACAGGTATCAATTGATCAACAAACCACGCATTCCCGTTAGCATCGGGATTCACGCCCGGGAAACTGTTCCCTTCTTCATCTTGTTGAATAATGTATTTAACATTCAACATGTTCAGCACCTGAAGATTGTTCCGATATAAATGATATTCGAATAAATTTTGAAGTGCTCGAGGCTTTGCCGCGTGATACCCACCAATGGATTTATGAAAATAGGAAGTCCGTGCTCCGTTGATCCCCTCTTGAGGATCAAAAACCCTATAAATGGAATCGTCCTGCATGATCATTTGATCTAGCTGATTGGCTTGGAAAGGTTCATTTACCTGACGCTGACGCACAAAATCGTCCTCGTTCACATACCTAAGGTCCACACCAACCAAATCGAATATAATTAGAGCGCCCAGGGCAAAGACCAAAATGTTTTTATTGATTTTATCTTTGATAAAGAACCACAATACTGCGGCGGCCAAGGCCACATAAATCAACGAACGGATGGTATCGCTGACATAAACCGCTTCACGATCACGTTGAATCATGGTCATCAGTTCATCACCAAAATATCCTCGATACGTTTCGTCTCGGAGTCCTTCAAAATCAAAGAAACCTTTCAATAAGAAAATCAATATGCCAAGTCCTACGGAAATAAAGAAGCTAAGCTTTAAGGCTTTCAGCTTTTCCGTTTTATCCATAGTTGATTTAAATAGTTCTCGTATTCCCAAAATACCGAGTACAGGTAAGCACAATTCCAAAACCACTTGTATGGAGGACACGGCCCTGAACTTATTGTACATCGGGAAGTAATCAATCATAAAATTGGTGAGGAGCGGAAAATTCTTTCCCCAAGAAAGCAAGAGTGACAAAATCGCACCCGACAACAACCACCATTTCTTTTTTCCATCAACCAAAAATATGCCCAATATAAACAAGAAGAAAACAATAGCGCCCACATATGCAGGGGCCGCCACAATGGGCTGGTCACCCCAATATAAAGGCAAACTGCTGGAAAACTCAATGGCCTTGGTCGGTGTTAACCCCTGATTGGTCAAATACTCATACGCTTTGGAGTCTTTTCCTAAATCTTCTCCGCCCGAACCTCCGAACAAACGTGGCGCGAACAGGTTCAACGATTCGGCGATTCCGTAACTGTATTGGGTAATGTAATCATAGTCCAAACCCTTGGAAACCGCTTTATCACTTCCATCAGGGTTTACGGTGAGTTCCGATGTTCCTCGGGTGCTCCAATCGGCATACTCCTTGGTCGCCATAAGGCTGGTGGCATTCGTAAAAATGGACAACACCACGGCCAACACCAAAATGCCCACCGAGGCAACATAGTGTTTCAGTTCTTTTTCTTTGATAGCATAAATCAGGTACACCAAGCCCAATACCAATACCAAAAGCATGAAATAATAGGTCATTTGGTAGTGATTGGCATTGATTTCCAGTGCCATCGCCAATGCGGTCAGTATGAATCCTAAAATGTATTTTTTTCGAAAAACCAGTACAATTCCGCCCAAAACCATGGGAATATAGCCTAAAGCGTGTGCTTTGGCATTGTGTCCCACGCCAAGAATAATAATCAGATAAGTTGAAAAACCAAAAGCAAGAGCCCCCAATACGGCAAGCCGAAAATCAACCTTAAGACATAACAACAGAATGTAAAATCCTATTAAATAGAGAAAAAGATAATCGGCCGGTCTGGGCAAAAACCGAATCAAACGGTCCAATTCCTTAACATAATTATGTGGGTAATTGGCCCCTAATTGATAGGTGGGCATTCCGCCAAAAGCACTATTGGTCCAATACGATTCCTCTCCCGTAACATCCTTGTAAGCATCCCGTTCCTGGGCCATTCCCTTGTACTGGGCAATGTCCGACTGATAAATGGCTTTGCCCTGCAATACCGGATAAAAGTAGACCAGCGAAGCAAGGATAAACAAACCGATAACACTAATATGGGTGATAATGGCTTTTGGAGAAAGATTCATGGATAGGTTTTGATACGGCAAATATTAATCAATTTCCTCAAAATCTATGTATTCTCCAACTTTTTTTGAGGGATTGGATTTTCGGAATGTTTTTTTGGAAATGGTGGTCTCCCCTTCCTTCTTTTGAGCGTTATCAAAATCTTGAGGGTTTCCGAACTGTTGCCCAAAACGCTCGCTCGTCTTTTTAACCGCATAATTCAAGAGCTTCGGAGCCAACCACTTTAAAAGTAATTTAAGTCCGTAGTATACTAATATGACAATTAAAATCGTTTGTAATAAAACCATATAACCTTAGTTATTGTATCAAATTTACACTGTTAGTCTCGTAAACCCATCAAACGTATCTTAAAATAGTATTAAAACCCAGTTATATGGACATTTCCATGATCAAAAAGTCATTATTTCTTTTCGTTCTAACCCCAACTTTTATTTTCGCCCAATATACCGATGTCATCAACTCCAATAGACCTGGGCGTGCAGCTAGTGCTTATGCCGTTGGTAAAAATGTGGTACAGGCTGAAATTGGAATGTTGTACGAACAGCAAGATAATGCCGATTTAAATTCGGACTCCAATATTTTTGGGGCCGATTATGCCTTTAGGTACGGTTTACTTTTTGAAGAATTGGAAGTTATTGCTGAAGGCTCCTTTATTACACAAAATATCACCTATCCCGATTTGGGTATCGAGGGCAAGCTGACCAATTTTTCCAGAAACCGTGTTGGGTTAAAATATTTGGTTTTTGACCCCTATAAAGATCCTCAACGAAGCAAACCCAATTTATACAGTTGGAGGGCCAACAATCTGTTCCAATGGAAGAACTTGATTCCTGCCGTATCGGTGTATGGAGGGGCAAATTTTGTACTGGGAGATAATCCGTTTTATCCGGGCGAACCCACCGTTTCCTACCGAGGGGGTGTACAAACCCAGAGCAGGCTTTCCCCTAGGTTCGTGTTGATTTCCAACATAGCCTATGATCGCATTACCACCGATTTTCCGGAATGGCGCTATGCCTTATCGGTTACACATGCTTTCCGTGATCCACGTTGGAGTGTGTTTTTTGAGGGACAGGGCATTTCTGGTGACCGATATTCCGATATTATTTTAAGAACCGGTGTGGCCCGTTTGATCAATCCCAATTTTCAGGCGGATTTTCATTTAGGGTCGGGGTTTAAAAATGACCCATCCCGTATTTTTGTGGTACTTGGATTCTCCTACCGTTTGGATTTCCATAAAGATGAACTCATTCCCATCAACGAGCAGCAATCGGGTATTAACGGAAAAATCAAGAAGAACGCCAACAAAAAATCAAAAAAGCGCAATAAAAAGAACTGACCAATCTTAGTTTTTTACGTTTTCCACGAACTTCATTTTTCTACTGCAAGTAATATTCATAATATTGGGCATTAATTTGCAACTATGGTTTCCGTTAAACAGGTTCAGTCCAAATCAGACCTAAAGCGTTTTGTAAAATTTCCCTTTTCACTCTATAAAGATTCCCCGTATTGGGTTCCTCCTATTATCAAGGACGAAATGGAATCTTTTGACAAGGATAAAAATCCTGTTTTTAAAACGGCGGAGGCTAAATTCTTTTTAGCTTACAAGGACAACAAGATCGTGGGTCGCGTAGCGGCCATCATCAATTGGTTGGAAGTAAAGGAACAAGGTCTTAAAAAAATGAGATTTGGTTGGTTCGATTTTGTGGATGACCTTGAGGTTTCCAAAGCCTTATTGGACAAAGTACGTGAAATAGGCAAGGAAAACCAGCTGGAATATATGGAGGGTCCCGTTGGCTTCTCCAATTTGGACAAAGTGGGTGTGCTTACCGAGGGTTTTGATCATATTGGAAATATGATAACTTGGTACAACCACCCCTATTACCAATCGCATTATGAGCAACAGGGGTTTACCACGGAAAAAAAATATAGCGAAAGCAAGTTTTTAGCGGCCAATGCAGACCCAAAATTATTTGCCAAGGCCAACTTGCTGATAAAAAAGCGCTATGGCCTACGGGAAATGAACTTTGAAAAGAGCGCTGACATAATGCCCTGGGTGGATAAAATGTTCGACCTTTTTAATGAGGCCTATGCCAAACTATCGTCTTTTGTGAAAATCACGGATATCCAAAAGGAGTATTTTAAGAAAAAATACATCGGTTTTATAAATCCGGAGTATATCAAATTTGTGGTGGATACGGACGATAATTTGGTGGCTTTTGCCATTGTAATGCCATCATTTTCCGAAGCCTTGCAAAAAGCGAACGGTAAATTGTTTCCCTTCGGGATTTTCCATCTGCTCAACGCTAGAAAAAACAGTAAGGATGCCATTTTCTACTTGATCGGTATCCATCCGAAATACCAAAACAAGGGAGTGACCGCCATTATTTTTAACGAGTTCCACCATACCTTTAAAAAAAGAGGGGTCGTTAATTGTATTAGAACCCCCGAACTAGAGGACAATCTAGCTATTCAGCAATTGTGGAAGCATTTTGACCCCAAAGTGATCAAGCGAAGACGTACCTACGTAAGGGATTTATAGTCCTTTTCCAATTCAAATTTGCTCCTATGTTTCCAAATGTGCGTCTACAAAATATGAATTGATTTTGTAATTTGACCCCATGATATCGATTTCCATTCGATATTGAATTTATGCAGCATCCCCTTCACACCTAAAACACATAGGATGAAAACCGTAAAACTGGTTCGGGGAGCACATAAGGGAGAAGAAATAATCGAAATAATTATTGATAATGGTTCCTTGGTAGAAAACCATCTTGTTGGTTTGCCGGGCATAAAAAGGAAGAAATCGGATAGTAGATTGTATCTTACAAACTCCTCCGTTAATTTAAGTCGCGTATTCCATCATCTACGAAAAATCAAATGTTATGTGGACTATTCAGATGTGATTCAAAAGCCATTTGATCTTCCCTCACGGAAAAAGCGCCTTACCTTACCTCCCATCAACGCCTTTCATCAAAAAGATCTAATAAGGTTCCGTAGGTGGTTGGAAGAAAAAAGATTAAGCCCCCACACCGTGAATACTTATGTGGAAGTAACCCGTTTTTTTGTTAGATACTGTATTGGTAAAAAATCAAAAAACTATACCAAGCGCCTGGTCGAAGCCTTTAATTATGAATTTATTGTTAGCGAGGGCAAGTCGATATCGTATCAAAACCAATGCATCAATGGGATTAAGAAATTCTTTCTCTTCAAGAAGATGGATATCGATACGTTAGATTTGATCAGGCCCAAGAAGGAGAAAAAACTTCCGGTAGTTTTAAGCAAGGATGAGGTGCGGTTACTTATTGATGAAACCTACAACCTAAAACACAAAACATTATTAAGCCTAGTGTATTCTGGCGGTTTACGGATTGGAGAGGCCATCAACCTAAAGGTTGATGATATTGACAGTAAACGAATGCTTATCCATATTAAGGGTGCAAAGGGAAAAAAGGACAGATATACGCTATTGTCGCACAGTTTTTTGGAAATCCTTCGGATCTACTACAAGCAGTATAAGCCCAAAGATTATTTGTTCGAAGGGCAAAAATTGCCCACTTATAGCACAAGTAGTGCACAATGGATATTGAAAAACGCCGTTGCCAAAACCGGGATACGAAAGGATGTGACATTACATACCCTTAGACATAGTTTTGCCACACATTTATTGGAAAATGGCACCGATATTAGATATATACAGGAACTATTGGGTCACAGTAGCCCAAAGACCACAATGATCTATACCCATGTTACCGAGAATAGCATTAAAAACATCAGCAATCCATTTGATGACCTATAAATATGATTATATTGCATTGTAAGAAAATAAAACATAATGGATATACTGAAGGGGAAATCACAAAACTTGGGCATAGCCCACCAATTTGGTCATCTATACCCAAAAATGTTCAGTATATAAACAAGTTGTAAAACATTTCTCAAAACCATAAACTGACTGAATTTAAATGTATAATTATCTGTTTTATTTCTTTTACAGTTATTATGATCGAACCGAAAAATGGAAAGAAACCAAAGTCCCATTTTTGTCAGCGGTATTAATAATATCAGTTTTATTGATGTTCAATTTTCTGTTCATCAGAGATTTTATCACATTCCAATTAAACGGATATAAATACCAAAATTTCCAATTTGAAAATCTAATAATTCCAACTCTTTTCATCGGACTTAATTACTGGTACTTTAAAAAAAACGACCGATTTAAAAGAATATTAACCGATTATAAAAATGTAACGGATAAGAAAAGCTCTAAATTTTATTTGGCTTGGGCATATATCATTCTGTCAGTAGTTCTTGTAATTATGATGGGCTATTCTGTTAGAAATAATATAAAGTGGATTTAAAAACGTTTTACAACACTGGCTATAATTCATTGTTCCCTCCTGTCTTGAACTAAATTCCCTACTTTTAAGAAAACTATTAACTACGGGAATGCTTTCGTAACGCGGCCCTGGCTCGCTGGAAAATCGCCCCGGCCACCGCCGTCGCTCACCAGCCACCAGCCACAACGAAATCATAGCCGAAACCGTTGTGCTTAATTAAAAACCTAATAATGGAAAAAATTATCAGTAAATTTTTCTGTTTCTTATTGATTTACCTAACAATTAGCTGCTCAAATGATAATGAAAATGGGCAAGAAATAGATTTAGATTTGACAAATGGCCTTATTCTTCAAGCTCTATTGGATGGCAATGCACTAGATACTAGTGGGAATATGAATAATGGAGAAATAATCGGTTCTGTCAATATAATAGTTAATAGAAACAACGAATCCAATGCCGCCTTGAATTTTAATGAAGATGAAGGACATATTGACTTCGGGAACATTCCAGAATTAGAAATAAATTATGATTCCACAATCTCTATATCAGTATGGATAAAACCAAATGGTGGTCAAGTTAGCTGGGATACCATATTGAATCAATTCTTTGAAGGACCACCACCTTCAGCTCTTGGAAGATTTTATTTGGGTTTAAATCCTAATAACCAAAGGGTAAGATGGAACATACTTGGAAATCAATTGGAATCATCAAATCAAATTCCAATAGATGAATGGACACATTTGGTTGTAACATATAACAATAGAAAAGCTGTGATGTTTGTGAATGGTATATTAGATGGTGAATTAAACTTTGGACAAGAAACTTTAGGATTTGGTAGTGGCGCACCTTTTAAAATTGGTAAACAGAGTTTAACACCAACGAGTGGTTCTGGTTTTAGCGGTTCAATAGATGATATTAATATATTCGACAGACTACTGTCAGATGTAGAAATACAAGCCTTATTTAATAACTAAGCACAACACTGGCTATAATTCATTGTTCCCCCCTACCTTGAACTAAATTCCCTATTTTTAAAAAACTATTAACCAAAGGGAATGCTTTCGTAACGCGGCCCTGGCTCGCTGGAAAATCGCCCCGGCCGTCGCTCACCAGCCGCCAGCCACAACGAAATCATAGCCGAGACCGTTAGCACTTATTTGAGAAAAAAATGAAACGATTAATAAAATTCATAGAAAAGAATATTTCAGGCAAAAAGGTTTTAGGACTTTTTATCTTGACCAATCTTGTTTACACCTTTATGCTGACTGTTACAATTCCCAAAACAATGGAATTCTCTAAAGGAATGAAATTATTGGATATGATGCCCACAGGATATGATTTGAATTATGTAAGTGAATTATTCACTTCGCTCGGAGAAAATGGACGTTTGACATATCTAACCAACCAAATACCTGTTGATATGATTTACCCACTGCTATTCGGACTTTCTTACTGTCTGCTTTTGGGATATTTTTTGAAAAAATTGAACAAATTAAATTCCCCATATATTTATCTCTGCCTAATACCGATAATTGCCGGAATTGCAGATTATTTGGAAAATATCGGAATTATCACAATGCTTAAAAACTATCCCGAATTGAAAGAGACAGCAGTTTATACAACTAATATATTTTCAGTTATAAAAAGCATTTCAACAAGTATATTTTTTATTGCATTAATAGTAGTCTTAATAACACTTGGAATTAAAGTATTAAACAGAAAAACAAGTGCTAACACCGGTTAAAATCAATTGCTGGTAAAAGCCTACTCACGAAAGTCCTCGCGGACTTTCTATTTGTGATTTATATGCTAAATCAGGTGCTTAAACCACGCAACTAATCTTATCCAAACACGTTGCGCTTCATTATCAGAAACTGCTGAATCCATTTAAGAGACAACCTAAATGAACAATAAGCTCAAAATAGAATTTTTAGACCACGTAGCCATTCGTGTCAAGGACATCGAGGTTTCCATTCAATGGTACGAGAAAGTTTTGGGTCTCAAAAAACATCAACTCCCAAAATGGGGAGCATATCCTATTTTTATGTTCAGTGGCAAATCAGGAATTGCCCTGTTTCCGGCCAAAAAGGATGATACCGAATTGGATCCAGAATCAAAAAATGTGAAAATTGACCACTTTGCGTTCAATGTTACAAACGAAAATTTTGAAAAAGCCAAAAGGCATTATTCGGATCTCGATTTGGAATACTCCATTCAAGACCATTATTATTTCCGTTCCATTTACACCAAAGACCCAGATGGGCACACGGTTGAATTGACTACCCTTATAGTCGATGAAAATGATGTATATTTCACCTAAATTTAGTATTGAAAGAAAACCATCCAAAATATATTGAATCTTACCTACAACTGTTTTCGCATTTAAGTCCTGAAGAACTGAAGCTCTTTCGTTCGCAACTATCCATTAAGCAATACAAGCAGAAAGATTACTTTTTTAAGAATGGGGAAATTCAGAAAAAAATGGGGTTTGTTTGTGAAGGACTATTACGGCGTTATTACATTAATGAAAAAGGTAAAACCATAACCACTGGTTTTGTAAAGGAAAATGAATATGCCACCGATTACCCGGCTTTTATCCAACAACGGCCGAGCAAATATTACATGGAGTTCTTGGAACCTAGTATCGTTATTGAGCTTTCCTATAATGATATCCAAGAGGGATATACAAATTTCAAAAGCCATGAAAGATACGGAAGGCTGATTGCCGAAAAGGTGTTGACCATTCAAACAGACAGGGTCGAAAGCTTCTTGTTCGATACCGCGGAGGAACGTTACCTAAACTTTGTTAATGCCAACCCAGATTTACTTAATAGAATCAGCTTGACCCATTTATCTTCCTTTTTAGGGATAGAACGCCAGTCACTAAGTAGAATCCGTGGTAAAATTGCAAAAAAGTGAGTTTGTCACATATGTGTCAGGTAGGCCTCAGTATTCAATCGCATCTTTGTTGCATCAAACAAAACAAAATTTAAATGATGCTTAAGAACCTATCCAACACATTAACCGTATTCTTTTTTGTTCTAGTTTCCATTGCTGCTTTCGGTCAAAATGTTGACAAGGACATTCATACTGACATTCAAAAACATACCGAAGAGATTTTTGATAGTCTTGTGGAAATTCGCAGGGACTTGCATAGGTACCCCGAAGTGGGCGGCACAGAGCAACGAACCTCTCAAAAAATTACCGAATACCTTAAAAGTCTTGGGCTAGAAGTAAAGACCAATATTGGCGGTTATGGTATAGTTGGAATTCTAGAAGGTGCGAAACCAGGTAAAAAAATAGCTTGGCGTGCCGATATTGATGCCATGCCATCCAAGGCACCCGATGTGGTGGATTTTGAATCAAAACATGAAGGAGTTCGACATATTTGTGGTCATGATGTGCATACAGCCATAGCACTGGGAATAGCCAATGTTTTAACAGCACAGCAGGAAAATTTGGAGGGTACAGTGTACTTTGTCTTTCAACCCTCTGAAGAAAATATAAAAGGGGCGCTGGCCATGATGGATGATGGACTATTTGACATCATTGATCCTGAAGAGCTATATGCCATGCACGTTACTCCCTTCCCGGCCGGTACCATCGCCGCAAAAGCAGAAGAAATGTTTTCAGATTACAAAAGAATAGATCTCACATTCAAGAAAACTGAAAAAGAGGTAGCATTGTTCGAGTTTGTGAAAAATAAAATCTTATCACTCGAAAACGTTGCTTCGGATAGTAAATTCTGGAATATGCAAAATATGGGTGACCCAGAAATTGGTATTGCAGGACCAAAATCCATCTACAATAATTACACTACGGTGGACAAGAATAACTTTTCCATAAAAGAAACTGAGAATGGGACTCGAATCAGCGGTTACCTAAGTTTTAGCGATAAACAACAGCGGGATTCGGCCATACCGAGGCTTAAAATGCAAATTGGCCAATCCAGATACGCAAATGAGTTGTTGAAAGCAGAACTTGTTAATGTGTTCCCTACCCTTGACAACAACAAGGGATTGGTGGATGAAAGTTTGGAACAGTTATCCGGCATTTATGGAAAGAACAGGGTACTTCGCTTGCATGGTGTTGTGGCCGATGGTCGTTCCGATGACTTTGCCTTTTTTCAGCCTAAAGTACCAAGTGTTTATTTTTTTATGGGCGGCTCCAATTATGAAAAAGGAATAATAGCACAAACACATTCACCCAACTTTGCCGTGGATGAAAGCTGTATAAAAACTGGAGTGAATTTGTTCTCATCCTTGATTGTGGAACGTTTGAAAAAATAAGTCCAGGGCTGCACTCTAGTTGTTAAAATTACAATATCAAAATAAGCCGAATGCATTGCAGCGGAACAAAGTCCGCTGCAATTAAATACTTTTTATAGTAATGTTGTTGGGTTATTCTCCCATTGCTGCAGCTACGGCAGCTGAAAGTCTTTTGTACGTTCCGTTTTCCAAACGCTCCCTAATGGCGGAGAAAGCGACAAGCGTTTCCTCAATATCTTTCATTGTGTGGGTGGCAGTTGGAATCAAACGTAGTAGGATCAATCCTTTTGGAATTACTGGATATACTACGATAGAACAGAAGATTCCATGGTTTTCACGCAAATCCTTCACCAAGGCCATCGCTTCTGGAATACTACCGTTCAAGTAAACGGGAGTAACACAACTAGTAGTGGTTCCGATATCAAACCCTCTTTCTTTTAGTCCGTTTTGAAGTGCATTTACGTTCTCCCAGAGTTTTGCCTTGAGTTCGGGCATGGTGCGTAGCATATCAAGTCGCTTAAGCGCTCCTTTTACATATACCATCGGCAAAGACTTGGCGAACATTTGAGAACGAAGGTTGTACTTCAAATATTCTATAATTTCTTTATCTGCAGCTACAAAAGCACCAATTCCAGCCATTGATTTGGCAAAAGTGGCCAAATACACATCAATTTCGTCTTGTACGCCTTGCTCCTCTCCTGCTCCTGCTCCGGTTTTTCCAAGTGTTCCAAAACCGTGAGCATCATCTACCAAAAGTCTGAACTGGAACTTTTTCTTAAGGTCAACAATTTCTTTAAGAATCCCTTGCTCTCCTCGCATACCAAAAACTCCTTCGGAAATCACTAATATGCCCCCACCAGTTTCATTGGCCAATTTAGTGGCGCGCTCCAAGTTTTTCTCCAAACTTTCGGGGTCGTTGTGCTTAAAGGTAAAACGTTTGCCCATGTGCAAACGAACACCATCTATAATACAAGCGTGACAATCTACGTCGTAAACAATAATATCATCTTTGGCCACCAAAGCATCGATAACCGACATAAATCCTTGGTATCCAAAATTCAATAAATAAGCGGCATCTTTGTTAACGAATTCCGCCAACTCGTTCTGTAATTGTTCGTGGAAATCCGTGTGACCGCTCATCATACGAGCACCCATTGGATACGCAGCTCCGTGCTCCAATGCGGCTTCTCCATCCACTTTTTTGATTTCAGGTAGGTTGGCGAGCCCTAGATAGTCATTGATACTCCACGTTATTACGTCTTTCCCTTGAAACTTCATCCTGTTGGAAATAGGTCCTTCCAGTTTTGGAAAAACAAAATAACCCTCAGCTTGTGAGGCCCATTTTCCTAAAGGCCCTTTGTTCTCAATGATTCTATCGAATAAATCTCTCATCTACCTTAATATTGATTCAAATGCAAAAGTATAGATTTTTATGAACCTTGCATAACGAAATATGTACATAAAAAAAACGGCAATGAAAAACATTGCCGTTACGAGGTGTTATAGGGTATTGGTTTATTTAATATACTTGATCTCTTCTGGTACTTCTGCATCTTGAATGTCAAAAAAGCCTTGGTTTTCCATCCATTCGTTGCTGTATACTTTACTCATGTACCTTGAACCGTGATCTGGGAACACGACAACAACATTGCTGTCCTCGGTGAACTCACCTTCCGTATTCAGTTGGTACAATGCCTGAGTAGCTGCACCACTGGTGTAACCAGCAAAAATACCTTCGGTATGGGCCAATTTACGCGCCATATGGGCACTTTCGCCATCGGTTACCTTGATATATCTGTCAATACTATTAAAATCGGTAGCGTCTGGGATTAAGTTTTTACCCAATCCTTCTATTCGGTATGGATATACCTCATTATGATCAAACTCTCCGGTTTCGTGATATTTTTTCAATACAGAACCATAAGCATCAACACCCAATACTTTAATGTTTGGGTTTTGCTCTTTAAGATAACGAGCAATACCTGATATGGTTCCCCCCGTTCCACTGCAAGCTACCAAATGTGTAATCTGACCATTGGTCTGCTCCCAGATTTCAGGTCCGGTACTGGAATAGTGAGCATCAATATTGAGCTCGTTAAAATATTGGTTGATGTAAATTGAATTTTCCGTCTCGCTATGCAATTGTTTGGCCACTTCGTAATAAGAACGTGGGTCGTCTGCACTGACATGGGCTGGACAAACATAAACTTTGGCCCCCATGGAACGTAACATATCTATCTTGTCTGGGGATGATTTTGAACTTACCGCCAAAATACATTTGTATCCCTTAACAATACTCACCATGGCGAGGCTAAAGCCAGTGTTGCCAGATGTGGTCTCAATAATGGTACTACCCGGCTTAAGAATGCCTTTTCGCTCTGCTTCCTCAATAATATGAATCGCAATTCTGTCTTTTGAGGAATGTCCAGGGTTAAAGCATTCTAGTTTAGCATAGAAATTTCCAGTAAGAGGGGCGGTAATTCTGTTTAGCTCAACTAAGGGGGTATTTCCAATTAGGTCTAGGATATTGCTGTGCGCATTTATCTGTTTCTTCATAACTGGTATTAGGTAGGGAATAATTCTTACGTAAAGAAGAAAATTATTCCGTGCAAATGTAACATTTTATTTTTAAAAAGCTTTTCCTTCGAGGTCTAAAATAAAGGCATATTCCTTTGCCGTTTCCTTTAAAGCCTCAAATCTACCCGATGCTCCACCATGACCAGCATCCATATTGGTATCCAAAAACAAGAGGTTATCATCAGTTTTATATTCCCTCAACTTTGCCACCCACTTGGCGGGTTCCCAGTATTGCACTTGAGAATCGTGCAGTCCGGTGGATACATACATATTGGGGTATTCCTTGGCTTCCACATTGTCGTAAGGGGAATAGGATTTAATGTAATCGTAATACTCCTTTTCGTTTGGATTTCCCCATTCATCATATTCTCCCGTGGTCAATGGAATGGTATCATCCAGCATCGTGGTGACCACATCCACAAAGGGTACTCCCGCAATAACTCCATGATATAATTCTGGGTCCATGTTGATGACAGCTCCCATCAAAAGACCTCCTGCAGAACCGCCCATAGCATATAAATGCTCTGGACTGGTGTATTTTTTATCAATCAAATACCTAGAAATATCTATAAAGTCGGTAAACGTATTTTTCTTGTTGAATAATTTTCCGTCCTCGTACCAAGGTCTCCCTAAATACTCCCCCCCCCTAACGTGTGCAATGGCGTAAATAAAGCCACGGTCCAACAAACTCAATCGTATCGATGAAAAATAAGGGTCGATGGTAGCACCGTAAGAACCGTAGCCGTATTGCAATAGCGGACTGGTTCCATTTAAGGGAGTGTCTTTGTGATAGATTACTGAAATTGGTACTTTTTTACCATCTCTTGCTGTGGCCCACAAGCGTTCGGTCTTGTAATTGTCCTTGTTGAACTTACCTCCCAAAACCTCTTGCTCCTTTTTTATGGTTTTGGTTTTGGTCTCCATATCAAAGTCAATAATAGCGAATGGGGAGCCCATTTCATTGTAATAGTAACGAAGAACCTTGGTATCAAAATCAAGGTTAACGGAGGGTCCTGCCACATAGGTTTCGCTATCAAAAGGCAAATAATAGCTATCGGAACCGTCCCATTTGGCAATTTTCATTTGGTTGAGACCATTATTACGCTCTGTAACTACATAATAATCCCTAAAAATCTCAACATCTTCCAATAAAACATCTTCTTGATGCGGGATAAATTCCTCCCAATGTTCCGATGATGTATTGTTCTCATCGGTTTTCATCAACTTAAAGTTGGTTGCACCGTCTTTATTGGTCAACACATAAAAATCACCTTCAAAATGAGAGATACCATACTCTACCCCTTTCTCTCGTGGAGAAAACACTTTAAACTCACCTTTAGGGTCATCGGCATTCAAAATTCTATATTCCGATGTCAACGTGCTACTAGAGCCGATTACGATATATTTTCTGGATTTTGTTTTGTAAACAAAGGTATTGTAAGTGGAATCCTTTTCATGAAAAACCAATTCATCTGCGTCGGATGAAGTTCCCAATACGTGCTTGAAAATTTTATCGGAACGTAGGGTAACCGGATCCTTTTTGGTGTAGAACAGCG
>NHBR02000114.1 GCA_002167435.2 Allomuricauda sp. TMED12
AATTAGATTACATCTCTAAGAATTAATATCAATCCCCAAATAATTAGTATAAAAATTATCGCCCAAGTATTAACCATTGCCCCCCAAGATCCCAGACCATGATCTTTCATTCTAAAAGATTCCCTTTTCCCCAATTGTTTCAATAGCCAAAGAATCCCCAAAACCAACATAAACATACCTGAAGCAATTGGGTAATCTTTTAATACGTTCAGAAAAAGGTCCTTTATCTTATCCAAATTACATTCTGTTTAACCCATATCTATAACGGAATATTCCCATGCTTCTTCCATGGAATCTGCACCTCTTTGGTCTCCAACATGGCAAAAGTCTTCAACAACTTACGTCTGGTATCTTTTGGTAGGATCACCTCATCAATAAAACCACGTTTGGCCGCCCTGTAAGGATTAGCAAACTTATCGGCGTATTCGGCCTCCTTTTCCTTTAATTTGGTCTCTGGGTCATCGGCTGAAGCAATTTCGCGCCTAAAAATAATTTCACTAGCTCCCTTTGCTCCCATTACGGCAATCTCAGCACTAGGCCATGCAAAGTTAAAGTCGGCCCCAATATGCTTGGAATTCATTACATCATAAGCGCCACCATACGCCTTACGAGTAATAACGGTAACTCGTGGTACTGTAGCTTCACTCAATGCATAGAGTAATTTGGCTCCGTGCATAATGATTCCACTCCATTCTTGGTCGGTTCCAGGTAAAAATCCGGGAACATCCACCAAGACCAACAATGGAATATTGAAGGAATCACAGAAACGGGTGAAACGGGCTGCCTTGGTGGAACTGTTCACATCCAAAACACCTGCTAAAAACATAGGCTGGTTAGCTATGATTCCAATACTTCTACCTCCCAACCGGGCAAAACCAGTAATGATGTTTTCCGCATAATCCTTATGGATCTCGTAAAAGGAATCCGTATCGATAATGCCACTGATCACATCGTGCATATCGTAAGGCTTATTGGGATTGTCAGGCACAATACCGGACAATTCTTCCCTTGTTTCATCACCTAGTTTATAAGGCAATAGCGGGGTGGTTTCTTTATTGTTCTGTGGCAGATAGTCCAGTAAGTTTCGAATATCGTTCAAGCATGCGGCATCATTGGTAGAGGTTTTATGAGCCACGCCGGATTTTGCGGCATGGGTACTCGCCCCGCCAAGCTCCTCAGAGGTTACGTTTTCATTGGTCACTGTTTTTACCACATTGGGACCTGTCACGAACATATAACTGGTTTCTTCTACCATAACTATAAAATCGGTCATGGCAGGAGAATATACCGCCCCACCTGCACAAGGCCCCATAATGGCAGAAATCTGGGGAATTACACCAGATGCCTGTACATTGCGATAGAAAATATCGGCATAGCCACCAAGCGATTTCACCCCTTCTTGTATACGGGCACCACCAGAATCGTTTAGGCCGATTACAGGAGCACCAACCTTCATGGCCAGATCCATTACCTTACAGATTTTTTCGGCATGGGTCTCGGAAAGCGCACCTCCGAAAACTGTAAAGTCTTGCGCAAATACATACACCAATCTTCCATTTACGGTTCCATAACCCGTAACCACACCATCGCCATAGTACATTTCCTTGTCCATGCCAAAATCCGTGGTACGGTGGGTCACTAAAATGCCCATCTCCTCAAAAGAACCTTCATCCAAGAAATAAAGAACCCTTTCGCGTGCCGTTAGCTTTTTCTTCTGATGTTGTTTTTCTATACGTTTTTGGCCACCACCCAAATGGGCTTCGGCTATTTTTTCCTGAAGTACTTTTATTTTGGGATCCATAGGATTCAATTTGAAGGTAATCTTACTATTTTTTTGTCTTCCAGATATTGATAAAGGGCAATCATCGCAGCAACTTCGGCTTCGTCTGCCGTTTGTTCCTTGATTTTCTCCGGAGAATAATAATTTTTAACGAAGTGGGTATCAAAATTTCCTGAGCGGAAAGCTTCGTGTGCAAAAACAAAACTTCCAAACGGCAAGGTGGTCTGAACTCCTTTCACTTTATAATTTTGAATGGCATCGAGCATCAACTCAATGGCCTCCTCGCGGGTTTTACCATAGGTAACAAGCTTAGATAACATGGGGTCGTAGTAAATGGGGATATCCATTCCTTCCTTAAAACCATTATCTACACGAACGCCTTCTCCAACTGGCAATTGATATGTCTCTAAATTCCCAACACTGGGCAAGAAATCGTTCAAGGGGTCTTCGGCATACACCCGAAGTTCTACCGCATGGCCATGGATGGTAAGGTCTTCCTGTTTCATGGGAAGTTTTTCTCCCCTAGCTACTTTTATCTGTAGTTCCACCAAGTCTACTCCCGTAATCAATTCGGTAACAGGATGTTCCACTTGGAGACGGGTGTTCATTTCCAAAAAATAGAAATTATGGTCGGCATCCATCAAAAATTCTACCGTACCAGCTCCAATATAATCACAGGACTTGGCCACTTTGCAAGCAGCAACACCCATTTCCTCCCGTAATTCGGGGGTTAAAATAGAAGATGGAGCCTCTTCCACCACTTTTTGGTGACGACGTTGCACACTGCACTCCCTTTCAAAAAAATGAAGCACATTGCCATGGGTATCCGCCATCACCTGCACCTCGATGTGCCTTGGCGATTTCACATATTTTTCCACAAAAACAGAACCATCTCCAAAAGCTGAGGTAGCTTCGCTGATGGCACGCTTCATTCCTGATTCAAGATCTTCTTCTTTCTCTACAATCCGCATTCCTTTACCTCCACCACCTGCAGAAGCCTTGATCAATACAGGGTAACCGACTTCATTGGCAATTTCATGGGCCTTGGCCACATCGGTAATGGCTTCATCAATACCGGGAACCATAGGAATATCATAGGCTTTCACAGCTTCTTTGGCTGCCAACTTGCTCCCCATAATTCGAATGGCCTTCGATTTTGGACCAATAAAGGTAATACCGCTCTTTTCAACAGCTTCAGCAAAATCGGCATTTTCACTTAAAAATCCATATCCTGGGTGGATTCCATCAACATGGAGTTCTTTGGCCACTTCTATAATTTTATCCCCGCACAGATATGATTTATTGGAGGGTGCCTCACCGATACAAACAGCTTCATCTGCAAATTGCACGTGCGGGGCATTCCTGTCAGCTTCCGAGAAAACGGCAACCGTCTTAATGCCCATTTTTTTTACGGTCTTCATTACCCGAACCGCAATTTCGCCACGATTGGCGATCAATATTTTTTTCATGATGTTTTATTGAAATTCAATCAACAATTGTTTCTTGTCAACGGCATCACCTTGCGACACACCTATTTTCTTGATCACACCGTTTCTTGGGGAAGTAATAATGTTCTCCATCTTCATGGCTTCCAGAATAACCAATTGGTCTTCTTCGTTGACTTCTTGCCCTTCCTCTACCAGAATATCCAAAATCAATCCCGGCATGGGCGCTGCAATAGAGTCAATGTTTTTACTGCCATTGGTCGCAAAGCCCATTTTCTCAATAAGCTCATCCAGAGGGGTCTGGATGGAGGTTTGGTGTTCACTCCCATCAATACTGATTGTGTAGATTCCTTTGTTAAAATCAGAATCCAAAATTTTTACATGGTATGATTTCCCGTCCTTCAACAAATGAAAGGTTCCATCACCAGTTTTGATTAAATCCAACGAAGAAATAGAATCCTTGGAAAGTTTAAAGTCAAAGTCATCCCCTACCTTGACAGAATAAGAATTATCCATAAAAGAAGTTTCCATTGGTTAGCTTGATAAATATAAAGGTTAATGCATTAAAAACCATACAAAGCTATACCTAATGAGCAGGAATAATTATGACTATGATCATTAATTTCTTTAATTGTAATCATTAATTATGCTGTATCCAAGATAGGCAGGAGATATAATCATTTGCGTATTTTTGATGTCAAAATTTGAACTATGTTGATCTTAGGGATTGCTGGAGGCACAGGCTGTGGAAAAACAACGGTGGTAAACCAGATTGTGGAGCAATTGCCCACGGACGAAGTAGGTGTAATATCTCAAGATTCCTACTATAATGACCTTTCCCATATGACCAAAGAGGAAAGGGCCTTAGTGAATTTTGACCACCCGAATTCCATTGATTTTGACCTGTTGATCGACCATATTGAACTTTTAAAACAGGGAAAAACTATCGACACACCAATATATTCATTCGTGGAAGAAACACGAATGGACGAAACCATACCTACACCACCCCGTAAAGTGATGATTGTGGAGGGAATTTTGGTATTGAGCAATCCTAAATTAAGGGATATGTTCGATATAAAGATATACGTACATGCCGATTCGGACGAGCGATTAATAAGAAGGTTGCAACGAGATACAAGAGAACGAGGGCACGACTTGGACAAGGTGCTTACACGGTATCAGACCGCCGTAAAACCCATGCACCTTCAATTTATTGAGCCCTCAAAAGAGTTTGCGGATATTATTATTCCGAACAACCGTTACAACACTGTTGCGGTAGATGTTGTTAGGACCATTATCAACAATAAACTTTCGTAACATGAGCCTAAAGGAGTGGAGAAAAAAGAAATGGTTCAAAATCATGACCAACACGTATATATTGGTGTTAACCATTTTTGTGATTTGGATGGCGTTTTTTGACACGAACTCCCTAATGATTCATTTGGAACTAGAGAACGAAATTGATAAGCTGGAAAAGGAAAAAGATTTTCTGAAAAATGAAATCGCCAAGGACAAGGAAATATTGGAAAAGATGTCCGATGAAAAAGAATTGGAAAAACTTGCCCGCGAAAAATATTATATGAAAAAGGACAATGAAGAAATATTCCTTATTGAATATGAAGATAGTCTAAAGAACAAACACAATGAATAACACTGGCCTTTTTAACGAATTTCCTGAAGTTTCCGCCAAACAATGGAAACAAAAAATTCAGATGGACCTCAAAGGTGCCGATTACAATGAAACCTTGGTTTGGGAATCTTTGGAAAGCATCAATGTCAAACCCTTTTATCATCAAGAAGACCTAAAAAACATTCCAACCTATTCCTTACCTAAAGACCACGATTGGTCTGTAGGGCAATCCATCTATGTCGGTGATACCCAAAAAGCCAATACAAAAGCCTTGGAAATCATGGAAAAAGGTGTAGAAAGCTTGGTTTTCACCATTCCGAATGAGAAAACCGATTTTGAAGCATTGTTCAAGGGCATCAACCCGGAAGGACTGGAACTCTATTTCAATTTTGATTTTTTGGCCCTGGAGCCCATCAAAAAATTGGTGTCGCTTCTCAAAGACAAAAAAGCAAAAGCCCATTTGAATATTGACATCATTAATCACTTAGCAAAAGATGGCAACTGGTACCATAATATGGAAAAGGACCACGAGCTATTGACCGAATTGGTTTCACTTGGCACTTCGAACATATCAATTATTGGAGTTGACCTGTCACTTTATCAAAATTCGGGCGCTAATATGGTGCAACAATTGGCTTATGGTTTGGCCCATGCCAATGAATACTTAAATCACATAACTTTAAATGGTGCCGAGAAATCACTCCCAATTACCTTCAAAGTGGCCGTGGGCAGCAACTATTTCTTTGAAATAGCTAAAATTAAAGCCCTGCGATGGCTTTGGAACAGTCTGGCAGCGGAATATGGAATCAAAAGCAATTGTACAATTTTGGCCATACCTTCCAAACGCAATAAAACTCTGTACGACTATAATGTGAATATGCTGCGAACAACGTCAGAATGCATGTCAGCAGTTTTAGGAGGAGCGGATACTGTCTGTAATTTGGCCTATGATGCCATTTACCACAAAGACAACGAGTTTGGGGAGCGTATTGCGCGCAATCAACTATTGCTATTAAAAGAGGAAGGCTACTTTACCGAAGCTTCACAATTTGCTGACGGCGCTTATTATATTGAATCACTCACAAATCAACTAGCAGAGAAAGCCTTGGTGCTTTTTAAGCAGATTGAAAAAGCTGGTGGTTTTTTGGACAGTTTGAAAAAAGGAATGGTTCAACGAAAAATAAAAGAAAGTGCAGAAAAGGAACAACAACTTTTTGATGAAGGCAAGATAGTTTCACTAGGGACCAACAAATATCAGAATCCACAAGATAGAATGAAGGATAATCTTGAACTTTATCCTTTTGTGAAAACCAAAGCTAGGAAAACCATCATTGAGCCCATTATCGAAAAAAGATTGGCCGAAGCTTCTGAACAAAAAAGATTGAACGATGAGTAGAAAAGACCTTCAACATATGGAATTGGCCGCAATGTCGAGTGCAGTAGAGACCCAAAACCACGGACACGAAAACTTTGCCGCGGGTATTTCCCCTTTTCTTCGTGGCCCCTACTCCACCATGTATGTGCGTAGACCTTGGACCATTCGTCAATATGCAGGGTTTTCAACTGCCGAGGAAAGCAATGCGTTTTACCGAAGAAATTTAGAGGCAGGTCAAAAAGGGCTTTCCGTTGCTTTTGACCTTCCCACCCACCGTGGCTATGACTCGGACAACGACCGTGTAGTCGGCGATGTGGGCAAGGCTGGTGTTGCCATAGATTCCATCGAGGACATGAAAATCTTGTTCAACGACATTCCTTTGGACAAAATGTCCGTTTCCATGACCATGAACGGGGCTGTAATCCCAATTATGGCCTTTTATATTGTTGCTGGTTTGGAGCAGGGTGTTTCTATGGAACAACTTTCGGGAACCATCCAAAACGATATTTTGAAGGAATTTATGGTGCGGAACACCTATATCTATCCACCAACTCCTTCCATGCAGATTGTGGCAGATATTTTTGAATTTACCAGTAAACATATGCCTAGGTTCAACAGCATCAGTATTTCCGGATACCATATGCACGAGGCAGGAGCCCCTGCATCCATGGAACTGGCCTATACTTTGGCCGATGGTATTGAGTACATTCGAACCGGAATAAAAGCAGGTCTAAAAATTGATGAATTTGCCCCAAGACTTTCATTTTTCTGGGGTATTGGAATGAATCATTTTGCGGAGATTGCAAAAATGCGTGCTGGACGTATGCTTTGGGCCAAGTTGGTACAAGAATTCAATCCAGAAAATCAAAAATCATCAATGCTCCGAACCCATAGTCAAACCAGTGGATGGAGCTTAACAGAACAAGACCCTTTCAACAATGTCGCCAGAACTACCATAGAGGCCATGGCAGCTGCATTTGGAGGAACCCAAAGTCTTCATACCAACGCTTTGGACGAAGCCATTGCATTGCCTACCGATTTTTCCGCTAGAATAGCACGAAACACGCAAATCTATCTGCAGCAGGAAACACATATCACCAAAACGGTAGATCCTTGGGCAGGTAGCCATAAGGTGGAACAATTGACCCAAGAAATCGCCGAAAACGCTTGGGAATTGATTCAAGAGGTAGAAAAATTGGGCGGAATGACCAAGGCCATTGAAAAAGGCATACCAAAAATGCGCATCGAAGAAGCGGCTGCCAAAAAACAGGCCCGTATTGATAGTGGCCAGGATATTATCGTTGGGGTAAACAAATATAGGCTGGAAAACGAGGACGACCTTCAAATTTTGGAAGTGGACAATGCGAAGGTTCGAAAACAGCAAATGGCCCGTCTCGATGAAATCCGAAGCACTAGGGATTCCAAAGCTGTGGAAAAAGCCCTTGATGACATCCGTATTGCATCTAAAAAGGCCATGGAAAATAACTCCGACCGTGGAAATTTGTTAGCTTTAGCGGTAGAAGCGGCCAAACAGCGTGCTACCCTTGGTGAAATTAGTGACGCCATGGAAAGTGCCTTTGGACGATATAGAGCAAAAATTCAATCCTTTACCGGAGTGTATTCCAAAGAGATCAAAAACGATGAGAGTTTTGAAAACGCCCGCAAATTAGCGGACAAGTTTGCGGAACAAGAAGGGCGTAGACCACGTATCATGGTAGCAAAAATGGGCCAAGATGGCCACGACCGTGGCGCCAAAGTGGTTGCCACCGGATATGCCGACTTAGGTTTTGATGTGGACATCGGTCCTTTGTTCCAAACGCCCGCAGAGGTAGCCAAACAAGCTGTTGAAAACGACGTACACGTACTTGGGATTTCCTCACTCGCAGGAGGACATAAAACCTTGGTTCCCGAGGTAGTTCAAGAACTAAAGAAACACGGCCGTGAAGACATTATGGTCATTGTTGGAGGCGTAATTCCAAAGCAAGATTACAAACACTTATTGGACAATGGAGCCGTTGCGATTTTTGGACCAGGCAGCAAAATCGCGGAGGCCGCCACAGAAATATTGAACATTTTATTGGACTGAACTCCATAACAGACTCGCAAACAAAACTTTAACTTTCTTTAACGCAAAATGAAAGGGTTATTCACGCTCTGTTAACAAATTACATTTTATCGCATCTTAAATAATCGTATTTTTAGCACCTAACTTACTATGAAATGGGCAAGATTATTGCAATTGCAAACCAAAAGGGCGGTGTAGGTAAAACTACCACTACGGTAAACCTTGCAGCCTCCTTAGGTGTATTGGAAAAAAAGGTGTTATTGATAGATGCCGACCCCCAAGCCAATGCAACATCGGGTTTGGGTATTGATGTTGACTCTATCGAAAAAGGCACGTACCAACTTTTGGAACACACGATGAGTGTGGACGAAGTAATTATTACTACGGATTCCCCAAATGTGGATTTGGTACCTGCGCACATTGACTTGGTTGCCATCGAGATTGAATTGGTGGACAAGGACAACAGAGAATATATGATGAAAGAAGCCCTTAAAAATTTGGGCGACAAGTATGATTTTGTGTTGATAGATTGTGCCCCATCTTTGGGATTATTAACCTTGAACGCACTTACCGCTGCCGATTCCGTAATGATACCCATCCAATGCGAGTATTTTGCCTTGGAAGGTCTTGGCAAATTATTGAACACCGTAAAAAGTGTACAAAAAATACATAACAACGATTTGGACATCGAAGGAATGTTATTGACCATGTACGATTCCAGATTACGCCTTTCCAACCAAGTTGTTGAAGAAGTGAAGAAACACTTTGCGGATATGGTTTTTGATACCATAATCCAACGAAACGTTAGGCTGAGCGAAGCACCGAGTTATGGCGAGAGTATCATAAAATATGATGCAAGCAGTAAAGGTGCCTCCAATTATCTTAACTTAGCCAACGAAATTTTGAAGAAAAACAAGGAGAAAGTTTAGATGGCGAAAGCAACAAAAAAACAGGCACTGGGAAGAGGCCTGTCCGCTCTTTTAAATGATCCAGAAAACGATATTAAGTCGGTTTCTGATAAAAATGCGGATAAGGTAATCGGTAATGTGGTAGAACTGGACATTAATTCCATTGAAGTCAACCCTTTTCAGCCACGTTCCAATTTTAACGACGAGACCCTTGAGGAACTGGCCAGTTCCATTCGTGAATTGGGAATCATACAGCCGATAACGGTCAGGAAGCTGGATTTCAATAAATTCCAATTGGTTTCTGGTGAACGCAGGTTCCGTGCCTCCAAATTGGTCGGATTGGAAACCATTCCAGCCTATATCCGTATCGCAAACGATCAAGAATCCTTGGAAATGGCTTTGGTGGAGAACATCCAAAGGCAAGATCTTGATCCAATCGAAATAGCACTTTCCTATCAACGACTTATTGACGAAATTGAAATTACCCAAGAAAAATTAAGTGACCGTGTGGGAAAAAAACGCTCCACTATCACTAATTATTTACGCTTGTTGAAATTGGACCCTATTATCCAAACAGGAATGCGAGATGGTTTCATCAGTATGGGACACGGTAGGGCACTTATCAACATCGATAAGAAAAAGGAACAGATTGCCATATATGAGAAAGTGGTTTCAGATGGTCTATCCGTTAGAGCTACAGAGCAATTGGTAAAAGCTCTGAAAGAACCTCAAACTTCTGGTTTAGATCAGAAAAAAAGCACATCGGATGTTCCCGAGTTTGTTTCCAAAAGTTTGGATTCCATTAAGGAACGCCTCGCCACCAAAGTGGATATCACCACTTCCAAAAACGGTAAAGGAAAAATTGTGATACCCTTCCATTCTGAGGAAGATTTTAAGCGTATCAAAAAATTGTTGACAGGTGAATAAAAACCTTCTTTTATTGCTCTTTGCCTTTTTGTTGTTCCACTCAGGATTTTCCCAAGAAGAAGAGGAAAACAATAAAAAAGATAATCCTCGGCAAACCAAAGAGGTAGATTCCATTGCTCAAAATATGGAAGGCGAAGGTGTAACTTTTGAGGAAGTCACCAAAAAACAGAGTATCAACCCACTGGCACCAAGTAAGGCTGCATTTTATTCTGCCATACTCCCTGGTCTGGGTCAGATTTACAATAAACGTTATTGGAAAGCCCCTATAGTCTGGGGAGCCCTCGGAACCAGCATTTATGTGTATTCCTATAACAACACAGAGTATCGTAGGGCCAGAAATGCTTTTAAGAGAAGACTGGCCGGTTTTACCGATGACGAATTTTATGACCTAAATGGTGACGGAAGTGGACCCGATGTTTCTTCTGATGCCCTGCAGGAGGCCCAAGAAAATACCCAAAGAGACAGAGATTTGGCCTTGGTCATATCCATAGCACTTTACGCTTTAAATATTATTGATGCCAATGTGGACTCGCATCTAAAACAATACAATGTAGATGATGATTTGGCCATTGATTTCAATCCTTTTATAGATATAAACCCATTCACCAATCAGCCTAACTATGGAATGGCCCTGGTTGTAAAATTTTAGCATATGAATATTGGTCTTTTTGGATATGGCAAAATGGGGAAAATGATTGAGCAAATCGCTCAAGATAGAGGCCATTCAATCGGTGTAAAGATCGATGACCCATCACAAGATATTGATTATTCCCAAATGGATGTGGCCATAGATTTTAGTACGCCCGAAGCTGCCTTTGACAATATCACCAACTGTTTTAAAAATAAAGTCCCGGTAATCAGTGGTACAACGGGTTGGCTTGACAAATTTTCGGAAGCCGTCAACATTTGTGAAGAACATAAAAGTGCTTTCATTTATGCCTCCAACTTTAGCTTAGGTGTCAATATTTTCTTTGAACTTAATAATCATCTTGCCAAAATGATGTCAGAATTGAACCAATATAAGGTGTCCATGGAAGAAATCCATCACACTCAAAAGGTGGATGCACCCAGTGGAACTGCCATAACCCTTGCTGAAGGAATTATTGAAAACACCCCTTACGAAAGCTGGGCGTTGGATAAATCAAAAGACAACACCATTCCTATAAAATCCATTAGGGAAGGTGTGGTGCCAGGAACCCATAGCATATCTTATAAAAGTTCCGTGGACACCATCGAAATAAAACACGAAGCGCACAACAGAGAAGGTTTTGCTCTGGGAGCAGTTATCGCATCAGAATGGATACACGGAAAAACTGGTATTTTTTCCATGAAAGATGTGTTAAACCTAAGCTAAAAAACGTAACAAGAATTTAGACCTTTAGTCTAACAAAGAAATTTTACAATATGGACGGTACACAGTGGATCATTTTTATCCTCATCATCCAGGTCATCCATTTTTTGGGAACATGGAAACTCTACGTTAAGGCAGGAAGAAAACCTTGGGAAGCTGCTATTCCAATATACAACGGTATTGTTTTAATGAAAATAATCAATAGACCATGGTGGTGGGTACTGTTACTGTTTATCCCTATTATCAATTTATTGATGTTCCCTGTGGTTTGGGTGGAAACCATACGAAGTTTTGGTAAAAATTCACTGGTAGATACTTGGTTGGTCATCCTTACACTAGGTTTTTACATCTACTACATCAACTACGCTGAAGATGTACAGTATATTGAAGACCGTAGTCTAAAACCAAAAACAGGATTGGGCGAATGGGTCAGTTCCATTGTATTTGCCATTGTCGCAGCAACCTTTGTTCACACCTATTTCATTCAACCTTATGTGATTCCGACAGGATCTCTGGAGCGCACCTTAAGAGTTGGTGACTTTTTGTTTGTTAGCAAATTCCACTACGGTGCACGGGTACCTATGACCACGTTGGCCGCACCCATGGTTCACGATACCCTTCCCGTTCTAAAAACAAGGTCATATTTGGCAGATGTCAACCCTGAGACCCACAAGTCTTCTTGGATAAACAAGCTGCAATTACCTTATATGCGTTTGCCCGGTTTTGAGAAGGTAGAAAAAAATGACATTGTTGTCTTTAGTTTGCCCGCTGATACTTTGTATCAATTCTTTAAGGCCCAAAAAGCGGTGATAAAACCAATTGATAAAAAATCCAACTACGTTAAGCGCTGTGTTGGGACCCCTGGGGATTCCCTTGCAGTTATTGATGGGTTTGTTTATATCAACGGGGAAAAACTCCAACTATCGGATAGGGCAAAACCCATGTATGTTTATGATATCTATGCTCAAAATGGCGTTTCCAGTAAGTACCTAGAAGATGTTGATGCTTCAGATTACGTTCGAAAATATATTGCCACGAACATCAACGAATCCCAGTATAACGCCTTGGCACCTTTTATTTCTGGTGGTAGACCAACGGACGATGGAAAGATTGAGCTCTACACACAGGAAAACGGTATTCCAACCGACGTTATTCGTCAATTAAGGCTTTCACTAACAGAGGAAAAACCACGTTCCCGTATGGCGAATTTAACGGATGAAATGGTTACAGCTCTCAAGAACAATCCTGCTATTGATTCCGTTGTAAAAACCATTGAACCCAAAGGCATGTATGGTGGGAACATATTCCCGCAGAAACCCAACCTTTACCCTTGGAACAATGACAACTTTGGTCCAATTTATATTCCAAAGGCTGGAACGACTGTGGAAATCAACTCGAAGACCATTCCTTTTTATAAAAAAATAATTCGTGATTACGAGTACAACGATGTAAAGGTTACAGGGAATAAGGTGCTCATCAATGGTCAAGAAGCAAACTCCTACACCTTTAAGCAAGACTACTACTGGATGATGGGTGACAACAGGGACCACTCTGAAGATAGTAGAACTTGGGGATATGTTCCGGCCGACCATATTGTTGGTAAACCCGTTTTCCTTTGGATGAGTTTCGATAACTTTAGACAGGGAATCGCCAATTGGAGGGTTCGTTGGGATCGCGTATTTACTACTGTTGGAGGAAGCGGAGAACCTGTTTCCTACTTCTGGTATTTTATAGCAGTTTTAGCAGGGTGGTTTGTTTTTGATTTCTTCCGCAAGAAAAAGAAGAAAAAAGCTTAATCTGTCGTTTTTTGAAAGTACTGCTCCATCCAACCTATTTTCCAAGCATAGCCATTTTTGCAGCCATAGTGCAAAATGAAGTGGTTTGGGAAGTACATGATAACTTTCAAAAACAGACCTACAGAAATCGCTGTTATATTTCAACGGACAAGGGCAAGCATATGCTCAATATCCCAATAAAACATGTGGGTGGCAAAGAAGGGCGACAAAAATATGTTGATGTATCCATGGAAAACGGTTACAACTGGAAAAAAGAGCATTGGCGCACCTTGGAAACCGCTTACAGAACTTCACCCTTTTTTGAATTTTACGAGGACGAACTACGACCGCTTTATGAAGGTTCGGACCATAATCTGCTTGATTTCAACTTAAAGACAATGAAGACCATTGCAGACTGTATGGGAATACAAATTCCTACGGAACAAACGAACCGATATGAAGTAGCCCCTGATAGCCTTTTGGATGCTCGGTTTTTGGTCAATGCAAAAAAAGAAAAAAGTTGGATGATGAATTCATATCCTCAAGTCTTTGAAGAACGCCATGGATTCATAACCAATTTAAGTGTATTAGACCTTCTATTCAATGAGGGAACCAATGCGCTGACCTATCTGAAAAGTCTATCTTTAGATTTAAAACATGCTTAGGCACCTACTCCATTACGGCATACATTTACTGATTCCCATCCTAATTGCATTCTTGTTTTTTAAAGACAATAGAATCAAAGTGGCTTTGATTCTTCTGGCCGGAATCATTATTGATATAGACCATCTCTGGGCAAATCCTCTTTACGACCCCAATAGGTGCAGTGTTGGGTTTCATGTATTACACAGTTATTGGGCTGTTTTGGTGTACAGCA